>NZ_JBPULF010000007.1:0-225047 GCF_051550675.1 Paeniglutamicibacter selenitireducens | reverse complement strand
CCGGGGGGGCCCCGGGGGGGGGGGGGGGGGGGGTGGGGGGGCCCCCCCCCCCCCCCCGGCCACGATGGTGCGCTGCAGCGTTCCCCCGCGGGAGCGCACCATCGGCAACGGCCCGCCCGCGACGTTCCGCGGGCGGGCCGTTGCGCTTTTCCGCCGCTGCCGGCCCCGTGGTCGGGCGGGTAAAGGGTCGGGCGGGCAACGGGTCGGGCGGGCAACGGGTCGGCCGGGCACGGGTGCACCGTGGCCGGCGAACTGGCAGTACGTGGACAAACGATGGATGGATGAACGATGGGTGGACTGGCCATGGGTGAACAATCAACGGGTGAAACATCGACCGGCGACGAGTACGGCACCGCGGGCGCCTACGTGGGCGGCGGCGAATTCACGCGCGACACCAACTACATCCAGGACCGCATCGTGGCGGATCCGGAGGCGGTGCGCGCCGCGGGCGGAGAGACCGGCGGGACCATCGGCACCATCCACGCGGGTGTGGCTCAAGGGGCGGAGCTCTGGCCCGTGGAGGCCGGGCGCTACCGACTGGTGGCGGCGCGCGCCTGCCCGTGGGCGAACCGCGCCATCATCGTCCGCCGGCTGCTGGGCCTGGAGGACGCCATCTCGCTGGGCACCCCGGGTCCGGTGCACGACGTGCGCTCGTGGACCTTCGACCTGGATCCCGGCGGCGTGGACCCGGTGCTGGGCACGGCGCGCATCCAGGAGAACTACTTCAGGCGCTTCGCCGGCTACCCGCGCGGCATCACCGTTCCGGCCATCGTGGATGTGCCAAGCGGCGCCGTCGTCACCAACGACTACCCGCAGATCACCCTGGACTTCTCCACGCAGTGGAAACCATTCCACCGCGCCGGCGCCCCCGACCTGCTGCCGGCGGAAACGGCCGGGGAGATGATGCAGGTCATCAAGCGCATCTTCACCGAGGTCAACAACGGGGTCTACCGCTGCGGCTTCGCCGGCGACCAGGAAGCGTACGACGAGGCCTACGACCGCCTCTGGACCGCCATGGACTGGCTGGAGGAACGCCTTGCTGCCCGGCGTTTCCTGATGGGGGAGTCGATCACGGAGGCCGACGTGCGGCTGTTCACCACGCTGGTGCGTTTCGACGCCGTCTACCACGGCCACTTCAAGGCCAACCGGAACAAGCTGATCGAGATGCCGAACCTCTGGGCCTACGCCCGCGACCTGTTCGCGCTGCCGGGCTTCGGGGACACCGTCGACTTCGAGCAGATCAAGGAGCACTACTACGTGGTGCACACCGACGTGAACCCGACGCGGATCGTGCCCAAGGGGCCGGAGTTGGAGAACTGGCTGGAGCCGCACGGGCGCGAGGCGCTCGGAGGGAACCCCTGGGGGACAGGCACGGCGCCGGGGCCGGTGCGCGATTCCGAGCGCATGGCCGCCGGGCACAACCCGCTCTACCCGATCATCTAGCCGGGCATCTAGCCGCGCATCTGGCCTGTGCCGGGTGCCCGGGGCTAGCGTTGTCCCATGGACAAGCCGCTTCAGGGGAAGACCGCATTGGTTGCCGGGGCCACGCGCGGGGCGGGCCGCGGGATCGCCGTCGGGCTCGGCGAAGCCGGTGCCACGGTGTATTGCACGGGCCGCAGCACCCGGGGCAGGCGCAGCGAGTACGACAGGCCCGAAACCATTGAGGAGACCGCCGAACTTGTCACCGCGGCCGGCGGGCTCGGCATCGCCGTGGCGGTGGACCACCTGGATCCCGACGCCGTCGCGGCGCTGGTGGCCCGCATCGGGGCCGAGTCCGGCCGGCTCGACGTACTGGTCAACGACGTGTGGGGCGGGGAAAAGCTGATCGACTGGGACACGCCGATCTGGCGCCACGACCTGGGGGACGGGCTGCGCATGCTGGAGCTCGGCGTGAAGACGCACCTCATCACGGCGCACCACGCGCTGGGGCTGCTGAGCCGGAACCCCGGCGGGCTGGTGGTGGAGGTGACCGATGGAACCGCCGCCTACAACCGGGGGAACTACCGGGTGTCCACCTTCTACGACCTGGCCAAGAACGCGCCCCTGCGCCTGGCCTTCGACCTGGCCCGCGAGCTGGAACCCCACGGGTGCACGGCGCTGGCGCTGAGCCCGGGCTGGCTGCGCTCGGAGATGACGCTGGAGGCCTTCGGGGTCGACGAGTCGAACTGGCGCACCGCCACCGCGGAGCACGGCCACTTTGCGGCAATCAGCGAATCCCCGCGCTTCGTGGGGCGCGCCGTGGCGGCGCTGGCCGCTGACCCGCACGTGCACTCACGCAACGGCGGTTCGTTCTCCAGCGGCGAACTGGCCCGCGACTACGGGTTCACCGACGTCGACGGATCGGCCCCGGACTGCTGGCGCTACCTGGCGGAGGTGCAGGACGCCGGGCTGCCGGCGGATCCCACGGGCTACCGCTGAGTGCGCAGGGCGGGAGTGCCGGCTAGACGCGTGCGATGACGATCAGTTCGCCGTCGCCCTCGCCCACGGGTTGCCCGGCCCAGCCGCCGAGCACCCGTTCCACGGTGAACCCGGCAGAGGCAAGTTCCCGGCGCAGGGCGGACTCGCTGCGGAATGCCAGCAGTGCGTCCTCGAATTCGCGGTTGCCGTCGGCCAGGAAGCGGTGTTCGGTGATCCCGACCAGGCCCTTCTCGCGTTCGGCGGCGTCGATCCAGAGCTGGAGCGCCGTGCCGTCGGGCAGCGTGTGGTGGCTGCGGGTGTTGGCCGGGGTCCAGCGTTCCCAGGCGCGGGCCTGCGGGTCCCTCGAGTCGAAGACCAGCCGTCCGCCGGGTACCAGGGCGGCCCGGACATCGCGCAGGGTCCGTGCCCAGTCGCGTTCGTCGGCTATCGCCTGGGCCACGTGCGAGCTCATGATGGCGGTGTCGAAGGACGCATCCGGCGGCAGCGCCGCGGAGGTCCCGTCGATCCAGTGCACCGCGTCGGCCCCGGGCTTGGCCCGGGCCGCGGCGAGCGAACCGGGGTGGGGGTCGACGCCCGTCACGGTGTGCCCCGCCCCGGCCAGTGCGACGGTCAACCTGCCGGTGCCGCAGCCCAGGTCCAGCACGCGGCTGGCGGGTTGCTCGTTGGCGAACGCGAGGAAGAAGTCCTCCGCCGCCGTCCAGGCGTTCTCCGCATCGTAGAGGTCTGCGTGCTGCGCGGGGCTCAGGAATGACTGCATGGACAGAGCCTAGACCATGGGCTCCACGCGATCCCCGATCCGACGGCACTGCGAGTCGGGACATGGTGTGCCTCGGCAAATGGGCGGCAACGAAAAGGAGGGGCGCGGGCCAGCCGGGGAGCAGTTCATGCTTCCCGGCTGGCCCGCACCCCTCCCGGGTGCGTGTGTCAGGCCTGCTTGCGGCGGCGCAGCGCCAAGGCGCCGACACCCAGCAACAGCATCCCGGCGCCGGCGCCGGCCAGCAGGATGGTGCCCTCGGCGCCGGTCTCGGCCAGCTGGCCGGAGGGAACCTTGACCGGGGTGAAGACCTCGACAGGTTTGGTCGTCGGGGTCTTCGGCTTGGTGATGTTGGCGACCGGCTCGATGTCGGTTTCCCCGTCGGTTTCCTCGGAGGGTTCATCGGTGCCGCCGTCGGTCTCCTCGGCGGGGTCTTCGTCGCCGGGAACGAGTTCGCCGATGAAGTTGCCGTCCTCGTCGAGCACGCCCTCCTCGATCAGCTGGGCCAGGGCAACCCCGACCATGAACTGTGCCAGGTAAAGGTCATCCGGGTAGGTGGCCTCCAGGTAGGCGAGCAGCTCCTCGGGGGTGCCGTCGATGAGGAACGGGATGATCGAGTCGACGAAGCCCGCGAAGTCTTCGGATTCCATCGCCTCCACGAGCGGCTCGGCCTGTTCTTCCAGCCACTGGCCGCCCTCGTTGCTGAGCATCCACTCGTTCCACTGCTTCTCGGTCCACTCGCTGGAGCCTTCGGGGAACGTGATCGTGCCGGCGCCGGGGAGAGGTGGCGCGGGGGCCTTCTCCTTGGCGGCGCTCTTCTCCGCTGCGGCAGGCTTGGCGGCCGGAGGGGCAACCTGTCCTGCGGGAGCCTCCGTACCGGTCAATGGAGCGGGCTGTCCGGCGGGGAGGACCTCCGAGGCCGGGGCCTCGGCCGGCACCTCGGCGGGTACCTCCGCCGGAATTTCTGCCGGGACCGGGGTGGAGGCATCGGCCGGGGTCTCGTCTCCCGTGCTTCCTTCCGCGGCGGGCAGTTCCTCGGTCGCCGGGGACGTGGCGTCGGCTTCCGCTCCGGCCGGGTCCGTTGCCGGTTCGCCGGCCGGCGCGTCGGTGCCCGGAGTTTCGTCTGCGGGTGCTGCGGGGACCGCCGGGATCGACGGTGCATCGGCCGGAGCCGGAGCCGGGACGCTCTGGTCGGCTTCCGGGGCGGCCTGCTCGATCTGTGCCGTGGCCGCCGAATCGTCGGCCGGCACGGGCTGGGCGTTGGCGGCGGTGCCCGAGAACACCAGGGCGCCGGCCAGCACTGCTGCACCGACGGTGGACCTCATGGGGTGTGGCATCAAATCATCCTGTCTCGCGGTGATGTTGCCCGGGCAGGGATCGATGGTGGTTCGTTGGTTCACGAACGGCCGACCCCCGGCGGGCGAACGGGTGGTAACCCACTGCCATCGAATCTAGGCGACTGGCACCCTGCGGAGCCAGCCGGGACGCGGCGGGGCGGGGGATCGTTACAGGGTCGTTGCCTTCCGCCGTGCGGTTTTTATGGGCGACGCCGGAGCGGGGGACGTGACCCGAAACCCGGGAAAATGCATCCCACATGCCACGATGGATGAATGCACATCAGCACGGAGCGCCTTGTCCTGCGCGAGTACACCTCGGCCGACCACGACGCGGTGCATGCGTTCGCCTCGGACCCCCGTGTGTGCGTCTTCGTCGAGTGGGGCCCGAACACCCCGGATGACACCCGGGACTTCCTGCGCAGCTGCCTCGCGGAACAACGCGCCGTCCCGCGGCGGACCTACACGCTGGCGATCTGCGTGGAAGGACGGGTGCTGGGTTCGATCGCGCTGATGCCCGGAGCCCCCGACACGGCGCCCGGGGAAACGACGGCGGAGATCGGCTACGTGCTGGCCGCCGGTGCGTGGGGAAACGGCTACGCCACCGAGGCCGCCGCGGCAATGCTCGATGCCGCACGCGACCTCGGGGTGCGCCGCGTGGTCGCGACATGCCGGCCGGAGAACGCCGCCTCCATCCGCGTGCTGGAGAAGTGCGGCATGCGCCGGGTTGCATTGCTGCCCGGGCACAAGGTGATCGACGGCGCCGCACGGGATTCGCTGCTTTTCTCCATCGACCTCTGATCCAATGCACTCCTGCCGACGGTCGGCGGGGCCCGGACCTGTGCCGAAGTGAATCCGTCGGCGGGGCCGTGGCAGGATTGAAACCATGACGATCACCGCAGCCGCAGACGGATCAGCCCTCGGAAACCCAGGACCGGCAGGGTGGGCCTGGTACATCGACGACGACCACTGGCGCGCCGGCGGCTGGGCCCACGGCACCAACAACATGGGCGAGCTCATGGCGGTGCTTGACCTCTTCCGCGCCACGGCACACCGCCCGGAGGAGGAACTGCACATCCTCTGCGACTCCCAGTACGTGATCAACTCCGTGACCAAGTGGATGCCGGGCTGGAAGAGGAAGGGCTGGAAGAAGTCCGACGGCAAGCCGGTGCTGAACCTGGAACTGCTCAAGGACCTCGACGCCGCCATCAAGGGCCGGAACTACCGCTTCGAGTGGGTCAAGGGCCATGCCGGGCACGAGCTCAACGAGGCCGCCGACGACCGCGCCCGCGCCGCCGCCACCGCGTACCAGGCCGGCCGGGAACCCGACGCCGGCCCGGGTCTCGAGGGCACCGGAACGGCAGCGGCCGCCGCGCCGCAAGCAGTAACCCCGCACGCGGAGGTCCCCGCGGACCCCGTGCCTGCCGCGCCAGCCCCGGTGGCTCCGGCACCCGCCGCCGCGCCGGCTCCGGCAAGCGCTGATCAGGCCGCGGACCTGCACATGGTCTTCGAGTTGGAAAGCGAACTGCTCTCACCCACCGTGCGCACCGACCTGGGCGAGATGTTGGCCTTCCTGCACCCCGAGTTCCAGGAGATCAGCCGCGACGGCTCGCTGACCGACCGCTCCACGATCATTGCCGCGCTCGGGGCCGGCCAGCAGCTGCCGGCCGGCGGCTCGCTGCAGGTGCTTGCCGCGAACCCGCTGGGGGCGGACCTGGTGCAGCTGGCCTACCGCCTGCTGGCCGGGAACGACATGGTCCTGTGCTCCTCGTTCTGGCACCGCGTCGACGGCCGCTGGCTGCTGCGCTACAGGCAGGAAACACCCTCCGCCTGAGCGGCGTGCCGCACACCAGGCATCGGCCGGGGCAGCGGGTGTGGGTAATGTGGTGCGGGTGAGCACGCAGAACAACACGCATGTCATGGACCAGCGCTTCGCCCCCGTGGCGGAGCTGATGGCCTCCTTCGCCGCCGAGGACCCGGGGTATTCCGGGCAGCTGGCCGTCTACCAGGAGGGCAGGCTGGTGCTGGACATGGCCGTGGGCCCCGACGCCACGCCCGAGTCGCTGACCGGGGTGTTCTCCTGTTCCAAGGGAGCCGGCGCGATCGTGATGGCCCTGCTGGTGCAGCGAGGCCTGCTGGACCTGGAGGCACCGGTGGCCGTGTATTGGCCCGAGTTCGCCGCAGCCGGCAAGGAGCACCTCACCGTGGCCCAGCTGCTGAGCCACCAGGCAGGGCTGCCCGGGGTTCCCGGCGGCTTCACCCAGGAGGAGCTGCACGATTCCCGGCTGGCCGCTGCCATCATCGCCGCCACACCCCCGCTGTGGAGCGCACCGGGCATCCACTGCTACCACGCGCTGACCATGGGCGTGTTCATGGAGGAGCTGGCCCGCCGCTGTGCCGGGGAAACCCTGCAGCACATCTACGACTGGCGCATCCGCGCCCCGCACGGCATCGACTTCCACCTGGGGCTGCCCGAGGAACTTGAACCGCGCTTCCGCCCGGTGCTTGGTTCGGGCCAGGAACGCCCGGCGGTGTTCATCGACCCCTTCTCCCCGCTGGGCCTGGCGGTGAATTCCACCGGCGGCTTCGACGGGCCCAAGGGACGCAGCTTCGAGATCATGGAGGTCCCGAACGCGCGCTCCATCCGCGAAGCCGGGTCCGCCTCGATCGGCGGGGTGGCCAACGCCCGCGGCCTGGCCCGGCTCTATGCGGCGGTGAGCACCGGGTTCGTCGACGAATCCGGCGACGAGCACGCGCCGCTGCTGAGTGCGGAGACCATCGAGCTGGTGGGCCGGGACCGGGTGTTCGGCCTGGACCGCTCGCACAACAACCCCGGGGCCTTCGCCATCGGCTTCATGAAGCCGCACGCCGCAAACGACTTCGGATCGGCCCGGGCCTTCGGCCACGACGGCGCCAACGGGGCGATCGGTTATGCGGACCCCGCCTACGGACTGGCGGTGGGCTACGTCCCGGCACGTGCGGAGGCCAACGGAACCGGCTCGCGCGGCGGGCAGTTGAGCGTACTGGCCCGCCAGGTCCTGCTCGCCGGGTAACCGGCGGCCGGGCCGCGGCAGGTGGCGTGCCGGGTCGTTAGATGACCTCGGAGTGCAGGTCGGAGAGGTACTGGTCGGCACGGATTTCCTCGAGCCAGGGGATCTGCCCGGGCAGGCCCGCCGAACCATGCGTGACGACGAAGTGCACGGGGACGGTGTACCGGCCGGATGCCGGGCCGGGGTCGCCGATGTTTAGCGGGCGGGCGGCGTCGGGGTCGCGGGTCGCGTCGTGTCCGAAAGCCGGGGCGTCGGTGGCTGCGGGAGTGCGGTGCAGGTTGGGTCTCATGGTTCGAGAGTGCGCCGGAATCCTTGGTGGCGGCTGTGCCGGGGACGCATGGATGCCGTGAATTCCGTCGTGTCGCACGCGGCCGTCGCCTCCGCAGCGCGGGGGGCCGCGAGGGATAGTCTGGTGCCGTGGAATTCCCGAAACGATACCTGGCACTTGGCGACTCCTTCACCGAGGGGATGGGCGATGCGGAACCGGCGCGCCCCAACGGGGTGCGCGGGTGGGCGGACCGCGTCGCCGAGCAGCTCTGCGCCGACCCCGAGTGGGGGTACGCGAACCTGGCGATCCGCGGCAAGAAGGTCCGGCAGGTGGTGGCCGAGCAGCTTCCCGCCGCCCTGGCCCTGAAGCCGACGCTGGTCAGCCTGTACATGGGCGGCAACGACATCCTGCGCCCGAGCGTGGACATCGATGCGTTGATGCAGCGCTACGAGGACACCGTGGCAAAGCTCGCCGGCACCGGGGCGCAGCTGCTGCTGTTCACCGGCTTCGACTCCAACGGCTCGGCAATCTTCGAAAAGACCCGCGGGCGCACCGCCATCTTCAACGAGGGCGTACGCGAGATCGCCGACCGGCACGGGGCCGTGATTGCCGACTACTGGCGCTGGCGCGAGTTCCAGGATTGGCGCTACTGGGCCACCGACCGCCTGCACATGGGCACCGCGGGGCACACGCTGATGGCCCGGAAGGTCCTCGGCGTGCTGGGCCGCGAGACGGGGATCGAGGTGCCGGAGCTGCCGCCGATGGTCGTGCGGACCCGCGCCGAAAGAATGCGCTCCGATGCCGCCTGGGCCAAGGAATTCCTGGCCCCGTGGGTCAAGCGCCGGCTGACCGGAACCTCCTCGGGCGACAACCTCGCCGCCCGGTACCCCGGTTTCGTTTCCCTGGGCCCGGATGGCGCCCGGGGCACCGCGCTTCCCGCATAGGGGGAGCCGGGCGGCATCCCGCCGCTGGCCAAGGACCGCGGCGGCGTGGTTGGCTGGGGGCATGACTCAAGAGGCAGTGCAGCATGACCAGGAACCGCACGATGCAGGGGTTGCGGCACGGCTGAACTGGTTGCGCGCCGGGGTGCTCGGGGCCAACGACGGCATCGTGTCCGTGGCGGCCGTGGTCGTCGGCGTGGCCGGGGCCTCCACGGCCACCGGGCCGATCGTCGCTGCCGGTGCGGCCGCGGCTATCGGCGGTGCCATCTCCATGGCACTGGGGGAGTACGTCTCGGTCTCCAGCTCGGCGGATTCCCAGCGGGCGCTGATCGAGAAGGAACGCCGGGAACTCGAGGAGATGCCCGAGGCCGAGCTGGAGGAACTCACCGCGATCTACCGCTCCAAGGGCCTGAGCGAGCACACCGCGGCACAGGTTGCCAAGGAGCTGACGGCCCACGATGCACTATCCGCGCACCTGGAGGCGGAACTTCACCTCGACGAGGACGAAGTGGCCAGCCCGTGGCATGCGGCGTTCGCCTCGGCGATCGCCTTCTCCATCGGGGCGGCGCTGCCCTTCGCGACGGCCGTGTTCCTGCCCGGACCGCTGAAGATCCCCGTCACCTTCATCGCGGTGCTGCTGGCGCTCGCCGTCACCGGGGCGCTGGGCGCCAGGCTCGGCGGCGCGCCGATGCTGCGCCCGACCTTGCGGGTTCTGGTCGGCGGTGCCGCAGCGCTGGGTGTCACGTTCGCGATTGGTTCCTGGCTGGGCGTCTCCGGGGTCGTTTAGCTGGGGCACGCACGAAAAGGTCCGCGGGGCGGATGCCTGGTGGCATCGTTCCCGCGGACCTTTTGTGTTTGGTGCCCTGCTTGGTGCCGGGGCTAGACGGCAACCTTCAGTGAGGTGTTCCAGTTGAAATCGGCCAGCGCCGGGTTGACCTGCATGGCCATCATCAGGAGCTGGAAGCCCTCGAGCTCGCGGGCATGGTGGATGCCGCCGACCTCAAGGGGGCGCATGCCTGCGGCAGTGGCGAACTCGGCTACTGCGGTGCGGGCCGCGTCGTCGCCCGCGATGAACACGTCCTGGGTCGAGGCGTCGGCGTTGCCGGCCGTCAAGGGTCCGGCGAAGTTGGTGTTGAATGCCTTGACGACGCTGGCGGAGGTGAGAGCCGCGATTTCCTCGGCGGCGGAGCTGCCGTCGGCGGTGGTCAGGGTGTCGAAGGTGGAGAAATCGACGGGGTTGGAGATGTCGACGAGGACCTTCCCCTCCAGTGCGGCGCCCTGTGCCACGACGTATTCCTTCGAGGCGTCGAAGGGCAGCGCCAGGATGACGATGCCGCCGGCCGGCGCCTCGGTGGTGTTTCCGGGCACGGTGTCCGCCCCGAGCTCCGCGGCCAGTGCCTCGGCGGCCGCGGTGTTGCGGGCCAGGACCTGAAGGTTCTTGCCTGCGGCGAGTACGCGGGTGGAGAGCGCGCGGGCCATGTTGCCGGTTCCGATGATGGTGATGTCGATTGACATGGTGTCCTTCTTTCCGAAGATCCTGGAGAGGAATTTCTTCACGGTGTCCTCAAATTTGTTTTGCTTGAACTTTCAAGTAAAACACTAGACCCAATTGGTTGAAGCGTCAAGTGTTTGGGGTGAAATATCTGTGTTGCATGTGCGTGTCCATGGAAAACCGCATTCTGACAAGGGTTTGGATGCTCCGTGTTGTTTAGCTCACGCATCGCCGGTAGGATGGATATCGTGCCTCGCAGGGGGCATAGCCACTGACATGCGGCGGGAGAGTCCCGCACAACGTACGTTGGTCGGGCGCCGTAGGAGCAATTCCTCCCCGGGAAACTCTCAGGCCCCCGTACCGCCGCGAAGAGGCAACTCTGGAAAGCAGCAACACCGCCACGGCGGTGCGGCTCACCGAAGGTGCAAGCATTTGTTTCGCCGACAAGCGAAGCGGTGCGGAAACTCTCAGGTCACAGCAACAGGGTCGGGGAGGAACTTGCAGCTCGTTCGGCGTGCGCGCACGCCGATGACCCAATGGAGTTCCCCATGACCGTGACCCCGTCCGCAGAGTTCGTCGCCCGCCACATCGGCCCCCAGGGCAGCGACATCGACACCATGCTTGCCCAGCTTGGTTATTCCTCCCTCGACGAACTCGTCGATACGGCCGTTCCGGCCGACATCCGCCAGAGCGAGCCCCTGAACCTGCCCGACCCGCGCACCGAAGCCGAGGTCCTCGCCGACCTCCGCGTGCTCGCCGGCAAGAACGTCATGAAGACCCAGATGATCGGACAGGGCTTCTCTGACACCTACACCCCGCCGGTGATCCTGCGCAACATCCTGGAGAACCCGGCCTGGTACACGGCCTACACCCCGTACCAGCCGGAGATCTCCCAGGGCCGCCTCGAGGCACTGCTGAACTTCCAGACCATGGTCATGGACCTGACCGGACTGCCGATCGCCAACGCGTCGATGCTCGACGAGGCATCCGCCGTCGCCGAGGCAGTGCTGCTGATGCGCCGCGCCAACAAGGCCAAGGCCACCGCCAAGACCGTGCTCGATGCAAACCTCTTCCCGCAGACCGTTTCCGTGGTCCAGGGCCGCGCGGACGCACTCGGCTTCGAGGTCGAGATCGCCGACCTGACCGCGGGCCTGCCCGAGGGTGAGATTTCCGGCATCGTCCTGCAGCAGCCGGGCAACGACGGCGCCGTCGTCGACCACACCGCCATCATCGCCGCCGCCAAGGAACGCGGCGCCATGGTCACCGTCGCCGCCGACATCCTGGCGCTGACCCTTATTACTTCCCCGGGCGAGCAGGGCGCCGACATCGCCGTCGGCAACACCCAGCGCTTCGGCGTACCGCTGTTCTTCGGCGGCCCGCACGCAGCCTACATGGCAGTGCGCAACGGCCTGGAGCGCGCCCTTCCGGGCCGCCTCGTCGGCGTCTCCAAGGACGATGCGGGAACCCCCGCGTACCGCCTGGCCCTGCAGACCCGCGAGCAGCACATCCGCCGCGAAAAGGCCACCTCCAACATCTGCACCGCCCAGGCGCTGCTGGCGATCACCGCCTCGATGTACGCCGTGTACCACGGCCCGGCAGGCCTCAAGCGCATCGCCCAGCGCACCCACAACCACGCGCGCACCATCGCCACCGTGCTCGCCGGCGCCGGCCTGGAACTCGCCGCGGGCCAGTTCTTCGACACCGTCCAGGTGAAGGTCGCCGACGTCGAGACCATCATCGCCAAGGCCGAGGATGCGGGCATCAACCTGCGCCGCGTCGACGCTGGCACCGTGGGCATCTCCACCGACGAGACCACGACGACCGCACACGTCGCCGCCATCGCCGCCGTCTTCGGCATTGCCGGCGAGGGCTTCAAGGCCGAGGGCTTCGAGCTGGAAACCGGGCTGCTGCGCACCAGCGACTACCTGACCCACCCGATCTTCAACACCATCAAGTCCGAAACCCAGATGCTGCGCTACCTGCGCCGCCTCTCGGACCGCGACCTGGCGCTTGACCGCACCATGATCCCGCTGGGCTCGTGCACCATGAAGCTGAACTCCACCGCCGAGATGGAATCCATCTCCTGGCCGGAATTCGCCTCCATCCACCCGTTCGCCCCGGAGCACCAGACGGAGGGTTGGCGTGAGCTGATCACCGACCTGGAGGGCCGCCTGTCCACCATCACCGGCTACGCCGGCGTCTCCCTGCAGCCGAACGCCGGCTCGCAGGGCGAGTACGCGGGTCTGCTGGCCATCAGCGGCTACCACCGCGCCAACGGCGACGACCAGCGCAACGTCTGCCTGATCCCGGCCTCGGCCCACGGCACCAACGCCGCCTCGGCCGTCCTGGCCGGCATGAAGGTCGTCGTCGTGAAGACCGCGGCCGACGGCTCCATCGACGCCAACGACCTCGACGCGAAGATCGCGGCAAACCAGGACGTCCTGGCAGCCATCATGATCACCTACCCGTCCACCCACGGCGTCTACGACCCGGACGTGCGCGAGGTCTGCGACAAGATCCACGCAGCCGGCGGACAGGTGTACATCGACGGTGCCAACATGAACGCGCTCGTCGGCCTGGCGCAGCCGGGCAAGTTCGGCGGCGACGTCAGCCACCTGAACCTGCACAAGACCTTCTGCATCCCGCACGGCGGCGGCGGACCGGGCGTTGGCCCGGTTGCCGTGGCCGAGCACCTGGTGCCGTTCCTCCCGGGCGATGCCACCGGCACCTACACCGTGCGCGACGGCGTCCCGGTCGTGGCAACGCTCTTCGGTTCGGCCGGCGTGCTGCCGATCTCCTGGGCCTACATTGCGATGATGGGCGGCGAAGGCCTGACCGACGCCACCAAGACCGCGATCCTCTCGGCGAACTACATCGCCAGCCGCCTGAACCAGCACTTCCCGATCCTGTTCACCGGCAACAAGGGCCTCGTCGCACACGAGTGCATCCTTGACCTGCGCGAGCTGACGAACAAGACCGGCGTCACCGCCGAGGACGTTGCCAAGCGCCTGATCGACTTCGGCTTCCACGCCCCGACCCTGTCCTTCCCGGTGGCCGGCACCCTGATGGTGGAGCCGACCGAGTCCGAGGACCTGGGCGAGATCGAGCGCTTCATCGAGGCAATGATCGCGATCCGCGGCGAGATGGAGCAGGTCCTGGCCGGCGACTTCGCCATCGAGGAATCCCCGCTGCGCAACGCACCGCACACCGTGGCTGCCGTCGTGAACACCGCCTGGGACCGCAAGTACACCGTCGAGCAGGCCGCCTTCCCGGTGCACGCCCTGCGCGTGGACAAGTACTTCCCGGCCGTGGGCCGCATCGACGGCGCAGGCGGGGACCGCAACCTGATCTGCTCCTGCCCTGCCCCCGAAGCCTTCGAAAACTAATTCCGCCACTCATTTGTGAGCCCCACGAAAGGTAGCTTGATGAGCGACCCGAAGAAAACCTCCCTGCATGCCCAGCATGCGGAACTAGGCGCATCCTTCACCGACTTCGGCGGCTGGGACATGCCGCTGAAGTACGGTTCGGAATTGGCCGAACACAAGGCAGTGCGCTCCACCGCCGGCCTCTTCGACCTCTCCCACATGGGCGAGGTCTGGGTCGAGGGACCGGACGCGGCAACCTTCCTGAACACCGCACTGGCCGGCAACATGGCCGTGATGAAGGTCGGCAAGGCCAAGTACTCGGTGATCTGCAACGCCGAAGGCGGCATCATCGACGACCTGATCACCTATCGCCGCGGGGACGAAAAGTTCCTGGTCGTGCCGAACGCCGGCAACGCCCCGGTGGTTGCCGCGGCACTGGCCGAGCGCGCAGCGGGCTTCGACGTCACGGTCACCGACGCGTCGGCAGAGACCTCGCTGATCGCCGTGCAGGGCCCGGCCGCCGTGGCCATCCTGCACGAGGTCGTCGAGGAATCCGCCAAGGCCCTTGTCTCCGACATGAGCTACTACGCGGCCGACGAGACAACCGTCGCCGGCATCGACATCCTCCTGGCACGCACCGGCTACACCGGTGAGGACGGCTTCGAGCTGTACGTGCCCAACGCACAGGCCCCGGAACTCTGGGCCGCGTTGATGGCTGCCGGCGAGGGCCACGGGCTGATCCCCGCGGGCCTTGCCTGCCGCGATTCGCTGCGCCTCGAGGCCGGCATGCCGCTGTACGGCAACGAGCTCTCCCTGGAGGGGAACCCGTTCGAGGCCAACCTCGGCCCGATCGTCTCCTTCAAGAAGGAAGAGAACTTCGTGGGCCGCGAGGCACTGGAGGCCATCAAGGCCGAAGGCGCCAAGCGCGTGCTCGTCGGCCTCAAGGGCCTGGGCCGCCGCGCCGGCCGCGGCGGCTACCCGGTGGTGAAGGACGGCGTGCAGGTTGGCACCGTCACCTCCGGCCAGCCGTCCCCGACGCTCGGCTACCCGGTCGCCATGGCCTACGTCGATCCGGCATTCACCGAAATCGGCACCGCGCTGGACATCGACCTGCGCGGCAAGGCCGAGCCGTTCGAAGTCATCGCACTGCCGTTCTACACCCGAGCCAAGTAACGTTGTCGGTGGCGGGGCACGGCACCCGCGCCGGACCCCGCCACCGATCAACCGGCTACCAGCCTTACCCACATTCTTTGAGAGGAAACATCACTATGAGCAAGGTTCTTGCCTCCCTGCGCTACTCGGCCGAGCACGAATGGGTCGACGCCTCGACCCCGACCAAGGTGGGCATCACCCAGGTTGCAGCCGACGCCCTGGGCGACGTGGTCTACGTCGACCTTCCCGAGGTCGGCTCCGAGGTCACCGCCGGTGAAACCTGCGGCGAAGTGGAATCCACCAAGTCGGTTTCGGACCTTTACGCACCGGTTTCCGGCACCATCGTCGAGGTCAACCAGGACGCCATCGACAACCCGGCGATCCTGAACGAGGACCCGTACGGCGCCGGCTGGCTGTTCACCGTCGAGGTCTCCGAAGAGGGCCCGCTGCTCTCGGCGGCTGACTACGCCTCGGCAAACGGCGGCGACGTAGCGTGACCGCAACGTTCGAATCCCTGGCCCCGGCGTCCCTGACCCAGGACATCGGCAGCCTCGATCCGGAGATCGCGGAGCGCATCGACGCCGAGCTGGCCCGCCAGCAGCGCGGCCTGGAAATGATCGCCTCGGAGAACCACACCGCGTTGGCAGTCATGCAGGCGCAGGGCTCGGTGCTCACCAACAAGTACGCCGAGGGCTACCCGGGACGCCGCTACTACGGTGGCTGCGAAGAGGTCGACGTCATCGAGACGCTCGCCCTGGAGCGCGTGAAGGCGCTCTTCGGAGCCGAGTTCGCGAACGTGCAGCCGCACTCCGGCGCACAGGCCAACGCGTCGGTGATGCACGCGCTGATCCGCCCGGGCGACACCATCATGGGCCTGAACCTGGCCCACGGCGGACACCTGACCCACGGCATGAAGATCAACTTCTCCGGCCGCCTCTACAACATCGTCCCGTACGGCGTTGAGGAGGACACCCTGGTGGTGGACATGGACAAGGTCGAGGCCCTGGCCATCGAGCACCAGCCGAAGATGATCGTCGCCGGCTGGTCCGCCTACCCGCGCCAGCTCGACTTCGCCCGCTTCCGCGAGATCGCCGACAAGGTCGGCGCGTACCTGTTCGTCGACATGGCGCACTTCGCCGGCCTGGTGGCCGCCGGGCTGCACCCCTCGCCGGTCCCGCACGCGCACGTCGTCTCCTCCACCACGCACAAGACCCTTGCCGGTCCGCGTGGCGGCATCATCCTGACCAACGACGCGGACATCGCCAAGAAGATCAACTCGGCGGTGTTCCCGGGACAGCAGGGCGGCCCGCTCGAGCACGTCATCGCCGGCAAGGCCGTGGCGTTCAAGATCGCCGGGACCCCGGAGTTCAAGGAGCGCCAGGAGCGCACCCTGGCCGGTGCCCGCATCCTGGCCGAGCGCCTGAACGCCGCGGACGTCGCGGCCAAGGGCATCAGCGTGCTCACCGGCGGCACCGACGTGCACCTGGTCCTGGTGGACCTGCGCAACTCGGAGCTGGACGGACAGCAGGGCGAGGACCTGTTGGCGAAGGTGGAGATCACGGTGAACCGCAACGCGGTGCCGTTCGACCCCCGCCCGCCGATGGTCACCTCCGGCCTGCGCATCGGCACCCCGGCACTGGCAACGCGCGGCTTCTCCGAGGCCGCCTTCGTGGAGGTCGCGGACATCATCGCCGAGACCCTCATCGCCGGTTCCGAAGAGAACAACGAGGCGACGCTTGCGGCCCTGAAGGACCGCGTGCACGCCCTGGCCAATGCACACCCGCTCTACCCGGAGCTGGAAAACCTGGCCTAGCCCCCGGCCGCCAGTTGCATCGCTGCGAGTCCGGGATTCACAAGATCCCGGGCTCGCAGTGTTTGTGCACAGGGTCGTGGCGCGCGTCACATGCGTGCCGATCCACCTCCCACCACACCGTCCCCGCGACGGTACCTCATGAAGGAAGTCATCTCGTGGCCATCAGCGTCTTCGATCTTTTCACCGTCGGCATCGGACCCTCGTCCTCGCACACGGTCGGCCCCATGCGCGCCGCACACGCCTTTTCCGCCAAGCTGGTGCGCGAACAGCTGCTCGCCGGCACCGCGTCGCTGCGCGTGGACGTCTACGGCTCGCTCGCCGCGACGGGCCGCGGCCACGGAACCTTTACGGCCATCATGCTCGGGCTCGAGGGCTTCGAACCCGAGAAGATCCTGCCCTCGGAGGTCGACGACCGCCTGGAGGAGATGGAATCCAGCGGCAAGCTGCAGCTGTGCCAGGCCCTGGGCGAGGGCAAGGAACTCCCCTTCACCGTCGCCGACATGATCCAGCACCCGCTCACGGTGCTGCCCCGCCACACCAACGGCATGAAGCTCGCCGCCCTTGACGCGGCGGGCAACACGCTCTGCGAGGAGACCTACTACTCGGTGGGCGGCGGGTTCATCGTGCGCGAGGGCGCCGAGGAGAAGCTCGCGGCGAACTTCGAGGAAGCCGTCAACAAGCAGCCCTACCCGTTCTCCACCGCCGCCCAGCTGCTCGAGCACTGCGCCACCACCGGCCTGTCCATCGCCGGGGTCATGGCCGCCAACGAGGAGGCCTACCGCTCCAAGGAGGAGATCCGCGCGGGCCTGCTGCACATCTGGCAGGTCATGGAGGACTGCAAGGACGCCTCGCTGACCCGCGAGGGTGTGCTGCCCGGCGGGCTGAAGGTCCGCCGCCGCGCCCCCGAATGGCACAGGCGCCTGGCCAAGGAGGACAAGGACCGCGACCCGGTGTTCTGGCAGGAATGGATCAACCTCGTCGCGCTGGCCGTCAACGAGGAGAACGCATCCGGCGGCCGCGTGGTCACCGCCCCCACCAACGGCGCCGCGGGCATCATCCCGGCCGTCATGTTCTACGCCACGCACTACGCCCCGGGCGCCAAGTACTGGAACCAGGAGGAGCGCGAGGACGTCATCGTCCGCTTCCTGCTCACCGCCGCGGCCATCGGCGTGCTCTACAAGGAGCAGGCCTCGATCTCGGGCGCCGAGGTCGGCTGCCAGGGCGAGGTCGGCTCGGCCTCCTCGATGGCCGCCGGCGGCCTTGCCGAAATCCTCGGCGGCACCGTGGACCAGGTGGAGAACGCCGCGGAGATCGCCATGGAACACAACCTTGGCCTCACCTGCGACCCGATCGGCGGCCTCGTGCAGATCCCGTGCATCGAACGCAACGCGATCGCCGCGTCCAAGGCCATCAACGCCGCGAAAATGGCCCTGATGGGCGACGGGCAGCACCACGTGACCCTCGACGAGGTCATCATCACCATGCGCGAGACCGGCAAGGACATGAGCTCGAAGTACAAGGAAACCGCGATGGGCGGCCTGGCCGTGAACGTCATCGAGTGCTGATGCTCCCGTGGGGATGCCGCCGGCGCCACCATGGCGCGGGCGGCATCGCCGTATCCCGGCCCATCCGCGTGCCGCAGCGCTGGTAGTCTTCAAGGCATGCTCACCCTCAGGCCATTCGAGATCGCGGACCGCGACGAAGCGTTGCTGGCACGCACCGAACTTGACGCCGACGACTTCGAATTCCTGCTGGGCTATTCCGCCCGCCGCGGGTTCGAGGCGTACCTCGACCAGCTCCACGCCCACGAACAAGGCCTCGGGCTCCCCGAGGGGTGGGTGCCCTCGGCGCTGTGGGGGGCCTTCGCCGACGGGGAACTTGTGGGGCGCACCTGCATCCGTTTCGAGCTCAACGAGCACCTGCTGCTGGTCGGCGGCCACATCGGCTACGGCGTTCGCCCGGGCTTCCGGCGCCGCGGCCACGCGACAGGCATCCTGCGGCTGTCCCTGGACCAGCTGGCCGCGCGCGGCATCGACAGGGCGCTGGTGACCTGCGACGAGAGGAACATCGCCTCGGCGCGGACCATCCAGGCGAACGGGGGAGTGCTGGAGGACATCGTGCAGGTCGGCGAGGGGCGCACCATGAGGTTCTGGGTCCCCGCCGGCTGAACGGGTACGGGGCGCCGCGGGTGCGGGCGGCGTGTTCCGCGGCACGTTTGTGGCCACCGGGCGGTTTTTGTGCCTAGGATGGCCCTGGGGATCGAATCCAGCGCGCCGCAGGCTGCCGTTCTTCGATCCGCCCCCGATGAGACCCGGAATGGATGGAGGTGACCCTCGCATGGACGACGGACATAGTCGATCTACCGCACCGCGCGAGCCTCGCCTAGGCCCGCGGGAACCATCGCTCCACCGGGCCTGAGTACGCCCCGGGCCATGCCCGGGCATCCTCCCTGCCGGTGCACGGCCCTCCGCCGCCACGGCGGCGACCCGGGAAGGATATTCCGGGGCCACGGTGTTCCCGCTTTCCCCGGCGACGGGTTCGTGCGGTTGCGGTATTGCATCCACAGCACACCCGTACTTTTGCGCACGCCGCGGCACCGCCGCGCCCTCCAGCGTGCGCCAGGCCGGAGGGAACCGGACCATGATCAAATCTCCCACCATCTCGTTCGACGAAAGCGCCGAACTGCTGGCGAAGGCCCTGGGGGCCAACAGCGTCGCGGACGTTTCGCGGGCGCTCAAGCCCCTTGACGTGACGGAGACGCTCGAGCAGCTCGAACGCCTCAACACCATAGAGCGCGCGCTGGCCTACCGCACGCTGCCCAAGGGCCGGGCCATCGAGGTCTTCGAGCGGCTCGATGCCGCGTTGCAGGCCGACCTCGTGGAGGGCCTGCAGGATTCGGAGGTCGCCGAGGTTTTCGCGGGCCTGAGCCCCGATGACCGTGTAGCCCTGATGGACGAACTGCCGGCCTCGGTGGCCAACCGCCTGATCCTCGGCCTGAGCGACAAGGACCGGGCCCTGACCTCCGCGGTCCTCGGCTACCCGCAGGGTGCCGTCGGGCGCTACATGAGCCCCGAGTTCGTGATCACCCACCCCGAACTCACGGTCGGCGAGACCCTGGCCCGCGTGCGCGCCCGGCTCGATGACGCCGAAAGCGTCTACACCATTCCGGTGACCGACTCCGGGCGCCACCTGGTGGGCGTGGTGTCGCTGCGCGACGTGCTGCGGGCCGATCCCGAGGTGCACGTCTCGGGGATCATGAAGAGCCCGCTGAGCGCCGCCGCGACACAGGACGCGGAGGAGGCCGCCCGCTACTGCGCCGACGCCAAGGTGCTGGTGCTGCCGATCGTCGACGCCGAGGAGCGCCTGGTCGGCATCCTCACCGTCGACGATGCCCTGGGGATCCTCGAGGATGCCGAGAGCGAGGACGCCGCCCGCGCCGGTGGCAGCGAACCGCTGCGCCGGCCCTACCTGGCCACGCCGGTGCGCAGCATCGTGCGGGCCCGGGTGGTCTGGCTGCTGGTGCTGGCCCTCGGTGCCACCCTTACCGTGCAGGTCATCGGGGCTTTCCAGACCACGCTCGAGGAGCAGGTCGTGCTCTCGCTGTTCATCCCGCTGCTGATCGGCACGGGCGGGAACACCGGAAACCAGGCAGCAACCACCATCACCCGCGCGCTGGCGCTGGGGGACGTACGGCCCCGGGACGTCTTAAAGGTCCTGACCCGCGAGGTGCGCGTCGGCGCGCTGATGGGCCTGTTGCTGGGATCCCTGGGCTTTGCCATCGCGGCGATTGCCTATTCGGTGCCGATCGGCCTGGTCATCGGGCTGACGCTGCTGGGGGTGTGCACCATGGCCGCAAGCATCGGCGGGCTGATGCCGCTGCTGGGCAAGGCCGTGAAGGCGGACCCCGCGGTGTTCTCCAACCCGTTCATCTCGACGTTCGTCGACGCGACGGGACTTGTCATCTACTTCCTGGTGGCCAGCTCGATCCTGGGCCTGTAGCGGCGTGCGTGCACGGGCCGGAAGGGTCCGCCCCGGGCCCGTGCGCGGCGCCATCCTACCCAGCGGAAAGCGATTCGAACAGCCCTATCGGCGGGGCGCGCTCCGGTGCTACGGTGGGGCACACGGATCGAATCGGCATGCGGCACAGGCCGCGTGGGAAGGAGTTCCCCCATGGCATCACGCGCAGGTTCCACAGGAATCGACGCTTCGCTTTACCGTCGAGAGGGCCCGTGGTGCACGGCGCTTTTCGATGCATCGCTAGGAACAACCGCCGCGCACGAGGCGGCGGACGAGCTTCCGGAAACCGTCGGCAAGATCCTCGCCTCGCAGCAGGCATCCGAGGCCGACATCGGTGCCATTCGCCAGGCGCTGGTGCCCGCCACCGGCTGCCCCGCACCGGTGGCGCGCTTTGTGGCGGTGAACGGCGGTGAGGTGGTTGTCGACGAACTGATCCACGGCCTCAAGGTCCACGATCCCGACGTCGACTGCGGTCCCTTCCCGAACCTCGTGGCGCTGGCCCGCGCACGCGGGGGCCAGTTCCCGTACCTTGTCGCTGAGGCCAGCCGCGACGGCGGCGAGGTCCGCCTCTACCACTCATCGATCCAGGAGGTCGGGGAGAGCCGCGGGGTAAGCGGCGATCCCGAGGAAGCGCACCATGCACGGAAGGTTCCGGGGCGCTACGACGAACCCAAGAACCAGTCGGCCACCGAGGAAATCTGGCGGCGCAACGCCGACGAGCTGGCGCGGCAGATCGACGAGCTGGCCCGCGAGAACTACGTGAAGCTGATTGTGTTGGCCGGCGACGTGAAGGCCCGCGAGCTGGTGGCCGGGCAGATGGCCACGGCGCACAAGGCCGTCACCACGACCCTTGACCAGCACACCCGGACCGGGGGCGCCGACCAGGCGGCCTTTGCCGCTGCCGTCGCCGAGCACGTGAACGGCGTGATCGACCGCGAGCTGAAGGAACTGTCCGAGAAGGTCGCCAACCGGACCGGCAACGGCCGCTCGGACCTGGCCCTCGGCTTCGACGAGGTTGTCGCGGCCCTGCAGCAGGCCCAGGCAAGCACCGTGCTGGTCAACCAGTTCCAGGACGACGAGTCCCTTGTCGCGCTTTCCTCCGAGCCGTGGCTCGTGGGGGAGGATTCGGCGGACCACGCGGAACTTGTCATCGGGTCGTGGCCGGCACCCGAGGTGCTGCTGCGGGCCACCGCCCTGACCGACGCGGCGATCCGCTACGTGCCCGAGGGCGTGCTGCCCGAGGGCGTGGGCATCGCCGCGCTGCTGCGCTGGCCCACGGGTGAGGCCGCCCCGGCCGGGTGACCCCCCCGAACGTACCGCCGGCGGCGGAGGTCCCAGTGAAGGGACCTCCGCCGCCGGCATGTTCGCGCTAGTTGAGCCCGGCCTCGATGGCACGCAGGTTCCCGGCCATCCAGTCGACGTAGCGGGTGTCTTGCGGAAGCGTCTCCGAGAAGTCGACAACCGGCACATGCTGCCGCACGGCGGCATCGCGGATGCGTTCCGTCTGCGGGCTGGCGGTCTGGGTGTTGTAGGCCAGCATGTCGATGCTTCCGGCCTCCAGCAGGTCGCCCATCTTCTTCAGGGCCTGCGGGGATACCTCGGACCCGCCCTCGATGGCCTCGCTGAACCCCTCGGGGGTCGAGTCCTGCATGCCGAGGTCCACCAGCAGGTGGTACGGCACGGGCTCGGTCATCGCGAAGTGCTTGCCCCGGGCCTCGTCGCGCAGGGCCTTGGCGCTGGATTCCAGCCCTGCCAGCTCGCCGAGGAGCCGGCCCGCGTTGGCTTCGAACACGGCCCGCCCCTCGGGCTTGATCGCCGTGAGGTTTCCGGCGATCTCCGGGACAAGCTGCTGCATCGACTCGAGGTCGTACCAGACGTGCTCGTTGTATCCCG
Organism: Paeniglutamicibacter selenitireducens; assembly: GCF_051550675.1. Lineage (NCBI taxonomy): Bacteria > Bacillati > Actinomycetota > Actinomycetes > Micrococcales > Micrococcaceae > Paeniglutamicibacter > Paeniglutamicibacter selenitireducens. The sequence goes on along the minus strand of NZ_JBPULF010000007.1, from coordinate 202,550 downwards.
CGTGCTCGTGGCCGGCATGCTCCTCGTCGGCGTGGTCGTGTCCCTCGTGTCCCTCGTGCGCCGCCGGTTCGTCGTCATGTCCGTGGTCATGGTCGTGGCCGTCTTCATGCTCCGCGGTCTCGGCGGGGATCGGGGAGTGGTCGACGGCGTGGAGCACCGACTGTCCCGGCCGGGCGGTCTCCCCGGCCAGGTTCTCGATGAACGGGTCGTAGCCGCCGCCGTTGCCGATGACGAGCTGGGCCTTGGAGACGGCGAGTTTGTCGCGCGCTGTGGCCTCGTAGGAATGCGGGTCCTGCGACGGGGAATCGATGATGGCCGTGCTGTCCACCAGGTCCCCGCCGACCTCGGCGGCGAGGTCGGCGTAGACGCTGGTGCTGCTGAGCACCTGGACGCGGGATGGTTCGGCCGCCGGCTGCGCCTGGGCGCCGTTGCCGCAGGCGGAGAGTGCGAGGATGCCGGCCAGTGCCGTGGTGGCCAGGCCAAGTGTTCGGGTCATGGGGGAGTGGGTCCTTCCGGGACGCGTGGTCGTGTCGAGGACACCACTCTAACTTAAATAAGAATCATTCGCATTAGTGTTGGTGTTGCAGGTCGACATCGTGCGCCCCGCTGTCCCGCGGCCGGTCCTCGGCCGGCGCCGGCGAACCGAGCGAGCGCCTGCCCCGCGGCTTGGCGGGGCCTCCCTGCCCGGTGGCCTTGACGACGAGGACCGCGATGGCCGTGGTGACGGGGATGGCCAGCACCAGGCCGATGGATCCGACGAGGATGCGGATGATTTCCTCGGCCATCTCCCCGGTGGTGAGCGAGTCGAGCAGCGGGCGGTCGTACAGGCTGACCAGGACCAGGATGGGCAGGGCGGCACCCGCGTAGGCGAAGGCTATGGTGTAGACGGTTGAGGCGATGTGGTCGCGGCCGATGCGCATGCCCGAGGTGAAGAGCTGGCGGGCCGTGGAGTGCGGGGCGATCTCGGCCAGCTCCCAGATGGCCGAGGACTGCGTGATGGTGACGTCGTTGAGCACGCCGAGCCCCGCGATGAGCAGGCCGCAGAGCAGGAGCCCGGAGAGGTTGAGGGTGGGGGCCACGGTGTTGAGCGTGAGTGCTGCGTCGTCGGTGGCGCCGGTGAGTGCTGCCGCGTCGGTGGCCCAGATCGCGATGGCGGCGGTGACGCCCAGTCCGAACAGCGTCCCCAGCAGGGCCGTCGAGGTCCGGGCCGAGAAGCCGTGGGCGAAGTACAGGGCGGCGAACATGACGACAGTTGACCCGACAAGCCCCACGAGCAGGGGGCTCTTGCCCTCGAGCAGCGCCGGGATCATGAACCCGACGATGAATACCAGCCCGCCGCCGAGCCCGAGCAGGGCGCGCAGTCCTCGCCAGCGGGCGACGAGGCACACGACCGCAGCGTAGGCCAGCGCCAGAGCAACCAAGGGGACGGTGCGGACGAAGTCGACGAAGACGTAGGGTGCCGAGGACCCGTCGGCGACGGCACTCAGGTCGAGGTATTTGATGCGGTCCCCGGCCTCCAGCGGCCGCGAGCGCGTGGTCTCCGGCGGCACCTCGAGGGCGAATTCCGCGCCGGCGCCGTCGGGTGCCACGTAGGAGATCTCGCATTGCAGTTCCTTGCCGCCCACGTCCGCGAGGCCCATGGAGGAGGGGCAGGTCTCCGTCAGCGTGCGGGTCACGGTTCCGGTGGACATGCTCACGCCGGGGCCGGCGTTGTAGGGGTCCTCGAGGGCGGTCGTGCGCTCGCCCGCGGGCCACAGCAGGATGGTGCCCAGCAGGGCGGCGATTCCCACCGGGGCCAGCAGGATCCAGAGGATCAGGTTGGCGCGCCGGCGCCGTCGTGGATCGACAAGTACGTCGCCGTGGTGGTGTCCGCCCATGGAAGTGAATCATCCCCGTTCGCTTAGCTGCCCGTGCCTACCCCGGGAAGTCTACCGAACGTGGGCTAATGATTCTCATTAAGAACGAAGCATGCCCCGGGCGGGAGGAACGGATCCTCCCGCCCGGGGCATGCCGCCCGGGTGCGGGCTAGCGCTTCCTGAAGACGGTGCTCTGCCAGCCCTTGTGCGCCTCGGTGTCGTGGGAGATGAGCACGTGCTTGATGTTGGTGTACTCCTCGAAGGAGTAGCTGCTCATGTCCTTGCCGAAGCCCGAGTCCTTGTAGCCGCCGTGCGGCATCTCCGAGACGATCGGGATGTGCTCGTTGATCCACACGCAGCCGGCCTGGATCTCCGCGGCGGCACGCATGGCGAGATTGACGTTGTTGGTCCATGCCGAGGCGGCCAGGCCGAACGGGGTGTCGTTGGCCAGGGCGATGGCCTCGTCGTCGGTTTCGAAGGGGAGGGCCACCAGCACGGGGCCGAAGACCTCGTCCTGGACGATCTCGCTGTCCTGTGCCGCGCCGGTGATCAGCGTCGGGCGGTAGAAGGCGCCGGGCAGCTCCGGTGCCACGCCGCCGGCACGCACCGTGGCACCTGCTTCCTTGGCGCGCTCGACCATCTCGGAGACCTTGCCGCGGTGGGCGAAGGAGATCAGCGAACCCATGTCGGTGTCCTCGTCGGTCGGGTCGCCCACGACCATGGCGTCCATGAGCTCGGCGACGCGGTCGGTGAACGCGTCGAAGAGCGAGGAGTGCACGTAGGCGCGGGTGGCCGCGGTGCAGTCCTGGCCGCCGTTGATGGTGGAGCCGGCAACGGCGCCGTGGGCCGCTGCCTCCACGTCGGCGTCCTTGAAGACCACCAGGGGTGCCTTGCCGCCGAGTTCGAGGTGCACGCGCTTGCCGCTCTCGGAGGCCATCTCCATGATCTTGCGGCCCACCGGCGTGGACCCGGTGAAGGAGGTCATGGCGATCTTCGGGTGGCGGACCAGGGCCTCGCCGATCTGGCGGCCCGCGCCGACCACGACGTTGATGACGCCGTCCGGGATGCCGGCGGCGGTGGCGGCCTCCGCGAAGACCAGCGAGGTGCCCGGGGTCATTTCGCTGGGCTTGAGCACGATGGTGTTGCCCGCGGCGATCGCCGGCAGGATCTTCCACGCGGCCATCTGCAGCGGGTAGTTCCACGGGGCGATGGAGCCGATGATGCCGATGGGCTCGCGGCGGATCATCGAGGTGGAGTTCCCCGCGTAGTCGCCGGCGGCCTGGCCCTGCAGGTGGCGCGCGGCACCGGCGAAGAAGTTCACGTTGTCGATGGTGCCGGGCACGTCGAACTCGTTGGACATGCGGGTGGACTTGCCGGTCTGCGCGGTTTCCAGCTCGGCAAGCTCCCTGGCGCGGGTCTTCAGCTCCGCGGCGAAGGCCAGCAGGTGGTCCGAGCGCTCGCCCGGGGTCAGCCGCGACCAGGCGGCGAAGGCGGCCTCCGCCGCGGCGATGGCGTCCTCGAGGTCGGCGATCGAGGCGATGTCCATCGTGGCGTCGACCTGGCCGGTGGCCGGGTTGACGCGCTCGACGGGGGTGCCCGAACCGACGCGGTAGGCGCCGTTGATGTACTGGTGGCCTTGGGTGTTGCTCATGAATTGCTCCCGTGTTCTTCGGTGGGGGTGAAATAGATCTTGCGCAGGGTTTCGGTGACGGTCCAGGTGGTTTCCATGCCGGCGTCCAGCCGCATGACGGTTCCGGGCCGGAGCTCGGCGGTGTGTGCGGGGCGGCCGTCGAACGGGGCGATGACCACGGTGCCGGCTCCCGCCAGCACGACGAAGACCTCCTCGGCCTCCACGTCGTACATCGACCCGACGGACATCTCCCAGATGCCGTACTCGGTGCCGCCCAGCGTGCCGAGGTCCAGTGCGGCGGTGGTGGCCGGGGCGCCCGTCGACTGCTCGGCGGTGACGGGCCCGTGCTCCAGCGGTACGAGCATGGCACGCAGGGCCTCGCCGCCGCGCAGGTGCGGCAACGGTGCGGCGCTCACGAGTCGAAGCCCATGCCGACGGCGTCCATGACCTTCAGGAACGGCCCGCGCTTGCCCTCGTTGCGGTCGGCCTTGACGAGCCCGTTGGTCATCAGCTTCACGCCCAGCCAGGCCACGGGTTCCGGGGGGAAGGGCAGCGGCTTCTTCTTGACCATCTCCAGCTCGGTGAGCTCGGTCTTGGCGCCCGAGAGCAGGTCGAGCATGACGCGGGCGCCGAAGCGGGTGGCGCCGACGCCGAGCCCGGTGAACCCGGCGCAGTAGGCGACGCGGCCGCCGTGCGAGGTGTCGAAGAAGGCGAAGAAGCGGCTGCAGGTGTCGATGGCGCCGCCCCAGGCGTGCGAGAACCTGATGCCCTCCAGCTGCGGGAAGGTGCCGACGAAGTGCGCGGCGAGCTTCCGGTAGGTGGCCTCGTTGTGGTCGTACTGCGGCTTGACCTCGCGGCCGTAGTGGTAGACGGCGTCGTATCCGCCGAAGAGGATGCGCCAGCCGCCGTTCTCGTCGACCGTGGGCCGGGAGTAGTGGAAGCGGTTGTTCATGTCCGCCAGGCCGGTGTTGTTCTGCCAGCCGATGGCCTCGCGCTGGGCCTCGGTGAGCGGTTCGGTCATCAGCGCGTAGTCGTAGACCGGGATGGTGTGCAGGCGGTGGCGCTTGAGCAGCGACGGGAACACGTTGGTGGCCAGCGCGACGCGCTGCGCGGTGATGGTTCCGGCGCCGGTGGTGACGGTGATTGCCGCATCGGTGGAGGTGAGTCCCGTGCCCCGGGTGTGCTCGAAGATCCTGACCCCGAGTTCCAGGCAGACTCGGCGCAGGCCCCAGGCCAGCTTGGCCGGGTGCACCAGCACCGCGGATTCCTTGTCCCAGTTCCCGCCCTCGAAAAGCGGGGAGTTGATGTGGGTCTTGACTTCGTCGGCGTCGAGGAACGGGACGCCGGAGCCGGCCTCGGCCTCCTCCTTGAGCCAGGAAACCTGGTGCTCCTCGGTGGCGACGTTCAGCACGCCGGTTTCCCAGAGGTCGCAGTCGATGCCGTACCTGCGGATGGTCTCGACGAGGCCGGCGAGGTTCTCGGCGCCGAGCTCGGTGAGCCGGGCGTTTTCCTTGGGCAGGTGGGCCTCGCCGTTGGACTCGCCGTGGACCAGCGAGGCCTCGCAGAAGCCGCCATTGCGCCCGGATGCGGCCCAGCCGATGGTCTCGGCATCGATCAGCACGACCTCGCGCGCCGGGTCCGCCTCCTTGGCCTGCAGGGCGGTCCACAACCCGGTGTAGCCGCCGCCGACCACGAGCAGGTCGGTGGCGATGGGGCCCTCGAGGGCCGGAAGGGCGTCGGGGCGGTCGGGATGCTGCAGCCAGTAGGGGGCATGCGCGGTATCGGCCAGCGCGGCGTCGATGACGGCGGCGGGGGTGTTGGCTTCGATCAGGTCGAAGGATACGGGGGTGCCGTTGGCGGCGGGGCTCATGGGATGTCCTTGCATGGATCGGGTGAACGTGGTGTTCGGGTTCAGTCTTGGGTGGGTGCGGATTCGGGGAACCGGTGGTCCTAGACGCCCTGGGGTGCGCGTTCGTAGACGGCGCGCCCGGCGGCGAGGGTGAGTTCCACCCCCACGGCATGCAGGTCGTCGGGCGGGAGGGCGAAGGGGTCCGAATCCAGCAGTACCAGGTCGGCACGGGCGCCGGGGCGGATCCGTCCGCCCTCGTGGTCCCGGTTGATCCAGGCGCTGCCCTGGGTGTAGCCGCGCAGCGCCTCCAACAGGGTGAGCGACTGTTCCGCAACGAGCGGTTCGGCCTCCGGGTAGTCGGGGTGGGTGCGGTTGACCGCCACATGGATGGCTTCCCACGGGTTGGGGGAGGACACCGGCCAGTCCGAGCCCATGACCAGGTTCGCCCCGGACGCGATGAGCGAGCGGTACGGATACTGCCAGCCGAGGCGCTCGGCGCCAAGGATCGGGTTTGTCAGCTCCACCATCTGGTCGTCGTTGCAGGCCCACAGCGCCTGCGCGTTGATGCTCAGCCCCAGGGCGCCGAAGCGCGGCACGTCGTCGGGGTGGATGACCTGCAGGTGCGCCAGGTGGTGGCGCCCGCCGGTGACGCCGTTGGCGGTGCGGGCCGCCTCGAGGGCGTCGAGGGCCATGCGGGCGGCGGCGTCGCCGATGACATGCAGGTGCAGGTCGAACCCTGCCGCATCCAGGGCCACGGCGACAGCGGAGAGCACCTCGCTGTCCAGGTAGCTCAGGCCGGTGTTTTCGGGGGCATCCGGGGCGCAGTCGCAGGAGCGCAGGTAGGGCTCGAGCATTGCGGCGGTCTGGTTCTCGGCGATGCCGTCCACCATGATCTTGGCCGTGGTGGTGCGGAACCCCGTGGCGGCGTTTTCGGCGCGGCGGGCGAGGAAGTCCTCGACAAGCGCAGGGACGCCTTCAATGGCTGTCGAGCGCGGAACCCACAGCGCACCCGCGGCCTGCCCGGTGCACTGCCCGTCGGCGATGAGTTCGCGGTAGGCGGGGGAAACGTCGGAATAGCCGGCGTAGTCGCCCAGGATTGCCTCCTGCCACCCGGTGACGCCGAAGGAGTGCAGGTGGGCCTGCCCCGCAAGCAACCCGGCACGGAGTGCCGCGGCATCGGGTTTCGGGATGAAGGTCGTGACAAGGTCCATGGCACCTTCGTGCAGGGTGCCGGTGGGGTTGCCCGACGCATCGCGTTCGAGGCGGCCATCGGCGGGATCCTTCGTCAGCGCAGTGATGCCGGCCAGTTCCAGGGCGGCGCTGTTGACCCAGGCGCCGTGGTGGTCGCGGTTGAGCAGGTAGGCGGGGCGGTCAGGCACCAGCGAGTCCAGGAGTTCCGCGGTGGGAGTGCCACCGGGGAAGTCGCTCATCGACCATCCGCCTCCGGTGATCCAGCCGTCGTCGGATCCGGCGGCGTACGCACGGATGCGTTCGCACACCTCCGCGAGGTCCTTGGCGCCGGTCAGGTCGCAGGCCAGGGACTCGATGCCGCCCATGATGTTGTGCACGTGGGCGTCCGTGAACCCGGGCGTCAGGCACCTGGTCCCGAGGGCCACGTCGTGGTCCGGATGCGGCAGGGCAGCCCGGACCGCGGACTCGGTGCCGACGGCAAGCACCCGGCCGTCACGCACTGCAACGGCGTTTCCCGCCTCCAGGACCGTGGCGCCATCGAAGATGGTTCCGGAGTGGAATAGCCAGGTGTCGTTCACGAGCGCCCTCTCAAAATGTGCCGCGAGGTAAAGTGTGTTCCAGTTCATAAAATCGCAGTAACGCACTAAAGTCAACACCGTTGACATTTCTGAGTGGCCAAGGAGTCATAACCAACCATGGGGAACAACACGGACGAGGGTTCGAATGCAAAGCCGCGACGCCGTGCACAGGGACTGAACCGCGAGAACATCATCGATGCCTGCCTGCACCTGGCGGCGGACGCAGCGACAGACACGCTTTCCTTCCGCAAGATCGGCAAGGAACTCGGGGCCGACCCCACCGCCCTGTACAGGCACTTCGCCGACAAGGACGAGTTGCTGCTGGCGCTCGCCGACAGGGTCCTGGCCATGGGCATGGAGGGCTACGAGCAGGGCCCCTACTGGCAGGTTTCGCTCGAGGAACTCCTGCTGCGGGCCCGTGCCAGCTTCCTTCGGTACCCGTCGGTGGCGACGCTGGCGGCCCTGCGCGTGACCCGCCAGGAGGGTGAGATGAAGTTTGTGGAGGCCATGCTCGCCGTCCTGAAGCTTGCGGGATTCGAGCATCGGGAAGCGGCGTTGATTCACCGCGCCTGCGCGGACTTCATGTTGGCCTGGACCGGGTTCAGCGCCGGGCTGCTGCTGCTTGGTGAGAAATCCTCTGAGGACGACAAGGCGTGGGTCGCAAGCTATGCGAAGGTTCCCCGCGCGGACTACCCGCTGGCTGTCGCATCAGTGGGGATCATGGCAGAGGTCCAGGACGACGAAAACTACAGGTTTGCACTGGACCTGTTGATCGATGGGATCGCTGCGCGTGTGGGGAATGCCCGGCAGTCCTGAGCTTGGAAGGTCCTTGGGCGGTCGAACGTGCAAGGGCTGACGCGCAACGACCCCGGGACAGGGCCCGAGGTCGTTTGATGTTGCCAGGGTGTGAGCACGCCGTGCGGGATGCGCCCCCGCACGGCGTGGAACTCAGCGCCGTGCCGAAGAAATCCGTCGCTTGATGCGTCCGAGGCCGCCCCGAAGCCGGCGCGCCAGGCGCGGACGGTTGTGCGTAGCCCAAGCCGCTGCGGCCCTGCCTCCGGGAACCGGAATGACAGACCGCAACGTGCACGCGATGTCGCCGGCGTTCTCTTTCACCGTCAGGCGCACTCCCAAGGCGTGCGATGAGGCAGTGCTGCCCGACACGGCGGTGATGTGAAGGTCGTAGGTGCCCGGAGCCGTTCCGGCAACGGAGAGACCCTTGCCAGAGGGGGTGTCGAATCCCGTGAATCCGTAGTCGCCCAGGGGGTCGCTCGCGATCCCTGTGCTGCTACCGCTCGGGGCCGTCGCGAGCGGATAAGAGTCGACGGGTGTGTGCGTGCCCGCCTTCGTGAGGACCAGGTGGTAGCTCATGGTTCCGCGTTGCGGGGTCCGGACACCCGGCAGGACATAGCGTCCCTCCACCTGCACCTTGTTCCCTGTGGCCTTTGCCTTGCCGGGCTTGAAGCGGCTTCCGGGTGCACGCCCGGGCAGGATCGGGCCCTTGTGGATCGCTACGGACTTTCCTGTCGAGTGCAGCCGCACAAGGTGCTTGCCCATTGCCAGAGAAGCCTCAAACGGCTCGGCGGGGACCGAATCGACGGAGACGGAAATGCCGTTGTGTTCAAGCTCCAGATGGACGTCATGGCGCCCGGACTCGAGCCTTGCGAGGTCGATGCCTTCTTGTCGCACGGTGCCGAACTTGCCGTTGGAATAGTTGCAGTACTCGTTTTCGAAGTAGGTGCGGCTCAATTTGTCGTCGGGCATGCTTTTCAGGGTGTAGCGGCGCTTGTGGGAACCTGATGCGAGAACCATTTTCCTGGAGAACTGCTCCGCGCCCTTGGTTTCCTCGCCCTTGATGAAGAGCACGCCCTCGGGGTAGAACCGGCCATCGCGAAGTGCCAGGGACGTCATGTGGCAGACGAGCTCTTCCCGCTCCCGGACTACGTCGAGCGTTGGAGCCGGCAATGAGGAAGTGAAGGTTTCGATCCCGTTCCGCACCCGGCCGTAGCGAGGTGCCGCCCCTTCACCCAAGGCAGCGATGGTGGCCAGCACGAGGGGGATGTTGTAGGGCGCGATGTCACGGTGCCGGGCCACGAGCGGCGATTCGGTCAGGATGTAGTTGAAGTTCTCGTAACGTTCGTAGTCGTCGAGGAACGGGAGGATCTCGGACTTGTATTGCCCGTCGGTCGGGGACGAGAACAAGTAGACGTTGCGGGCGCGGTTGGGGTCGTTGGCCAGCAACGTGGGCAGGATGCCGTCCAGGTCCCGGACGCCGGCATCCGTGTCAGTTCCGATCAATTGTTTCAGGATGTTTGGCCGGAGCTCGCGATTGCCGCTGCCGATGTTCATGCGTGGGGACACCGCAACGACGTTGGGGTAGTCGTATGCCAGCGCATGGTAGAGGGCTCCGGAACCGCCCTTTGAGATGCCCATGAACGTGCAATGGTGCTTCTCAAGGCCGCGTTCAACCCGGATCTTGTCGATGAGCGCCGCCACCGCCTCTGCCACGAGTTCCCCTCGCTTGTGGGTGCGGATGTAGTACGAAAAATCCCCGTCGAAGGTGTCGCGAATCCAGAGTATGTCGGTGCGGATCCCGTCTACCACCGAACCGTTGAGGTCGTAACCTCGCTTGGGGCCGAAGCCTCCGGAAAAGATCACCAGCAAATGCCTGCGGTCCTGCAGCGAACGCCTGTGCTTGTAGATGACGGTGAGCCCTTTGTGGACGAATTTCTGGTCAACCGGGTTCATGGCCATCCTTGGGGTTTCCTGTGAACAAATCCAAGTAATGGTAACAGCGTTGCAAAATCGCCGGGAAAAGCCGGGCTGGCAGGTCCGTGCCCGCCCCGCCGGCCAGGTGTCGTCGGATGTTTTCCGCCTGTGCCGTGGGTTGGGCAATCACTTCGTGCCCAAGGCTTCCACCGGGAAATCAACGAGCTGGACAGCTGGGAGTGTGTGGTGATTTGGCTTTCCGGGACGTATCCTCGATGCGACACAAGCCGATATGGGGGAGGGTCCGGAACGATGCGGGACGAAACAAGAATCGGCTTGCTTGGCGTGGTGGCGACTGCGGCCAGCCTTGTCCTGACGGCAGGCTTCGCTGGAACAGGGCCGACACGTGCCGAAGCCGCGCCGCCGGTGGTTGCCGCCGATGCGCCGGTTTCGGCACCCGGAAGGACCGTGGCGGAGTCAGGCCTGAGGTTCAAGGCAGCCGTGGACACGAAGCTGCGGGCCAAGGCGTCGGCGAAAGCACCCGTTCTGCTGCGAATCCAAAAGGACACGGTGCTGAAGTCCACAGAGGAAGCGAAATCAGGCTGGTACAAGGTCTCGCTCAAGGGCAAGACCGGGTACATCGCCGGGAAGCACCTGAAATTGATCTCCCCGAAGGGCTCTGGTGCACTGAATTCGCCGGCCAGGTACGAGCCGGGTTTCATCGTCAACAAGGACAACAAACTGAGTCCGAGCTACAAACCTGCCTTGAGGAGCATCCCCCGCACCTCGAAGAAATTGACCCCGGACGCGGTCGCCGCCTACGAAAAGATGCGCAAGGCGGCCAAGAAGAACGGTGTCCACCTGACGGCGATATCCGGCTACCGTTCCTACGCGCGGCAGAAAGCGCTCTTCGCCCAATACTCCCGGCAGCTGGGCGTCAAGCAGGCTTCACGCATCTCCGCACGGCCCGGCACCTCGGAGCACCAGACTGGCCTGGCCATTGACATCGGCGCCGCAAGCGGTCGATGCGTGCTCTCAAAATGCTTCGCCAACACCCGGGAAGGCAAGTGGTTGGCCAAGAACGCGCACCGGTACGGCTACATCCTGCGATACCCCAAGGGTGGCGAGAGGGCCACGGGCTACGACTTCGAACCGTGGCACTTCCGCTACGTGGGATCGACGATTGCCAAGGACATGAGGAACAAGAAGGCCAAGACCCTGGAGCAGTACTACTCGAAGTAGCGGGCCGGGCCGCCCGAAGCAGATGCGCGGCGCACACCGATGCTGCAGGCGACGACGAGAACCAGTTCTGCGGCCGCGATGGCAAGCATCGCCCCGGATGCCGCCGTGGCAACTGCCGAAGGCTCGGACCCGGCGTGGTGGTGGCCTCCGAATCCAAGGGCCATGAACGTGTGGAGAACGGCCATGATCGCGGACATGGCCAGGAGCCCCTGAAGGGCCCTCGGGCGTCCCCACGCACGGTGGGCACATTTCAGGCAGAGGGCCACCATGGCGGCAAGCAGCAGGCTCATTGGCCAGCCGTGCGGGAACACCGCCAGGAACCAGATGTGGGCAAGGCCCAGGGCCGCCGCTGCACCGGCGATGGCCCTGGACAGGATGTGCCCGGCCGCGGGGCGGGTGGTTTCCCCAACCGCCGAACCGGAAGAGTGATCCCATGCGGGCGCCGCGGACGCGGCACCCGCATGAATCGTAGTCATGGTGCGAGTGCCTAGCTGTGGCAGGACTTGCCGGCGGACGGAGCCGGGACGTCCAGGACCGGCGAGCGGTCGAAGAAGCCCTCGGGGCGCAGCTTGAACCCGATGGTGTCGACGGGCATGATCGGCCAGTCCTCGGGACGCGGGAAGTGGGTCAGCCCGAAGGTGTGCCACACGACCAGGTCCTTGCCGTCGATCTCACGGTCGGCCTTGACCCATTCGGGCAGGCCGGCACCGCCGGCGTGCTGGTTCACGAAGTCGCCGGTCGGGTAGCGCTCGTCCGCGGCCGCCGGGGTGACCCAGAGCGCCTTGGAGGCGAAGGTCGCGCGGCGGTAGATCGAGGAATCCTCGTCCGCCAGCAGCGTCGGCTGGCCGGCCGGGTGCAGCTTGTAGCCCACCGGGTGGCCCAGGCGGTTGGTGGACTCGGGGTTCGAGATCACCCAGGTGCGGCCCTTGGACGAGTCCGCGTCACGGATCGCCTCGGACTCGCGGGTGAAGGTGGTGCGCTTGCGCGAGAAGGCGTTGCCACGCAGGTTCTCGGGGCCGGTCGGCACGCGCACCACGTCCTCTTCCTCGACGCGGCCCGGGCCGCCGTCGAGGGCGAAGTCCAGACGGGCACCGAAGAGGTGCTGGTGGTAGGGCGCACCGAGCCCCGGTGCCAACTCCGAGGCGTACGCGTAGTCGCCGCCCGGGTGGGCGCTGGTGAACACGACGCCCGTTGCCTTGGCTTCGAACTCGATGGTGCCGTCGAGGTAGAGGTACCAGTAGAAGCCGTAGTCGTAGTTGCCCACGGTGGTGAAGAAGGAGATCACCAGGCGGCGGTTGCGTCGGGTGTAGTTGATGCCGCTCCACAGGTCCGAGTGCTTGGCCAGGATCGACCAGTCCTCCTCGTGCATGCAGATGCCGTTCTTGATGGTGCGGGCCTCGCCGCGGGCGTTGGAGACGACCGGGGAGATGTAGTGGATTTCGCCGAGGCAGTCGCAGCCCAGTTCAAGGGAGTTGGCGAACTGGCCGACCAGGTACTCGCCGGTGTCGAAGTAGTTTTGCCAGCTGCGCACGGGGGAGGGGTCGCCGTAGGGCACAACCATTTCGGCGATCGAGGCGCGGTTGAGGATGCGGCGCGGCTGGCCCTTGTCCTCGAAGGAGATGTTGTTCAGGACCAGGCCCTCGCGCACGTCGAAGCCCACGTCGAGGCTCCACTTTTCCCATTCGACGTGGTTGCCGCCCGTGACGTTGAAGCTGGGGCCCTCGGGCTGGGTGATGGAGATCGGCTTCTGCGTGGTGCGCAGCGGGCCGGTGAGTTCCGGGTCGGTGTAATTGCCGTGTTCGGCCGGGATGTCCACGATGCCCAGGTCGATGACCTGGTCCACCGTGCGGTTGGCCACGTCGACGTACCCGACAAGGCCGTCGACCGGGTGCGCCCAGGCCGAGTCCTCCGGGTGGTCCTGCACGAAGGCCAGCCCGCGCAGGATACGCCGGCCCGATTCCTCCGGGTACTCGAAGACGCCGGCGGAGAGCGGGGCCACGCGGACCTTTTCGACCGGCAGGTTGCGCTTGGCCAGGGCCTCGAGCCAACGGGGGTCCTGGGCCAGCAGCTCTTCGACGACCTCGAATTCCTCTTCCAGCACCGGAAGTTCGCCGCTGGTGGTGGTGTCCAGCTCGACAACGCTTTCCACCACTCGATTCGTCACCGAAACCACGACGTCCTTGGGGCGTTCCCCCGCGACGTTGAGCAGGAAGACGCGGAATCGGCGGTCAAGGGTTTCGACGTCTCGGCGCGGATCCTCCAGGCCCAGGTAGGCGACGCGGGTCGACTCCGTGAAGTGGCCGTTTTCGGAAAGGATGGAGCGTACTGCGTCGATTTCTTCGCTGGTGGCCAGCGTGTAGGCACCGGTGTCGGTGTGCTGGTCGGTGGCGTTGCCGAGGGTCATGAGCTTGCCTTTCGGGAGAGGAAACTACGGGGGTGGGGCTTCTCGAATGGGCGTGACGTGTGCCACGTTTATATTCTCTGGTTGTAGAGAATAGCCATGATCGATGTCGGATACAAGGGGTATTGCTTCGGGGTGTGCAAAGCCCGGCGATTGTGACGTTGGCCCGTAGGATGGACGACATGCCGAAAATTGTTGACCACGATGCGCGTCGTCTCGAATTGGTTGAGGTCACGTGGAGGGTCATTGCCCGCAGGGGCTTCGACGGTGTCACGCTTAGGGACGTTGCCGCGGAGGCGGGCTTTGCCAATGGCGCGCTCAAGCCGTACTTCCCCACGCGCGCCAGCCTGATGCGCGCGACGTTCACCCACGTTTTTGGTCGCACGAATGCCAGGATTGAGAACGCCACCCGCGGGCTGGAGGGGCTGGAGGCCCTGCGCAGTTTTGCCCTTGAGGTGCTTCCCCTGGATGCGGACCGGCTCGACGAGGCCCGCGTGGTCATCCCGTTCTGGCAGATGGCCATCCATGAGAGGGAATTTGCGGAGGTCAACGACGAGGCCATGGCGCAGTGGCGGGGATTGATCCGGCGCTGGGTCCTGGAAGGCTTGGGCAGTGGCGCACTGGACCGGGGGATCGACGTCACCCACGTGAGTGAGTCGTTGCTGACCTTTCTCATGGGTGCCCAGGTGGTGGCTGTCCTGGATGCGAAGTTCAACAGCCCGCAATTGCTCCAGGGGCAGCTGGATGAGCACCTGCGCATGCTGGGGGCCGGCTGATCGGTCCGGGGGTGTTCTAAAACCTCCAGTCAGAGAAAAAACGTGACTTTGCGGGCGTTTCCGCGTACATTTGCATCAATGTGATGCCGCTCACTGCCCTGCCGTCGTTCCGGTGGGGGTCGTGTCCGGAATGGGGAAAGGTTCTTCGCTCGTGTACCAGGTGCAGCATGTTGATTCCTTCGGCGCGTGGAAGGAACTCGTTTCGAGTGCCTTCGTCCCGCTGCTCTCCGAGCCTGTCCGGGCGGGCGCCTTTTCCGGAAGCGTTTCCGGAAGCCAACTCGGAAGCGTCGGCGTCATGGAGGTCGCCGCCACCGCGCACGTGGTCCGCCGCACCGACGAATTGGTGGCTGCCGGGGACGCTCCGCACTTCAAGCTCAACCTGCAACTGAGCGGGCATGGCATGCTTCTGCAGGGAGGCCGGGAGACCGTCCTGCGCCCTGGGGAGCTTGCGATCTATGACACCCAACAGCCCTACACGCTCCTGTTTGAGGAGGATTTCCGGACGCTGGTGCTGATGTTCCCGCACCACCTGTTGGGGCTTCCCGCCGGCGATGTATCCCAGCTGACGGCCGTGGGCATCGGGGCCCGAAACCAGATCGGCTCCGCTGTGGCCCCGTTCCTTGCGCAGATTTCACACATGCTGCCGCACGTGGGCGGTCCAATCGGCCAGCGGCTGGCGGCAAACGCTGTCGACATACTCGGCACCGTGCTGGCCAGCGAGCTCCACGAGCGCAACGAGCTCGTCGACGGAAGCCAGATGCGCCTGATCCGCCAGGTCCAGGCGTACATCGAGGAGCACCTCTCCGATCCGACGCTGGGTCCGGGTGCTGTTGCCGATGCGCATTTCATGTCCCTGCGGAGCCTGCACAAGCTTTTCGCCGAGACCGGACACACGGTTGCCGAGTGGATCCGAACCCGCCGCCTCGAACATTGCCGGCGGGACCTCGAGGACCCTTTGCAGGCGCTGGTTCCCGTGGGTGCCATCGGCGCGCGCTGGGGATTGCCCGACGGTGCCCACTTCAGCAGGGTTTTTCGCGCGTCCTACGGCTGCTCGCCGACCGCGTTCCGCTTGAGTATCTGAAAAATCACCGAATCGACAAGTATTTCGATCAGTTCCCACGAGCGTTCTTCGTCGGGGACGGAGAGGTGCTGCAGGCTGATTCCGTCGATGTTGGCGATGAATGAGCGAGCCACGATGTCCAGGTCGCGGGGATCCTTGATCCCTGAAACCCTTGCCCCTGATTCCAGGATCGAAACCGTTGAATTCACCCAGCCTTGGTACATTGACCGGTTGATCTCGATGGCGCGTTCCATCTCGCCCTCGGCCTTGACCCGGTTGCGGCGAAGCAGCAGCTCAAAGGTCGTGACCTGCTCGTGGGGGGTGGCCAGCATTCTGCGCCAAATCCTCCTGGCGTGCTCCCGCACGCAGTCCTCCAGGGTCAACCCCTCTTGCATGGGCTCGAGCTCGCGGGCGTAGTCCCGGCTCAGGAAGTTGTAGACCTCGTCCAGGAGCTCGTCCTTGCTGCGGAAGCAGTAGTGCAATGCCGCCAGCGGTGCGTCGGCTTCGGCCGCTATCCGGCGGGTCGTGGCGGCCGCGATTCCCTCTTGGGCAATGACCCTGGCTGCAGCCTCAACGAACTGGTGACTTCGATCTTTTATGGAAACGTGTGCCATTTTCGGGGTGCCTTCCTGTGCAACTTGTATCCCATCCTACGGATCCTCCGGGAGGAGCGCGGGAAGAAACTTTTCGAAACTTCTGGTCAACTGACTAAGTCGTACGACATACTCTACTTGGCAAGTTAGCTGGATCACACCAAGGTGAGCTATTTCGACGAAGGGAAACACCAACCATGAGCGGAAACTTCCAGGGCGCGGACGTTGTCGTCGTGAACGGACAAGTTCATGGGACGGGTGCATCCGCCATGGATGCCGCTGCCGTCGCAGTCACCGGCAACCGAATTTCCGCCGTCGGGGGACGTGAAGTCCTGGACCTCATCGGGCCGGGGACCCGGGTCATCGACGCGCACGGCGGGGCGGTGCTCCCCGGTATCAACGACGGCCACCTGCACTTCGTCGAATCGGCGGTTTCCGAGCACGGGACCTTGTCGATCGGAAGCAGCGTGGCAGGCACCTGGGCGGAGGCCGTGCGGATCCTCGAGGACGCCGAACCGGCGAGCGACGGCTGGATTCGCGCGCACGGCTGGGATGAAGCGGTTCTCGGGCCCGGCGGGCCGGAGCATGTTTTCCGGCTGAGGGTCGGTTCCCCCTTGGTGGCCTACGACCAAACCGGCCACCAGCTGCTCCTCAACGAAACGGCCGCCACGCTTGCCGGTCTCGATTCATGGACCGGAGGATATCCCGATGGCGTCGTGGGGCGCTTCGCCGACGGACGCGCAAACGGCCTGTTGGTTGACGCGGCGGTTGAACTCGCGGGGAAGGTCGTTCCGCCCCTGGGCGAGACCGAACTCAAGGAGTGCCTCACCAAGCACCAGCGCCTGTTGCATTCCCTGGGAATCACCTCGCTCACCGAGCCCGGCCTGGGACCCGGCGGCGAAGGGCTATTTGGCGGGTCGAGTTCAACCCGCAGCCTTTCGGTGCTGGCGGACCTCGCGGCAGCCGGCGAACTCAGCCTTCGGATCAACGTGTTGCTGCTTTTCTCATCCACCGGTGGAGCGAACGAAAACGACGTGCGCGCGGGCCTGGCGGGGGACCTCCCCGGAAGCCTTCGGCGCCGCGGCATCAGCGAGGATCTCCTGCGGATCGCCGGGGTCAAGATCTTCGCCGACGGCATCCCGCGTTCCGGCACCGCATGGATGAGCGAACCCTACGAGACCCCGTGCGGCCACCGCCACGGCAGCATGGTCATCGCGGGGGATTCGGATGCCGAGCGGGAACTCGAGCTCCGCAGGCTGGTTGCCCGTGTCCACGACGGAGGGCTCCAGGCCGGGATACACGCGACAGGCGACGCCACGACCGACGCCGCCATCGAAGCGATTCTCCAGGCGCAGTCGGGGAACCCGCGGGATGCGCGCCACTACATCATCCACGGCGCCTTCAGGAACCGCGAAAGCATCGGCAGGTTCCAGCGCCACGGCGTTGGCCTCAGCACCAACCCGACCATCCGCTCGGAGGCGGGTGCCCTGATGAAGAGGATCTTGGGCGCCGAAAGGTTCGACGGCCAGCAGCCGCTGGCCTCGTTGCTGGCGGCGGGCGTGCCGACAAACATTGCCTCCGATGCGCCGGTGACCTCTCCGGACTGGCGGGAGTCCGTCATCGCGGCCGTCACCCGGGACACCACCGCCGGTCCCGGAGCCCCCGGCGACCCAGAGCGCGTCGACTTCAGGCGGGCGCTGGAGATGATGACCATCCACCCCGCCTGGCAAGACCATGCGGAGGACCGGAAGGGGCGCCTGGCCCCCGGATACCTCGCGGACCTGTGCATTCTCGAAAAACCGATTGCCGAGGACATCCACGCACTGCGTGAAAACCCGGCAACCCACACCCTGTCCAACGGCGCCCTCGTGTACTCGGCCTAGCCGGGCGAACCGTTCGCCGGCAACGCCCACCGCGCAACACCACCACCGTGCCGCTTCCATCGCGGCGCCACAACCCAAGGAGTAAACGTGAAACTTTCCCTGCGTTCAATGGCCGTGCTGGCCGTCGGCTCGCTCACCCTGGCCATGGCCGCCTGCGGCGGCGGAACCGAGCAGGGTGGTGCCGCAGGCGGCGGCACCACCCTGAAAGTAGGCACCATCGGACTGACCTCCGACGCCGCCATAGAGCTGGCCAAGGAAAAGGGCTACTTCGCGAACGAGGGCCTCACGGTGGAGACCTCCGTGGTGGCCAACCCACCCGCCGGCGTCGCCGCGGCCCAGAGCGGCCAGCTGGATGTGACCTACAGCCCGTCGATCCCGATGTTCAACGCCCTGTCCCAGGGAGTTCCGCTGAAGATCGTCGCGGCCGCCGACGGCTACAGCGACGAGGCCATGGCCACGGGCAACTTGATGCTGGTGGACGACACGGCGCTGATCGTGGCCAAGGACTCGCCGATCACCTCGCTGGACCAGCTGGAGGGCAAGACCATTTCGGTGCCGGCACGCAAGGCGCAGCTGGAGGTCACCATCTCCAGCGCCGTCCAGCAGGCCGGCGGCGATCCGGGCAAGATCAACTGGATCGTGCTGGATCCCTCCTCGGCGGTGCAGTCCCTGAAACAGGGCCGCATCGACGGTGCGGGACTTGTGGCGCCGTTCACCTCCAAGGCCGTGGCCGAAGGCGGCAAGGTCCTCTCCTCGCCCGGCGTCGAGTTCTTCGAGGCCGGTGCGGTGGGGCTCTACGTCGCCGGGGAATCCACGGTGGAGAAGAAGACGGAACAGATGAAGGCCTTCGCCCGCGCCATCCACAAGGCCAACGCCTACGCGAACGAGCACCACGACGAGGCGATGGAGGTGGCCTCGAAGCTGACCGACACCCCGGTGGAGATCCTGAAGAACTCCGCGGTGACCTACTGGCCGACAGAGGTCCGGCTCAAGGACATGCAGCACGTCGATTCCCGCCTTGCCGCACTCGGGTTCCTTCCGGAAGAGGTGAAGATCGATGACAGCCTCATCCTCAGTGAGAAGTAGCCGCACACCCAACGGCCTGATGGTGCTGCCCGCGCGCGACCCGCACAGCACCCGGACCCTGCTCGGCCTCTTCGGTGCGGTGCTCGTGGTGGCGGCCTGGCAGGTCGTCGCTGCCGCACAGGTCTTCGGCACCGCGGTGCCCACGGTGCCCGCAACGGCAGGGAAACTGGCGGGGCTGCTGGGCTCCGGCGGCTTCTGGAACGAGGCCCTCGTGACCGTCGGCATCGCGTTGGCGGGGCTGCTCTTCAGCGCCGTCCTGGGAATCCTGATGGGCATCCTGGTCGGCACCTCGCCGCTCATCCGCTCGCTGACCCTTGCATTCTTCGAGTTCCTGAAGCCGATCCCGCCGATCGTGGTGCTGCCGCTGGCCGTGATGGTGCTGGGCCCCACCTGGCCCATGGCGTTCGTGCTCGTCGCGTTCGGCTGCACGCTGGCCATCGTCACGCAGACGGCCTCCGGCGTGCAGGACACCGACCCCGTCGCGCTGGCCACGGCACGCTCCTTCGGCATGAAACCGCTGGAGATCAACGCGCGCGTCGTGCTGCCCAGCGCCAGCCCGTTCATCGGCACCGCCATGCGGGTCGCGGCGCCCACCTCGTTGGTCATTGCGGTGGTGGCCGGGCTGCTGGGCGGCGCCCCGGGGCTCGGCCGCTCGATCTACCAGGCCCAGGCCGCCGGAAACTTCGCCACGCTCTATGCCCTGGTCCTGGTGCTGGGCCTGCTGGGCCTCGCCTTCCACGGGGTGAGCTCGTGGGCCGAGGCCAAGGCGCTGCACTGGCACCCGTCCCACCGGGAGGTCGCACTGTGAAAAACGGACTCCTGAACAACAAGAAGCTGCTCGCCGTGGCCGGAACCGCAAGCCCTGTGGCGGCACTGGCCGCCTGGTGGGTGCTCTCCGCGGACTCGGTGAACGCGTTCTTCCCGCCGCTGGCCCTGATCATGGAACGCTTCCGTGAATTGTGGCTCTTCGACCACTTCGCCTCCGACGTGCTTCTGAGCATGGGGAACCTCTTCACCGGCATGCTGGCCGGCATCGCGGCGGGCGTGGTTGTCGGCTTCGTGCTGGCGATGGTCCCCGTCGTGCGCTGGATGTTCGAACCGACCATCCATTTCTTCCGCGGCATCCCGCCGGTGGCGATGATCCCCATCGTCATCACGCTGATTGGTTTCGGCACGGAAATGCGCGTGGCAAACATCGCGCTAGCCGCCTTCTTCCCCACGCTCATTTCCACGATGGACGG
Organism: Paeniglutamicibacter selenitireducens; assembly: GCF_051550675.1. NCBI lineage: Bacteria > Bacillati > Actinomycetota > Actinomycetes > Micrococcales > Micrococcaceae > Paeniglutamicibacter > Paeniglutamicibacter selenitireducens. The sequence goes on along the minus strand of NZ_JBPULF010000007.1, from coordinate 182,455 downwards.
GATCCGCGGCATCGACGGTTCGCTCAAGGACGTCTGCTCCGTCTACCGGCTGACCCCCGCGGAACGGATGCTGCGCGTGTACCTGCCCGCGGCGGGCCCGCAGATCTTTTCCGGCATGCAGGTCAGCATGCAGGTCGGCTTCGTCGTCATGATCGCCTCCGAGATGCTCGGGTCCTCCCAGGGCATCGGCGCCCTGACGCTGCTGGCGCAGCAGTCCTTCATGTCCGCGGACATGTGGGCGGGCATCCTGCTGCTCGGGGTGATCGGATTCCTGGTGAACGTCGCGTTCGAGCTCGTCAAGGGCCGGGTGCTGCGCTGGTACATCGGCTCGCGCCGGGTGGAGCGGGCCGCATGAGCACCCTGGACACCAACCGCGGCGCACCCCCGGGCAGCGCACCCGAGAACCACACCCACACTCCCATCCCGCGCCGTGCGGCCCGAACCGGTTCGGAGGAACCCATGGAAACCACAACATCGGCACCGCGTCTCGCGGTGCGTTCCCTGGCCAAGAGCTACGGCTCCGGCCCGGCCGCCGCCCACATCATCGGCGACCTCACCTTCTCCGCGGAGGCCGGCGAGGTTGTGTGCATCGTCGGCCCCTCCGGGGTCGGCAAGACGACCCTGCTCAAATGCCTGGCCGGCCTGCACCCGAGCAGCGGCGGAAGCATCAGCATCGACGGCCGGGAGATCGCCGGACCGCCGCCTGAGATGGCACTTGTCTTCCAGGACTACTCGCGCTCGCTCATGCCGTGGCTGAGCGTGCGAAAGAACCTGGTGCTGCCGCTGCGCCACCTGCGCCTGGACCCGGCCGAACTCAGGGCCCGCTGCGACACGGCGCTGGACGCGGTCGGGTTGGCGGAGGCGGAGAACAAGTATCCGTGGCAGCTGTCCGGAGGCATGCAGCAGCGCGTGGCGATCGCCCGCGCGCTGGCCTACCGTCCGGAGATCCTCGTCATGGACGAGCCGTTCGCCTCGGTCGACGCGCAGACGCGCTTCGAGCTCGAGGACCTGTGCCTGAGGATCCGCGAGGATTTCGGCATGACGATCCTGCTTGTCACGCACGACATCGACGAGGCCGTGTACCTCGCGGACCGGATCGTGGCCATCGGGTCCAAGCCGGCCCGGGTGCTCGAGGTCATCGACGTGGACCTGCCCGCCGAGCGCGAACAGATCGCCACCCGCGCACTGCCGCGCTTCGCAGAGCTGCGTACCCGCACGCTCTCGCTGATCCGCAGGGCCCAGCCGTGAGCGAGGAAGCACGGGGGGCCGCGGGGCGGCCGAACATCGTCTTCATCATCGCCGACCAGTTGCGCGCCGACCACCTGGGGTTCAACGGCAACACCGAGGTGCGCACCCCGAACCTGGACCGCCTCGCCTCGGACGCCGCGGTGTTCGACCGCACCTTCGTGGCGAACCCGACCTGCATGCCCAACCGGGCCAGCCTGCTGACAGGGCGCTGGCCCTCGGTGCACGGCACCCGGTGCAACGGCATCCCGCTGGACCCTGACGCTTCGACGTTCGTGCGCTCGCTGGCGCAGGCCGGATACCGGACCGCGGCGGTGGGCAAGCTGCACCACCAAAGCATGGGGTGGGACTTCGAACCGGAACAGGACACACAGATCCGCGCCACCGACCCCGGGCTCCTGGACGCCGGAACCGAGCGGGCCGTGGGCCGCGCACGGGAGGCCGGCTGGGACCAATGGGAGAACCGGGTGCGCCACGACGGCGGCTTCGTCGAGATGCCCCGAGACTACTACGGCTACCAGGAAGTCGACCTGGTGATAGGGCACGGCGACGCGCCGGGAGGCCACTGGGTGCACTGGGCGCGCGAGCGCGGGGTCGACCCGCGCGTGCTCGGCGGGCCGGAGGCCGCGGCCAAGCCGCCGACCGGCTGGGACCAGGTCTACACCACCTCGATCCCGCTCGACGTCCACCCGAGCACCTACGTGGGGGAGCGGGCCGCCCGCCGGATCACCGAGGGAGCGGACTCCGCGGACCCGTACTTCCTCTTTGTGTCGTTTCCCGACCCGCACCACCCCTTCGCGCCGCCGGAGGACTATGCGGGGCTGTACGACCCCGAGTCGGTGGAGCTGCCCCGGGGGTTCGACCAGGGGCACGGGGACTCGCCGGAGCACATCCGCAGGATGGTCGCCGAGCGGGGCACCCCGAATTCCGACGCCACCATGACGTTCGCGGTCTCCGAGGACCAGTACCGCCGGGCGGCCGCCGCGCAGTACGGGCTGATCGAACTCATGGACGCGCAGGTCGGCCGCATCCTGCAGGCCGTGCAGGACTCGGGCCGAGCCCAGGACACCATCGTCGTGTTCACCTCCGACCACGGGGACATGTTCGGGGACCACGGGCTCATGCTCAAGCACTTCGTTCACTACGAATCCGTGACCCGGGTGCCGCTGGTCATCCGCATCCCTGGGGCAGCCGGCGGCGAGCAGCGCCGCAGCAATGCCCTGGCCTCCACCGCGGACCTGGCCCCGACCCTGCTCGGGCTGGCCGGGGTGCGTGGGTTCCATGGCATCCAAGGGCGCAGCCTGCAGCCGCTGCTGGAGGGTTCCGTCGAGTCCGTGCGCGACGCCGTGCTTATCGAGGAGGACCAGCCCTTCTCCATCGAGGGGTTGCCGGCGCCGGTGCGCATGCGCAGCGTGGTGACCGCGCAGGGGCGTTTGACAAGGTACTTCGGGGCCCCCGGGGTGGAGGTGTACGACCACCGCACCGATGCCGCGGAACTGCACAATGTCGCGGGGAAGCCCGAGGCCGCGCAGCTGCAGCGGGAGCTGGAGATCGCCCTGCTGGAGGAGATGGCTCGGGTGTGCGACACGGCGCCCACGCCGAGCAATGCCGCATAGCCGGGGAGGCACCGCGGAACTCTGCACGGTGAGCCAAGTGCCGCTCACGCAAAGCCAAGCGCTCGGTGCCCCGCACGGCGCACGCTGTAGGTAAAGCGGCTTCAAGGAGGAATCCCCATGTCAACATCAACGGAATCGACGGACACCCGGTCAACGGGCCTGGGCAAACGCACGCTGGGCGTGCCGGCGCTGGTGTTCATGATCATCGCGGCCTCGGCGCCGCTGACGGTGGTCGCCGGCGGCGTCACTTCCGACTTCGCAGTCTCGGGCGTGCTGGGCGTCCCGCTCTCGTTCGTGGTGCTGGGCATCGTCCTGCTGGTGTTCGCCGTGGGCTACACGGCCATGAGCCAGCACGTGCAAAACGCCGGTGCGTTCTACGCCTACGTGGCACGCGGGCTGGGCAAGCCCACCGGCATCGGTGCGGCACTGGTGGCGCTGGTGAGCTACAACGCCATGCAGATCGGGATCTACGGTCTCTTCGGCTTCGCGCTCTCCTCGTTCCTGGGCGTCACGTTCGGGTTGGCTGCCCCCTGGTGGGTGTGCGCCCTGGCAGGCTGGGCGGTCGTGGGTGTCCTCGGCGTGAACCGCGTCGACTTCTCCGCCAAGGTGCTGGGGATCATCGTGGCCTGCGAGTTCCTCGTGGTCATGGTGTACGACGTGCTCTCCCTGCGGGTGGCACCCGAGGGCATCTCGACCGAGTCCCTGCAGCCGGCCAGCCTGTTCACGGCAGGCGTCGGCGCTGCCATGGCGTTCAGCATCGCCGGCTTCATGGGCTTCGAGTCAGGCGCGATCTACAGCGAGGAAGTCAAGGACCCGAAGACCACCCCGCGCCGGGCCACACTGATCGCGATCGGCATCATCGCCGTCTTCTACGCCTTCTCCGGCTGGGCCATGGCCGTGGGTGAGGGACACAGCGCGGTGATCGGCGCCGCCGCGGAATCCGGGCCCGAGTTGGTGTTCGTCTTCCTGGCTGACCACGCACCAGTCTGGTTCGTCGAAGTGGGTCGGCTGCTGTTCATCACCAGCCTGCTCGCCGCACTGATCGCCTTCCACAACGTCGTGGCCCGCTACCTGTTCTCGCTGGGCCGCGAGGGAGTGTTGCCGGTGTCGCTGGCCAAGACCAACTCCCGCTCGCACGCACCGGTTGCCGGGTCGCTGAGCCAGTCGGCACTGGCGCTGGTGGTGCTGCTGGTCTTCGCATTCGTCGGTACGGACCAGGGCGAGATGTTCCCCGTTGTCACGTTGTTCACCTGGCTCACCAACACCGGTGCCTTCGGCCTGGTCATGCTCATGGCACTGACCAGCTTCGCGGTGATCGGCTACTTCCGCAGCGAACCGCACGGGCTGGGCAAGTGGACAACCCTGGTGGCCCCACTCATCGCAGGCATTGCGCTCGTGGTCCTCTTCGGGGCGATCGTGGTGAACTTCGACGTACTGATCGCCCTGGAAAGCGCCAGCGTCCTGAGCTGGCTGCTCCCGGCACTCGTGGTGGTACCGGGTGTCCTGGGCCTGCTTTGGGCGGTCCGCCTGCGCTCGGCGCGGCCGGAGGTCTACGCCCGGGTGGGTCACGGCGAGGAAGCCGGCGGCGGAACCGAGCCAGCCGGCCACTGACCCGGCACGCACGACCTTCAACACGCAAGACTTTCGACAAACACTCGAGACACAAGAAAAGGGACCAACCCATGAGCACCGAAACCAACACCGCTGCCACCTACGCCACCGCAGGGGAACTGCTGGCCGCGATCCAGCCGGCCACCGGGGGACGCGAGATCCTCGACCCGGCCACCGGAGAACTGGTGGGCCGCGCGCCCGAGCACGAGGTGGCCGACCTTGAGGCCGCCATTGCCGCCGCCCGTGCCGCGCAGCCGGGATGGGACGCGCTGGGCCACGATGCACGCCGGGCGCTGATGAACAGGGCCGCCGACGCCATCGAGGCCAACGCCGAGGCACTGGCCAACCTGCTCTCCCGCGAGCAGGGCAAGCCGCTGAACGGCCCGAACGCCCGCTTCGAGGTCGGCGGGGCCGTGGCCTGGCTGCGTGCCGCCGCGGCCTTCGACCTCGAGGCGGAGGTCGTCGTCGACGACGGGACCTCCTACGCCGAGCTGCACTACCGCCCCTTCGGCGTCGTCGGGGCGATCGGCCCGTGGAACTGGCCCATGATGATCAGCGTCTGGCAGCTGGCCCCGTCCCTGCGCATGGGCAACACCGTGGTGATGAAGCCGAGCGAATACACCCCGCTGAGCGTGCTGGCCCTGGTCCACGTGATCAACCAGGTACTGCCCGAGGGCGTACTGCATGTCGTCGCGGGCGGCCGCGACGTGGGGCAGCTGCTGAGCACCCACAAGGACATCGACAAGGTCATGTTCACCGGGTCCACCGCCACCGGCAAGGCCATCATCCGCTCCTCCGCGGACACCGTGAAGCGCCTGACCCTGGAACTGGGCGGCAACGACGCGGGCATCGTGCTGCCGGACGCCGACCCGAAGGCGATCGCCGAGGGCCTGTTCTGGGGCGCGTTCATCAACACCGGCCAGACCTGCGCCGCGCTCAAGCGCCTCTACGTGCACGCCGACATCTACGAGGAGGTCTGCGAGGCGCTGACCGAGGTCGCGAGGAACATGCCGATGGGCGTTGGCCTCGACGAGAACAACGTGCTGGGCCCGCTGCAGAACAAGGCCCAGTACGACATCGTCGATTCGCTGGTCCGCAAGGCCACCGACTCCGGGGCCCGCGTGCTGCTGGGCGCCAACCCGCCGGCGGAACAGCCCGGCTACTTCTACCCGAGCACGCTGATCGCGGACATCGCCACCGACAACCCGCTGGTCGTCGAGGAGCAGTTCGGCCCGGTCCTGCCGATCGTCAAGGTCGATTCGGTGGAGCAGGCCGTGGCGCTGGCCAACGGGCTTGACGTCGGGCTCGGTGCCTCAGTGTGGTCCGCTGACCGCGAGGCAGCACGTGCTGTTGCCGCACGCCTGCAGGCGGGCACGGTGTGGATCAACAACCATGGCGTCGTGGACCCGCGCATCCCGTTCGGCGGCGCCAAGGCATCGGGCTATGGCGTCGAGTTCGGCGTCGACGGGCTCAAGGCTCTGGGCCAGCCGCAGGTCATCAGCGGCTAGCTGCCCCGTCCAGCACCGGCACAGGGTGCCGCCCGTGACATCGTCCCCGGGGATGAGGTTGCGGGCGGCACCCTGTGCTATGAGCGTTCGGCGCGTTGGGCCGCTGCCTGCTCCGCCAGCACCGGCTCGGCGATCGCCTGCTGTTCGGGGGAGAAGGCGTAGAGGACCCCCGCCTCCTGGGACACCCACCACTTTCCGCAGAGGTGGGTGGCCTGGTTTTCCTTGCCGGCGGGCCACCAATCGGCGCTCAGCAACGGCGTTTGGTACTGCGTGGCCACGATGTCCGCTATCGCATCGGACTTGACGCCCGGCTCGGACTCCAGACCGGCCGTGAGCTCCCGGGTTGTCGGTTTCCCGGCGGTGCCGAGCGCGAGGCAGGAGCCGGGCAGCGAGCCGGCGTGCTTCATGCGCAGGATACGTTCCTTGCCCGTGGTCCGCTGGATTTCCTTCAGCTCCGTGGCACCTTCCGGGACCCAGACGGGGACGACCCCTTTTCCCTCGGCCGGGGTGCTGAATTCGTAGCTGGCGGTTTTGTCGTATTTCGATTCGAATCCCAGGGCGGAGCAGCCCGTCAGGGTCAGGGCCGCCAGGGCTGTGGCGGAGACCAGGACGGTCATCCGGGATCGGCTGGAGGTCGTGGCGGAGAGCGGAACTGTTCTTGTCATGCTTCAAGCCTAGAAAAACCGGGGCATCCGCCACATCGGACCGCAGGTTCATGTTCGGGCCGCCGGACTAAGCCCCAGGGTGGAGCCGGTCCGCCCGTTTCCCCCTCCGAAGGTACCGGGGCACAGGACCGGACACTGCGTCCACGGCCTCGACTGCGACGGGATGCTCGCCATGCATCAGGGGAGGCGGACACCATGCGGCGTGATTCCCGGGTTCCTCTCCCGGTGCCGGTGCCAGCGCCGTCCGCCACGGGAGGGTCCCCAGGGCTCGCGTGTATCGCCAAGGTCCCACCCGTTCCCAGGCCGGCGTTGATGGAATCCGGCGGGTGCAGGCTGCCGTATCGGGTCAGCTGAACTCCATGACATGCAGGCTTAACCAGAGCAGCAACGTGTCCTCGGGCTGGTCAAGGTCGATGCCAAAGAGGTCGCGAAGCCGTTTGAGGCGGTACCGCAACGTGTTTTGATGCAAGGACAAAGCGGCTGCCGTTCGCGCCGAATCGCGGGAACAATCCAGGTAGGTCCGCAATGTTTTCCCGTACTCGGTGTGTGACTCGGCATCATGGGTCGCGATTTTCTCCGCGGCTGGTGACCTCAGGTGTGGCATCGTGTTGAAGTGGGCGGCCAGTTGCAAGAGGGTCAGCCGGCTACGGACATCTTGCGCACAGGCATAGGTGCCCGAATCATGCCCGGAGGTGAGCATGAGAAGCACCATGTCGGCTTCGTTTCTCGACCGGCTGATCTCCGAAGCCGTCATGACCGCCGAGCCCGTTGCAACACGCAGGTCAACGGCCAGCGAGACCCTGGATCGTTCGGTGACCCTGCGCGCCAGGACTTCGAGCGGTCCGAAAGGTGAAGGGTCGGTGCTTGCGAAAAGCGCATGGACCGTGGTGCCCACGAGCACGCAGTGGGCGCCCCCGCGGTATGTCTCGCACTCGGTTGTGACAAGGTCCAGCAACCTTGTCAATGCCATTTCCGAGGCCTGTCCCATGACCGGCTGGAAGGCGGCGACAACGAACGGGCCCGAGCGCCGAAGCCCGAGTTGTTCGGCAACCATGGTGGCGTCGGCGCCGCCGTCCATGAGCTTGCGCAGCAAATCGGCGCGTTGCTGGCGGGCCACGTCATACGCGCTTCGGGCCCGCAGCAGGTGCAGTGCGGCAATGTCAGCGGCCCGCACGAGGGCCCTTTCGGCGGCCTGATCCAGATCGCCGGTTGCATCGACCACCCAGATGGACCCCAGCGGTTCCTTCCCCGCCCGTACGGCTATGGCCAGGCGGTCCAAGGCATCGCCCACCCCCTTGATCCGCACGGCTCCCCGGGAGCGGAAGACCGAGGCGTACTGGGCTGCATTTTCCGGAAGGAAGGGAACCTGGCGTCCGAGGATTCCCGTGCGCCGGTCCTCGTCGATTGGCTGGTGCGGAAGCGTTGAATAGCCAAGGATCTGTTCCTGCAGGTTTTCGATGGTCGTCGCGCCGCCCACCATTGCGGCTATGGCGTTGGCCAGGGCAAAGAGGTCGCCGACGCCGAGCGTGGAGAGCGAGCTGTCGGCCTCGGCCGAGGCATTGAGGGCCGAACCAACGAGGGCTTCGAGTTGGAGCCAGCCCATTTCATCATCGACCGTCAGCAGGGCTATGCCGGCCTGGTCCGCCGCGGCGATGATGGCCCCCAATTCCCTGCCGTATTGCTTGAGGACCACAGCGCCGAAGCCTGCCGCTGCCGCGTCGCGGATGATCCCAATGGTCTTTGGCTCGCCGGGATGGAGTCCCAGGCCCAGCAGGATCGAACCCGGGGGTGCTTCGAATGTGGTGTGTGGGTCGTGCAAAGCGGGGGAAACCAGCGAAAGCTTCGGGGGAGTTCCATGGGAACGCAGGGTGATAGCCGGGCTCGCCATGGCTCGCAAGAGGGCGTGGACGGTGATGCTGTCGGGGGCCGCGGCAGTCGAAGTCATGAGCCACAAACTAGTTCATCTTGTGGCCCAGCACAATGTTTTTGTCAAAAGCTCGTGCCGCTCACCGAAGCCAGTGGCTCCGGAATGAATGGAGAGTAGACGCATGTCACTAATTCTTGATGCAGGACCCATCGCATCCCAGGCGGCCAAGGCCGCAGCCGCAGCCGCAGCCAAAGCCGGAGTCACTGTCGTTGACGAACACGACAAGCTCAGGGAGATCGAAGAGCTTCTCATCAGGATCTGGGGCATGTCTCCGCACGGGGCACCGATTCCGTTTGACCTGCTGCGCAGCATTTCACACGCCGGATGCAACGTCACGGCGGCCTACGACAAGGCGGGGGAACTGTGTGGGGCTGCGGTGGCAATCGTTTCACCCGGCGGAGCCGCGTCGTACTCGCTGATCGCCGGCGTGCTCCCGGGCACCGGCGACAAGGGAATCGGCTTTGCCCTGAAGCAACACCAACGCGCCTGGTCCCTGGCCCGCGGGATCGAATCCATGACCTGGACCTTCGACCCACTGGTCAGCCGAAACGCCCGGTTCAACCTCACCAAGCTCGGTGCCGTGGCTTCGGAATACACGCAAAACTTCTACGGCGTCATGGAAGACCAACTCAATGCGAACGACGAAAGCGACCGGCTGGTTGCGCTCTGGCCACTGGCCTCGCAGCGCAGCATCAAGGCCAGCGAAGGGATCGTGGAAGAGGTCCAATTCGACGCAACCGCGCTGGGCGCAGCGCAGGCCCACGGCCCCGATGGGCTGCCGGCCCTCTACGAAACCGATGAAGCAATTTGGTGCCGTGCACCACGGGACATCGTCGAGTTGCGGGCCAGCGACAACAATCAGGCCGCCCAATGGCGGCACCATCTGCGCGGGATCCTGGAACCCGCCCTCGCCACCGGCCATGTTGCCGACGGCGTGACCCGTACCGGCTGGTACCGGCTGAGCAAGACCGATCAGGCATAACCCATCCGAAGGAGCACCACATGCACACCACATTTCGCGCAGCAAAGTCCCTGACGGTTCTGGCCACGGCAGGGCTGGCCCTCACCCTCGGCCTGGCGGGTTGTTCGACGGCCGAAGCACCTGCAGCCAGCGGGCCGGCACTTCCCGAGGTCAAGGCCGACCCGGCCGTTGCTGCCCTGCTTCCCGAACGCTTCAAGAGCGCCGGAGTCATCAAAGTGGCATCCGACATCCCGTACCCGCCCATGGAGATGTTCGACGAGAACCAGCAGCTCACCGGTCTCGACTACGACCTGGCCCAGGCGCTCGGTGCGAAGCTCGGGGTCAAGCTCGAACTGCAGACCCAAGCCTTCGACAGCATCATCCCGTCGCTGCAATCGGGCAAGAACGACATCATCATGTCCGGCATGAACGACACCGTTGAGCGCCAGCAGACGCTGGACTTCGTCGACTATTTCCACGCCGGGTTCTCCATCCTGGTTCCCGAGGGAAACCCGGGAAACATCACCACGGTCCTCGACCTGTGTGACAAGCCGGTGGCGGTGCAGAAATCCACGATCCAGGCCAAGATCCTGCGCGGCTACGACCAGAAGTGCATCGACAGCGGATCCAAGCCGATCCAAGTCTCCGAACTGCCCATCGAAACCGATGTACAGACCGCTGTTCGCTCCGGCAAGGCCGTCGCCGACGTCGTGGATTCCGCCGTTGCAGCCTACGCCGCCCAGACCGCCGGCGACGGGAAGATCTTCGACATCGTCAACGACCCGGCAAACCCTGCCGGCTACGAGCCGGTCCACTCGGGCATCGGCGTGCTGAAGAAGGACTCGGATCTTTCCAAGGCACTGCTTGCCGCGCTGAAGGCCATCATCGCCGACGGCAGCTACGAAACCATCCTGGCCAAGTACGAACTCACGGACTATGCCGTCAAGGAAGCCGGCATCAACCTGGAAGCCGACAAGAAATGAAGCAGGTAACCGCACCAGCGCCGCAGCGCGAGATCCCGTCCGGGCCGGGCACGAACACCGGGGACGTGAACCTCACCGAAGACATCGTCGCAATCCCGTTGCGCCACCCGTGGCGCTGGGTCGTTGCTGCGCTGCTCCTGGCCAGCTTCGTGGTGCTGGCGATCTCGCTGTGGACCAACCCCAACATCGACCACCGAACGATCGCCAACTACATCTTCAACCCGCGGATCATCAACGGTGTGGGCCTGACGATCCTGATGACCGTGGTCGCAATGCTCGTATCAACGGTCCTCGGTGTCTTGCTGGCCATCATGCGACTCTCGCGCAACCCGGTGATGAACGCCTTTGCCTGGTTCTATGTCTGGGTATTCCGCGGCACCCCGCTGCTGATCCAGATCGTTTTCTGGGGTTACCTGGGCCTGCTTTACTCGCAAATTTCGCTGGGCATCCCGTTCACCGACTTCAAGGTGTTTTCCATTGACACAAACACCCTGGTGCCCGCCTTCACCGCCGGCCTGCTGGCCATGACGCTGAACCAGGCGGCATACTCTGCCGAGATCATCCGAGGCGGCATGATCTCCGTGGACACGGGCCAGCACGAGGCCGCTTCGTCCCTCGGCATGTCCCCGACGTTCACGCTGTTCAAGGTGGTGCTCCCGCAGGCCATGCGCGTGATCATCCCGCCCATGGGCAACGAGACGATCTCGATGCTGAAGAACACCTCGCTGCTTTCGGTCATCGCCGTTCTGGAGCTTTACACGGTGGCAACCCAGATCTCATCGCAGAACCTGCGCCAAGTGGAACTGCTGATCGTTGTCAGCTGCTGGTACCTCTTCCTCACCTCGGTGCTTTCGATCCCGCAGTACTACCTGGAACGCCACTACGGCAGGGGCAACGCCCGCCAGCAGGCGCCCACCCCGATCGGCAGGCTCAAGGCAGTCTTCCGCCGGACCCCGACCCACGCAGCCCTGAAAGGAACCAAGCCATGACCGAGGCAATCACCTTCCCCGGGCTTCAGCAGGCCCCCGCACCCGTCGAGCCACTGCTGGTTGCCAGCAACGTCCGCAAGCACTATGCCGGCGTCGAGGTGCTCAAGGGCATCTCGCTGACCGTGAACCCCGGCGAAGTGATGTGCCTGCTGGGCCCGTCGGGATCCGGCAAGTCCACCTTCCTGCGCTGCATCAACCACCTGGAGCGGATCGATGGCGGAAGGATCTCCGTGGGCGGCGATCTTGTTGGCTACGCCCGGCGACAGAACCGCATCTTTGAGATGACCCCGCGGGAAGTAGCCAAGCAGCGCCGCGGCATCGGCATGGTCTTCCAGCGCTTCAACCTCTTCCCGCACATGACTGCCCTGGAAAACATTTGCGTGGCACCCGTGGGGGTCAAGAAGCTGCCCCGGCAGCAGGCCCAGCAGCGCGGCATGGAATTGCTGGACCGCGTGGGGCTGGCCCACCTGGCCAAGGCGTATCCCTCCCAACTCTCCGGTGGCCAGCAGCAGCGCGTGGCGATTGCCCGGGCGCTTGCCATGGACCCGCAGCTGCTGCTCTTTGACGAGCCGACCAGCGCCCTGGACCCGGAACTTGTTGGCGACGTCCTGGATGTCATGCGCAAGCTGGCCGCCGACGGCATGACCATGATCGTGGTGACCCATGAGATCGGCTTTGCCCGCAGCGCCGGGGATTCGGTGGTGTTCATGGACGGCGGGGTCGTCGTTGAATCCGGCGCACCGCAAGACGTTCTGGACAACCCGCAGAACCCGCGGACCATCGCCTTCCTCGAAAGCGTCATGTAGCCACAAGGGTGCGGTGCGCCACCGCACCCTTTCCCCGCCGACGCTGGCCCACCGGCCGCCCGTTAAGAATAGAGAGCCCCATTACATGAAGATTTCCCGTGCCACAGTCACCCTGATCGACGTTCCGCTGATTGAACCATTCGTTGTCTCTTACGGCTCGTATGATTCGATGCCGAGCATTGTCCTGACCCTCGAGACCGACGACGGCCTGGTCGGGTATGGCGAAAGCGTCCCCGACGAGATGATCACCGGGGAAACCCCGACCGGCGTGGTCGAGGCCCTGAAAACCAGGCTGATCCCGGCGATCCTGGGCATGGACCCGCGCGACATCACGGCCGTGCACCAGCAGCTCGATGGCGTGTTGCATGGTTGCGGCGCGGCGAAGGCGGCAATCGACATAGCCTGCTGGGACCTCGCCGGAAAGGCCGCGCAACGGCCCATCTATGCGCTGCTGGGAGGGCGCCGGCCCGAACAGCCGACCATTGCCAAGGTGATGAGCATCCTGGCACCGGAAGTCCTGGCAGAACAGGCCATCCAGGCCCGCAGCCAGGGCTACCGGCACTTGAAGATGAAGCTCGGTGGCAGGGACGGGCTGGACATCGAACGGGTGCGCGCGGTGCGGGCGGCAATCAACGACGACCTGGACATCCGGGTGGATGCCAACCAGGGGTGGGTGGATCCCGCCACCGCCAGGGAAATGATCCGTGCCCTCGAGCCCTACCGGATCGACTGGGTGGAACAGCCGATCCGCGCAGGTGACATCGAGGGTTTCCGGCACTTGCGCCAGCACACCAGCGCCCGTCTGATGGCCGACGAGGCAGTGGTCGACGCCGACGACCTGGTTCGATTCGTTCGCGACCGCTCGGTGGACATGGTCAACCTCAAACTCATGAAGAGCGGCGGGATCACCCCGTGCCACCGCCTGGCCACGCAGGCCGAACTCGGTGGGCTGAAGGTGCAGATCGGATCCATGCTGGAGACCAGCATCGCCTCCGCGGCCGGGTTCCATCTTGCACTCAGCCACCCCAACATCGTTTCCACCGAGCTCTCGGGACCGATGAAGTTCACCAAGGAACCCGGGAACCTCCAGTACATCCTTCCCGAGGTCCAGATCACCGAGGGGGCGGGCCTGGGCATTGAGGTGGACCGGGGCGTCCTTGCGGAACTGACGGTGGATGAATGCGAAATCAGCCGATGACGGGAGAGGACCTCCGGAGCCGCCGGCTCCGCGAAATATGGACCCACCTGCATGAGCATCCCGAGCCCAGCATGCAGGAGTTCGCCACGGCGGACTACCTTGCCGGGTTGTTGGGCGGGGCAGGCATGAGGATCACCAGGTTTGCCTCGATCCCCGGCTTCATTGCGGATGTGGGAGAGGGCGAACCCCTGGTCGGGCTCAGGGCCGATATGGATGCCCTGCAACAGGAAGTGGAGGGGACCGCCAAGGCCGTTCATTCCTGCGGGCACGACGCGAACATGGCAGTGGTGGCCACGGTGATGCTCGAACTGGCCGAGCAGGCGGAGCGGTTGGAAGGTGCGGTGCGCGCGGTTTTCCAACCGGCCGAGGAACTGGGCAACGGGGCCGATCTCGTGGCGAGGACGGGTGTGACCGACGGCTTGGAATACCTCTTCGGCGTCCACCTGCGGCCGCAGCAGGAACTCCCGGCACCCTGCCTGGCCCCGTCCATATCCCACGGAGCCTGCCTCTTTGTCCATGGCACGATCACCGGGGAGGACCACCACGGGGCCAGGCCGCACCTCGGGGCGAATGCGGTGGACATCGCGCTGGAGATCTCCGCCGGGATGCAGCGACTCAAGGTGGATCCGCAGATCCCCAGTTCGGCCAAGATGACAATGCTCCGGGCCGGGGGCGGGAACCTCAACGTCATCCCGGGCAACGGAACTTTCGGTCTGGACCTCAGGGCCCAAACCAACGAGGCCATGTCCGTATTGCGGGACGGCCTGGTCCGGCTCTGCCGTTCGGTGGAGGACACCACGGGGTCGACGATCGAGCTCGACTTCCGCGACGAGGTGCCGGCGGCATCCATCGGAACCAGGGCCGAGGAGATCCTGGCGAAGGCCGTCACCACGACGCTTGGCGGCGGGTACCTGCGCCCGAGGATCGTCACCTCCGGTTCCGACGATTTCCACTTCTACACCCGGTGGACCCCGACCCTGCAGGCCGCGATGCTGGCTGTCGGTGCCGACGTCCGGCCCGGCCTGCACCACCCGCTGATGACCTTCGAGCCCACGGCGTTAGAGCGCGCCACCGGCGTCCTTCGCGAGGCCTGCCAGCTGGCCCTGGCACGTTCAAACACTTCGCCGGTGCCGGCCAGCTGAAACCGTCGATCCGGCGCCCGTCCGATCGTGGCGCGGTCGCGTCCAAGGATCCGGTCCTCTGCCGCGCCAGGCAGGGTTTGCGTCGGCGGCGGCGCATCGTGCGGTAGGGCACTGTCTGCGCAGTGCAGCTTTTCGGGTTCCCCTGTCCGGGCAGCCATCACCTTGGGGGTGCCCGGACAGGTACCCGGAATTGCCCATCCGGCGCTGTTGGCCCGTGACAGCGATGCGTTCGATCAGCGAGCAGGCTTGAGCAGGCCTTGGAGAAGCGGCTGGATCCGGTAGGGGAGGTGTTCCTTCAGGGCCAGCGAGGTCTCGGTACGCATCACGCCGCGGATGCGCAGGATCGAACGCAGGGTGCGGTGCAGGTCCTTGGTGTCCTGGGCGACGACGCGGCACCACACATCGCCGCGTCCCGAGATTTCATGGACTTCCAGCACCCGGTCCAGCGACCGCAGTGCCGTGAGCACCGGATCTAGCTCGCGGTGGGCGACCTCCAAGGTGATGAATCCCAGCACGTCGAACCCGAGGGCGCTCAGGTCCACGTCGCGCCCGCCGGAACGCAGCACATTGCGGGCCTCCAGGCGGCGCATGCGCGAGGACACGGTGTTGCGGGCAACCCCCAGCGAATCGGCGATGTCGCCGATCTGGGTGCGGGGGTCCTCGAGCAGGTGAAGCAGTATCCCGACCTCGATCTCATCCAGTTCGCTCACGCTGCATCCCATTCCGTTCTTCAAGGTACCAAATCTGATCACCGTGATCAGTGGTTGCCCAATAGTTGAAGTATAGGGGTCAACTCCTGCCAGAATCTCTGTGACAGTGCGTTGGGCGATCCTCGGCGTGTGGTGCGCGAGCCAATACTCGAGGAGATGCGCAATGACGGTATTCAGTGAACTTGCCATGCGTCCGCATGCGGACGTTTCCGGCATCCGGGGCTGGAATGCAAGCATTCCCGCACGGTTGGTCCTGACGATCTTTGCCACCTCGCTGCTGCTGGTGGGTGCCAACCTGGCAACCCCGCTCTACCCGCTGCTGCAGGAACGCCTGGGGCTTGGCCCCTTCGCCGTCACACTGACCTTCTCCTCCTACGTGCTGGCCCTGATCCTGGGCCTGGTGCTTTACGGGCACTGGTCCGACCACCTGGGCCGGCGTGCCGCCCTGGTGCTCGCCGTGGTGGTCGGGCTGGGCGGCGAAGTGGTCTTCGCGACGGCCGAGGGCCTGGGCGCCCTGATGGTCGGCCGCTCGCTGCAGGGCGCCGCCGTGGCCATGGCCATCGGCGCCAGCGGGGCCGCACTTCGCGAGTTGCTGCCGCGCCACCCGCGGTGGGCCAGCCGCTTCACGCTCCTGGCCTCCACCGGAGGCGTGGCGCTGGGCCCCATCGTGGGCGGGCTCCTCGCCGCCTACGGCGAGCCGACACGCACCCCCTTCATTGTCCATGCACTGCTCATGGCCGCCACGCTGGTGCCACTGTGCCTGGTCCAGGCCCGCCCGGCCATCGCGCCGACGCCAGGGGAATACGCGGTGCTGAAGCCGCAGAAGCCCCGCCTGAGCGAGACGGTGCGCTCCCAGTTCTGGGTGACCTCCCTGGTCGGGTTCCTCAGCTTCGCGCTCTTCGGCTTCTGCCTGTCCCTGGGCCCCGGGTACTTCGCCCACGCGGCGGGCGTCAGCTCCGTCGTGGGCACCGGAACGCTTGCCGCACTGGTGCTGGTCGGCTCGGCGGGAATCCAGCTGCTGGCTCCGGCCCGCGGATCCTCGTTGCCAGGTGCCCTGGCCATGATGGCTGTGGCATCGGTGCTGATCGTGGTGACAGCGGAATCGGGACAGCTGTGGATGCTCTGCCTGGCCATGCTGGGTGCCGGGATCGCCCAGGGCATCGCGTTCCAGTCCGCGTTCCACCGCTTGTCCGTGAGCCTTCCGCCGCACGAAAGCGCCAGGGTCTTCAGCTCCGTCTACGTGGTGACGTACCTGGGCAGCGCGGCCCCGGTGGTGGGCCTGGGTGCCTTGACCGGCGTCCTGGGCATCAGCGCGGCGGCGACGCTTTTCGTTTCGGCCGTGGCCGTTTGCTGCCTGGTGCTTGCCGTGGTCGCCCTGAGGATCTCGCGGGCGTCGAAGGCCTAGCGCAGTTCCAGCAGGGGTACCGGGCCGTCCGCCGGGCCCGTACCGAAGTCGGGTTCCACAAGTTCGGGTGTGTGGTTCTCGTCCACGAACACCTCGATCCCGCGCACGGGGCGGCCCGTGCCGTCGATGAGGTCGACCTCGGCCCAAGTGCCGTTCCAACTTGTCACATTCACCTCGCTGACCTCGTAGCGGGCCTCGATGTTCGTGCCGAGGTTCCGGCGCGATTCCTCCCACCCGACGGAGGCTGTGACCAAGGCCGCGGTCATCAGGACGGTGCAGGCAATCGCCACGCCGGATTGGATGCGCAGGTCCCTGCGGCGCGCATAGGTCTGCAGGCCCACGGCATCCGCCCGAAACCTCAGCCAGCGCACCACGGCGCCAATGCCCAGCGGGATGGCGAACAGCGCGAGAACCACGGCGGCCGCCACATAGAACATGGGTGTCGCGAAATCGACGGGTAGGTACATCTGCCCATGGTATCCAGATCAATGCCGCTTCCACATGCACCTTTGGGCTTACCGGGCGGTCCGCCGAGCCGGTGGGCAGAGCCGGGCGGAAGCTTAAGCGGGAACCGGCCCGGTGCCCGGGGGATGGTTCCCCGGGCACCGGGCCGGCGCCTTGGTGCGGTGTTGCTTTTGCCCGTCAGGCCTCGACGAAGGCGTCGGCGACCGACAGTGCCTCGTCGAGCATGGCGAGGCCCGCGCGCAGGTCCGCGTCGCTGATGTTCAGCGGCGGAACCACGTGGATGCGGTTGAAGTTCACGAACGGCAACATGCCGGCCTTCTTCAAGGCCCCGGTCACCGCAGCCATGGCCGGCGAGGTGCCGCCGTAGGGGGCGAGCGGTTCGCGGGTCTCGCGGTTCGCCACGAGTTCCACGGCCCAGAAGCAGCCGGTGCCGCGCACGTCGCCCACGGACGGGTGCTTGGCCTTGATCTCGTCCAGGGCTGGGCCGATGATGTCCTCGCCGATGCGGGCGGCGTTCTCCACCATGCCTTCTTCCTTCATGGCGTTGATCGTCGCGACGGCCGCGGCCGAGGCCAGCGGGTGGCCCGAGTAGGTCAGGCCGCCGGGGTAGACGCGCTCGCGGAAGGTCTCGAAGATGGCATCGGAGATGGCCACGCCGCCGAGCGGGACGTAGCCGGAGTTCACGCCCTTGGCGAAGGTGAGCAGGTCCGGTGTCACGTTCCAGTGGTTCACGGCGAACCACTTTCCGGCGCGGCCGAAGCCGGCCATGACCTCGTCGGCGATGAAGACGATCCCGTACTTGGTGGTCAGCTCGCGCACGCCCTCCATGTAGCCGGCCGGCGGCACGTAGATGCCGCAGCTGCCCGGGATCGACTCCAGGATCAGCGCCGCGATGTTGCTGGGGCCTTCCAGGACGATGGTGTCTTCCAGGTGGCGCAGTGCACGCGTCGTTTCCTCGGCCTCCGTGGTGGAGTTGAAGTAGGAGCGGTACGGGTAGGCCGGGAAGAAGTGCACGACTCCGTCGGACGCGTTGTCCGAGGCCACGCGGCGCGGGTCGCCGGTGACGTTCACTGCCAGGTGCGTTCCGCCGTGGTAGCTGCGGTAGGCGGAGAGGACCTTGTGCTTTCCGGTGTGCACGCGGGCCATGCGGATGGCGTGTTCGTTGGCGTCGGCGCCGCCGTTGGTGAAGAAGATGCGGTTCAGGTCGCCGGGGGTGAGCTCGGCGATCAGGCGCGCTGCTTCCGAGCGGGCGTCGTTGACGTACTGCGGGGCAACCGTGCAGATGGCGGCCGCCTGCTCCTGGATCGCCGCGACGACCTTCGGGTGCTGGTGGCCGATGTTGGTGTTGACAAGCTGCGAGGAGAAGTCAAGCAGCTTGTTGCCGGCGCCGTCCCAGATGTACGAACCCTCGGTCTTGAGGATGGTCATCGGGTCGAACGGACCCTGTGCCTGCCAGGAGTGGAAGACGTGCTCGCGGTCCAGCTCGTGGGCGCGGGCGCCGGCGGCAATCTGTTCGGCCGTGACGGCTTCGGTGCTCACATCGATGCTCATGATGTTCATTCCTTCGTGGAGTTCGTCGAACCTAGTCGTTCTGCGGGAAGCCGAGGTTCAGGCCGCCGTGGCTCGGGTCGAGCCAGCGGGAGGTGACGACCTTGCCGCGGGTGAAGAAGTTGACGCCCTCGGCGCCGTAGGCGTGGGTGTCGCCGAAGAGCGAGTTCTTCCAACCGCCGAAGGAGTAGTACGCCATCGGGACGGGGATCGGCACGTTGATGCCGACCATGCCCACGGTGACCTCGTTCTCGAAGCGGCGTGCCGCGCCGCCGTCGTTGGTGAAGATCGCGGTGCCGTTGCCGTACTGGTTGGCGTTGATGGTCTCGATGCCCTCGTCGAAGGACTCGACGCGGACCACGGAGAGGACCGGGCCGAAGATCTCGTCGGTGTAGATGGACATGTCGGTGGTGACGTTGTCGAAGAGGGTCGGGTTCAAGAAGAAGCCCTCGCCGTCGGCATCCGGGGAGACCTGGCGGCCGTCGAGCACCATCGTGGCGCCCGCTGCCTCGCCGGCGTCGATGTAGCCGGCGACCTTGTCGCGGTGGGCGGCGGTGACCAGCGGGCCCATGTCGCAGCCGCGGGTGCCGTCGCCGACGCGCAGGGTGCGGGTGCGCTCGGCGATCTTCGCGACAAGCTCGTCGGCGATCGAGTCGACGGCGACGAGTGCGGAGATGGCCATGCAGCGTTCGCCTGCGGCGCCGAAGCCGGCGTTGACTGCCGCGTCGGCGGCCAGGTCGAGGTCGGCGTCCGGGAGGACGAGCATGTGGTTCTTGGCGCCGCCGAGGGCCTGGACGCGCTTGCCGTGGGCGGTGCCCGTGGAGTAGACGTACTGGGCGATCGGGGTCGAGCCCACGAAGGAGACCGAGGAGACGCGCGGGTCGGTCAGCAGGACGTCGACCGATTCCTTGTCGCCGTGCACGACGTTGAAGACGCCGTCCGGGAGACCGGCTTCCTTCCAGAGTTCGGCCATCCACTGTGCGGCCGTCGGATCCTTTTCGGAGGGCTTCAGGACCACGGTGTTGCCGGCGGCGATGGCGATCGGGAAGAACCACATCGGCACCATGGCCGGGAAGTTGAACGGGGAGATGATGGCGGAAACGCCGAGCGGCTGGCGGATCGAGTGGATGTCGATCTTGGTGGAGGCGTTCTCCGTGTAGCCGCCCTTGACCAGGTGCGGGATGCCGCAGGCGTACTCGACGACTTCGAGGCCGCGGGCGATCTCGCCCATGGCGTCGTCAAGGACCTTGCCGTGCTCGGCAGTAATGATGGCGGCGAGTTCGCCCTTGCGCTTGTTCAGCAGTTCGCGGTAGTTGAACAGGATGTTCGCACGGCGGGTCAGCGAGGTGTCGCGCCATGCCGGGAAGGCGGCGTGGGCTGCGGCGACGACCTCGGCGGTGGTCTCTGCACTGGCCAGTGCCACGCGGGAGCTGACCTCGCCGGTGGCGGGGTTCATGACATCTGCGTAGCGGGAATCGGCCGGGGCTTCGAGGGTGGCGCCGTTGGACCAGTGGGAGAGGGTCTGCACGTGGTTGTCCTTTCAAGACGGGGTGGTGAAACGGTGTTTCACCGTGTTCCTTGTTCCATTGTGTCGCCCGCGTCACGTCCGCAACATTTCCAATGTGTCAGTTCTTTCGCGCGAAGCAATACACTGTGTCGTGTGAACCCTGAACCACGCCTCGAAACCCCGGGAGTCCCGGCCGTCCTGAGCATTGCCCGCATCCTGGAACTGCCCGTGGTGCAGGCCGGGGCACCCGAGGTGCTCAGCGGGTTCGACATGCTGGGCACGGCAGTGCGCTGGGTCCACGTGACGGAGACCCCCGACCTGGCCGAACTGCTGACCGGCGGGGAGCTGGTGCTCACCACCGGCATGGCCTTCGGCGAGGGCGGCACCGGGGTCCGGGACTTCCTGCGCCAGGTCCGCGATGCCGGGGCCGTGGGGATCCTGGTGGAGCTGGTGCCGGGGGTCAGCAGGCACGTGGACCTTGCCATCGGCGCGCTGCGCGAGGCGGCAAGCAGGATCGACTTTCCCGTGGTGTTGCTGCACCGGCGGGTCAGGTTCGTGGAAATCACCGAGGTGGCGCACCGCATGCTGGTCTCCGACCAGCTCGCCGCGCTGGAGCGCTCGCGGACCATCCACGAGGTGTTCACCGCCCTGAGCCTGGAGAACGCGGACGAGGAGGAAATCGTCGCGCGTGCCGCACGGCTGATCGGGGCGCCGGTGGTGCTCGAGGACGTGGGCCACCTGGTGCTGGCCTTCGACGCCTCCGACACCGAGCGCGCCGAACTGCTGGCCCGCTGGGCCGAACGCTCCCGGAGGGTGGGCTACCTGGAATCCACGGGCCGCGGTGCAGGGGAGGAAAGCTGGCTGCAGACCCCCGTGGGCGTGCGCGGCCAGCGCTGGGGCCGGCTCGTGGTGCCCGGGGCGCTGGCCGACGACGACGACGCGGCGATGGTGCTCGAACGCGCGGGCCAGACCCTGTCCATCGCCCGCCTGGCGGGCCGCGACCAGAAGGAGCTGCTGCACCAGGCGCGCGCGGGCCTTTTGCACGAATTGCGCCAGGCCCATGCCCTGGGTGCGGACGAGGTGCTCGTGCGGGCCATGGCGCTGGGGCTGGCCGACGTGGCGCACTACGTGCCGGTCGTGCTGCGCCTCGACACGCGTGCCGGGCAGACACCCACCGGGTTGCAGCTGCGCGAGCGCGAACTGCTCGAGGCCCTGCTGGCCGTACTTGATTCCTCCCGGGCCACGGCGCTGGGGGCCAGCCTGCAATCGGGGCAGATCGGGATGGTGCTGGGTGTCAGCGCCAAGCAGCTCGAGGAACCGCTGCTCGAGCGCATCTTCCGGCAGCTCTCCCGGGAACAGCTGCGGGTGGACTGGTCGGTGGGCGTCGGGCACGGCAGGGGGAGCGTCAAGGAGGCTGCGCGGGGACTGGACGAGGCCGCCCAGGTGGCCGAGATCGTCGCGACCTTCGACACCAAGGCCAGGCCCTTCTACCGCTTCGCCGATGTGCGGCTGCGCGGCCTGCTGGCGCTCATGCAGGGCGATGTCCGCGTCCGCTCCTTCGCCGAGGCCGAGCTCGCGGGGATCATCGACCCGCCGGACCCCGCGGCCCTCGAACTGCTCGAGCTCTACCTCAGGCACGGCGGCAACAAGTCGGCGCTGGCCCGGACCGGCTTCCTGAGCCGGCCCGCCCTGTACGCGCGGCTGGAGAAGCTCGAGGACAAGCTGGGGGTCAGCCTCGAGGATGCCGAGTCGCGCACCTCCCTGCACGTGGCGATGCTCTGGTACCGGCTCGGGGAGAACCAGTAGCCGGCCGAAATCTCCGGCCTGTAGGGTTCAAGCATGACCGATGCGCCACTGATTGCCCTGACCGCACCCCTCCGTTCGGCCTCCTACGACGAGGCCTACGGGGCCGACATCGGCAGGCTTTCCGCCCTGGCGGTGGCGGGCATCGAGGCGGCCGGGGGCCGCGCCCTGCTGCTTGACGCCTCCGGTGCGGACCTCCCGGCCGAGGCCCGGGAACTGGTGGACATCGAATTGGTTGACGCGGTCCTGGTGCTCGGGGGAGGCGACGTCGACCCGGCCCTCTACGGAAGCGCCGGGCACCCGAGCATCAACGGGGTCGATCCGCGGGCGGACGACCTGGAACTGGCGCTCATCCGCGCCGCGCGCACCGCGGACCGCCCGGTCCTGGCGATCTGCCGCGGTACCCAGCTGCTCAACGTCGCCTGCGGAGGCACGCTCGTTGAGGACCTCGGGCCGGAATCCTTCCACAAGGACCACAGCCCGGCCGGGGACATGGTGGAGCACGAGGTGATGCTGGTGGCCGAAACGCGCCTGCGCGGCATCCTCGGATCCGGCCACGCCACCGTCAAGTCCTCCCACCACCAGGCGGTGGGGGAGCTGGGTGCCGGGCTGGTTGTCTCCGCGCTCGCCGAGGACGGCATCATCGAGGCCATCGAGGTTCCGGAGTCGACGGGCGGGGAATGGGTGCTGGGTGTCCAGTGGCATCCCGAGGAACCGGGCACGCCGGCCGGGCAGTTCGAGGCCCTGCTCGGGGCATTCCTGCAGGAGGCCGCCGTGCGGCGCGGACGAAGGGCAGTGGCCCTGCGCTAGCGCCGTGGGCCGCGCGGCGTGCGCATGGACCTGTGGTTCCAGGTCCATGCGGAGCGTCGGTGTCCTTGCCGGGGGAACCTGCCGGCAATGGATGTGCGGGGAACGCCAACGACGTTCCCCGCACGGGTCCGGGCACCTTGGGTGTGCCGCTAGCGGCGGGCCGCTTCCACCGAAGCCGGCCGGGAGGTGCCCCTCCCGGTGCGGATCAGGAACGCATAAACGAGCGCCGCCAACACGGGGGTGAGCAGCGAGCCGACATTGGCTCCCCACGCGGTTCCCGACTGGATCAGGGCGATCCCGACGCCGGCGGATGCCACCCAAGCCACGACGCCGGCCAGGTTGAAGGCGGGGAACGCGGCATCGGGTTCAGAACCGCCCGGCGCGCCGAGGCCTTCGCCCTTTTCGTGCCAGATGTGCACCAGCGCGATGGCAACCCAGCCGGTGACCAGGGCTCCCTGCCAGGAGAGGGCCAACAGCAGGTACTTGACCACGGGAAGCAGCATCAGCAGGTAGATGATGGTGGCACCAATTCCAACCCACGCCAGGGCGGGAAGCCGAAGGTGCAGCGCGCGCTCGCCGAATTCGCGTAGGTTCGAAATGCCCAGGGCGTAGTTGGCGGTGTTGATGCGGGTCTGCGACACGAAGATCACCAGCAGGCCCAACGGGCCCATGAGTTGGACCAGCGCCCCGGCCACTCCGGTTTCGGTAGCCTCCGCCCCGGGGATGGTGAAGGTGAGGTAGATGCCGATCAGCGAGTTCGCGCCGAACGCCAGGGTGTAGAAGAGCCAACCGAAGGTGTAGCGCTGGTGGAACTTCACGTCCTTGGCCCGGCCCAGCGCCGCGAAATCCATGGTGTACATCATCAGGATCCAGACGCCCATGAAGGCCGCACAGGTGGCAAGCCACCCGGGACCGCCGGCGGCGAAGGGAAGCTGGCCCGTCGAGTGGGTCAGCCAGGCGTTGCCGTTGGGATAGGCGATGCCGGCCCAGATGACGGCGGTGGCCAGTCCGCCCCAGTAGACGGGAAGCAGCCAGCCGTTGATCTTGTCCAGCCAGCGTTGGATGCCGCCGGCAATCAGCGGAACCGTGTAGAGCACCACCAGGGCGTACCAGAGCTGGATGGGCCCGCCGAACTGGGCCTGGAAGGCATAGCCCAGGATCGCGCCTTCGAAGACGGCGTAGTAGATGGCCGTGGCGGCGAAGACGAGCGTGGCCAGCACCGCGCCCTTGCGCCCCAGCAGGGTGCGGGAGAACTGCGCGACGGTGAGCCCGTTCTTCATGGCATAACCTGCCAAGACGCGGTTGATTGCACCGTAGAGAACGATGGTGATGGCCAGCCCGATCAGGGTGTCGCGGGTGCCGTAGGCCTGGGCCAGCGAAGCGCCGATGTAGATGAAGAACATGGCGGAGACCAGGCCGTACCAGGCCATGGACAGCGATCCCGCGCTCATCTTGGAATTGGCGGCTTCTTGAACCACCGGTGATTGTGTTGACAAGGTACTTCTCCTCAGAAACAGGCATGGGCCATGGACCCCGGCTACGGTGCCGGGGCATGCCTGATGCCGGATGCGGATGACAAGGAAGGGGCTTGGGGCGGCCGTGGATTGGCCGCAGCCCGGTGAAGCGTGTCGAACGGGTGCCGCCTGCGGGCGGCTTGGGGAAGCACGAATGCCGCCCCGGTTCCCCTCGTGCGGGGAAGGTCGTTGCCCCGTGCCGGGGGTTCGCGGCCGGGGATGCGGATGCCTTCGGGTTGCCCCGGGACATGCACCCCGCATCCCTCCGGCCGCGGTGGTTGGGGCGTGTCAGGCCCAGTGCGAGGATGAACGCCGCGCCATCAGTTGGCGGTACTCGGCCGTGGTGTTGCCGAACAGTTCACCGGTTCCCCAGTCCAGGATCACTCCGTGGCGGCGGATCACATCGAGCATCGGGATGTTGCCGTCGCGGTAACCGGCCGCGACGACCGCCGGGTCCTCGGCGAGCCAGCCGGCGCGGGAGGCGCGGATCTCCTCGCGCAGCAGCAAGGTCGCTTCCTCGTCGATCTCGTAGTCGTCGAGCTCGGCGTCGACTTCCCGGATGACCACGCCATAGTCCTTCGCCGCACGTTCCAGCGAAACGTAGCCGTCGATGACGTCCTCCCGGACTTCCGCCGCGGTGCGCAGCAAGGGGTCGCCGTATCCGCCGCCCCCGGCCGAGGGCCTGGTGAACGAGTCGCCCGACTGCACCGGGACCGAGGAGAAGTTCGAGCCGAGGAAGCGTTCCTCCTCGGTGCCCTTGTTCAGCCAGACCCCGTGGGGGATGGAGGGCAACCCGCCTTCGATGCCCCAGGTGATGGAGCGTGCCCTGTCACAGCAGTAGCTCATCACGGTGTCGAAGGCATCGGTCAGCACGCCGCCCTTTTCGATGCCCAGACCGCCGCGGTACCGGCCCGGCCCGGCCGAGTCGATGGCGATCTCGTGGCGGGTGGTCAGCACGGGGGAGAGGCGTTCCTGGCCCTCGACGGGCTGCACCGCCAGGCCCGGGCCGAAGACCGGTGCGGTGGCGCTGGAGCCGTCCTTGGAGGCGCGTCCACCCCAGCCCCCGGCCATCCAGTCGTACCACATGAAGTACTCGTTGGAGGGGGTGCGGGCGTCCTTGCCCCCGACCAGCAGGTACTCGAGGTTGAACGCGCAGGCCATGGCGCGTTCGGGCATGATCTGGCTCCACAATTCGAAGATGCCGTTCATGATCTTCTCGTAGGGCCCCGAGCAGAATCCCGTGACGGCGAACGGCCAGCCGGCGTTGACCACCGAGCCTTCCTCTCCGATCTCGGCCTGTACCGCGGCGTAGAACCCGGAGTTCAGCGGGACGTCCGGGAAGAAGGTCTTGGTGCCGGCGTAGATCGCAGAGTGGGTGGTCCCGTAGCCGGAGTTCAGGAACGTTGCCACGGCCGGGGCGGATTCGGAGAGGTCGTAGTGGATGCCCGTGCCGTCGAGCTTCAGCTTGATCTTGATGGGCACCAGGCCCTCGCCCTTGCCCGGATCGACGTCCAGGTAGTCGGTCGTTTCCCATTCGCCCTGCGGAAGCGAGAGCAGTTGGCGCAGGACGATGCGTTCGACGTAGTCCTGGGTTTCCTGCATTGCCTCGAGCACCGTCTCCTTGGAGTACTTCTCCACCAGGCGGTGCAGCTCGCGCTCGCAGACGGCTGTTGCCTCGGACTGCGCATGCAGGTCGCCCATGGCCTGGCGCGGGGCACGGGTGTTGGACACCAGGAGCTGGGCGACGTCGTGCAGGAAGACGCCCTTGGACCAGATGCGCACCGGGGTGATGCGCAGGCCCTCGCCGAAGTGTTCCTTGGCGTTCACGTCGAAGGAACCCGGCACGTTCCCGCCGATGTCGGCCCAGTGGCCCTTGTTCTGCGCGAAGGCGATGATCTCCCCGCCGGCGAAGATCGGGCGGATGAAGGAGACGTCGTTGAAGTGGGTTCCGCCGCGGTACGGGTCGTTGATGGCAAAGACGTCGCCCGGGTGGATGTCCGTGCCGAACTCCTCGATCACGGCCTTGCACTGGAAGTGCAGCGTTCCCACGTGCACGGCGATGTCGCCGGAACCCTGCATCACGGTGTTTCCCGCGGCGTCGCACAGGGCGGAGGAGAAGTCGCGGGAGTAGATGACGAAGGAGTAGCAGGTGCGCAGGATCTGCTCGCTCATGAGGTCGACGGAGGTGGCGAATGCGTTTTTCAGCACTTCGAAGGTCACCGGGTCGAGCCTCGAACGGGGAGGAAGCGCCGCCGCGGTTTCTGTGGCCAAAAGTGTGTCGGTCATGGCTAGGACTCCTTGGTGGAGGGAAGGTCGTGGAGGTGGATGCGGATGTTGCCCCAGCCGTCGATCTCGGCGGTGGTGCGCGGCGGGACCACGGTGGTGGAATCCAGCTGGTCGACGATCGCGGGGCCGTCGAAGGTGGCGCCGGCAGGCAGGGTGTCGCGGTCGAAGACGGGCGTGGATACCCAGCCGGTTTCACCGAAGTAGACCTCGCGGACCGAGGCCGGCTCGCCCGGGTCGGAGGTGAGTTCGGTGGCCGGCACGAAGGCCGGCTTCGGGGTCTTGCCGACGGCGCTGAGCAGCAGCTGGTAGATCTCCACCGGCTGGTCGTCCTGGCGGAAGGCGAATTCGCGCTCGTGTTCCTGGTGGAAGGTCTCGACGGCGGCCTCGAGCGCCCCGCGCCCGGAGCCGATCCGGACGGAGAGCGAACGCCACTGCCCGGCATAGCGCATGGAGATCTCGCGTTGCAGGACCGCGTTCTCGTCGCTCACGCCCTCGTGGCGCAACCTGGCAGTTGCCTCCTTTTCCAGGGCGGTGAACTGGGCCTCGACCGCAGCCGGATCGGTGTCCGAGGCGAGCCCGGTGAACATCGCCGAGAGGTCGTGGCGGATATCCACCAGCAGGCAGCCCAACGCGGAGGTGACGCCGGGGTTCGCCGGAACCACGACAGTGGGGATGTTCAGTTCCCGGGCCACCTCGGCGCCGTGGAGGGCCCCGGCACCGCCGAAGGCGATCAACGCGAAGTCGCGGGGATCGTAGCCCCTCCGGATGGAGATCAAGCGGACGGCGTCAGCCATGTTGGCATTGGCCACCTGCAGGATGGCGTGCGCGGCTTCCGCCTCCTCCATGCCCAGCGGGCCGGCGATGACGCGGTTGATGGCTTCGCGGGAGAGCGTGCGGTCCAGGGTCTTGGCCCCGCCGGCCAGGGACGTGCCCAGCCGGTTCAGCGTCACGTTGGCGTCGCAGTTGGTCGGTTGGTCGCCGCCGGTCCCGTAGCAGGCAGGACCCGGGGCGGCGCCCGCCGACTGCGGGCCGTTGCGCAACGAACCGGCGATGTCGATGTGGGCCAGTGAGCCGCCGCCGGCGCCGATGGTCAAGACCTCGATGGAGGGGAAGACGATCGGGTGGCCGTACTCGACTTGCCATTCCTTGGTGATGCGCAGTTCGCCACCGGATACCAGCGCAATGTCGGTGGAGGTGCCGCCCATGTCGAGGCCGACCGCGTTCTCGAAGCCGCACTGCTGGGCCACGTGCTTGGCTGCGATGGCACCGGCCGCGATGCCTGAAGCCGCAAGCCGGACCGGGTAGCGCTTGACCATGCGCGGGGTCATCGAACCGCCGCCGGAATGCAACAGCAGCAGGTCGCCGGTGTAGCCACCGTCCTTGAGCTGTTCCGCCAACCGGTCCACGTAGCCGGTGACCAGGGGCGCCAACACCGCGTTCGAGACGGCGGTGTTGAAACGGTCGTGCTCGAAGATTTCCGGAAGGATCTCTGCGGAGGTCGACACCGTCGCCTCGGGCAGTTCTTCCTCGAGAATATCACGCATGCGGATCTCATGGGCAGGATTGGCGTAGGAGTTGATGAAGCAGACGGCGATCGTGCTCACGCCGCGCTTGCGCAGCAGCGCCGCGAGGCTGCGTGCGGCCTGCTCGTCCAGCGGGGTGACCACCTTGCCGGAGAAGTCCACGCGCTCGGTGACCTCGAAGCGGTCGCGGCGGCGGATGTAGGGCCCGGAAACGTCGTTGTAGGCATCCCAAAGATCGTCCTTCGTGCCGTCCCGGATTTCGATCACGTCACGGAATCCCTTGGTCGTGACCATGGCGGCTGACGGGAACTTGCGCGTGATCAGCGCATTGGTGGCGACGGTGGTTCCGTGGGAAAAGAGTGAAACATCGGCGAGGTCGATCTCGGCGCGGTCGACGCCGCTCATCACGGCGAGCATGGGGTCGTGGGGCGTCGACGGGACCTTGGTTACCCGCATTTTCTGGGTTTCCTCGTCAAAAATGCAGACGTCGGTAAAGGTGCCTCCGACGTCCACGGCGACTCGTACGTTGGCCATCCAGTGCTCCTTGAGGGGTTCGGTGAAGTGTGCTGAGACAACGATGCTTTGTGATGTGGATCTCTGTCACTGGTGGAAGTCAAAGAACGATCGGGCTAGATTGTAATTTCTACAAAAGCCCATGTGGATGGAGCCAGAACGCGGCCCCCGGGCTATCCGGCGATGGAAGGCCCTTGGTGAAAGAACCGCGTGTGTTACGGCTGAGCGACTTGTTGGCACAGAAGGCATTCGGCCTGGAACTGGTCGTCCCGGGTGTCGTCGACCCCGAAGTCTCCGGGGCCCACACTTCCGAAATCCATGAACCGGCTCGCTGGTTCGAACCGGGGAACCTCATGCTGACCACCGGGATGCGCCTTCCGGGCGACGCGCATCCGGTGGCTCCGGCCAGGGAGCTTGTCGAGGGCCTGCGACGGGCCAAGATCGCAGCGTTGCTGTTCGGTGTGGGCGTTTACCACCAGAAGGTCCCGCAGGCTTTGGTTGATGCATGTGCCGAGTCAGGGGTTCCCTTGGTCTCCGTGGCACAGGAAGTTCCGTTCCACCAGATCGAGAACTTCGTCAACAGAAGCGCCCAGGAGCCGGACTCGTACGGGCTCAAGAGGATGATGTGGCTGACCAACGACCTGCTCGACAGCATCTCCACCGAGGAGCCCATGCGGTCGTTGATCGCCCGGCTGGCGACAGCCTGCCGGGGAACGGCCGTGCTGTATGGAACGTCCGGTGAAATCATCGAGTCCACCGGCGAGGGCCCCACCAACCTCATTTTCAGCGCCATCAGTTCCCAGCCCGCACGTTTCGAGCGGGTCTCGATCGGCCGTTGGGAGGTCATGTACCGTTCCATGGTGTTGCGCGGGCGGGGCTACCACCTGGCCATCGCCACCCGGCAAGGCGCCATGCTCGACGATCTGGGCGATGTGCTGCTCGAGACAACGCAGCGCATGCTCGGGGCCATCAACGGGATCAGCCAGCTGGACGTGTCCAGACAGAGGCATGACAACGCACAAATGCTCACCAGCCTGCAGGACGGCATCGCAGTCGCCCGCGAACTGCGCTACTGGGAACTGCTTAAGCCCTTCGGATTCACGGGTTTCGAGCCCGTGAGGGCCGTCGTCGCGACAACCCTCAATGATGCCCCGCTGCTGCCGGCGAGGGTCGATTCACTGATCGATTCGGCGGACCGGCTGGGGCTGCCGATGCTCTTCGCCGAGAACGGGAAGACCCCGGAGGTTCCCGCCGGGTTCCATGCAGTGATGCCCCAGACGCGGGCGACCGAGCAGTGGTTGGCGGCAAACGCCGAGGACCTTGTGGTGGGAATGAGCGAGGCCTCCAGCGCACTCTCATACATCCCCGAACTCTTCATGGACGCCGACCTTGCCGCCGCCATCGCCCGCCGGCGGTTGGTTCCCGGTACCGGGAAGGGACACCTGGTGAAAATGGACGATGCGGATCCCGCCAGTTGGTTGCTGGCACGCCTGAAAAGCCCCACCGACCGCAAGCGATTGAACGTCTTCGTGCAGCCGTTGCGCCACGACAAGGAGCTCGTGGAGACGCTCCAGGCCTACCTGGCCATGGACCAGGATATCGCCCGGGTGGCCGCGTGGCTGTATGTGCATCCCAACACCGTGCGTTACCGGATCAAGAAGGCCGGGGACCTGCTCGGCGGCTCCTTGAACGAAGCCGGCATCGTCAGCAACCTGTACCTGGCCTACCACGATGAAATCGGACGGCTCCGCATCCAGCACGCTCATCCCGAGTAGGGCCTTCGCACCTCCGGTTTCGGTTCGTCGGACCACCCGGCGATCCATTCGCCGGTGCCCTCCGAGGTGTCGATGATCCCGGACTCGAGCCACTCGAAGTCCCCGGCCAGCACCCGCTTGGCAAGTTTCCCGTCGGTCTTGTCGCTGTTGGCCCACAGCTCCTTGAACAGGGCCTCGCAGCGGTGCTCTGCCTGTTCGCAGAAGGCCAGCGCCAGCAGCTCGGCCGAGTCGGCATGGGCCGGATCGGTGGTGCGCAGGAGTCCGACGCGCGAGATGCATGCGGCCATCGCGAATAGCTCGGCACCGAGGTCGACGACCCGGCCCAGGAACGCCTGGTGCGATTCCATGCCGGCCTGCCACGTGGCCATGCCAGCAAAGGTGTGCCGGGCCAGCCGCCGCGACGAGCGTTCGATGAGCCTCAGGTAGGGCGCCAGGCGCCCGTGCTCCGAGTAGGAGTTCGGCAGCAGTCCCGTGCCCACCGCCAGTGTGGGAAGCCACTTGGCGTAGAAGCCGGAGGCGCCCAGCGCCGCCTTCGCCTTGGCCTGAAGGTCCGCGTCCTTGCTGGCGAGGTCGCCCGCGGCCTTCAGGTGGGCATCGACGGCCTCGCGGGCGATCAGCAGGTGCATGATCTCTGTGGATCCCTCGAAGATGCGGTTGATGCGCAGGTCGCGCTGCAGCTGTTCCACGGGGACCGCGCGTTCGCCGCGGGCACGCTGGGAGTCGGCAGTCTCGTAGCCGCGACCGCCGCGGATCTGCACCAGTTCGTCCGCAATCCTGCATGCAACCTCCGAGGAGAACAGCTTGGCCAGTGCTGCCTCGATGCGCACGTCCTTCATTCCGGCATCGGCAAGGCCGGCCGAGAGCTCGAAGACCGATTCGAGGGCGAAGGTGCTGGCGGCGATGTACGCGATCTTCTTGCCCACCGCCTCGTGGCCGCCCACCGGCTTGCCCCACTGGACGCGGGCGTTGGACCACTCGCGGGCGATCTTCAGCGACCACTTGCCGGCCCCCGCGCACATGGCGGGGATCGACAGACGCCCGGTGTTCAGCGTGCTGAGCGCGATCTTCAGGCCCGCGCCCTCCTTGCCCAATCGGTTCCCGGCAGGGACCACCACGTTGCGGAAGCGGGTGACACCGTTTTCAATGCCCCGCAACCCCATGAAGGCGTTACGGTTCTCGACGGTGATGCCGGGGGAGTCCGCCTCCACCACGAAAGCGCTGATGCCGCCGCGGGCCATGGAGCCGTCCGGCATCCTGTGGGCAGGTACGGCGGCCATGACCACGAGCAGTTCAGCAACGACCCCGTTGGTGGTCCAGAGCTTGGCGCCGTTGATGCTGTAGCTCTCCCCGTCCTCGGAGAGCGTCGCGGTGGTTCCCAGTCGGGCCGGGTCCGATCCCACGTCGTTTTCGGTGAGCAGGAACGCGGAAATCGCGCCGGTCGCGCAGCGGGGGAGGAAGGCGTGTTTCTGCTCCTCGGTGCCGAACATCTTGACTGGTTCGGGGACACCGATGGATTGGTGGGCAGAGAGCAGCGCGCCCATGCTCGGGCTGACGGTGCCCACCAACATCAGGGCCCGCCCGTAGTCCAGCAGGCTCAGCCCCAGGCCTCCGTACTTCAGCGGGATCTTCATGCCGAAGGCGCCGATCTCGCGAAGGGTTGCGATGTAGGAGTCGGGGATGCGTGCCTCGCGCTCGATCAGTGCCGCATCGAACCCCTCGAGCGCCGTGCGCAGCTTGGTCAGGAACATCGCGCCGCGTGCCGCCACCTCGGCATCTGGCTGCGGGTGTGGGTGGACCAGCGCCCAGTTGAAGTCCCCCATGTAGAGGCCCTTGGCGAAGCTGGGGCGTTCCCACGCCTGCTCGCGGGCGTCCTCGGCAACCTGGCGGGCCGCCTTCTCGTCGACGGGTTCGGTGGAGAGACGGTCATCGATGCTCATGGCGAGTCCTCTGTCGGATTCGAAGGGCCTGCCACGGTGGGTTGCGCAGACCCGGACGGATACTGGCCAGCCTAGCCGGGGAGCCTTCTTCCCGGTAGGGCGGTGACCTGCGCGGCGGTGAAGCCGCCGGGACCGCGGCCGGCGACGCTCCGTGTCGACGCTTACGGAACGTTGGTTGTTCACGCGCCAGCCAGATGGAGGGTGCGGTTTCTCCGGCCGGCCCCGGACCGGTCCTACTCGGTGGCGCTTTCCGGATCAAGGCGAACACAGCAATTCCCGTCGCGCACCGGTGCCTCAAAGCAAGCCCGGTACGGTGCTCCGGTCCCGTCCACGACGGCAGTGAGCAACTCGAGGTTCATGGAGCACACGGTTTCCCGATAGCTGCTGGAGAGCTGGTGGAAGGGGCAATCAAGCAGGCCAAGTGACCCGTCGTCGCGCACCTCGGGGCGATACCCGTGCTCGGCCAGCGCATGGGCGAGCGAGGGTGCCCCGGCACCGATGACCTGGCCGGCTTCCCGTGCAACTTCGGCCAGGACCTGTGCAACAGGTCGGTTCTCGGAGCTTGCACGCTCGATGGCCTTCGCCATCAGGTTGGCGGCCAGCCCGTATTCGCGATGCGGCACGCTGGCGGAGATTTCCGTATTCCGCGTCGAATAGAGCTTTGACGGACGTCCCGACCCTGGGCCGCCCTTGCCCGTGAGCCGGCGGTACTCCACGGCAAGGAGTCCCTCCTCTGCCAGCCTGTCGAGCTGGAACGCAACGGTGTTGCGGGGCATTTCCAGGGCCGCGGCTGTCTCGTCGCGACCTACGGCGGCATGGCTGGTGCGCACGAATTCATAGACCGCGCTGCGGACCGGATCGGCCAGCACGGAAAGCGCATTGAGTCCTTGACCCTTTGGAAGCAACCTCATGAGCACAGTCTAAATCTAAAACAAGAAACTGTTGACTTAGAGATTTCCTCGATTCTAAAATCAGGTATCACAACTTTAGAAAGAAGGTCAGGATCATGGCTACGAATACCGTGAACGCCGCCACCGGTCAGGGCGCCAAGCTCAACCACCAGGCGTTCATGCTTTTGCGCACGATCTTTACCGTTGCACCGATCGTCTTCGGCCTCGACAAGTTCACCAACCTGCTCACCGACTGGACGCACTATCTGGCGCCGATGGCCACGGACATCATCCCCGTTTCCCCGCAGGTCTTCATGTACGGCGTCGGCGTTGTGGAAATCGCCGCAGGCATCCTCGTAGCGCTCCGCCCGAAGATCGGTTCGCTGGTTGTCGCACTCTGGCTGCTCGGCATCATCGTCAACCTGCTGCTGATCCCGGACTTCTTCGACGTTGCACTTCGCGACTTCGGACTGCTGGTTGGGGCGTTGGCGCTCAATCGACTGGCCTCAGCGCGGGGGCGATAGGCCCACGGCAGGGGGCGGAATCAGTGCGTCCGGCGTATGCTTCCGCAAAAAACAATGGTCTGGACCTCCGCAGTGCTGAAGGTCCAGACCATTTAATGCGTGAACTGGTACTACTTTGAATCCCGTTTTGCTTGCCGCTGGGCGTTGGATGCCTGCGACGAAGCACGATTCTTCTTGGCCCCCGGGGAAACTTGGTGCTCGGCGGTCCGTCCTGGGCCAACGCCGCCGTCTGGGAGGATGTTTGCGTTCTCCGGGCCGGAGGATTTTCCTGCCCCGGCGCGCTCCAGACGTTCGGCCTTCAGGTTTTCGTATGTTTCCTGTGCGACGGCAGCGAGCCGGCTACTGACGCGGGATAGCGCTTCTTCAAAAACCTCCGCACGCTGCGCGGCCTTGCCATGTCGAGGGCGGGCAGTTCCCCGGGCGCCTTCCTCAGCAACACCGGCGGCGGCAAGTCGCCTGTAGTTCTTTGTATGTTTCTTGCGAGCGCGACGTACTCGCTTGTGAAGCGCCAACAGTTCGTCCTCATCAAGCGATCCCATGCGCTCGGCCTCAACCTCGCGGATCAAATCAAGTTCATCGTCCTTAAGGATTCCCGTAAGTGATTCCATGGTTCCATCGTCCATTCCGTGGCGCTGACAGGTCTTATCTTTGCGACCTTATGCGAGAACCTGAATCGGGACAAGGGACGTTGGCAGGGGAACTAAATGGATAGCTGGCCAACTTGCCGTGATTTGGTCGCGTCATCATCTTGGTGTTGGATCGGTCCGCTGACACGATGAATCCGTGGCACGTCCCCAAGCACCGCCCGCCCTAATGCGATGAGGGCTAGATGCATGTTTGGCGGTCACCACCCTACGAGAAAGCCGGATGAATCCATGACGCCCACCCCTGCCGTTGCCACGGTGCAGATCGACAATGAACGTGTTCGGGTCACTGAATGGCGCTTCGCGCCCGGCACGGAAACCGGTTGGCATGTCCACCCGGTCGACTACGTCGTGGTTCCCATGACGACCGGGGAACTGGTCCTGGAAACCCGTGACGGGGCATCGGCCAGCGTCTTGACGGCCGGCGTTTCCTACACCCGGGTTGCCGGCAGCGAACACAACGTCGTCAATGCGGCGGACACCGAGTTCGTGTTCGTGGAAATCGAGCTCAAGTAGCCTGCCGACTCCTGCGCTCCGCGGCTGCCGCGGGCCATCTCTTGCCAAGGATGTTCGCCAAAGGGCCAGCCGACGGGTGACTGTCGGGCTTCGACAACTAGCCGGACCCGCGGAATGACCCATACGGGCCCCTGGACACACCTTCCGACCGCAGCGTTCATGTGGGAACCACGTCGGCCAAGAACCATGCAATTCCAGCCGGGGACGGTGGACCACCCTCGACGAGCAATCCGGGATGGGAAGGATCAGCGTTCCTGGCGCCGGCGAACCAGAAAATACAAGGCCAGGTAGAGAAGGCCGAAGAGGAACGAGGGCAAAGTGATCCATGTGAGCAGGAAGGCCTCGCTGTAGGGGGAGTTGTCGGTGGTTCCCACCGTTGATGCGAAGATGCTGAAGACGGCAAAGGCGAGCGTCAGGACTGCGATGGTGAGCAGGAACAGTCGGAGTTTCCTGCCGGGAAGCCTGCCGGCGGGGTTGGCCGGCATGGTGCCGGGGGAGGCGAAGGGCGTGTCGTCGGCTTCCATGGTGGCGGCTTTCTTCGGGGCCGGTGGCTCTCGTCATTCCCCAGCCAGTTGTCGGAACATCCAACACGATCGGGGAGCGCGAAGCAATGGGTCGTGCCAACCGTCCGCCGGGCCGAACTGCCCTTCCGGGCAACGGAGCTGGTGGCGCTGCAGTTCTGCACCGCCACCAGCTCCGTTGCCCGGAACCTGCCCTTAGAGGTGGTTCTCCGCCTCGGTCAGGACACCGCGGAGGATCGACTCGATCTGGTCGAACTCGGACGGGCCAATGGTCAGCGGCGGCGCGAGCTGGATGACGGGGTCGCCACGGTCGTCGGCGCGGCAGTACAGGCCTGCGTCGTAGAGTGCCGTGGAGAGGAACCCGCGCAACAGGCGCTCGGACTCGTCGTCGTTGAACGTCTCCTTGGTGGCCTTGTCCTTGACCAGCTCGATGCCGTAGAAGTAACCGGCACCGCGCACGTCGCCAACGATCGGCAGGTCCTTGAGCTTCTCCAGCGTGGACTTGAAGACCGGGGCGTTGTCCTTCACCCGCTGGTTCAGTCCCTCGCGCTCGAAGATGTCAAGGTTTGCCATGGCGACGGCAGTGGACACGGGGTGCCCGCCGAAGGTGTAGCCGTGGTAGAACGTCGTGTCGCCGTGCTTGAACGGCTCGAAGAGCTTCTCCGAGGCGATCATGGCGCCCAGCGGCGAGTATCCGCTGGTGATGCCCTTGGCGCAGGTGATGATGTCCGGAACGTAGCCGAAATCGTCGCAGGCGAACATCGAGCCGATGCGGCCGAAGGCGCAGATGACCTCGTCCGAGACCAGGAGGACGTCGTACTCGTCGCAGATTTCGCGCACTCGCTGGAAGTAGCCCGGGGGTGGCGGGAAGCAGCCGCCGGAGTTCTGCACCGGCTCGAGGAACACGGCGGCGACGGACTCGGCACCCTCGAACTCGATGGCTTCGCGGATGCGCTCGGCGGCCCAGAGGCCGAAGTCCTTCTCGTTGTCCGCGAACTGTTCCGGGGCGCGGTAGAAGTTGGTGTTTGGGACACGGAAGGTGCCGGGCACCAACGGCTCGAACGGGGTCTTCATCCCGGGCAGCGAGGTGATGGCCAAGGCGCCCTGCGGGGTGCCATGGTAGGCCAGCGCGCGGGAAATGACCTTGTGCTTGCCCGGCTGGCCCTTGAGCTTGAAGTACTGCTTGGCAAGCTTGAAGGCCGACTCGACGGCCTCGCCGCCGCCGGTGGTGAAGAAGACGCGGTTCAGGTCACCCGGCGCGTAGTGTGCCAGGCGCTCGGCCAGGTCGATCGCCGGTTCGTGGCCGTACGACCAGAGCGGCATGAAGGCCAGCTTCTCTGCCTGTTTCGCAGCGGCCTCGGCCAGTTCGGCGCGGCCATGACCAGCGTTGACCACGAACAGCCCGGCCAGGCCGTCGATGTAGCTCTTTCCTTGGTCGTCCCAAAGGGTGTGGCCTTCGCCGCGGGTGATGATCGGGACGCGGGCGCCGTTCTCCAGCGGAGAATAACGTGCCATGTGCATCCATAGGTGGTCGCGGGCTGCGATCTGGCGATCTGTGCCTCGCGGAGTGGTGTTGACAATGCTCATCGGGTACCCCAGTTGTATTCCTGTTTACGCAACGAGAGGTACATGAACGTTTCGGTGTCACGTACGCCCTCGATGGCTCGAATTTCAGAGATGATACGAAGTAGGTCCTCATCATTGGCGCAAATGACTTCCGCAATGATGTCCGAAGGCCCGGCGACCACTACGCAGTAGTCGACCTCCGGTAGGGCCGAAATCCGGTCCGCCGTGGCGATGATGTCGCCGGTGGACCGAATGCCCAGCATGGCCTGCCGCTTGAAACCAAGCTGGAGTGGATCGGTGACCGCCACTACCTGCATGACCTTGCTGTCGACGAGTTTTTGGACCCGCTGGCGCACCGCCGCTTCGCTGAGGCCGACGGCCTTGCCGACGGACGCGTAGGAGCGGCGCCCGTCTTCCTGCAATTGTTCGATGATCGCCTTGGATGTGGCGTCCATCGTGAAACCGTTGCCGGCGCCGGTGTGCGCGGAGTGGGTCACTGCTTATCGACCTCCTGATCGAGCCCTTTTGATAGCACTGAAATCTCGCAACATGATGGGCATCACGTTGCCTTATTAGAGCGTATCCCGAGGGAATCGGTTGCGGAAGGGGGCGTGTGCAATGGATTTCGTTTGTTAAGAAAGCATTTCGTCCGAAAACTATTGTCAGAAATCGGAATCCCTGACATGATCCATGTCACACGTTGATTGTGGCCCGTGCCACGAGGGCGTGGATAGTCGTGTATGCAGCATCAGCTGAAGGGGAATCCGGCCATGTCAAGTCAAAACCACCGCGAACTGCCCAGCGACCCGGGAGTTCGCGCCCTGATCGCCCAGGCACAACGGATGCAGATGTCCCGCCGCAGGCTGCTGGCGGGGGCCGGCGGCCTGGGTATTGCGGGGCTGTTGGCTGCCTGCGGAACCGGGGGAAGCAAGGGAAGCGGCGCGACAGGCGGTGCCGCCGGGACAGCGCCGGCCGTCACGGACATCTCGGCATCCGACAAGAACGTCTTCTGGGCCAACTGGACGCTCTACCTCGACTACGACGACAAGACCAAGAAGTACCCGACGCTGCAGGAATTCACCAAGCGCACCGGCATCGAGGTGCACTACGTCGAAGACATCGACGGAAACGACACCTACTACGGCAAGGTCCAGGGCCAGCTCTCTGCGGGCCAGGACATTGGGCAAGACATCATCACGCTGACGGACTGGATGGCCGGGCGGGTGATCCGCCAAGGCTTCACCCAGAAGCTCGACCAGGCGAACATCCCGAACATCAAGAACCTGCGCCCCGCCTTGCAAAAGGTCGACTTCGACCCGGGACGCGAGCACTCGCTGACCTGGCAGAGTGGCTACGCGGGAATCGCCTGGAACAAGGCGAAGTACCCCAAGGGACTGCGCAAGGTCTCGGATCTTTGGAACCCGGACCTCAAGGGCCGGATCACCGTGCTCGACGAAATGCGCGACACCATCGGCCTCCTGATGCTCGACGACGGCGTCGACATCGCCGGTTCGTGGGGCGAGGCCGAGTTCACCAAGGCTTCCGACATGCTCGCCAAGCAGATCAGCGACGGGCAGATCCGACAGGTGAAGGGCAACTCCTACAAGGAGGACTTCATCTCCGGGGACGCCATCGCCGGCATCGTCTGGAGCGGGGACATCGTGCAGATGAACTTCGAGAACAACGACCAGTGGGAGTTTGTCATCCCGGAGGCCGGTTGCACCTTGTGGAGCGACAACATGATGGTTCCGGTTGCTTCGCCGCGCAAGACCAACGCCGAGAAGCTCATGGATTTCTACTACGAACCGGAGATCGCGGCCCAGGTCGCCGCCTACGTGAACTTCATTTCACCGGTCGAGGGGGCGAAGGAGGCCATGGAGAAGATCGACCCGAGCCTCGTCACGAACCCGTTGATCTTCCCGTCGGACGACGACCTCGCCAAGGCGCACGTCTTCAGGAGCCTGAGTGCCGATGAGGAAACCACGTTCAACAGCCAGTTCCAAACCGCAATCGGAGCATAATGTCCCGCAGTGAGCACCAGCGCCAATCC
This sequence comes from Paeniglutamicibacter selenitireducens, assembly GCF_051550675.1. Lineage (NCBI taxonomy): Bacteria > Bacillati > Actinomycetota > Actinomycetes > Micrococcales > Micrococcaceae > Paeniglutamicibacter > Paeniglutamicibacter selenitireducens. Next base: position 143,297 of record NZ_JBPULF010000007.1, on the reverse strand, counting down.
CTGCAACGCCTGGGCCGGGGGATCGCCGCTGCCCAGGTATCCCGCAGGGGGGTCTTGGCAGGGGCCGGAGGGCTGGCCCTCGCCGGTTTCCTGGCCGCCTGCGGCACCTCTGGATCCAGCAAGGCGGCCGCACCGAGCGCGGCCGCCGACCTGTCGGCGGAGTCGAAGACCGTCAACTGGGCCAACTGGACGCTCTACCTCGACTACGACGACAAGTCCAAGACGTACCCGACCCTTGAGCGGTTCATGAAGGAATCCGGGATCACGGTGAAGTACTCCGAGGACATCGACTCCAACGACACCTACTACGGCAAGATCCAGGGCCAGCTTTCCGCGGGCCAGGACATCGGCCAGGACATCATCACACCCAGCGACTGGATGTCCGAGCGCCTGATCCGCCAGGGATATGTCCAGGAACTGAACCATGCGAACATTCCCAACATCAAGAACCTTTTGCCGGAACTGGAAAACGTTCGTTTCGACCCGGGACGAAAGAAATCCCTCACCTGGCAGTCCGGTTTCACGGGACTGGCCTGGAACAAGGAGGCCTTCCCCCAGGGGCTGAAGAACGTCTCGGACCTCTGGGACCCCGCACTGAAGGGCCGGGTCACGGTGCTGGACGAAATGCGCGACACCATGCCGATGCTCATGCTCGACGCGGGCATCGACGTTGCAGGCGACTGGGGTCTAGACGAGTACTCCGCCGCTCTGGATGTCCTCGACGAGAACATCAAGAACGGGCAGATCCGGCAGGTCAAGGGCAACTCCTACAAGCAGGACTTCATTTCGGGCGACGCCATTGCCGGCCTCGTCTACTCGGGTGACATCACCCAGCTGAACTTCGAGGAGGGCGACAAGTGGGAGTTCGTCATGCCCGAACGCAAGGGCCTGATTTGGAGCGACAACTTCATGGTCCCGATCGGTTCGCCGCACAAGACGAACGCCGAAAAGCTCATGGACTTCTACTACGACCCGGCGGTCGCCGCCGAGGTGGCGGCATACGTGAACTACGTCTGCCCCGTGGTCGGGGCGCGTGAGGCCATGCGGGAGATCGACCCCGATCTCGTTGACAACCCGTTGATCTTCCCGACCGAGGAGTTCCTGAGCCTGGCGACCGCCGAGCGGGAGATGACGGTTGCGGAAGAAACAGAATTCCAGAACATGTTCCAGCAAGTGATTGGCGCCTAAATTGAGCACTCCAACAACCCTGAAGGATTCGGCGGTGGCCGGATCGTCGTCCGGGGCCGACCTGCACCTCAGCAATGTGACAAAGCGGTTCACCGATTTCACCGCGGTGGATGACCTGACGCTCACCGTCCCCAGCGGGACGTTCTTCGCGCTGCTCGGTCCCTCCGGTTGCGGAAAGACCACCACGCTGCGCATGATCGCTGGGTTGGAGCAGCCCAGCAGCGGCAGCATCAGCATCGGCGGACAGGACGTCACCAAGCTGCCCTCGTTCCAGCGCCAGGTCAACACCGTGTTCCAGTCCTACGCGTTGTTCCCCCACATGAGCGTCCTGGACAACGTCGCGTTCGGGCTCAAGCGCAAGGGCGCGAAGGACCACCTCGCCCGGGCCAAGGCAGCACTGGAAATGGTGGAGCTCGGGCACCTGGCCTCCCGCAAGCCGAGCCAGCTCTCTGGCGGCCAGCAGCAGCGCGTGGCCCTCGCCCGCGCACTGGTCAACCGCCCCGCGGTGCTGCTGCTCGATGAGCCGCTCGGTGCACTGGACATGAAACTGCGCCGCCAGATGCAGGTGGAGCTGAAGTCGATCCAGACGGAGGTCGGCCTGACCTTCATCCACGTGACCCACGACCAGGAAGAGGCCATGACCATGGCCGACACCGTGGCCGTGATGAACAAGGGAAAGATCGAGCAGATGGGCGCCCCGCGCGACCTGTACGAGCTTCCCCAGACCGCATTCGTTGCCAACTTCCTGGGCAAGTCGAACCTGATGCCCGGCACGGTGACCGAGGACCTGGGCGACGCCGTCGCCGTTGATGTCTCCGGCCACCGGCTGGTGATGCCCAAGAACCGTTCGGTGGCCCACAGCGGCGCGGCCATCGTGGGCGTGCGTCCCGAGAAGATGCGCATCCTGAACCTGCCCGACGACTACTCGCACACCGCCAACATGCTCACCGGCACCGTCCTGGACGCTTCTTTCACCGGGGTGAGCACCGAGTACCTCGTCGAGGTGCCCGGGATCGGGACCATCGGCACGTTCTCCCAGAACATGGGGCAGCACCCGGCCCAGCGCGGAGACACCGTGCGCATGACCTGGGAACCGGAGTTCTCGTTCGGCCTGGACGGGGCCGAGAAGACCACAGAGGGGCAGGACGCGGTATGACCACCACCGCCACGCGTCCCCGCGGCAGGAAGCGGGGGGAGCCGGAGGACATCCGAAGCGAGGAAGAAATCGCGGCGGAGAAGCGCAAGGGTCGGGTGGGTCTCTACCTGATCATTCCGGGCATGGCCTTCCTGGCCCTGTTCTTCGCGGCCCCCGTGCTGGTCCTGCTGTCCATGTCGCTGTATGCAAAGCCGGAGGGCGCGGAGATCGGCGAGTTCGTGCCGGCCCTGCAGTTCAGCAACTACACGACCGTCATCACGGCCTACTGGGACGTCTTCCTGCGCTCCTTCTTCTTTGCGTTGATCGCGACGGTTGCCGCCCTGCTGATCGGCTACCCGATGGCGTACCTGGTGGCGGTCCGGCTTCGCGGCCGCCAACTCATGCAGGGAATCCTGCTGGTACTGCTGATCGCCCCGTTCTTCTCCAGCTTCATCCTGCGCACGCAGGCCTGGAAGCAGATCCTTTCGGACGAGGGACCGGTGGTCACTGTGCTCCGGGCCATTGCGATCCTGCCGCCGGACGGGCACCTCACGGCCACCGCCTTCGCGGTCGTCTGTGGCCTGACCTACAACTTCCTGCCGTTCATGATGCTTCCGATCTACGCCAACCTCGACAGGCTGGACACCAACCTGCTCGAGGCCTCCGGGGACCTGTACGCCAACCCCGTCACCACGTTCTTCAAAGTCACGCTTCCGCTGTCCATGCCCGGTGTCTTCGCCGGAACGTTGCTGACCTTCATCCCGGCGGCCGGCGACTACGTGAACGCGGCATTGCTCGGCAACAACAGGGACACGGCGATGATCGGCCAGATCATTGATTCGCGCTTCTTCAAGGTCGTCGACTACCCGGGCGCCTCGGCCTTGAGCTTCATCCTGATGATCCTCATCCTTGCCCTGGTCCTCATCTACATCAAGCGCTTCGGCACCAAGGAACTGTTCTAGGAGGTCATGGCATGAGACAAAAAATTGGACGCTGGTTCATCCCCGTCGTTGGAGGCCTCGCCTTCGTGTACCTTCTGGTGCCCATCGCATACATCTTCGTTTTCTCGTTCAATGACGCGGGCCGGACCAACCTCGAGTGGCGTGGCTTTACCCTCGACAACTGGCAGAACCCCTGCGGCGCCCCGAACGTGTGCGAGTCGCTGGTCAATTCGCTGCAGATCGGCGTTGTCGCGACGCTCTTCGCCACGGTGCTGGGAACCTGCGTGGCCCTCGGGCTGGTCCGCTACAAGTTCAAGTTCCGCAACACCGCGGACCTGTTGATCATCCTGCCGCTGGCAACACCGGAAGTGGTGCTGGGCGCCTCGCTTCTGGCACAGTTCCTGAACCTGGGCTGGGAGCTTGGCTTCTCCACCATTGTGATCTCCCACATCATGTTCTGCATGTCCTTCGTGGTGGTGACGGTGCGGGCCAGGGTTTCGTCGCTGGACCCCCGGCTGGAGGAGGCCGCCTCGGATCTTTACGCCAGCCCGTTCATCACGTTCTGGAAGGTCACGTTCCCGCTGTTGCTCCCGGGCATCATTGCGGCTGCTTTGTTGTCCTTCGCCATGAGTTTCGATGACTTCATCATCACCAACTTCAACTCGGGCAACTTCACGACCTTCCCGAAGTTCATCTACGTATCGGCAACCCGAGGCATCCCTGCACAGGCCAACGTGATCGGCTCGGCGATGTTCATCCTGGCCCTGGTCGTGGTTGTCGCATCGCAGGTCATCGCCTACCGCAGGCGCAAGGCACTCGCAGCCCGGTAGGAAAGCGCCCGCCTGACTCCGGAACCACCCATCGATCCCGGGTTCCCCGAAGGACATCCGTCCCCGGAACTCGGGATCGATGCGTTGTTCGGCAAAAACCCGAAACACGTACGCGGGAAGTACCGATGCGAGCCTATGGAAAGATGGTTGCCATGAGTGAACCGAAGTGGCTGAGCCCCATCGAACGAGAGGCTTGGCTGGCCCTGTTGTCGGTCACGACGCTGTTGCCGGCGGCGCTGGACAGCGAACTGCAGGTGCAAGCCAAGATCACATTGTTCGACTACAACGTGCTCGCAATGCTTTCCGAGACGGAGGACCGCACGCTGCCCATGAGCGAATTGGCCTCGAGGACCAGTGCCTCGTTGTCGAGGCTGTCGCACGTGGTGAAGAAGCTCGAGGCGCGCGGCTGGGTGGAGCGGAGCCGATCGGAATCCGATGCGCGCGTCACGATCGCACGGCTCACAGCCGCAGGCTGGGAGATGATCGAGCACGCCGCTCCCGAACACGTTGCCTCGGTGCGGCAGTTCATCTTCGACGGTTTGGACGGACACGACGTCGAGGAGCTTGCCCGCATCGGACGCAAGCTCACCAGCCAGCTCGATCCGGAGCACTGGATTTTCCGCTGAGACCTCCCGCCGATACGGGAGCGGCGACTGCGGGTGCGGGACGAAGTGAGGCAGATCGCAATTAAAGACACGCATTCACTTGTCTTCGATTTGTCCACTCATGTGTTAATCGCCTAGGATGGTAAGGCGTTAAGTCGTGCATGCCCTCGGGTGTGCACGGTTGCCCGTAAAACCGAATATCGTGACCAACCGAGTAGGGAAAAATACTCACCTGGTCGCGAGGTTCACCGTCTTTCACGCTAATAAAGGCGCTTCGGTTGGTTCTCACCCAGCCTGGTTACCTTCAAAGTGTGCAGTAATATACGGTGTCACAACTGGTGGCGGGACTCTTAACAGCAGATTCAGAGGCAGCAGTTTTCCGCTGTATCTGTAAACGAGTACCGCCAATATTTACTACAACTGAGGAGTGATCATGGCAGCAGTATGCCAGGTGACCGGTGCAGTTCCGAACTTCGGACACAGCATCTCCCACTCGCACCGCCGCAACAAGCGTCGGTTCGACCCGAATATCCAGAAGAAGCGCTACTGGGTTCCGTCCTTGCGCCGCAATGTCACCTTGACCCTGTCGGTCAAGGGCATCAAGCTCATTGACGTCCGCGGCATCGACGCCGTTGTAGCAGGACTCATTGCGAAGGGTGTGAAGCTCTAAGTGGCTAAGGATAAGGACGTACGTCCGATCATCAAGCTCAAGTCGACCGCCGGTACCGGTTTCACTTACGTGACCCGCAAGAACCGCCGCAATGACCCGGACCGCCTCGTACTGAAGAAGTACGACCCGGTAGTCCGCAAGCACGTCGAATTCCGAGAGGAGCGCTAAACATGGCTAAGAAGTCCATGATTGCCAAGAACGAGCAGCGCAAGGTCATCGTTGAGCGCTACGCCGAAAAGCGTGCCGCACTGAAGAAGACCCTGGTTGACCCGAACGCAACCGACGAGGCACGCGAAGAGGCCCGCCTGGGCCTGCAGAAGCTGCCCCGCAACGCATCGCCGATCCGCGTTCGCAACCGCGACGCCATCGATGGCCGCCCGCGCGGTACCTTCCAGAAGTTCGGTATCTCCCGTGTTCGCTTCCGCGACATGGCTCACCGTGGCGAGCTTCCGGGCATCACCAAGTCTTCCTGGTAAATTCCAGAAGCATTCGAAGGCCCCAACCGAATCGGTTGGGGCCTTTGGCCATTTAATGCGGAAACGAGACCAAAGCCGGCGAAGCGCATTCCGCCGGCCGGTGGTACGCGGATCCTTGCTGGAATCGTCAAGGCCTGAAATGCCGGAGCCCGCGGTACGCGAGGCTGCTTCCCGCGCATTGCTGCGCTGCTCGGCTTCGGCTCGCGTCGGGACTTCGGACCCCGTCGGCTCGCGCCGTGGATGCGACGTCCATGGCCCGGCGGCATCAGCGACAACCGTCAGGCCCGAAACGCATCCCAAAAGCTTCTTTATCGCCGGTGCCTACGTGGTCAAGCCCCGTTTGCGTGGTCCCGAGGGCGCCAGGCCGGGGCGTTGCCGGATGGTGGGCTATGTGCCTCCGAACCAACGCTTCCACCACGGTGAACTGGCGGGGGAGTCCACGCTGCCCGTTGCCGGATCCGGAGTCGCCGCTCGATGCGCCCGACGACGTTCCCAGTTGGCAAGCTCGGCATCGACGTCCCGCAATTTCGTGATGACCGGTGGTCCGCCATTGAGCTGCCTGCGGGCATTGATGATTCTCGCATTGAAGTCATCCAGCAGCTCCCTGACCTGGCTCGAGGAGCGAAGCCCGTCCATGGTTTCCACGAGCTCAGCGTCCTCCTTGCGAAGCATCAGAGCGGGAGGGCCGACACCGCTGATCTTCTCTCGCTCCATCATCCCCTTGACCCACCAGTCCGGGTCGGTGTTGTTTCCCAGTCCGGGAATGGGTTTCCCCGCGTAAGCCAGGTTGTCGAAATCGCCTCGGGCAAAGGCTGCGTCGAGGGCGCTGTTGGCGACTTCCCACACCTCCTCGTCGGCATGGAAATGCGGCGCTTCCGAAGGTTCTTCGTTGGAGTCGGCGAATTTTCGACCTGTGGCTTGCACGTATTCGTCAACAGGAATGTCTTCCGACTCGAGTTCCCGCGCCAAGCGGTACCGCGCCGCGTGCAACGAAGCATCACGGTTGTCGTCATGGCTGCCGTGTGTCACGTGAATCGTCCGGCCTCTCTGGTCCTCTTGCCCCAAGCTTAACGACCAGTGCGCACGGGCTGCAATCGGCGCCGGGCGCCGGGCGTGAAGTTTCCGGATGTCCTGACGTAGCGGGGACGAGGGGGTAGCTTTGGTCTCCATGGACACACAGCGCATCGGAACGGGTCAGCACGGGCGGAACAGCGAACAGGCCCATGGGTCTGGCCGGGGACGGGTGGGGGACGCCTCCGGCAAACGCATCCTGGTGACTGGAGCCAACGCCGGCATCGGATTCTGGACCAGCCTTCAGCTTGCCCAACGGGGCGCCGAGGTAATTCTTGCCTGCAGGAACGCCCTGAAAGCCGATGCCGCCGTTCGGGAGATCCGCTCCCGGGTACCGAACGCCAAGGTGTCCTCCGTGCTGTTGGATGTCGCGAGCCTGGGCTCGGTGGCGGCGTCTGTCGAACGCCTCGGCGCGCTGGGAACCCTGGATGTGCTGATTGCCAACGCCGGAATGGTCCATACGCCCAAGGAACGGAAGCTATCCGAGGACGGTCTTGAACTGGTTGCGGCGACAAACTTCTTTGGACACTTCGCGCTGGTCGCGGGCCTGCTTCCTGTCTTGGAACGGACGCCGGGGAGCCGCGTGCTGACCCTGGGGTCGCTTTCCACACTGATGGTCAAAGCGAGGTTGGATGACCTGCAGCTGCGCCGGGGATACTCGGGCTGGCAGGCATATGCCCAGTCGAAAATCATGGTGCAGTCCTTCGGCTTCGAATTGGATCGACGGCTGCAGGCCGCAGGCAGCCCGGTTCGGGCTTTGAGTGCGCACCCCGGCTACTCGATATCCGGACGCACCCCGTCCGTTCCCGGGGTCAACGAACCGACCTCGGGACGGAGGCTGAAGGACGGCCTGCAGGCCCCATTTACGCAGGGCAAGAACATGGGTGCCTTGCCGATTGTCCGCGGAGCACTCGACCCCCAGGCGTTTCGGAACGGCGAACCTGTCTTTTACGGCCCCAAGGGCTGGCTCAAGGGGGCGCCTGTTCGATCCAAACCGGCACGAGCCACCACTGACACACTGGCCGCGGCAGCGATCTGGAAGGAAGCGGAAAACGCGACTGGAACCACCCTGCTTTCGTAGGCATGGAGGCGTCGGTGCAGGGGAGTGGCGGGGCTGAATCGGCTGGGCCGAGGCACCTCGACTTTGCCCCAAGACGACGTCTACGCTGGTGGCCGCCCGGTGTCCGATCGGGGGTCAAAAAAGTGCCCTTTATCTCTCTTTCGGCTTAAAACTGGCCGTTGAACGTGAAAAACCTGCCAAAGTTCAAAAAATTCCCGGGAACTCGCCCCATTTCGGGCGTTTCGCGTCTGAACATTTGGTAAGTTCTCACACAGAAGTCCCCGCGAATGCGAGGCGTCCTGAACCGAAACAGGTCGGGAAGAAAAGTCCAGGAGGACATACTTTGGCTATGAACCGTAGTGAACTTGTTGCAGCCGTCGCCGAGAAGACCGGCAACTCCCAGGTAGCCGTCAACGGCGTTCTGGATGCCGTGTTCGAGGTATTCGTTTCCCAGATTTCGCAGGGCGAAAAGGTTTCGATCCCGGGATGGCTCGCAGTCGAGCGCACCGACCGTGCAGCCCGCACCGGCCGCAACCCGCAGACCGGCGAAGCCATCCAGATCCCGGCCGGCCACTCGGTCAAGCTGACCGCCGGCTCCAAGCTGAAGGCTGCCGTTACCGGCAAGTAGTCTGCACTCCCGCAGAAGCTTTCAAGCAGCTCCGCACGATGGGTCCCCGGACCCGTTGGGCGGGGCCGTTTGGTTTAATGGGCGAGAATGAATTGCCGTTTGAGTTCTACGTTTTGTAGAATCGCGTAGAATGGTCTGCCGGGGCAAAACGGCCCCGCAGAAACCGGTTGGAGGGGCTTGGCATGGAAGATCGCGGCCTGCGCATTGTGCGTGGCTGGATCGGTGCACTGGTGTGCACGTGCCTTGCTGTCGCCTCCCACACCGTCGCCGACGGCATGATGCCGCCCCTGGCCATCGTCGGCCTGGTCCTGGCAGTTTCCGGTGCAGTATGCACGGCTCTGGCTTCGACGAACTTTTCACTGGCCCGCACGACGATTGCAGTCGTTTTGAGCCAAGGCCTCTACCACGGGGTTTTCGGCCTGTTCGGGCACGGTGCAGCAACCGGGCACCTGCAGGCGACCGGGGCGACGCCGGGACACGGCGACCACGTCACGGCCCTGAGCGTCGAACAAGTGCTGCCGGCCAATGCCGGTGCTGAATCGCCTCTTGCTTCCCTGATGCTGCTGTCCCACCTGTTGGCCGCGCTGTTGACCATCGCTGCCCTTCGCAAGGGGGAACTGGCCATCCGTTCCCTCGTCGACAGCATCCTGCTGTATGTGCCACGACGTATCCTGCTGGCCCGCAGCTGGCGGCCGGCGGTTGCCCCGCCTTCGACAGTGGTTCTCTCACCCCTTCCCTTGGCTCGTCTTGACGTGCTGCTTCCGGCGCTGCGGCGCCGTGGTCCTCCTGTAGGTCCTGCATTCGCCTAGCGCCAATCGCAGTACCACCACTACAGGAACCCCGCCGAGAACGGCGGGAATCAAAGGACAAAACACATGAATGCTTCAACCCGGATTTCGGGCTCCAAGGCGCGCTTTGCGGCGCTGCTTGCCGTCGCACTGCTCAGCCTCATGACAATCTTCGGTGTCGGCAGTGCCCAGGCCCACGATGAGCTCGTGGCAACCTCGCCCGAAAGCGGCGCGGTGCTCAAGACCTCCCCGGACAAGGTCGTCATGACCTTCAGCGGTGAACTGAAGAAGATCGGCACCATCGTCGAGCTGAAGGACGAGAAGGGTGAAAGCTTCGATACCGGCTTCGAGATTGCCGGTCGCGAACTCACCGTCACCCCCACTGCCGCACTGCCCAACGGCGACTACACGCTGGTGACCCGCGTCGTCTCCTCCGACGGCCACCCCATCGACAAGAAGCTCGCTTTCACGGTCAAGGACCCGCAGGCAGCCGAATCCGCATCCCCGAGCGCGTCTGCAACGCCTGCGGCTTCCGCCACCCCGAGTGCCGCGGCGACGCAGGCGCCCGCGACGGCTCCGGCCACCGAGCAGCAGGACCCGGCAAAGCCGTTGGCGGGGCTTCCCGCCGCCGTTGTCTGGATCATCGCCGGGGTCGTCGTGCTCGGCTCGGTGCTGATGATCCTGTTGAAGGTCCGCGGCCCCCGCAAGTAAGCCGGCCGCGGGCCGTTGCCGTGCCATGCCGCGGCAACGCCACACCCTTTGCGTCCGGGCGGAAAACATCCGCCGGATGCGCCCACACATCCCTGGCACCTCACGCGTGTCCGCTTTCCTTGCCGCCGCACACCCTGGTGCGGCCGAGCACCGGGAAACCGTGAGCGCGGGATGCCGCGCGGAATCCGCAGCCCGCCCGAAGAGGCAGCGCCCGGATCTCGCACCAATACCTTGGAGATTTCCCATGTCTATGAACACCGCCATCCTCAACTCCCGTACCTCCCGACTCGTGGGCGCGGGCGTCGCCGCAGCCCTTGCCGCGGCACTGCTCAGCGGCTGCGCCGGCACCCCGGCGACCGGCACCACCCCCGACGCTGCGAACCACGGCACGCACTCGGCAACCCCGCAGAAGGCAGTCGCCGTCAGCGAAGCCTGGATCAAGGCGGCACCGAAGGGCATGACCGGCGGCTTCGCCCGCCTGCAGAACACCACGGACCAGGAAAAGGCCCTCGTCTCGGTGTCCTCCCCGGTGGCCGAGACCGTTGAACTCCACGACATGAAGGGCACCGGCACCGCCATGACCATGGAAAAGCTTGACGGCCCGCTGGTCATCCCGGCGAACTCGACAGTTGCCCTGGAGCCCGGGGGCAAGCACGTGATTTTCATGGGGCTGAAGGAGGAACTGAAGGCGGGCTCCACGGCCACCGTCGTCTTCACCTACGCCGACCAAAGCACCGACGAGGTCTCCTTCGAGATCAAGGAGTTCGGCGGCGCCAAGGAATCCTACGCGCCGGAATCCGAGCACTCCGAACACGGGGACCACTGATCACCGTGGCAACGCAACCACCCATTGCGCCCTCGCGGCGCGCCCTGCTCTTCGGCGGGGCGGCCACCGTCGCGGGTGCCGCGGCGGGGTTCGCCGCCGGGTCCGGGTTCGGGGCCGCCCAGGCCGCGGAACCGCAACCCGGCGAGCAGCTGCACGGGCAGGAGACCGTCCCCTTCCACGGGGAACGGCAGCCGGGGATCCAGACCCCGGCACCGGCCTTCGTGTCCTTCCTGGGGCTGGACCTGGTCCTGCCCGGTGGCTCAAGCGCCACCGAGCAGCGCGAGATCCTGCGCCGGGCGCTGCGGCTCGTCAGCGACGACGCGGCGCGGCTCATGGCCGGGCGGGGGATCCTCGCCGACACGGAGCCGGAGCTCGCGGCCAACCCGGCCCGGTTGACGGTCACCCTCGGGCTGGGTCCGCGCGCCGTCAGGGCCATGAACCCGGCGCTGCTGCCGGCCTGGCTCAAGGAGCTCGAGTCCTTCCCCGAGGACAAGCTGGATCCCGCATGGGGCCAAAGCGACATGGTCCTGCAAGTCTGCGGGGATGACAGGATGTCGCTGGCCCACGCCTCACGGGCGATCCTCAAGGACCTGCGCCCGCTGGCCAAGGTCCGCTGGGTTCAGGACGGATTCCGCCATTCGCGCGGCTCCCAGGACGAGGCAGCCACCATGCGCAACCTTTTCGGGCAGCTGGACGGCACCGGGAACCCGCAGGGGGAGATGCTCGAGCGTGCGCTCTGGGGCGGTGAGAACCTGGAACCCTGGGTTCCCGGGGGCACCTCGCTGGTGCTGCGCCGCATCGAGATGGACCTCGACACCTGGGACGAGGTCGACAGGCCCGGGCGCGACTTCTCCCTGGGCCGGCGGCAGGACACCGGCGCGCCGCTGACCGGGACCGACGAGTTCGACTCGCCGGACCTGCGCGCCGAGGACGAGCTGGGGCTGCCGGTCATCTCCCCGGATTCGCACGTGGCCCGCGCCCAACCGCGCGAGGCCGACGAGGTCATCCTGCGCCGCGGCTACAACTACCTGGAGCCGCAGGGTGCCGGGCTGCTGTTTGCCTCCTACCAGTGCGACGTGGATCGGCAGTTCCTGCCGATCCAGAGGCGGCTGGCCACGGCAGACATGCTCAACGAATGGACGACGGCCATCGGCTCGGCGGTCTACGCGGTCCTGCCGGGGTGCGCGGAGGGCTCGTACCTGGGCCGGGAGCTGTTCGCCGGCTGAGCACGTACCCGCCGGGGTGCCGGGGTGGCCCACGCCACCCCGGCACCTCGGCGGGTGCCGAACGGTGCGAGAATGAACAAGCGTGGAAGTTGAAAGGACAATGTGAACAAGTCACAGAACACCGGACTCCGGGATGAAGCGAAAACCTCCGGGGGTTCCGGCGGCAGGCTCTGGCCGGTCCTGACCCTTCCCGCGGTGTTGCTGGGCCTGCTCACCCTGGTGGTGGCCAGCATCTTTGCCGGCACCTCCGCGGCCAGCCAGCTCGGCGATCCGGGTGCCTTCGTGCGCTGGGCGCTGCCCGTCGCAAAGGCCACGCACCACACGGCAATGTCCATCACCATCGCCGCGCTGGTGTTCGCCGCGGCGATCCTCCCGCGTTCCACCAAGCCCCGCCGCCCGGCGCAGGGCGAACACGACACCGATGGCGGCAAAGCCCACCCGGCGTTCGTGCGTGCCATGAACCTGGCCGCCGCCTCGGGCATGGTCTGGACCCTGTCGGCCGCCGCGGTGCTGGTCTTCAGCTTCTGGGACCTCGTCGGCAAGCCGATGAGCCTGGACCCGACCTACACCACCGCCATGCTGGACTTCGTCCTGCAGATCTCCGTCGGACGTGCCTGGGCCTGGATGATCGTCATCGCGGCTATCACCTCCTCGCTGGCCTTCGGCGTGCGCTCCCCGGCATGGGTCGGCGCCACCGCTGCGTTCTCGCTCACCGGCGTGCTGCCGATGTCGTTGATCGGCCACGCGGCCGGTGGCGACGACCACTGGGGAGCCGTCAACGCGATAGGCCTGCACCTGGTGGGCGTGTCCCTCTGGTTCGGCGGCATCGCGGTGCTGGCCGTGCTTGCCCCGCTGCTGCAGGGCAAGGCGCCGGGACGCCACGGCGCAACAACCCCCGTGCTGGCCGGCACCGTGCTGCACCGCTTCTCCGCGCTGGCCACCCTCTCCATCTTCCTTGTCGCCGGCTCCGGCGTCGTCAGCGCGTCGATCCGCGTCACCAGCTGGGACCAGCTCAACAGCCCCTACGGCTGGCTGGTCATCGCCAAGGCCGTGGCAACCCTCGGCCTGGGCGCGCTCGGCCTGGCCCACCGCCGCTACGTCATCCCGCGCCTTGAGGCGGGCCGCTTCGGCGTCCTGAACGCCGCCTGGCGCGTTGTCGGCGTCGAGGCGCTGATCATGGCCGTGGCCATGGCACTGGGCACGGTGCTGGCCCGGACCGCGCCGCCGACCCCGGATTCCCCGCCCGAAACCCCGACGCCCGCCCGCCTGCTCAGCGGCTACGAGCTGCCGCCGGAACTCACCGGCGAAAGCTGGCTCACGGTCTGGCGCTTCGACTGGCTGTGGGTCGCCATCATCCTCATCCTCGCGGCCCTCTACGTGAACGCGATGGTCAAGCTGCACCGCCGCGGAGACAAGTGGCCGATCCTGCGCCTTGCCGCCTGGCTCGTCGGGCTCGTTGCTCTGTTCTACATCACCTCCGGCGCCCCGGCCGTCTACGGCATGGTGCTCTTCTCCATGCACATGGTCGACCACATGGCGCTGACCATGGTCGCCCCGATGTTCCTGGTCATGGGCGCGCCGGTGACGCTGGCGCTGAAGGCGCTTGCCCCGCGCTCCGACGGCACCCGTGGCCCGCGGGAGTGGATCCTGGTGATAGTGCACTCGAAGTATTCGGCGCTCATCACGCACCCGCTCTTCGCCGCCGCCAACTTCGCCGGGTCGATCATCATCTTCTACAACACGGACATCTTCGGCTTTGCGCTGCGCCAGCACGTGGGCCACGAGCTGATGAACGTGCACTTCCTGCTCACCGGCTACCTCTTTGCGCTGAGCATGATCGGAACCGACCCGGTGCCCAAGCGCGCGCCCTACCCGCTGCGCCTGGTGATCCTGCTGGCCACCATGAGCTTCCACGCGTTCTACGGGGTGTCCCTGATGGGTTCGACCTCGCTGATCCAGGCCGATTGGTTCGGCAACCTGGGGCGCCCGTGGGGCGAGTCGGCGCTCGAGGACCAGAAGCTGGGCGCCGCAGCGATGTGGGGCATCGGCGAGGTGCCCACGCTGCTGTTGGCGCTGGGCGTGATGGTCGCCTGGAGCCGGGACGACGCGCGCGAGACCAAGCGCGCGGACCGCAAGGCGGACCGCGACAACGACGCGGAACTCCGTGCCTACAACCAGATGTTTGCCCAGCTGAAGCAACAAGACCAGGAGATTGAAAGACGTGGCCGCTAAGACCAAGAGGGGTGCCCTGCGCGCCCTCGCCCTGACCGCGTCCCTGGCCCTGGTGCTCTCCGGCTGCGCGGGCCGGGAGCAGGCACCGGAGCTGCCCGAAGGCCACGCGCCGCTGCCTTCGTCGGCCGCCTCCGCCGCGCCGAGCGCTTCGCCGGAGCAGATGACCACGGCTCAGCTGGCCGTCGCCTCCGGCATTTCCATGGCGGCCCGGCTCGGGTTCGACCAGGCCCGCGTGATCTCCGGCCAGGAGCTGGAGTCGCTCAAGACGGCCCCGCAGGACTCGCTCAACGGCGTCGTCGTCATCCCCTCCCAGTGCTCCGAGGTCATCGAGTCGCTGAACTGGTCCCCCGTGCAGATGGGGGAGGAGGGCGCGCGGACCGACTTCCTCACGGAGAAGATCGCCGCCACGGGTTCGGTGGAGGTCGCCCGGATCACCGACAAGCCGGCGCTGGAGGAACACTACGCCACGGTGCTGCGCATGCTGACCGACTGCAACAAGGTTTCCCTTCACGTCAACTCCGAGACCGTCCCGTTCACCACGCAGAAGCCGGTGGTGGCCCAGGACCAGGCGGACTCGTCCATCCTGTGGACCCGGGCGAAGCCGGGGCACGCGATGCGCCAGCAGGCGCTGGTGCTGGTCAAGGCCAGCGGCGACTACGTCGGCATGGTCTCCTTCATCGCCACCGACGGGCTGGACTCCCCGGAATTCGCGAAGATGGCCGGGGAGATCCTCAACGCGGCGCTGACCCAGGTCCGGTAGCGGGCAGCACCCCGCGCGGCCCCGGCGCACGCCCCGGGGAAAGGTCCGGATGTAGCATCGGGTCATGTTGTCGCCGAGGGGTGGCGGGAGGCTGGATAATGGGGTGCAGCAAACGTCAGCCGACAAGCCCAGGAGCACCACCATGACAGCCCCCTCACACACCGGAACCGAATCGGTCCGCACCTCCTACAAGGTCCGCGCCTCAGAGCTGGTCGGCCGGAACTGGTTGAACACCGGTGGCAGGCAGCTCTCCCTCGAGGACCTGCGCGGCAAGATCACCATCCTGGACTTCTGGACCTTCTGCTGCATCAACTGCCTGCACGTCCTGGACGAGCTGCGCCCGCTGGAGGCGAAGTACTCGGACGTGCTGGTCACCGTCGGCGTCCATTCCCCGAAGTTCGAGTACGAGGCGGACCCGGTGGCGCTGGCCGCCGCCGTCGAACGCTACGAGATCCACCACCCGGTGCTCGACGACCCGGAACTTGTCACCTGGCAGGCCTACGCGGCCCGCGCCTGGCCGACCCTGGTGGTCGTCGACCCCGAGGGCTACATCGTCGCCCACCTTTCCGGCGAGGGCCACGCCAGCGGCCTGGAGTCGCTCGTCGAGGAACTCATCGCCGAGCACGAGGCCAAGGGCACGCTGCACCGCGGCGACGGGCCCTACGTGGCACCCCCGGCACGCGAGGGCGACTTGCGCTTCCCGGGCAAGGCGGTCGCGCTGGAGAACGGGAACTTCCTGGTCGGCGATTCCGGCCACCACCGCATCGTGGAACTGGGCAACGACCTCACCACGGTGGTGCGCACCTTCGGGTCCGGCACCAAGGGCTTTGCCGACGGCGGCGCGCAGGACGCGCAGTTCAACGAACCCCAGGGCCTGACCCTGCTGCCGGCCGGGCTTGCCGCAACCCTCGGCTACCACGCGGTCGTCGCCGACACGGTCAACCACCGCCTGCGCTCGCTGAACCTGGAGACCGGCGCCGTGGGCACGCTGGCCGGCAACGGGGTCCAGCGCCTGCTGGACGCCGAGCAGGCCCGCTCCGCGGAGGCCGCTGGCGACGCCGATGCCTGGATCAGCGACCTGGGCAACGACCCGCTGAACACCTCGCTGTCCTCGCCGTGGGACGTGCTGTGGAGCGAGAAGGCCAACGCCGTCGTCATCGCGATGGCCGGAACGCACCAGATCTTCTCCTTCGACCCCTCGACCCTGGCGCTGCGCGTCTTCGCCGGAACCGGGCTCGAGGGCCTGGCCGACGGCAAACCCTCGGAGAGCTGGTTCGCCCAGTCCTCCGGCCTGGCCTCCGACGCCCAGGGCAACATCTGGGTCGCCGACTCGGAGACCTCCGCCCTGCGCCGCCTGGTGCTGGCCGAGGACGGTTCGGTCCAGGCCGTGGAGTCGGCCATCGGCGCCGGGCTCTTCGATTTCGGTTTCCGCGACGGCGCCGGCGACCAGGCGCGCCTGCAGCACCCGCTGGGCGTCACGGTGCTGCCCGATGGCTCGGTGGCCATCGCCGACACCTACAACGGTGCGGTGCGCCGCTACGACCCGTCCACCGCCACGGTCAGCACGCTGGCCCGCGGCCTGAAGGAACCCGCCGACGTGCAGCTCGACGATTCGGTGGACGGCGAGCCGGTGCTGCTGGTCGTTGAGACAAACAACCACCAGTTGGTGCGCCTGCCGCTGCCGGCCGAGGCCCTGGTCGTCGACGAGGGTGCGGCACAGACCCAGCGCCCGAAGACGAAGGTCGCCGCCGGCGCACACGAGCTGACCGTGCGGTTCTCCGCACCCAAGGGCCAGAAGCTCGATGACCGCTGGGGGGACCCCACGCAGCTGAAGATCTCCTCCTCCCCGGAGGAGCTGCTGCTCGGCGGCGGAGGGACCTCCACGGGCCTGAAGCGCACCCTGGAACTGAACCCGGAGATCGCCGAGGGCGTGCTGCACATCACCGCCCGCGCGGCGGCCTGCGACGGCGAGCCGGGCGGGGAGATCCCGGACCACGCGGCCTGCCACCTGTACCAGCAGGACTGGGGCATCCCGGTGGTGCTGGATGCCGCCGGCGAGACCGAGCTGGTCCTTGACCTGCGCGGCATGGACTGAGTAAGGCCGGCCCTCGGGCCGAGGCCCCCTGGGTGCGCTCCGGATTTTCCGGCCCGCACCCGGGGGGCCTTTCCCGTCCCCGGCGACGTGCCGCTGCGGTGACCGGCGTCATGGCGGGAATATTCCGGGCATCGTATTGTTAGCAATGCTAAAGAACTAATCGAGGTCGAAACCCAGGGGCCAGCACGAGGGGCCCGCCGAAGGAGGATCCGTGTCCACCCCGGATCAAGCGAACGAAACCGAAAACGAACCGAAACCCGAAACCACCACGACAACCACCACCACAACCGGGGACCTGGCCGCCGAGCTGCGCGTGGCCGTCATGAAAACGTCCCGGCGGCTGCGCACCGAATCCAGCTCCGAAATGCTGACCCCCGCCCAGTACTCGGTGCTTGCCGCCTTGAAGACAGAGGGGCACACCATCGGCGAGCTCGCCCAGCGCGAACGGGTCGCCGCCCCGTCCATGACACGCATCGTGAAGTCGCTTGTCGAATCCGGCTGGGTGACCCGCACCGCCGGCGCCCGGGACGCCCGCCAAGTGGTGATCGACATCAGCGAGGAGGGCATGCGCACCTTCATCGGTGCCCGCAGCCAGCGGACCGCCTGGCTGGCCCGGCGGATCGAGCAGCTGGGGGAGGAGGACCGGCGGATCCTGGTGCGGGCCGCGGCCCTGCTGCGCGAAATGAGCGCCCAATGAGCCAGATGTTCCGCGCCCTGGGGATCCCCAACTACCGGCTCTGGACCGCCGGCGCCCTCGTCTCGAACATCGGCACCTGGATGCAGCGCGTGGCCCAGGACTGGTTGGTGCTCACGGTGCTCACCGACCACGACGGCGCCGCGGCCGGGGTGACCACCGGCCTGCAGTTCCTCCCCATCCTTTTCCTGGGACCCTTCGCCGGGGTGCTCGCGGACCGGATGAACAAGCGCAAACTGCTGGTCATCACCCAGACGGCCATGGGGTTCTTCGCCCTGTGCCTCGGGCTGCTGGTGGCCACCGGCAGCGCCCAGCTCTGGCACGTGTACCTCCTGGCGCTGGGCCTGGGCATCGCGAGCGCATTCGACGCACCGGCGCGCCAGGCGTTCGTCTCCGAGCTGGTACCCGCCGGCGACCTGCCCAACGCCGTGGCGCTGAACAGCGCCTCCTTCAACCTCGCCCGGCTCGCGGGCCCCGGCGTGGCGGGCCTTGTCATCGCCGGGCTGGGTACCGCCCCGGCCTTCCTGGTCAACGCCGCAAGCTTCGGCGCCGTGATCTTCTCCCTGGTGAGGATGCGTGCCGGGCAGTTCCAGCCGAGCACCCCGGTGGCCCGGGAGAAGGGACAGATCCGCGAGGGCATCGCCTACGTGCGCCGGCGCCCCGACCTGCTGCTGATCTTCGGGCTGGCGTTCGTGGTCTCGACCTTCGGGTTGAACTTCCAGCTGACCAACGCCATGATGGCCACCGACGTGTTCGGGGTCGGCGCCGGGCAGTTCGGGCTGCTGGGAACCGTCATGGCCGTCGGGACCCTGGCCGGGGCCCTGCTGGCGGCCCGCCGCGCCAGGCCGCGCATGCGCTACCTGCTTGGCGGTGCCGTGGGGTTCGGCGTGGCAGCGCTCGCGGCAAGCGCCATGCCCACGTTCTTCTGGTACGCGCTCATGATGGTCCCGGTGGGGCTGGCGTCGCTGACCTTCCTGAACAGCTCCAACACCACCATCCAGCTCTCCGTCGACCCTGCCTACCGCGGCCGCGTCATAGCTCTCTACGTCGTGGTGGTGCAGGGCGGGACGCCCTTCGGGGCGCCCCTGGTGGGCTGGCTGGGGACCGAGTTCGGGGCCCGCTGGTCGGTGGCCGGCGGGGCCCTCGTCTCGCTGGCGGCCGGACTGGCCGCCGTGGCAATAGTGTTGCACCGGAGGCACCTTGCCGCCCGGACCCCGGCGGAATGGCGCCGCCGCGGGTACCGCCTGGTCCCGGCCATGGGCCACTAGGGACGGCTACTCGCTGGCCACCGGGACGACGCGGGCCTTGGTGGTGCCGGCCTCGAGCTGCGCGGTGAATCCGAAACCGGCGTCGATCGAGCGTTCGGCGTAGGCGCCGGTCCGCAGGTCCTGCTCGGTGAGCTTGAGCCGGGTCTTGACCGTCAACGGGCGCAGGGCCCACTGGCCGTTGTAGGCAACGATCTCCGCCTTCGGGTAGTCCATGATGCTCCAGTGGATCGAATCCGAGCGGACCCGGGCCGAGGTGGTGTGGCTCATCGGGCAGCTGGCCGGCATCAGGACCTGCTGGCCGGCGCATTCGTCGAGGTACTTCTTGATCTGGCCGTTGACCTCTTCCACCAGGGCCTTGGTGGGCTCGGTGCGCAGCTTCAGCGCTGTTCCCTGCGCGTTCGGGTCGGTGACGGCAATGCCGCGGGAATCGGCGGCGAAGTTTGGCGTCTCGAAACCGGCCGTGACAACCGCGGGGGCGATCACCGGGACGGAGGTCCTGCCGTGGTCCAGGGGTGCGGGCAGCCCGTTGACGTCCACCGCATTGGTGATGCTTGCGGAGATGTCAACGGTGGGAAGGATCGAGGGGACGAAGTCCCAGTGGTCGAAGAACAGCCAGTCGCGCCCGAGCGACTGCAGGCTGTAGTTGGTCTGCTGCTGCGTGCCGTGCACGGTGTAGCTCGCCGTCACCTGCACCACGTTCCCGCTTCCGGGGACGGGTTCGGGCTTGCCCACCGTGAAGTCCTTGACCTCCGCGCTCGCGGCACGCAGGCCGTCGCCGTCCAGCAGCAGGCCGTTGCCTTCGGGAACCGTCGCATTGAGCAGGCCCAGGGCCGCGGCGCCCTCGCCGGCCGCCAGGTGCGTCTGGAGGTCCTTGACCTTCTGGCCCGGGCCGAAGACGGTGTGGTTCACCAGGACGATGACGGATACGGCTGCAACGGCCAGCAGCACCAGGGCCGCCGCCCAGATGCCTGCGACCCTGGTGGGGGAAAGTCGTTCGCTCATGATCCTCTAGGCTACCGGGAATCCGCGGCCGCCATGACCGGCCCGCCCCTAGCGGCGGCGGCGCTTCTTGGTTCCGAACATGCCGCGCAGCAGTTCGTTGCCTATCGCGTTGGCCGCCTCCAGCGCCATGTCCAGCAGTGGGTTACCGCCCGGTGCAGGCCGGGCTTCGGGAGCCTGGCGCGTGCGGGGCGTCGACTTCCGAGAAGGGCTCCGGGTCCCGGCATCGGGCTCCGGCAGGGAGTAGTCGCTGGCGCCCGGGCCCGGGGCCGAGCCGGGCAACGAGGAGGGCCGTCCGAGGATCGACTCCTCGATCCTGCGCGCCTCGGCGTCGATGTCTGCCTGCGACTGGCCGGGCCCAGGAACCCGCCCGCCCACGGAACCGCCCGTGGGCACCGGGGCGCTGACCCCGGGCAGCCCGGTGCGCGGGGCATCCGGGGCCGGGCTGGCCGCGGGGGCGGTGAGTTTCTCGAAGGCCGATTCCCGGTCCACCGAGGTGCCGTAGACCTTCATCAGCGCCGAAGCCTCGATGATTCCCGCGACAGTCGCGGGGTTGGAGGGCCCCATCGTCGACTCGGGGCTCCACATGCGCGTCCAGGCGACGGGGGTCGGCGCGCCCTTCTCGTTCATGACCGTCACCACGGCCTCGCCCGTGCCGGCCTGGGTGAGCGCCTCCTCCAGGTCGTAGTTGCTGGTGGGGAACGTCGAGATCGTGGCCTTCAGCGCCTTGGCGTCGTCAGGGGTGAAGGCGCGCAGTGCATGCTGCACGCGGTTGGCCAGCTGGCCGAGCACGTCGGAGGGGACGTCCTTGGGGGTCTGTGTCACGAAGAAGACCCCGACGCCCTTGGAACGGATGAGCCGCACCGTGGTGGTGATGGAGGTCAGGAACGCCTTGGAGGCACCGCGGAAGAGCAGGTGGGCCTCGTCGAGGAAGAACACCAGCTTGGGCTTTTCCGCGTCGCCGACCTCCGGCAGCTCGGCGAACAGGTCCGCGAGCAGCCAGATCATGAACGTGGAGAACAGCACCGGCTTCTCCATCAGGGTGGGCAGCTCGAGGCAGCTGACGACGCCGCGGCCGTCCGGGGCCAGACGCAGCAGCTCGGAGGTCTCGAACTCCGGTTCGCCGAAGAAGCTGTCCATGCCCTGGGCCTCGAGGGTCACGAGTTCGCGCAGGATGACGCCCGCGGTGGCCTTGGAGACCCCGCCGAGGTTTTCCAGTTCCGGCTTGCCCTCGTCGCTTGTCAGGTACTGGATGACGGCGCGCAGGTCCTTGAGGTCGTGCAGCTCCAGGCCCTTGGTGTCCGCGTAGTGGAAGATCAGCTGCAGGCAGGATTCCTGGGTTTCGTTCAGCTCCATGATGCGCGAGAGCAGCAGCGGGCCGAACGAGGACACGGTGGCGCGGATGGGGACGCCGGCCCCGTCGCCGCCCAGGGAGAAGTACTCGACGGGGAAGGACTTGGCCTCCCAGCCCATGCCGACCGAGGCCGTGCGTGCCAGCAGCTTCTCGCTCGGCTGGCCGGGGGTGGAGAGCCCCGTGAGGTCGCCCTTGATGTCGGCGAGGAAGACGGGCACCCCGTGGCCGGAGAGCTGTTCGGCCATCAGCTGCAGGGTGATGGTCTTGCCCGTTCCGGTGGCTCCGGCCACCAGCCCGTGCCGGTTCATCATGCGCACCGGCAGCCGGACCTGCGCCTCGGGGTGGACCTCTCCACCGACCAGGGCCGCGCCCAGGGTGACGGCAAGCCCCTCGAAGGAGTAGCCGGCGGCGATGGATTCTGCATGCTGGGCTGGTGTCATCTTGGCCATGTGCATAGCCTACGGTCTGGATGCGGCGCGGCGCGGTTGGCACGCCAGGCGGTCTCCCCGGTGACGGTACCCTCAGGCGCCGGCGAGTTCCTTGGTGAAGGGGAGGTGGCCGATGTCCTCCGGGTCCGCCGCAAGGTCGAAATGCGGGGTGTACCCGGCCTTGAGGTACAGCCGCACGGCCTCGGGCTGGCGGGGGCCCGTGGTCAGGTACACGCTGGCGTACCCGAGGTCGCGTGCCTCCGCCTCCAGGGCGCCGAGGACCTTCCCCGCCAGCCCGCGGCGGCGGTGGTCCTCATGGGTCCAGATCCGCTTGAACTCGGCGACCGATTCCGCGTACCGCCGGAAGGCACCCCCGGCAACGGTCCGGCCGTCCTCCAGCAGGAGCAGCAGGCTGCCCGAGGGGGCGGCGAACTCGGCGGCGGGGTAGCGCTTCATCTCCTCGTCGGTGCCGCCAAAGAGGTTTCCGTAGCGTTGCGTGTATTCGTGGGTGAGGCCCGCGATCAGGGGTTCGGCGCGCGGGTCGTCAAGGGAGGCGCGGACGACCACCAGGTCGCGGCTGGACTGCGGGGAGGTTGTGCTCATGGTCTTTACCCTACGTAGCGGTGGACGGAATCGATGCATGCGGCAAGGGCCGTTGCGGACATGGCCGCGGTTTCGGGAGCGGGCCCCGGGACGGCTGCCAGCAGCTGGCGGGCCAGGGCGTCGGTGTCCCGGAACGGGGCGGCGTTGGAGTGCGGGCGGGCAAATGCCCCCGCGCTCCACCCCGAGACCCCGGCCCCCACGGCGCGGAGCCAGTTGCTGGCCGAGCCGCCGGCGTCGAGGCACCGTTGGTCGCCATCGACCAGCAGTTTCCCGGTGCCGCTGGATTCCTGGGTGACAAGGCCGCGGGCAACGAGCGCACGCAGCAGCGGGTTGCCGGTGGTTTCCAGCGCTGAGCCCGGAAGGCGCGCCTCGACGAAGGCCTGCGCGCCGGTCACGACCCCGTCGAGGGTCCCGCGGGCGATGAAGCGGCCGCCCTCCGGATCGATGTCGAAGGTCGTCCGGGGCCCGAGGAACCGCACGAGCCCCGCCCGTTCGAGGGCCAGCAGTTCCCGCAGCCGGCTCGCCGGGGGACCGGAGTCCACGTAGCTGAAGAACCCGTGCCACCAGCCGGCGACGTCGCGCCGGCTCGAATCGCGGAGGTCCTCCAGCGAGACGAGGCGGCCCAGCTCCATGTAGCAGCCAAGCAGGCCCAGGAACAGCCCCAGGGTCTCGGAGTGTTCCCCGCCGTCGCGCAGGGCAAGGTCGGTGGACACCGCCTCGCGCACCGCCGCCTGGACCTGTTCCGCGCTGGCGAACTCGCGCCCCGCCAGGGGATGGTCGAGAGCCTCGAAGTCGAGCCTGTCCCGCGGATCCGGGACCGCCCGTTCAACCAGTGCTTCCCGCTCGGCGGAGTACCAGTCAAGGGGCGCGAACCTGTCTGCGAACTCCGCCCAGGGAAGGCGCGCGCGTCCGGGGGAAGCGGTGAGCAGCTCGCGGTAGTAGCCGTAGGCGGCATCCTTGGCCACCAACGGCCACAGGTGGGCCCGGAAGTCCAAGAGCCCGTGCCGCTGCCGCAACCCGTCGACGGCCGGCTGGGTCAGGAAGCGCAGCCCCGTGCCCGCCTCGCCGCGCAGCCCGCCGCGGATCTTCGAAAGGTACGGGACACCGCGCCGGGACCCGACCAGCAGGCGCGGTTCCCGGCCCGAGGGCCTGTAGGCCAGCAGGCCGTCGGGACCCGTGGCGAAGCTGCCGCCCCGGCCCTGCATCAGCAGCACGAAGAGGTCCACGAAGGCCAGCCCCATGCCCGAAACCAGCACATCGCTGCCGGCCTGCAGCCCGGAGAGGTCGACGTCGTTGGTGTAGGCCGGCGGTATGTAGGTGAGTCGTTCGGGGTCCTGCGCGGCGAAGCCGGCGAAACGCCTGGCCGAGGCATCCGGGAGCCCGTCGGTGTGGCCCTGGGCGAGCAGCACCTGGTCCGCCTCCAGGACCGCGCCGGAGCCCAGCTCGGCCCGATGCCGCAGCCCCGGCGCACCGGGAACGATGTCCACCACGGTGTCCGCGTGGAAGGAAACCTCGACGCCTTCCGGAAGGCCGGCCACGGTGCGGGCCAGGAACCACTCCAGGTAGCGGCTGTTGAGCCGCCGCGTGGGGAAGGAATCGGCGCCGAGCGACGCGAGCTCCCCGGCCAGCGCGCTGCCGGGCGGGAACGCGGCGGGGTCTATCCCCGGGCAGGTGCCGGTGCGCACCTGGCACGCCCACTCCCACAGGGAAGGCCCCGGCGCGGCAGGACCCTGGCAGGCCACCGACTCGTCGGTAAACATGCTCACGTCCATGGCCATGGAGTTGAGCTTCAGCAGCGGGGACTGGTCATCGCGCCAGATGCGCCCGGCCCCGGGAGGGAACGGATCGACAACGTCGATGTGCAGCGGGGCGGAGCCGGGCCCGCCGTGGTTGGCGGCCACGCGCTCCAACAACATGGCGGCGCGCGGACCGCCGCCGACGACCAGCAGGCGGGCCGCCGGGGCGCCCGGGGCGTGGCGCCCTGCCTCGTTCCGTGGTGCCCGTGGTGGCAGTCCCATGTGTGCTCCCTTGGTCTCTGGCCCCCGGTCGCGCCTGGCTGCGCGCCGTGAAGTGAGTGCCAGCCTAGGCAACGCACCGGGCGCGGCCAACGCGCTACTTCACCTGCCGTGATGCGCCGCAACGCGGGGTGACGAAGCGTCACAATCCGACTTGCGGAACCCCGGCGGAATCACGCCGGGGAGCGAGTGTTGCGCATCGTTTCCCGAGGTTTCCCGCCATGGACCCGCTCCTTGTGGGCGACTGTTTCCGGCTCCTAGCGTGGGTGGCAGGACGAGGCATCCACCTCGACCCGGGAAACCACATCACCCCAACACCGCCAGCCGGTGTACCGCGAAGGAGGTGGCACATGGGTGCCGCAACACGAACCACGGAAGTCGACGGCGAAGCTGCGGCAACGGCCGCCGCCGGGACGCCTGCCGCAGCCGGGCGGGCAACGCCGGCTCCACCCGCAAGAACGGGTCCGGCCGGCGGACCCGAACAAGATGACGCCGACTACCACGCCCGGGGCATCGTGCCGGCCCGGCACCCCGGACGCTGGGTCGGGACAGTATTCGTTGCCTTGGCGCTCGCCGGGATCCTCTACTCGCTGACCACCAACCCCCGCTGGGAATGGAACGTGGTGGCCCAGTGGTTCACCGCCGAGTCGGTGCTCCGCGGCCTGGGGGAGACGCTGAAGCTGACAGTCATCTGCGGTGCGCTCGGATTCGCCCTCGGATTCGTGCTGGCCCTGATGCGGCTCTCCAGCTCGCCGCTCTTCTCCTCCGTCTCCTGGACCTTCTCCTGGATCTTCCGCTCCACCCCGCTGCTGGTCCAGATGCTGCTTTGGTACAACCTCGGCTACCTGTACGAGAAAATCTCGCTGGGCATCCCGTTCACCGGGATCACCTTCTTCGAGGTCTCCACCACCACGTTGATCAGCCAGTTCGGTGCGGCGGTCCTGGGACTCACGCTGAACCAGGCGGCCTATTCGGCCGAGATCATCCGCGGCGGCATCCTCTCGGTGGACCACGGCCAGCTGGAGGCGGCAGCGGCCCTCGGCATCCCGCCCTGGCGCCGGTCCACCCACATCGTCCTGCCCCAGGCCATGCGCGCGATCCTGCCCACCGCCTTCAACGAGGTCATCGGGCTGGTCAAGGGCACCTCGATCGTCTACGTGCTGGCCTACGGGGAGCTCTTCTACACGGTGCAGGTCATCTACTCCCGGACCCAGCAGGTGCTGCCGCTGCTGTTGGTCGCCACCTGCTGGTACATCGTGATTACCTCGGTGCTTTCGATCGCCCAGTACTACATCGAACGCCACTACTCCAAGGGGGCGGTGCGCACGCTGCCCGAGACCCCGTTGCAGAAGCTGCGCAGCTTCTTCACCATCCGCACCCGGAACCCGATTGGAAACCGATGACCACCACCGCCACAGTGCAGGCCACCCGCGGGCTTGTCGAGATCCGCAACGTCCACAAGTCCTTCGGCCACCAGGAAGTGCTCAAGGGCATCGACCTGACCATCGAGCCCGGCGAGGTCGTGGCGATCCTGGGCCCTTCGGGCTCCGGGAAGTCCACGCTGCTGCGCACCATCAACCACCTGGAAAGACTCGACGGGGGAACCATCCGGGTGGATGGCGAACTCATGGGCTACAGGGTGCGCGGCCGCCGGCTGCACGAGCTGCGGGAACACGAGGTGCTGCGCCAGCGCACCCACGTGGGAATGGTCTTCCAGAACTTCAACCTCTTCCCGCACCTGAGCGTGCTGGACAACATCACCGAGGCACCCATCCACGCCCAGGGCCGCAACCGCGCAGAAGTTACCGACAGTGCCCTGGGGCTGCTGCGCCGGGTTGGCCTTGCCGAGAAGGCCAATGCCTACCCCCGACAGCTCTCGGGCGGGCAGCAGCAGCGCGTCGCCATCGCACGGGCCCTGGCCCTGAACCCCAAGGTCGTGCTCTTCGACGAACCAACCTCCGCGCTGGACCCGGAACTGGTCGGCGAGGTGCTCGACGTGATCCGCGGACTCGCGCAGGACGGAACCACCCTGGTCATCGTCACCCACGAAATGGGCTTCGCCCGCGATGTTGCCGACCGCGTGGTCTTCATGGACGGCGGACACATCGTGGAGCAGGGAACCCCCGCCGAAATCTTCGGTTCCCCGCAACACCCGCGCACCAAGGAATTCCTGTCCAAGGTCATCGAACCGGCCTTCCACCTCTGACCGCCCGCCTCACCCGAGGCCCCACCCGACAAGGACCGAGCACACATGAAAAACACCACCCACCGAAACACCCGCCGCACAGCCCTCGCCCTGGGCCTGGGTACGGTGCTGGCCCTGGGACTTGCCGGCTGCGCCGACCCCACCGCCAGCGCCGACACGGACAAGGGGACGCCCAGCCAGGGCGACGCGAACCAGGGCACGGCCTCCGGCCCGACGTACAACACCTCGCCCGAGCAGGACCGGGTGCGCAGCACGAAGGACGCGAAACTCGCGGCAACCGTTCCGGGGGAGCTGGCCCGGGACGGGAAACTCACCGTCGCCACCAGCGCCGGGTCGGTGCCGCTGACCTTCCACGCCAGCGACAACACCACACTCATCGGCACCGAAACCGACATCGCCCAGCTCGTCGCGGACAAGCTCGGCCTGGAACTGGACCTGCAGCTCACCAGCTGGGAGAACTGGCCCCTTCAAACGGACTCGGGGGCCGTCGAGGCTGTCTTCTCCAACGTGGGCATCAATGCCGAACGCATCAAGAAATACGACTTCGCCCCCTACCGAGCCGCCTACATGGGGTTCGAGGCGAAAACAGGTTTCGAGGGTTCCGTCCAGGGGGCTTCGGACGTCTCGGGCCTGAAGGTTTCCGTCGGTGCCGGGACCAACCAGGAAAAGATCCTGCTGGCCTGGAACAAGGAACTGGAGGCACAAGGCAAGGCACCGGCGGACCTGCAGTACTACTCCTCGGACGCCGACACCATCCTGGCCCTCACCTCGGGCCGCGTGGACGTGAACCTTGCCCCGTACCCCACCACCGTCTACCGCGAAAACACACGCGACGACACCAAGGTGGTCGGCAAGATCAATGCCGGCTGGCCCTCCGAAACCCTCGTGGCGGCAACCACCAAACGCGGCAACGGACTCGCCGAACCCATCGCTGCGGCCATCAACGAGCTCATCGCCGACGGCAGCTACGCCAAGGTGCTCCAGCGCTGGGGACTCGAGGAAGAAGCGGTGAAGTCCTCACAGGCCGTGACCGCCGAAAACTACACCGGCAAGTAGCCGGAACCAACAGCCACCCATTTCCGAAACGCACTTCCAAGGAGACCGCAATGACAGCAACACACCACGCCCACGCAATCCTGATCCTGGAGGTCGACGGAGCCGGGGCACACCCCGCAGCCTGGCGGCGGGGCCACCACGCACCGGATGCTGTGCTCGACGCCAAGCACACCGCACGGACCGTGCTGTCCGCGGAATCGGCGGGGTTCCACGCCGTGAGCTTCGAGGACGGCCGCCTGGCCCCGACCCGGGGCCCCGGTGCCCGGCTGGACGCCATCCAGCGCGCAGCCTACGTGGGCCCGCTGACGCACAGCATCGGTCTGATCCCCGTCGCCGATTCGATCTACACCGAACCGTTCCATCTCTCCACGCAGCTGGCCGCACTCGACGCGGTGTCCTCCGGCCGCGCCGGCTGGATCGTCTCGGCCACTGGCACCGCTGACGAAGGGGCCGCCGTCGGCAGGGAAGGCCTTGAACCCGGGGAATTGGCCGGCGAGGTCGCCGACGTGCTTGAGGCAAGTCGCAGGCTCTGGGACAGCTGGGAGGACGGGGCCGTCATCAGGGACGCCGCAACGGGCCGCTACCTCGACCGGTCCAAGGTGCACTACGCAGACTTCACCGGGAAGCGGTTCTCCGTCAAGGGCCCCTCCATCAGCCCGCGCCCCGTCCAGGGACAGATCCCGGTCTTCGCCTCCGCACCCCTGGATGCCGACAGCGACGCAACCCTTTTCGGCGCCGGGGACCTCGATGGCCTGCTGGCCGCAGCACCGGTCGGGGACCCGCACGGGATCCGGATCGCAGAACTCGAGGTGGTCCTCGACCATGCGGGCGAACCCGCCGCGGAAAGGCTTGCGGCGCTGGAGGAGCAGGCGCCCTGGCACTCGCCGCGGGCCCGGTTCACCGGGACGGCAGCGGACCTCGCCGACTACCTGGTCGAGCTGCTGGGCCGGGCCGACGGCGTCCGCCTGCACCCCGCCGAGCTCCACCGCGACACCCCGGAACTGGCGGCCTCCGTGCTGCCGGTCCTGCGCCGCGCCGGGGTGCTGCGCCCGATCCGCACCGGGAACACCCTGCGCGAGACCCTGGGCCTGCCCGCCGCGGCCAACCGGTACGCAGCCGGCTGACGGCACCCCGCCCTTCGACCACCGCCCTCGACCAACACCCCCGACCACCGCCACCCATTGGAGCCACCACCATGAGCACCGAGAACAAGCCAAAGAACCAACTGCGCCTGGGCGTCTTCTTCCAGGGCGTGAACTCCAGCACCGTCTGGAAAACGCCCGAAGCGGGATCGCAAACCGACTTCGAGTCCTTCCGCCGGCTCGCCCAGACCGCCGAACGGGGGATCTTTTCCGCCTTCTTCCTGGGCGAGGGACTGCGCCTGCGCGAACACCTGGGCCGGATCCACGACCTCGACGTTGCCGGACGCCCCGACGCACAGACCCTGCTGGCGGCCCTGGCCGCCGTGACAACCCGGATCGGCCTCGTGGCCACGCAGAACACCACCTACAACGACCCGGCCGACCTTGCCCACCGACTCGCTTCCCTTGACCTTGTCTCCGGGGGGCGGGCCGCCTGGAACATCGTCACCACGGACAACGCCTGGACCGGCGCGAACTTCCGCCGCGGTGGGTACCTGGACCACGCGGACCGGTACACGCACGCCGAGGCGTTCGTGGCCACCGCCAAGCGGATCTGGGATTCCTGGGGCCGGGAGGACATCGCGGCCGACGGTACCGCCGAAGCGTGGTTCGCCGGCGGGGCCCCCAAACCGGTGGGGCACGCCGGCAAGCACTACGAGATCAGCTACGCCTCGCGCCTGCCGCGCAGCCCGCAGGTCCGCCCGGTCCTCTTCCAGGCCGGCGACTCGGCCGAGGGCCGCGACTTCGCCGCCCGCCAGGCGGATGTCATCTTTTCCGCGCACGGTGGGCTGGAGGCGGCAACGGCCTTCCGCGCCGACATCACGGCCCGCACCCTCAAGGCAGGCCGCCCCGCCTCGGCGGTGAAGATCATGCCCGGCAGCGAGTTCATCCTTGCCGCAACGGAAGCCGAGGCCCAGGAGAAGCTCCGCTGGGTCCGCGAGCAGCAGATCGGGCCGCAGCAGGCCCTGGCCTACCTGGAGCAGTTCTGGGGCGAGTCCCTGGACGGCCTCGACCCGGAGGGGCCGCTTCCGGACTTCGACCCCCGCATCGGCGAATCCGACGTGACCCGCGGCAGCGGCTTCCAGGGCGCCAAGGCCGTGGAGACGACCCGCGCCTGGCGCGCCGCCGCCGCCGAACAGGGACTGAACATCCTTCAGTTCGTGCGCTCCAGGTCCGGGCGGGTCGGCGGGTCCTTCGTGGGGTCCTACGACGGGGTCGCCGAAACGCTGGAACGCTACGCGGACGCCGGCGCCGTGGACGGCTTCAACATCACCCCGTGGCTGGTGCCCTCGGGGCTCGACGACATCGTCAACCACCTGGTCCCAAGGCTGCAGGAACGCGGGATCTACCCGACAAGCTACGCGGGGGACACCCTGCGCGAAAACCTGGGTCTCGACGACCCCACCGACATCGCGTCCGCGGCGTCGGACCAACCCAACACCCGATACGAGGAAAGCGCATGAACCAGAAAACCACCACCGGACTGATCCTCGGCGCTGCCGCCCTGGGACTGCTGCTCACCGGCTGCTCCGACCCCGGGAGCACCGCCGCCGCGGACACGGTATCCACGCACGGATTCAACCTGTCCCCGGAACAGAACCGCCAGACGGCCGATCCCGTCGCGGCCGCGACCAAGATCCTGCCCGCGGACATCAAAAAGGACGGCAAGCTCACCGTGGCCATCGCCCCGGGGTCCGCGCCCCTTGCCATGTTCGCCACGGACAACAAGACGGTGATCGGCGACGAGGCGGACATCGCCGTGGCGCTCGCCCAGTCGCTGGGGCTGGAGGCGGACCTCGTGCCGGTGTCCTGGGCCGACTGGCCGCTGGGGCTCGAGTCCGGGAAGTACGAGGCCGTCATCAGCAACGTCACGGTGACGCAGGAACGCAAGAAAAAGTACGACTTCGCCACCTACCGCGAGGACAAGCTCGGCTTCTACGTCCCTGTCGATTCCCCGGTCAAGGAGATCCGCGAACCGAAGGACGTCGCAGGCCTGCGCATCACCGTGGGTTCGGGCACCAACCAGGAGAAGATCCTGCTCTCCTGGGACGCGCAGAACCGGAAAGCCGGGCTGGAACCCGTCGAGTTCCAGTACTACGACGAGGATGCGCTGGCAACCGTGGCGCTGACCTCCGGGCGCGCAGACGCCTCCTTCGGCCCCAACGCCACGGGCGCCTACAAGGCCAGCACCGACGGCAAGACGCGGCTCGCGGGCCTGGTGCCCGGAGGCTGGCCGGATGCCGCAAACATCGCGGTGACCGTGCGGAAGGGCAGCGGCCTGGCCGAGGCCTCGCGGGAGGGCATCGACGGGCTGATCGCCTCGGGCCTGTACCAGCAGATCCTGGACAAGTGGGCGCTGGGCGAGGAATCGATCCCCGCCTCCGAGCTGAACCCGCCGGGTCTCAAGGACTGAATGGCACGACAGAAGGGCCGGACATTGTCCGGCCCTTCTGTCGTGTCGGCGCCTGCCTAGAACGGGTTGAGCAGGCGGTGGACGAACTGCCGGGTGCGCTCGTTTTCCGGGGCACGCAGGACCACGTCCGGGTGGCCGCGCTCGACGACAACACCCTGGTCCATGAAGACCACCTCGTCGGCCACCTCGCGGGCGAACGCCAGCTCGTGGGTCACCATGACCATGGTCCACCCTTCGTCGGCGAGCTCCTTGATGACTTTCAGGACATCGCCCACCAGCTCCGGGTCCAGGGCCGAGGTCGGCTCGTCGAAGAGCAGCAGCGAGGGTTTCAGCGCCAGGGCACGGACGATTCCCACGCGCTGTTGCTGACCGCCCGAAAGCTGGTGCGGGTACTGGTCGTGCTTGTCGGCCAACCCCACGCGCGCCAGGAGTTCCGTTGCCTCGGCAACCGCCTCGGCGCGCTTGCGCTTCTGGACCTGGACGGGTCCCTCGATGACGTTCTCGAGCACCGTCTTGTGCGGGAACAGGTTGTAGGTCTGGAACACCATGGCACTGCGCGTGCGCAGGACCTGGGCCTGTTTCTGCGTGGTTCCCGGGCCGAAGGTGACGGCGGGTCCGCCCTCGAACGACACGGAACCCGCATCGGGGATTTCCAGCCCGTTCAGGCAGCGCAGCACCGTGGTCTTTCCGGAGCCGGAGGGGCCGATGAGCGCCAGCACCTCTCCCTTGCGCACGGCGAGGTCGATGGACTTGAGGACCTGGTTCGAGCCGAAGCTCTTCTGCAGGCCCTCGGCGCGCAGCAACACGGGGGCATCCGCCGGTGGTCTAGTGTGCGACATAGCGGTCGAGCCTTCCTTCCAAGCGCGACTGGGCGGTGGAGAGCACCAGGCAGAACACCCAGTAGACCAGCGCGGCCTCGATGTAGATCAGCATGAACTCCTGGCTGAAAGCGGCGATTTCCTCGGCCTTGCGGAAGAGCTCTGTCACCAGGATCAGCGAGGCCAGCGACGTGTCCTTGACCAGGGAGATGAAGGTGTTGGACAGCGGCGGCACCGCGACGCGCGCGGCCTGCGGGAGGATCAGCCTGCGCAGCGTGGTGGACCGGGACATCCCGATGGTATATCCGGCCTCCCACTGGCCGCGCGGGACCGAAAGGATCGCGGCGCGAATGATCTCGGCCGCGTACCCGCCGATGTTCAGGGAGAACGCAATCACGGCGCTGGGCCACGGGTTCAGGGTCACCCCGATGCTGGGCAGCCCGTAGAAGATCACGAAGAGCTGGACCAGCAGCGGGGTTCCTCGGATCGCCGAGATATAGGCCCTGGCGATGAAGGAGACCAGGCGGTTTCCGCTCAGGCGCATCAAGGCCATGAGCAGGGCGATGGCCAACCCGATGACGAAGCTGGCCAGGGTCAGCGGGATGGTCCCCTTGATGCCGCCCAGCACGATGGGCCAGAGCGAATCGAGGAAGAGGTTCCAGTCGACGTTCATTGACAGTTCTCCCTAGCTGGTCGGAAAACCACGTGCGGCAACATGTGCATCAACAACGGACACGCCTACTTGGTGACGTCGGCCCCGAAGTACTTCTCGGAGATCTTCGCCAGGGTGCCGTCTGCCTCCAGGTCGGCCAGGGCGCCGTCGACGGCCTTGACCAGGTCCTCGCTGCCCTGGCGGAACGCGATGGCGCTCTCGGACTTGTCCGTGGTTTCGGCGGCGATCTTGATGCCCGCGTCGTTCTTGGTCTTCTGCGAGTCCAGGTAGGTCAGCTTGTCGTTGATCGTCGCATCGACCCGGCCCTGCTTGAGCAGCGTGATGGCCTGGGCCCAGCCCTCGACGGCCTCGACGTTTGCGCCGGAGTCCTTGGCCAGCTGGTTCCAGTTGCTGGTCAGCGACTGGGCGGTGGTCTTGCCCTTGAGGTCCTCGAAGGACGTGATGTCGGTGTTGTCCGCCTTGGTCACGATCACGCCGGTGCTCACCGTGTACGGGGTGGAGAAGAGGTACTTCTCCTTGCGTTCCGGGGTCATCGAGACCTGGTTGGCGATGGCGTCGAAGCGGCCGGCCTCCATGCCTGCGAAGATCCCGTCCCACTGGGTTTCCTCGAACTTCGCCTCGACGCCGAGCTTGCCGGCAACTGCCGTGGCGATTTCCACGTCGAAGCCGGTCAACGGCCCGGTTCCGCCCTCGTGGAAGGAGAAGGGCTTGTAGGTGCCCTCGGTGCCGATCTTCAGCACCCCGGCGTCCTTGACCTGCTGCAGCGTCAGGCCGCTGGCGGTTCCCGCCGTCCCGGTGGCGGCGGAGGTAGCGGATGGCTCGGAGGATCCTCCGCAGGCAGTAAGCGTCACGGCGATCGCTGCGGTGGACATCAACGCAAGGAATTGACGTTTCATGGGGCGGTACGGTCCTTTCGAAAACAAAATGTCCGCACCACGGGCGGCCGCGTCCTGTGAACCAGGAAGCCTGCCGATGCGAACCTTGATGCGACGCTAACACGGAGGCCCTGCCCGCATAAGAGTTATGTTCCGAAGTGCGTCGAAAATGTTTGACGGGCGCGGCAGAATCGCTGAAGATTGACAACCCTGCCCGAAGCCGGTCCCGGCGCGGACGCCTGCGGGACGCCCGGGGGACGGTGACGTGATCTCAGGCGAGCAGCAGCGGGACAAGCATCATGGCGGGAACGGCCACGATCGTGGTGAGCAGCACCGTGTCCTTGGCCAGGACCACTCCGCGGTCGTAGCGCGAGGCCGTGACGAAGATGTTCTGGGCCGTGGGGAGCGCCGCCATGACGACGACGATGAATACGTCGTTTCCCTCGAGCCCGAAGATCCACCGTGCCGCGGCCCAGGCCGCGACCGGCTGGAACACCAGTTTCAGGATAGTGGCAACGATGGTGTCTGCCTTGCGGCCGCCGGATGCCTCCAGCGGCCTGGAACCGACAAGCGAAATCCCGAATGCGATGAGCATGGCCGGAATCGAGGCGCCGGCGATCAGCTCGATCGGGTCGGCCAGTGGCTGGGGAAGCTCCACGTCGAACAGCGCGCAGGCCAGCCCTGCCAGCGAACCCACGATCATGGGGTTCCTCGCCGTCTGCGCCAGCATCGACAGGGCAGTGGTTCGGTGCCGCGAGGTGCTTGCATCGAGGATCGCGAGGCAGACGGGGGAGAAGAGGGCCAGCTGCCACAGGATGACCGGGGCCGCGTAGGAGATGTCGCCCAGCACGTACAGGGCGATCGGCAGGCCCAGGTTGGCCGAGTTCACCGTGGAGGCGCTCATCGCCCCGATGGTTGTTTCGGTGAGGTCGCGGCGCAGCCACCAGCGGGTGGCCAGCACGAACGCCACGGCTGTCGCTGTCGCCGAGATCGCCGCGACCCCCAAGTACGGGCCCAGCACGGCGACGGGGTCCGAATCGGCAAGCGTGGTGAACAGCAGCGCGGGGCTGGCCACGAAGAACGTCAGGCGGTTGAGCACGTACCGCGCGTCGGGGCCGAGCACCCCGGTGCGCCCCACCAGGTAGCCAACGGCGATCACCGTCCAGACCACGGCAAAACCCGAGAGCACACCGACCATGGAACGAGGCACCTTCCCGCTGGTGCCGGACGCGGGGTGCGGGAAATCCGTCTCCCGGGTATCCGGCTTAACGCATGGGGACCCGGCCACAGGCCGGGTCCCCATCAATCACGAGCGGGCGACGGGAATCGAACCCGCGTGTCCAGCTTGGGAAGCTGGCGCTCTACCATTGAGCTACGCCCGCGATGCGCCGAGAAGCCTATTGACCGCCCGGGCACAGACAGCATATCCCAAAGTGGGCCACCAAAACCTAATCGATGGCAAACGGCGGGTCGGGGCGTGTCGAGGCAGCCGGGATCCGCTTGCGCAGGAAGGGCCTGCTCAGCGGCTCCACGAAGCGCGCTGCCACCGGTCCAAGGACCGCCAGCAGCAGCACGTACGCGGTCGCCAGTGCGGCAAGTTCCCCTGAGACAGCGCCGGATGCGACGGCCAGGCCGGCAATGACGATGGAGAACTCGCCGCGGGCGATGAGTGCAACGCCGGCACGCAGCCGGCCGGGCACGCCGATGCCCGCGCGCTTGGCCGCCCAGACTCCTGTGAGGACCTTTGTCGCGGAAGTGACCACCGCCAGGGCGATGGCCATGGGCAGGACCGCCGGAATCGTCGTCGGGTCCGTGTTCAGGCCGAAGACCACAAAGAACATCGCGGCAAAGAGGTCCCGCAGGGGTTCGAGGACCTTGCTGGCCGAACTCGCCGTGGACCCGGAAATGGCGATGCCCAGAAGGAAGGCGCCGACCGCCGCCGACACCTGGAGGGCCGAGGCGATCCCGGCGACCAACAGGGCGGCC
Organism: Paeniglutamicibacter selenitireducens; assembly: GCF_051550675.1. Classification (NCBI taxonomy): domain Bacteria; kingdom Bacillati; phylum Actinomycetota; class Actinomycetes; order Micrococcales; family Micrococcaceae; genus Paeniglutamicibacter; species Paeniglutamicibacter selenitireducens. The sequence goes on along the minus strand of NZ_JBPULF010000007.1, from coordinate 107,525 downwards.
CCGATGAGCTTCAGCAGGAAATTCTCCTGGTCGGCGGAATGGATGAGCCGCGAAATCTGCGGGCCGAACCGGAGCGCGGCCAGCAGCACCACCGTGATCGCGGCCAGCGCGATGCCCACTGTGCGCAACCCTCCCAGGAAGCTCAGTCCGGCCAGAGTGGCGGTGAGCGCCGGCAGGTAGATGGCCATGGCCAGGTCCTCGAGGACCAGGATGGACAGGACCACCGGTGTTTCGCGGTTGCCCAACCGGCCCAGGTCGGAGAGGACCTTGGCGATGATCCCGGAAGACGAGACATAGGTGACGCCGCCCAGGACCAGGGCCCCGGTGGGGCCCCACCCCATGAGCAGGGCCAGTGCCGCGCCCGGGGTGAAGTTCAGGAGGAAGTCCACGACCCCGGCGAACCACGACCCTTTGAGCCCCGTGACAAGTTCGCGGGCCGTGTATTCGAGCCCCAGCATCAGCAGCAGCAGTATCACGCCGATCTCGCTGGCGATCTCGCCGAACTCGGAGATGCCGCCCAGGTCGATCAACCCGCCATGGCCGAACATGAGGCCGCCCAGGAGGTAGAGCGGTACCGGAGACATCCCGAACTTGGCTGCCATGCGCCCCAGAAGGCCAAGGCCCAGGAACACGGCTCCGAGCTCCACCAGGATGATTGTTGTTTCCCCCATTGGCCCGGCCTATCCGTCGTTGATGAGGCGGGCGGCGCTGTCGAGGCCGGTGGAGGTGCCGACGATGACGAGCACGTCGCCGGCATTGAGCTCGAAGGAGGGTTCGGGGGAGGGGAACACGCTTCCGCTGCGGGATATCGCAACGACCGAGGCGCCGGTGCGCCGGCGCAGGTTGGTGTCGCCGAGGGTCCGGTTCACGTAGGGGCTTTCGTGGCTGACCACGAATTGCTGGGTGTTGACCCCGGGGAGGTCGCGATGCTGGTCGGTGAGCTGGGTGACGAGCTGGGGTGCACCCAGCATGGCCCCGATGGCCCCCGCTTCGTCCACGCTCAGCGGGATGGCTGCGGCGCACGCATCCGGGTCCTCGCGCTGGGAAATGATCAACTGCATGGTTCCGTCACGCAGGATGACTACCCCTACCCGGCGGCCCGAGGCGAGGGTGATTTCGCGACGGACACCGAGACCGGGCAGCGAGGTATCTTCGAAATTCATGATCCAACTCTAGTACCCCGGCACCACGGTTGACCGGGTGCCGGGGTCACGAATCAGGACTGCTGGGCCTTCAGGGTTCCGTCGGGGTTGAAGTCCTCGCGGATGGTCTTCACGCCCTCGGCGTCGATCTCGAAGCTGAGCTCGTGGCCCGGGTTGATCACGAAGCCCGTGTCGATCAGCGAACGCACGATGGTTGCCCCCAGGACCTGGACGCCGTAGGGGGCGGCGTCGATGTAGGCGCCGGGAATGCGGGCCAGATGGGTGAAGAGGGCGATGACGGGCTGGCCTGCAGCGTTCTGCAGCAGCATGGGCTGTGCGTTGGTGGATGCTCCGGTGACTTCCTCGCGGCTGAGGAAGTACACCTCGGAGTTCATGAAGGAGGCGATGACCTGTCCGCTCAGGGCCGGGTCGTTCTGCCCGGCGCGGATCATCATTTCGAAGTGAGTGACGGGGGCGTCGCCTGTGGGGTTCGGGTCGCTGCCGAACACCGCGTGGATTTCATCCGTGCCGGCATCCGCGTTTGCGGGGGTCTGTGATTGCTCGTTCTGTTCACTCATGCAACCAAGCATGTCCACTTTGCGGCCGGCGGCGCAACCCGATGTCTGGTTGGCGCGACAACCGTCCTAAACTAGGGGCATACGATTCTGAATTTTTTGCGAGGAACCCCCATGCCCGAATTCCAGTACGAAGACCTCCTGCCCATCGGGCCGGACGAGACAACCTACCGCCAGATTTCCACGGAGGGTGTACGCACCGTCGAGGGCCCGGGCGGCCGGACGTACCTCGAGGTCGACCCCGAAGCACTGGAGCTGCTGGCCACCACCGCGCTTCACGACATCTCCCACTACCTGCGCCCGGCGCACCTGCAGCAGCTGCGCAACATCCTCGATGACGAGGAAGCCAGCCCGAACGACAAGTTCGTCGCGCTCGACCTGCTGAAGAACGCCAACATCGCCGCCGGCGGCATCCTGCCCATGTGCCAGGACACCGGCACCGCGATCGTCATGGGCAAGCGGGGTTCGCAGGTGCTGACCCAGGGCCCGGACGAGAAGGACCTGTCCAAGGGCATCTACGACGCCTACACCCAGCTGAACCTGCGCTACTCGCAGTTGGCCCCGCTGACCACGTGGGAAGAAAAGTCCACCGGCAACAACCTGCCCGCACAGATCGAGCTCTATGCGGACACCACCCCGGGCCACGAGAACCAGTACAAGTTCCTCTTCATGGCCAAGGGCGGCGGATCGGCCAACAAGTCCTTCCTGTACCAGGAAACCAAGGCCATCCTGAACCCGGATTCGATGCTGAAGTTCCTCGACGAGAAGCTGCGCTCGCTGGGTACCGCGGCCTGCCCGCCGTACCACCTTTCGATCGTCATCGGTGGCACCAGTGCCGAGTTCGCGCTGAAGACCGCCAAGTACGGTTCGGCCAAGTACCTGGACAACCTGCCGACCACCGGTGCGATGACCGGCCGCGGCTTCCGCGACACCGAGCTCGAGGAACAGGTCCTCGAGCTGACCCGCAACTTCGGCATCGGCGCGCAGTTCGGCGGCAAGTACTTCTGCCACGACGTGCGCGTGGTCCGCCTGCCGCGCCACGGCGCCTCGCTGCCCGTGGCCATCGCTGTGTCCTGCTCGGCCGACCGCCAGATGCTGGCCAAGATCACCCCCGAGGGCGTGTTCGTGGAGCAGCTGGAAACCGACCCGGCCCGCTTCATGCCGGAATCCGACCACCCGGCCATCGCCGCACACGACGAGGAAACCAGTGGCGTGTCCGGCACCGGCGGATCCTCCGTGGTCAAGATCGACCTTAACAAGCCGATGGAGGAGATCCTGGCCGAGCTGACCAAGCACCCGGTCAAGTCCCGCCTTTCGCTGACCGGCCCGCTGGTGGTCGCCCGCGACATCGCGCACGCCAAGATCAAGGAACGCCTTGACGCCGGCGAGGACATGCCGCAGTACCTCAAGGACCACCCGGTGTACTACGCGGGACCGGCCAAGACCCCCGAAGGCATGGCCTCGGGTTCCTTCGGCCCGACCACCGCCGGACGCATGGACTCCTACGTCGACCAGTTCCAGGCAGCCGGTGGCTCCATGGTGATGCTGGCCAAGGGAAACCGTTCCAAGGCCGTCACCGACGCCTGCGACACCCACGGCGGCTTCTACCTGGGATCGATCGGCGGCCCGGCCGCGCGCCTGGCCCTCGACTGCATCAAGAAGGTTGAGATCCTCGAGTACGAAGAGCTCGGCATGGAAGCGATCTGGAAGATCGAGGTCGAGGACTTCCCGGCGTTCATCGTCGTCGATGACAAGGGCAACGACTTCTTCGCCGAAACCTCGAAGCCGACCTTCACCGGTTTGCCGATCCGCACGAAGTAGGACCTAGCGTCCCACCGTGAAACGCCGGAAGGGCAGATGCGACACCGTCGCATCTGCCCTTCCGTGTTCCCGGCCGGCATCCGGGCGATGCCCAGAGGGGAGAAGCTAGCCCTGGATGGTCAGCACGATCAGGACCACGTTCAACGCGATCAGCAGCACCGACACCAGGATGCCGGCGGCAGTGGTGAACCACCGGTTTGCGTAGTCGCCCATGACGCTGCGGCGGGCAGTGAGGTTCACCAAGGGCACCAGCGCAAACGGGATGCCGAACGAGAGTGCCACCTGGCTCAGGATCAGCGCAAACGTCGGGTCGACGCCAGCGGCGAGGATGACCAGCGCGGGGGTCAGCGTGATGAGGCGACGGGCCAGGATCGAGATGCGCCGGTGCAGCAGCCCGTCCATGATCTCGGCCCCGGCATATGCGCCGACGGCCGTCGAGGCAAGGCCCGAGGCCAGCAGGCCCACCGCGAAGAGGGTGGCGATGACCGGGCCGAGTGCCGTCTCCAGGGCGGCGTGCGCGCCTTCGAGCGAGTCGGTTCCCTCGATCCCTGCAAGGTTCACCGCTGCCAGCAGCAGCATGGCGACGTTGACGGAACCGGCAATGAGCATGGCAAGCGAGACGTCCCAGCGCGTCGCCTTCAGCAGGCGGGCGATGTTGAACTGGCCCGGCCGCTTGCCGAACCTGTCGCGGGCCAGCGACGAGTGGGCGTAGATGGCGTGCGGCATGATGGTCGCCCCGAGGATGGATGCGGCAAGCAGGACCGAATTGGCATCCGCGAAGCGCGGGACCATGCCGCCGAGCACGTCGGGGGCCTCGGGCGGGGCAATCACGACGCCGGCGCAGAACCCGACGGCGATGATCAGGAGCAGCGAGATGACGATGCGTTCGAAGACCCAGGGGCCCTTGCGGGTCTGCACCAGGAGCAAGCCCATGGAGATCACACCGGTGATCAGCCCGCCGAGCAGCAGCGGCAGGTTGAAGAGCAGATGCAGGGCCACCGCCCCGCCGATGACCTCCGCGATATCCGTGGCCATGGCCACGGCCTCGGCTTGCAGCCAGTAGGCGATGCGCCCTACGCGCGTCCCGAAGCGGTCGCGCAATGCCTCGGGGAGGGACTTGCCCGTGACGACCCCGAGCTTGGCCGAGAGGTACTGGACCAGCCAGGCCATGACGTTGCCGCTGAGTACCACCCACACCAGCAGGTAGCCGTATTGCGCGCCGGCGCTCATGTTCGCCGCGACGTTGCCGGGATCCAGGTACGCGACCCCCGCGACCAGGGCGGGACCCAGGAGCCACAGCAATCGGTTGGAGGAAGGAATCGCCGTCAAGGCTCGGGCTGGTTCGGTGGCGACGGTGGCACCGACATGGTTTTTAGGCATGGCTAAAGAGTAGCGTGTTTTAGGCGCGCCTAAAACACCGTGATCGAGATGTTACCTACGATTTCGGATGACCGATGGCGGGGGAGGGCGCTGCAGAATTATTCCGTGGCCCGCGGTTCAGTGGGTGCGGCCTGGAGGCCTGGGTGGGTGCGGCCTGGAGGCCTGGGTGGGAGAGGCTAGCGGGCGAAGTCGTAGCCGATTGACCAATCCCGGTAGGGGGGAAGGAAACGCAGGACAAGCAGTGATTCCCTCTGCTGCTTCATCTCCTGGGCGGTCAGCGGTTTCACCTTGGAGGCCTTGACCAGGCCGGCGTGGTATTCCTCGAAGGTCTTGGCCTTCGACGCCTTCATGGCCTTGGCCTGTTCGATGCCCAGGTAGCGCAGGTGCCAGGACTCGTGCTTGTAGCCAGTGACCTTTTCGCCGCCCTCGGGATAGCGAATGATGAAGCCGAAACGCTCGGCGTTCTTGGCCAGCCACTTGCCCTCCGGGGTGTCGGCAAAACAAGCCTTCAAGTCGCAGGCGGTGTTGCGCGATCCCAAGTCCGCTGCCAATCCGAGCTGGTGTTCGCTGGTGCCCGCCGGAGCCGAAATGCGTGTCGCGAAATCGAGCCCGTAGCGGGCCTTGTACTGGTTGAAGAGGTCGGCCTGCCGGTCGTACGAGCGGTAGGCGCTCAGGACCGTCATGGACAAAGACTCCTTGCGGGCGTCCTTGAGCAAGGATTCCAGCGCAGTGGCGGCCTCGTCGCGCAGTTGCGCATCGCTGCCCGCGACGGTGCGCAGGTCCTCGGGCTTGTAGTTTGCCGGTTTCAGGGCGTTGTCCCGGTTGACCAATACGAGCAGCGAGGCGGGGTCCTTGGTGAGCTCGTCGGTGGTGGGTTTCGTGGGTCGTTTCTCCGCTGCCACCGACGGGGTTGTTGGGGCGGCCATGGCGGCCGGGGCCACGGCAATGCCGGACACCAGCAGGCTGGCGCCAAGCAGGAGTGCGGGAACGCCCGGACGGAATGAAGACACGATGCCCTTTCACGAAGTGAACCACCAGTAGGAACAGTCTCAGGATAACCGCTGAACCTTGGATATTCCCTGCTCCTGCAGCGGGTGGACGGGCAGGGAGGCATTCCCGTGCCGGGTCATCTGGGCCCGGGGCACGACCTCGATGCCCGTTGGCGGCGGTACATGCGATATTTTGGGTGTTGTGCTGATTTCTGATGGTGATATTCGACGCGAGCTCGCGGCCGACCGTATTAAGCTTGACCCCTTTGACCCGGCGATGGTCCAGCCGGCGAGTGTCGACGTGAGGATCGACCGGTTCTTCCGGCTCTTCGACAACCACAAGTACGCCCACATCGACCCGGCGCTCGACCAGCCGGAGCTGACCCGCCTCGTGGAGGTCGAACCGGACGAGCCGTTCATCCTGCACCCCGGTGAATTCGTGCTTGGCTCGACCTACGAGGCCGTCACGCTTCCCACCGACATCGCCGCGCGGCTCGAGGGCAAGAGCTCGCTGGGCCGCCTTGGCCTGCTGACGCATTCCACGGCCGGGTTCATCGACCCCGGTTTCTCGGGGCACGTGACCCTGGAACTCTCCAACATGGCGACGCTGCCGATCAAGCTCTGGCCCGGCTCCAAGATCGGGCAGCTGTGCTTCTTCAAACTGTCCTCCCCGGCAGAGCACCCCTACGGTTCCGGCGCCTACGGCAACCGCTACCAGGGCCAGCGCGGGCCTACCGCCTCGCGCAGCCACCTGAACTTCCACCGCACGACGCTGGAAAGCTGACCTTCCCCACCGAAGGCCCGGACCGTTGGGTTCGGGCCTTCGGCGTTTCATGACGGCGGCGGGGCCGGCTAGGGGAGCAGCCCGAGGCTCTTGACCAGGGCTCTTTCCTCGCGCAGCTCCCGGACGGACGCGTCGATGCGTTTCCGCACCGCGGGGGAGACCTCCAGGCCCTGCTCGACCTGCCACGTCCCGCCGGCACTGCGCACCGGGAAAGAGCTGACAAGGCCTTCGTCGATGCCGTAGGAACCGTCGGAGACCCGGGCCGCCGAGGTCCACGATGCCCCGGTGCCCAGCATCCAGTCGCGCACGTGGTCCACCGCCGCGGCAGCCGCAGACGCGGCAGAGGAAGAACCCCTGACCTGGATGATCTCGGCCCCGCGCTTGGCCACCCGGGGGATGAATGTTCCGGCCAGCCAGGACTCGACGGCACCGGGGCTGCCGAGCACCTCCGCGAGCGCCTCGGGCAGGGGTCGCACCGTCCCGTCGGGGCCCGTGACGGTGCCGTGGGCGATGTCCGGAACCTGCGTGGCCGAGTGGTTGCCCCAGATGGTGACGTTGCCGATCGCCCCGACCCGAACTCCGAGTGCGAGGGCCAGCTGCCCCAACGCCCGGTTGTGGTCGAGGCGCGTCAGCGCGGTGAACCGTTCGGCCGGCACATCGGGTGCGTGTGCCGCGGCAATCAGCGCGTTGGTGTTGGCCGGATTGCCAACCACCAGCACCTTCACGTCGTCGGCGGCCCGGGCATTGATCGCCGCACCCTGCGGGGCGAAGATCGCGCCGTTTGCCTCGAGCAGGTCCCCTCGTTCCATGCCGGGACCGCGGGGCCGGGCCCCGACCAGCAGGGCGATGTTCGTGCCTTCGAACCCCGCCGACACGTCGGTGGTGACCTCCACGGAGTCCAAGGCACCGAAGGCGCAGTCCTGCAGCTCGAGGGCGGTTCCCTCGGCGGCCCGGAGTCCCGACGGTATCTCCAACAGCCGCAGGCGCACCGGGGTGTCCGGGCCCAGCATGGCGCCGGAGGCGATGCGGAAGAGCAGGGCGTAGCCGATCTGGCCGCCGGCTCCGGTCACTGTCACTGTCACGGGGTTCTGTGCGCTCATGCTCCCATCGAACCATGCCCGCCGGGTGCTGTCAGCAGGCGACGCACGGCCGGGAAGCCTTCGCTCACACCGGCTGCCCCACGCCCAGCCGGCGCGGCGCACGCACCGGCAGGAGCAAGACCAGACCCAGCAACAGAACCAGGATGATGCCCAGGATCCCGTAACGCTGTGCGTCCTCGACGTACGGCTTGGCCAGCGCAATGGAAGTCGCGAACAGCGCGGGGGCCAGGAAACTCACCGCGCGGCCGGTGGTGGCGTACAGCCCGAACAGCTCACCTTCCTGCCCTGCCGGCGCCAGGCGGGCCAGGAAGGCCCGGCTGGAGGATTGCGCGGGCCCCACGAAGAGGCAGAGCATCAGGCCGAAGATCCAGAATCCCGTGGCGTCGGGGGAGAGGAAGACGCCGAGGCCGGCGGCAACCAGCCCGATCAATGAGGCGACGATGACGTTCTTCGGGCCCACCTTGTCATCGAGCCAGCCGCCGAGCATGGCGCCGACCGCAGCCACGACGTTCCCGACGATGGCAAAGATGATGACCTGGGTCAGCGGGAAGCCGAAGGTGCCCGCGGCAATGACACCGCCGAAGGTGAAGACCGCAGCGAGCCCGTCCCGGAAGACGGCGCTGGAGAGCAGGAAGTACACGGTGTGGCGGTCGGTGCGGGCCAAGGCCACCACACGGCGCCAGAGTTCCTTGTAGGACTGCAGCACCGTGAAGCGCGGCCCCCCGGCGGTTCCGGGGATCTCGGGGACGGCAAAAAGTACCGGCAGCCCGAACCCCATGAACCACACCGCCGAGAAGAGCGCGACGAGCCGCAGGTTCAGGGCGTTCTCCTCCGAGGCGCCTGCCCATGGGAAGACCGGGGTGACGAGCGTGAACAGGACGATGGCCAGGGCCACGATGCCGCCGAGGTAGCCCATGCCCCAGCCGAATCCCGAGACCTTGCCAATGGTGGCGGGAGTGGAGATCTGCGGCAGCATCGCGTTGTAGTTGACCCCGGCGAATTCCGCAAAGACCGAGGCCAGGGCGATCAGGGTGACGCCCAGGACCAGGAAACGCGGTTCGGGGAAGACGAAAAAGCAGGCGGCGGTCAGCAGCGCCACGATCACGGTGTTGACCCCGAGCCAGAAGCGGCGACGGCCGCCCGCATCCGAGCGCAGCCCCATCACGGGGGCCAGCAGCGCGATGGCGAACCCGGCCAGTGCCAGGGCGTTGCCCAGCACCACGGAGTTGGCGTCCTCGTCGCCGAAGAACTCGCTCGTGAGGTAGACGGTGAAGACGAACGTCGTCATCACCGCGTTGATGGCGGCCGACCCCCAGTCCCAGGAAGCCCATGCCAGCGTGGTTTTGTTGACGACCCTGGCCTTGCCGGCCGGTGTCGGGGTGCCTGCGGAAATCTCGCTCATGGCTGCATCGTAGCCGCTGCCGGCCCGGGCGGGGCCAACCCCGCACCGCGATGGCGCGCACCGTGTCGCCCATGGTGCGCTCCGGCCCCGGTTAACAACGCGGGTGCCCGCATAATTCCCGCTCCTGAAATGGGGCGTTCGGGTGCGTCAGGACAAGGGCAGGAAGGGCCCGGCTGGTAGGGTTAAAGGCCTTACATCGACCACTTGTTGCCAGGATCCTGGCCGCGCCGATCTCAGGAGATACTGTGCTCCTCGTCCTCATCGCGCTCTTTGCCGTGGCCGGCATCGCTCCGCTGATCTTCCGCAAGCTGGGGCGTTCAACGTTCTACATCCTGGCAGCCGTCCCCGCCGTGTCCTTCGTCTGGCTCGTGGCCAATTTCCCGTCCTTCACGAGCGCGGAACAGTCGGCGGCCAGCGGGCTTCCCAACGCACCGCCCTCCGAACTCCACACGTGGATCGGGCCCCTGGAGACACACCTCGACTTCAGGATGGACGCGCTCTCCGCGATCCTCTGCCTGCTGGTGCTCGGCGTCGGGGCGCTGGTGCTGTTCTACTGCGCCAGGTACTTCAAGAGCGAAGACGCGAACATCGGCACCTTCGGCGCCCAGCTGCTGGCCTTCGCCGGGGCCATGTTCGGGCTTGTCACAGCGGATGACATGATCCTGATGTTCATCTTCTGGGAACTGACCACGATCCTCTCCTACCTGCTGATCGGCTTCAATCGCACCCGCATGAGCGCCAGGCGGTCGGCATTGACCGCACTGATCGTCACGACCTTCGGCGGGCTGACCATGCTCGTGGGCCTGGTCATGCTCGGCGAGGCCGCCGGGACCTACCGGATCTCCGAGATCATGGCCGTGGCACCGGAGCTGGTGTCCCGTGGCACCTTCATCGACGTGGCGATCCTGCTGGTCCTGGTCGGCGCCGTCTCCAAGTCGGCACTGGTGCCCTTCCACTTCTGGCTTCCCGGGGCCATGGCGGCACCGACGCCCGTCTCCGCCTACCTGCACGCCGCGGCGATGGTCAAGGCAGGCATCTACCTTGTCGCGCGGCTGGCCCCCGGATTCAGCCAGACGGCATTCTGGGAGCCGATGCTGCTGGGCCTGGGCCTCGCGACGCTGCTGGTCGGCGGCTGGCGCGCGCTGCGTCAGCACGACCTGAAGCTGGTGCTGGCCTACGGAACCGTCTCCCAGCTCGGCTTCCTGATCCTCATCATGGGTCTGGGCGGCGCGAACGCGGCGCTGGCGGGCATGGCCATGATGCTGGCGCACGGCTTCTTCAAGGCCACGCTCTTCCTGGTGGTGGGCATCATCGACCACAAGGCCGGAACCCGCGACCTGCACCAGCTCTCCGGGCTCTACAGGAGTTCCCCGGTGCTCTTCGGCGTCGCGGCGCTGGCCGCCGCCTCGATGGCCGGGCTGCCGCCGCTGTTCGGCTTCGTCGCCAAGGAAGCCGTCTACGAGACCTTGCTGGAGTACGCGGGGGGCCACGGAACCACGGGCGCGCTGCTGCTGGCCGGCGTGGTGCTCGGCACCATCATGACCTTCGCCTACTCCGCGCGCTTCCTCTGGGGCGGGTTCGCGACCAAGCAAGGGCTGGCGCCCACGCCCTTCCCGCGCGTTCCGCCGCTCTTCCTGGCCCCGCTGGTCGTGCTCACCTTCGCCACGGTGCTCTTCGCCTGGGTCCCTGGGGTGCTCGAGGGGATCATCGAACCCTACGTCGGCCTGTTCCCGGCCGCGGAACACCCGATCCACCTGGGCCTCTGGCACGGCTTCACCCCGGCGCTCGGGCTGAGCGTGCTGACAATGCTCGCCGGCGCCGGGCTGTTCCTGGCCCGCGAAAGGGTCTTCGCCGTCCAGGCCCGGGTCCCGGCGCTGCTCGACGCGGACCGCGACTACAAGCACCTGGTCAACGGGGTGGACAACCTGGCGATCTGGCTCACCGGCCGGACCCAGCGCGGCTCGCTCTCCTTCTACCTCGTGGTGATCCTCACCGTGGCCCTGGTGGTCCCGGCCGCCGTCGCGATCTGGCTCAGCACCCCGGCCCCGGGCAACTTCGTCGCCTTCGATTCACCGGCGCAGCTGGTGATAGGGGTGGTCATCGTGATCGGCGCGCTGGGGGCCGTGCAGGCCGACCGCCGATTCCTGGCCGTCCTGATGGTCTCGGTCACCGGCTACGGCATGGCCGCAATCTTCGCCCTGCAGGGGGCCCCGGACCTGGCCGTCACCCAGCTGCTGGTGGAGACCATCGTGCTTGTCGCGTTCGTGCTGGCGCTGCGTGCGCTGCCCGTGGAACTCTGGTCGAAGAACCCCACGGGGCACCGGCTGGGCCGGGCCCTGATCGGCATCGGATTCGGTGCCTCGATGGTGTACATCGCCGCGACCTCCATGGCCTCGCGCGTCGCCGAGCCGATCTCGCTGGCCTACCCGGAGCTGGCCTACACCGGCGGCGCAGGCAAGAACATCGTGAACGTGACGCTGGTGGACATGCGCGCCTGGGACACCTTCGGGGAGATCACGGTGCTTGCCGCCGCAGCCACGGGCGTCGCCTCGCTGATCTTCGTGCGCGGCCGCGGGGACTCGCGGTTGCGGGCCTCGGCCGTGGCCACGGGTTCGGTGGACCTGGGCTCCGAGGCCATCGGTGGCCGAGGGAGCAGCAGGGCCGGCCTGGCTGTGGCGCGGAACTTCGCCAGCACGCCGGGCAGCCCATGGCTGGTGGCGGGCCACACGCTGGCCCCGGAACGCCGATCGATCACCTTCGAGGTGGTCACCCGGCTGCTCTTCCACACCATCCTGCTGGCCTCGCTCTACCTGCTGCTCACCGGGCACAACACCCCCGGCGGCGGCTTCGCCGGCGGCCTGCTCGCGGGCCTGGCGCTGACCATGCGCTACCTGGCCGGCGGGCGCGTGGAGCTTGCCGAATCGACCCCGATCAGTCCCGGCACCATGATGGGCGTCGGGCTGGGCCTGGCCTCGCTGACGGCCGTGGCGCCGCTGTTCTTCGGGTTGCAGATGTTCACCTCCGCGGCCTTCGAGTTCACCCTCCCGCTCTTCGGGACGCACAAGTTCGTGACCTCCACGATCTTCGACATCGGGGTCTACATGGTGGTCATCGGGCTGGTGATCGACGTGCTGCGCTCGCTCGGCTCGGAGATCGACGAACGCTCCGAGGGCCGCAGCCCCACCGACCTGCACGACCAAGTATCCGACGCCGACACGGGAGTGGGACGATGAGTACCAACCTCACCTTGCTCATGGTCATGGGCGTGCTCTTCGCCGTGGGCATCTACCTGCTGCTCGAACGCAGCCTCACCCGGGTGCTGCTGGGCATCGTGCTGCTGGGCAACGGGGTGAACCTGCTGATGCTTGCCACGGGCGGCCGCAGCGGGCTGGCCCCGCTCTACGCCAAGGGCACCGACCCCGCCGAGTACTCGGACCCGCTGCCGCAGGCGCTGATCCTCACCGCCATCGTCATCACCTTCGCCGTCACGGCGTTCATGCTCGGCATCATCTACCGCTCCTGGGTCATCTCCCGGGCCGACGTGGTGGCCGACGACGACGAGGACCTCCGCGTCTCGCAGCAGTCGCCCTTCGACTTCGAGGAGGACTCGCCGGTCCCCGAGGACACCACCGAATTCGAGGGAGACGAACGGGTCCCGGCACCGGGCACCGACACGAACACCACCCCGGGGGAGGCCCGCACATGATCGACGCCCCGCTCAGCGCCGTGTCCTTTGCACCGCTGGCCGTCGCCCTGCCGATCCTCGGCGCGGCTCTGGCCTTCATCCTGCGTCGCCACAAGCGCAGCCAGCGCCTTGTCACCATCGGCGTCCTGGCCATCACGCTGGCCCTCGAGTCCTGGATGCTCGCCACCGTCTGGAACGGGGGGACCTACTCCGTCACCCTGGGCGGCTGGGCGCCGCCGTTCGGCATCTCCATGGTGGTCGACGGGTTCTCCGCATTCATGCTGGTGGTCTCCACGATCGTCTCGCTGGCCGTGCTGCTCTACGCCACCAGCCAGGGCATGGCCGACGGCGACGAGGACGGGCCCGTCTCGATCTTCCACCCGGCCTACCTGATCCTGGTGGCCGGGGTGTCCAACGCCTTCCTGGCCGGGGACCTCTTCAACCTGTACGTGGGCTTCGAGATCCTGCTGACCGCCTCCTACGTGCTGCTGACCCTGGGCGGAACGACGGCCCGCATCCGCGCCGGCACCACCTACGTGGTGGTCTCCGTTGCTTCCTCGCTGCTCTTCCTGATCTCCATCGCGATGATCTACGCCGCAGCAGGCACGGTGAACCTTGCCGACCTGGCGGTGAAACTGCCGCAGGTCTCCGAAGGCACCCAGAGCGTGCTGCACGTGATGCTGCTCGTCGCCTTCGGCATCAAGGCCGCGGTGTTCCCGCTCTCCTTCTGGCTCCCGGACTCCTACCCGACGGCCCCGGCCCCGGTGACCGCGGTGTTCGCGGGCCTGCTGACCAAGGTCGGCGTGTACGCGATCATCCGCACCGAGACGCTGCTCTTCCCCGGGAACCAGCTTTCGACGCTACTGATGGTCGTGGCAGGGCTGACCATGCTGGTGGGGATCCTGGGCGCCGTGGCGCAGACGGACATCAAGCGAATGCTCTCCTTCACGCTGACCAGCCACATCGGCTTCCTGATCTTCGGCGTCTCGCTGGGCAACCAGCTGGGCATGGCGGCGACCATCTACTACGTGGCCCACCACATCGTCGTCCAGACCTCGCTCTTCCTGGTGGTGGGCCTGATCGAACGCCGCGGCGGGACCTCGAACATCGACCGCCTGGGCTCGCTGGCCAAGCTTTCCCCGGTGCTGGCCGTGCTCTTCTTCATCCCGGCCCTGAACCTCGGCGGCATCCCGCCGTTCTCCGGGTTCCTGGGCAAGCTGGGCCTGGTCCAGGGCGGTGCCGAGGTCGGCACGCCACTGGCCTGGGCGTTGATCGCCGTCTCCCTGCTGACCTCGCTGCTCACGCTGCTGGCCGTGGCCCGCGTGTGGAACAGGGCATTCTGGCGCAAGGCCGAGGACGCCACCGATCCCGACCCGCTGCTGCTGGTCGGCGTGCAGGGCGCCCGCGGGACGACCTACGACATCGTCGCCCATGAACCGGCGAGCCGCTACAGCGACAGGGGAGACACCGCCCTGCTGCCCAACGGCATGGTCGCCATGACCGCGGCGCTGGTGCTTGTCGGCCTGGCGCTGACGGTCTTCGCCGGGCCGATCTTCGAGTTCAGCGACAGGGCCGCGGCGGAGATCATGCACAACGGAAACTACATCGAGGCAGTGCTCGGGGCAACGACGGAGGGGGCACCATGAGCCGGCAACAGCGACTGAGCGATGCCAAGAACGCCAGCGGCAAGCGCCAGCGCGCCACGCTGCGCCAGGAACTGCCGCTGCTGGTGTGGATGGTCCTGGTGTGGGGCGCCCTGTGGCAGGACTTCACGCCCGGGAACCTGGTGTTCGGCCTGCTGCTTTCGCTGCTCGTCGTCAACCTCTTCCAGCTGCCGCCGGTGATCCTCTCGGGCCGCTTCAACGTGCCGCGTGCCGCGGCCTTTGCCGTGGCGTTCCTGTGGGACGTGGTGCGCGCCAGCTTCGAGGTCATGTACCTGGCGGTGTTCCGCGGGCCGCAGACCAAGAGTGCCGTGGTTGCGGTCCCGCTGCGCACCGAATCGGACCTCATGGTCACAGCGGTGGGCCACGCGCTGACGCTGGTGCCGGGGTCCTTCGTGGTGGAGGTCGACCGGCGCACCTCCACGCTGTACCTGCACGTGCTCAACGTCAAGGACCAGGCAGGCGTCGAGAAGGCCCGTGCCGACGTCCTTGACCTCGAGGCCAGACTGATCCGGATCATGGGCAGCCGGGACGAGCTTGACGCCTTGAACGCCGAATCGACGAACGCCGCCACCGGCACGGGAGGAACGCCATGAACGCCGTCTTGTGGATCTGCGGGACGATCCTCGCTGTTTCCGCCTTCCTGGCCATCATCCGCCTGGTCAAGGGGCCCTCGATCCTCGAGCGGGTCATCGCCACCGACGTGCTGCTGCTGATCGTTTCGGCGGCGCTGTGCCTGGAGATGACGGTCAACAAGCACACCAACAACCTGGTGTTCGTGGTCCTGGCCTGCCTTGTCGGGTTCATCGGCTCGGTCACCGTCTCCCGCTACGTCACGGACCGGAGGAACGCCTGATGAACGACACCGTGATCGACGTCGTGGCCGGGGTCTTCATGATCCTGGGCTGCCTCATGTCCCTGGCCGCGGGCATCGGCATGCTCCGCTTTCCGGACCTGCTCTCGCGCATGCACGCCGCGACGAAGCCGCAGGTGCTGGGGCTGTTCCTGCTGCTCTCCGCGCTCGGCCTGGAACTGCGCAGCTGGGCCGTGGTTCCGCTGCTGCTGCTGGCCTGGATCGTGCAGCTGCTCACCGCCCCCGTCTCGGCGCACATGGTCGGCCGCGCCGGCTACCGCACCCGCCACCTCAAGCGCGACACCCTCGTGGGGGACGAACTCGCAACGGTCGTCGAGGCCGCGGGCCGGCGCGAGGCCCGGGAACACGGGCAGAACCCTCCGGCGGGGCACACGGACTTCATGGACTAGCTTCATGGACCAGGACCAGGACCAGGACCGGGCACCGGCCTCGCGGCATGCGGGGAACGGGGGGAAGCCAGCCGTCCGTGCCATGGGTTCCGTGCAGGAAAGCAGGAAAAAGGACCCGAAGAGAATGTTCTTCGGGTCCTTGGTGTCCGATGGCCTACGAGTCCTTGGTGAACTTCGCGATGGCCTTCTGGGTGCCGCGGTCGGTGAGCACCTGGATCAGCGCCGCGGTGACAGCCGAGAGCACCGCGAAGCCGATGGCCTGGCGCATTGTCGCCTCGGCCTGGGCTTCCTTGTTGCCATGCTTGGGCGGCTGCTTGCCGGTGAACCCGATCCAGAGCTTGTCGACGATCTTCCCGCCAAGGAACCCCGCGGCGATGGTGATGGCCGGGCCGAGCAGTTTCATCAAGCTTTTCATGGACGCTCCCTGTTTGTTGCGGCAACAGTACGTCCCCCAGCTTACCTGCGGTAGCATGGCAGGACTGAAACAACCACGACAGGGGAGCGCTGTGCGGCCTGCGCCGCAACACAAGCGCTGAGAGTGCGGAGAGCCGCAGACCCTCGAACCTGCCCCGGCTAGTACCGGCGAAGGAAGTCGAGTTCTCAGGGGTGCGCCGAAAAGCGCGCATTCCCTCCCCTCCTTGTATCCAAGGAGGATCACCACCATGAGCACCATCGAAGGCCGCAACGGCCACAACACCACCGCCCCCAGGACCAGCAGCTGGCGCGTCGTCGACATCGTCATCGCCGCGGTCATCGCCGTGTCCTCGGGTGTCATCTTCTGGGCCTGGAACAACAGCCACCACGTGTTCGACGTCCTCTTCCTGGCCTTCCCGCCGTCCTCGGCCCTGCTGGCCGGCATGTGGCTGTTCCCTGCCGTCCTTGGCGGGCTCATCATCCGCAAGCCCGGAGCCGCACTCTTCTGCGAACTCGTCGCGGCCGTGGTGAGCGCCCTGCTCGGCTCGGAGTTCGGGCTGACGGTACTGGCCTCCGGCCTGATCCAGGGCCTGGGTGCCGAGGCGGTCTTCGCCGCGTTCCGCTACCGCCGCTGGAACCTGCCCGTCGCACTGCTCGCCGGCGCCGTCACGGGCCTGTTCGGCGGCATCAACGACGCCTTCATCTTCCGCTGGTTCCCCGAATACACCGTGGGCATGCAGCTGACCTACGTCGCCTTCATGGCCGTCTCCGGACTGGTCATCGCGGGCCTGCTTTCCTTCTTCGCCACCCGGGCACTGGCCAAGACCGGGGCACTCGGCGCACTGGCGAGCCGCAAGGCAGCCACCGAACCGGCCTTCGGCTAGGGATAGCGCGCCGATGACTACCCGTACGGGATTGCAGCAGGCCGCAGGCGCCACCTCCCCGACCCAGCGGGGCACCGGGGTATCGGTCACGGCCAGGGGCTGGGGCTGGCGCCACGCCGACCGGGCCAACCCGGCCCTGCAGGGGCTGGACCTGGAGATCCCGGCCGGGCAGCGCGTGCTGGTGGCCGGCCCCTCCGGGGCGGGCAAGTCGACGCTGCTCTATGCGCTGGCCGGCGTCCTCCACGAGGACGACGACGCCTACTCCTCCGGCGAACTCCTGCTTGACGGCCGCCCGGCCGCCGAAGCGCGCGGCCTGGCGGGCCTCATGCAACAGGACCCGGAGACCCAGGTGGTCCAGGCCCGGGTGGGCGACGACGTGGCCTTCGGCGCGGAAAACCTCTCGGTCCCGCCCGATGAGATCCAGCGGCGGGTCCTCGCCGCGCTCGATGCGGTGGGCTTGGACGTTCCCCTTGACCACCCGACGGGAGCGTTGTCCGGCGGGCAGAAGCAGCGCCTCGCGCTGGCCGGGATCCTGGCCATGGGGCCGGGCCTGGTGCTGCTGGACGAGCCGACGGCAAACCTCGACCCGGCCGGCGTCCTGGAGGTCCGCGACGCTGTCATCGCGGCGTTGGAATCCTCGGGGGCAACGCTGCTGATCGTCGAGCACCGCCTCGAGGCCTGGGCGCCCCACATGGACAGGGTCATCGTGCTGGCCCCCGGCGGGGGAGTGGCCCACGACGGAAGCCCCGAAGGGCTCTTCGCCCCCGGGCCTGTCCGCGAGGAACTCATCGCCTCCGGAGTCTGGGTGCCCGGGTACTCGCCGTCGCTCGAACCCGGTACCCCGGAACGGACCCCGGGCGCGGTCCTGCTGGAGGCGGCGGAGCTGTCGGTCTCCAGGGACAAGGGCGGGCCGGTTGCCGCGGGCCACCTGGACCTGGAGGTCGCCGGCGGGGATGCATGGTGCATCCGCGGGGCCAACGGGGCAGGCAAGTCGACGTTCGCCTTGACCCTGGGCGGGTTGCTGCCCCCGGCCTCGGGCAGCCTGCAGGCCACCGGCGACCTCGCCGCGGGCTCCGAGGCGCGTCCCTACCACTGGCGTGCCACAGAGCTGGTGGGCCGCATCGGCTCCGTCTTCCAGGAACCGGAGCACCAGTTCGTGGCAGCCACCGTCCGCGAGGAACTGTCCTTCGGCCCCCGGCACGCCGTGAAGCCCGGCACCAGGGAACGACTCTTCGACGAGGAGGAGATTGAGCGGCGGGTCGACGAGCTGCTGGCGCGGCTTCGCCTCGGGCACCTGGCCGAGGCCAACCCGTTCACCCTCTCCGGAGGGGAGAAGCGGCGGCTCTCGGTCGCCACGGTGCTGGCCTGCAGCCCGGACGTGCTGATCCTCGACGAGCCGACGTTCGGCCAGGACGCCAACACCTGGCGGGAACTGGCCCTGCTGCTGCGCGAGGAGCTCGCGCGCGGCACGGCGGTCATCGCGGTGACCCACGACGCGGACTTCGCCCGCGCGTTGGGTGCGACGGAGTTCCACCTCAACGCCGAACCGCGTACCGCCGGGGACACCGGCGCCCGCAGCGGGCTGCTGGAATCCGATGCCCGGGGCGGCGCGAGTTTCCTGGGCCGGGCGAACCCCCTGTCCAAGCTGGTGGCGGTGGCCCTGTCGACGATCCCGCTGGTGGCAAGCATGGACTGGGTCAGCAGCGGCCTGGTGGTGCTGGCGACAATGCTGCTGCTCCCGCTGGCGGGACTTTCCGCGGGCAGGTTCCTCTCCCGCGCCTGGCCCCTGCTGGTGGCAGCGCTCTTCGCCGCCTGGGGCACGGCCCTGGTGGGCAACGATTCCGGGAGCGTGCTGCTGGACCTGGGGATCTTCACGATCACCCAGGGCTCGGCGGCGGCGGGCGCCGCGACGGGCCTGCGCGCCTTCGCGGTGGCAGTGCCGGCGGTGCTGGTGCTTTTCACCACCGACCCCACGGACCTGGCCAATGCGCTGGCGCAGAAGGCCAGGCTGCCGCACCGGTTCGTGCTCGGGGCGCTGGCCGGGATGCGGCTGCTGGGGCTGCTGATCGAGGAATGGACGACCCTCGGCATGGCACGCCGGGCCCGCGGCGTGGGAAGCAGGGGATCGCTGGCCCAACGCATCCGGGCGAACCTGGGACAGGTCTTCGGCCTGCTGGTGCAGGCGATCAGGCGTGCCTCGCGGCTTGCCGTGACCATGGAAGCCAAGGGATTCGGCACCGCGGCGCGGACCTGGGTCCGCGACTCGGTCTTCACGGCGCGGGATGCCGGGATCGTGGCCTTCGGGCTGCTGCTCGGCACCGCGGCGACGCTCGCCGCGGTGCTCTCCGGAACCTGGAACCTGGTCTGGACCTGAGCCGCACGCCGTTCGGGCGGACGGTGCAGGCGAAAGGGGGCCTTGGCCCGGGGTGAACAATCCCGGGCCAAGGCCCCCGTTGGTGTGGTTTGCCTCGCCGTCGAATTCAGGAGTCGAAGTCAGGCGTCGAAGCCGAGCGAGGCGATCGACGCGAGCGTGCCGTCGCGGAGCCCCTCGAGCACATGGCGCTCATGGGGAGGAACCAATTCCGGAAGCCCGTCCAGGGCGAACCAGCGCAGGTCCGCGCATTTCTCCGGCTCCCGGATGGCGGGCTCGCCCTCCCACCGGGTGCAGGTGAAGAAGAAGTCGACGCGCTGGTCCACCGGCCGGTCCCCGCCGTTGCTGCGGTGCAGGGTGGCCAGCGGGGAGAGCGCCGCGGCCTCGACGCCGATGCCGAGCTCCTCGTGTGCCTCGCGCACCGCGGCCTCGAAGGCCGATTCCCCGGCCTCCACGTGGCCGGCCGCGGCGCAGGCCCAGTGCCCGTCCATGAAGCCGGTGTTGCGCCGTAGTTGCAGCAGCACCTCGTCGCCGCGCAGCAGCAGCACGTAGGCGGCGGGAACCACCGTGAATCCGCTCCGCACGGCCCTAGCCGATCGCGTTGACCATGGCGGTGAGCTCCGCGTGGAGCTTCTCATCCCGGGCAATGGGCGTGCCGTCGATCGAGTTCACCGGGGTCAGCAGGCGGACGCTGGACACCAGCCAGACGCCCTCCGCGTCCATCAGGTTTTCGGGGGTCAGCGGGCCGTAGCCCAGCTCCCAGCCGGCGGCCCGTGCGGCGTCGAAGATCGCGCCCTGGGTGGTGCCGGGCAGGATGCCGGTCTCCAGCGTCGGGGTGATCAGGCGCTTGGTGTCGCCGTCGCGGTGGGCCAGCAGCACCGTGGAGGTGGGGCCCTCCAGGACGATCCCGTCGCTGGAGATGAAGATGACGTCGTCGGCACCCTGCTTCCTGGCGTGGCGCAGGGCCGCCATGTTCACCGCGTAGGAGAGGGTCTTGGCGCCCATCAGCAGCCAGGGCGAACGTTCGGCGACCATCGAGTCGTAGCCGCGGTCCAGCAGGAGAACGGAAATGCCGCTCTCGCGCTGCAGGCGCCCGAGTTCGGGGGCGGCGGAGACCATGACCCAGCAGGTCCCGTGGCCGGAGCCCTCGGTGCCGCGGGTGGCCACCAGCTTCACCACCGCCTCATCGCACGGTTCGCTCGCATCGAAGGCCGCCACGGCGGTGGCGATGGCGGCGCGCCAAGCCTCCTCGCCGGGGATCGACAGGTCGCAGGTGTCGGCCGAGACGCGCATGCGGGCCAGGTGTGCCTCGAGCTTGCGGACCACCGAGCCGGTGTAGAGCGCCGACTCGAACACCCCGTCCCCGCGGGTGGCGCCCTGGTCGAGCACCGAGAGCTGGGGTGCGGCGGCATCCGCGATGCGGCCGGCGGGGAAGGCGGGGTCAAGGAACACAAGTGCAGTCATGCTCCAAGGTTACCGGTGCGCGGCTCGGGCACCGGGTTTCCGCACACGCGCTGCGGCGCCCGGGTACGCTGGAACCAGGGCCCGATCACGGCCCTGGCAAGGAGGAACCCATGGATGTCGGCAACGGGGCACTCACCGTGGGTGCTGTGCTGTGGTCTCTCGCCGTCGCCCTGGAGTTGGCCATCCGCATCACCATGGTCGGCATCGTCCCCGGGAACCGCCGACCCACCACGGCCATGGCCTGGCTGCTGGCGATCTTCTTCATCCCCGTCGTCGGCCTGCTGCTCTACCTGCTATTCGCCAACACCAGGCTCTCGCGCCGGCGCATCGAACGCCAGAAGCGCGTGAACGACTCCATCCTGGAAACCACCCAGCACATGGTCGGCGAGCAGGTGGTGCCCGATGCCCCGGAGTGGGTGCTTTCCGCCGTGGCGCTGAACAAGTCTCTCGGGGCGCTGCCGCTGCAGGAGGGCAACGCCGTCGAGTTCATCACCGACTACGAGGACTCCTTCCTCCAGATGCGCCGCGAGATCGAGCGGGCGCGGCGCTACGTCCACGTGCAGTTCTACATCATGGGCGACGACGAGACCTACGTGGGCCCGATTCTCGAGGCCCTCGAGCGCGCCGCGGCCCGCGGGGTCAAGGTCCGCGTGCTCTTCGACCACCTGGGCACCCTGCGGGTCTCCGGCTACCCGGCGCTGATCCGGCGGATGAGCGCCGCCGGCATCCAGTGGCGGCGCATGCTTCCGCTGGCGCCCTTCCAGCGCCAGTGGCGGCGCCCCGACCTGCGCAACCACCGCAAGATCGTGGTCGTGGACGGGCAGGTGGCCTTCACCGGGAGCCAGAACCTGATCGAGCCCGGGTACAAGCGGGCCTCCTCGCGGCGGATCGGCCGCTCCTGGGTCGAGCTCATGGCCAAGGTCCACGGCCCGCTTGTCACAAGCCTGGACGTGGTTTTCGCGACCGACTGGTCGCAGGAGGGCGACGAGGACCTGCTGGCGGACCTCGCTGAGGTCGAGGCGGCGGTCCGCGGTCCGCTGCCGGATGCCGGCGAGGCGGTCGGCCAGGTGGTGCCCAGCGGGCCGGGCTTCGAGACCGAGAACAACCTGCGGCTCTTCAACACGCTGATCTACTCCGCCACCGAGCGGCTCTCCATCACCAGCCCCTACTTCGTGCCCGACGACTCGCTGCTCTACGCGATCACCACAGCGGCCCAGCGCGGCGTGGCGGTGGAGCTCTTCGTCTGCGAGAAGGGCGACCAGTTCCTGGTCCACAGGGCCCAGCAGTCCTACTACGAGGTGCTGCTGAAGGCCGGCGTGCGGATCTACCGCTACCGGGCCCCGAACGTGCTGCACTCCAAGTGCTTTGTGGTGGACGACCAGGTAGCGGTGCTCGGCTCCTCAAACATGGACATGCGCTCGTTCTCGCTGAACCTGGAGATCACCCTGATGCTGCTGGGACCGGACATGGTGGCCGAGCTCATGCGGGTGCAGGACGGCTACCGGGCCGGGTCGGTGGAGATGACCCTGGGGCAGTGGAAAAGCCGGCGCCCGCTCAGCCGCTGGATCGACAACGTCGCGCGGCTCTCGGCCACCCTGCAATAGCGGGCGGCCGGCGGCGGGTGCTCCGCCGGCTCAGTCCACGTCCGCGGGGAACACCGAGCCCAGCGCCGAGAGCACGCCGAAGGCCTTGGTGCGCACCTCGTCCCATTCCTCCTGCGGGGAGGAATCCGCGGTGATGGCCCCGCCCACGCCGAGGCTGAGGTCCCACCGGCCGGTGCCGGGTTCCCCGGTCATCACCAGCGTGCGGATGACCACCGACAGGTCGGTGGCCCCGGTGGCGGAGAAGTATCCGACAGCGCCCGAGTAGAGCCCGCGCGCCGCGCCGTCCTCCAACGTGTCGAGGATCGCCATGGTGGAGATCTTCGGCGCGCCGGTCATCGAGCCGGCCGGGAACGCGGCGGCGACGGCCTCCGCGCGCGAGGCCCCGGGCAGCAGCTTCGCGTCGATGGTGGAGACCATCTGGTGCACCGTGGCGTAGGTTTCGATGGCGCAGAGCCGGGGCACCGAGAGCGTCGAGGGGTCGGCGAAGTGCGAGAGGTCGTTGCGCAGCAGGTCCACGATCATGATGTTCTCCGCGCGGTCCTTCGGCGAGGACGCCAGCTGCTCCTGCAGGGCCAGGTCGGCCTCCGGGGTGGCGCCGCGCGGGCGGGTGCCCTTGATGGGCTCGGCGCGCATCCAGCCGTCCGCGCCGATGGACATGAAGCGCTCGGGGGAGGTGCTTGCCGCGGCCATGGAACCGAAACGCAGGTAGTGGGCGAACGGCGCGGGGTTCGCGGCCCGCAGGCGCAGGTAGTTCTCCCACGGGTCGCAGGCCACGGCGGGGGCATGCAGCGCGGTGGTCAGGCAGACCTCGTAGCTGTTGCCCTGGCGGATCTGCTCCTGGGCGGCGCGGACCTTGGCCAGGTAGCCGGGCCTGGAATCGCGGACCGTGAAGCGCGGGGCAGGTGCCGGTGCCGGTTCGGGTGCCGCGGCCGGCAGGTCTGCGAGCGCGCCGGCGACCCGGGCGGCAAAGGCCTCAGGGGCCGAACCGGCGGTGCACAGCAGGTGAACGGTGCCGCCGTGGTGGTCGAGGATGACCACCTGCGAGGGGCGGAGCAACGCGGCGTCGGGGATGGCTCCCGGGGCACCGGGATCGCGGCGCAGGTCGCTGCCACCGGTTTCGCGCTTGAGCTCGTACCCCAGGTAGCCCAGCCACCCGGGCACGAACGGCAGGTCCGCGGTGGCCGGCTGGAAGGCGCCGGTGTCCCATTGCCGGGCCAGGAACTCGAAGAAGCCCCCGGGGATCCGCGCGGTGGCGGTGCCTTCACGCAGGGCCCCGGCGCCCGGGTGGTGTACCAGGACGGCGCTTTCGTCGGTGTCGGCCGCGGCCATGATGCTGAAGCGGTTGCGGTTGCGGGGGTCGGCAAAGGAGAGGTTGCTCGATTCCAGCAGCACGGCGTGCGGGGCGTCGCGGTACAGGGCGGCGAAAAGCGCGGCGGCGTCCGGGGTGCCCGGCAGTTCGAGGTGCACCGGGCGCCGGGCCGCTGTCTCGGTGCGCTCCGGCGCCAGCAGGGTGTGGAACGGGGGGAGGGCCTTCAGGGCGCGCAGCGTGTGCCCGGGGGCGGACCCGTCGGCGCGGTTCTCGAGCACCACCTGGGCGTGGGCCGGGACGGGATCGGCCCGGAGGTAGCTTTCCTCCTGGGAGGCCCAGCGGTCCCAGTGCGCGGCGAAGACCTCGCCGTCGCGCTGGAGCGCGCGGGTCTTGCGGGTCTCGTCGGCGACCTCGACCCACACCACGGCATCGAGCAGTTCACGTGCCGCGGCGCAGCCGGCCCCGACGCCCTCGAGGATGACCACGGGGGCGGGGGAGAGGGTGCGTTCCTCGCCGGGGGTTCCGGCTGCCCAGTCCCAGGTGTTCCAGGTGGCCGCCTCGCCCCGGCGCAGCGGCTGCAGGACGTCCCGGACGTAGGATTCGGTTCCGGGTGCGAGCCCGTCCCACCCGGGGTAGATGTCTTCGAGGTGGAAGACGGCTACCTCGCGGTGGCGTCGTAGTTCCGTGGCCAGTTCGGCCGCAAGCGTGCTCTTCCCCGCACCGGAACGACCGTCAATGCCAAGGATGAGTGCCGGGCTAGTTGCCACGTGAAGGCATGGTGTGGGCGCGCACGTAGTCGAGCACTCCCGGGATGGCTGCGTGGATCATTTGCCAGCACAGGCGGAAATCGGCGGAGTCCCCGAACCACGGGTCGTAGATGCCCTGTTCCCCGTGCGGGGCGGTGGCGAAGGACGTGTCGAAGGAGCGGATCATGCGCAGGGCGGGGCGCTGCTCCGCGGCCACGGCCTGCAGCAGGCCTTCGAGGGTCGCGTAGTGGTCTTCGTCCATGGCCAGCAGCAGGTCGATGTCCGCGAGCGTCGACGCGTCGAGGGCGGCCGCCCGGTGAGCCTCCGGGTTGAGGCCGTGCGATTGCAGGATGGAAGCGGCGCGCGGGTCGATGGGCGCACCGGCCTCCCCGTCGCTGGTGCCGGCGGACGCCACCGTGACATCGGCGATCCCCGCGTCGTCGAGTGCCGTGCGCAGCATGTACTCCGCCATGGGGGAGCGGCAGGTGTTGCCCGTGCACACTGTCATTATCCGAAACATGGTTTTAGTTTAGGGCGCTGACGCCCCTAGTGACAGGCTCAAACGCGCCGGGCGCGGAAGGTTACGGGATTGTGCCCTGCGCCGCGGCGGTGCTCCCGGCCCGCGGTGCCGCGCGGCGCCGGAGGGGTTCGGGGCCTAGTGGATGAAGGCCAGCAGCGCGGCGACAAGGATGAACAGCGTGCCGAAGGTCATGTTCAGGATCCGCTGCCCGCGAGCCGTGGCGGTGAAGCGGCTGAAGCCCTTGGCCGCGGCGGCGAAGAAGAACCACATGACGAGGATGTCGACGACCACGATCGTCGTGATGAACACCAGGTACTGCGGGATCGCCGGCTGGTCCAGGCGGATGAACTGGGGTGTGAAGGCCAGGAAGAAGACGATGGCCTTGGGGTTGAGCAGGTTGACCCACAGGCCGCGCCGGAACATCGAACCGGCGGATTCCTGCCCGCGGACATCGATTTCATCGGGGTGCCGGGGCTTGGCGAGGATGAGCCGTATGCCGAGGTACACCAGGTACGCCGCCCCGGCGTAGCGGATGGCGGTGAAGAAGGCCGGTGAGCGGGATACCAGCAGGCCGACGCCGGCGGCCACGACCACCACATGGACCAGCAGGGCGGCCTGCTGCCCCATGATTCCCCAGATGGAGCGCTTGAAGCCGGAGTTCAGCGAATTGGTCATGGTGTTGATGGCGCCCGCGCCGGGGGTGAAGCTGATGAGTGCGGAGGCGCCGAGCAGGGAAAGCCAGAGCGAGAGGGTCACCCGCCAAGCTTAGGGGAGCCCGGGAGCCGTTCGTGAATGCGTGTAGCCCGGTGACGAAATCACGCGGGCGGAGGTTGCCTCAGCCGGTGGCGCCGGCCAGGCCCGCCCTGTCGATGCCGGCGATGGCGTCGGCCATGAAGCGGGAGACCAGTGCGATCTCGGCCTCGTCGTAGCCCGAGATGACCTCCATCATCCCGGCTGCCAGCGGGCCGAACATGGTTTGCCCGTCGGTCCTTGCCTTGTCCGTCATGCGGATGCGGACCACCCTGCGGTCCTTGTCGATGCGCAGGCGCTCGATGTGGCCGCTGCGCTCGAGCCGGTCCAACAGTGCGCTTGTTGCGGGGGAGCTGATGCTCAGTTCGCGGGAGAGGTCGCCGGGGGTCGGGGGATTGCCTGCGATTTCAAAGCGCATGATCGCCGCCAGCGCGTTCATGTCGGTGCGGTGGGTCTGGTGACGGTTTCCCGTGGATTCCACGTAGCGATCCGAGGCCTGGGCAAATTGTTGCAGCAGCAGGACTAGTTCACGAGCGGCGGTGCGATCCATGGCACCAATCATACGTTCAGGCTTGAAGTATTTCCATGATGGAAATACTATCTAGTCAAGTGAATTGGCTGCAGCTGCGGCTGGCCGACCATTGCGACGAGGGGAAGACCATGGAAAAGCACGCTGCCGGCACCACGGAACCGGTGCTGGAAACCGAGCCGCCGGGCGCGGCACGGAAACCGCGAGGGGGAGGGGTGCGCGCCCTGGTCGCCGCGGTCCTCGTGCTCGTCTGGCTGGCCGTGGCCGGGGTCGGCGGACCCACCTTCGGAAAGCTCGGCGACGTGCAGACCAACGACCAGGCTTCCTTCCTTCCCGCATCCGCCGAGGCCACCCGCGCGCTCGAGTGGCAGGCGAAATTCCGCACCTCGGACGCGATCCCCGCGGTGGTGGTCATCGCCGGCGACACAAAGCTCGACGAGGCGGCCATCGCCGCGACGACCGAATCGCTCAAGGACCTGCCCGCGCTCGAGGGCGAGATCGCCGGGCCGTTCTTCTCCGAGGACGGGCTGGCCGCGCAGCTGCTGGTGCCGCTGGGCGCCGAAACCGAAACCAAGGAGGCCGTCGAGACGCTGCGCCACGAACTCACGGAACGCGTCCCCGAGGGCACCCGCGCCTACGTGACGGGCCCCGCGGGGTTCAACGCCGACCTTGTCGAGGCGTTCGGCGGCATCGACGGGGTGCTGCTGGGCGTCGCCCTGGGCGCCGTGCTGCTGATCCTGCTGCTGGTCTACCGCTCGTTCCTGCTGCCGTTCGTCGTCCTGTTCACCTCCGTTGCCGCGCTCTGTGCGGCAATCGTCGCCGTGTACTACATGGCCAAGGAGGGCTGGATCCGCCTGGACGGGCAAAGCCAGGGAATCCTCTCTATCCTGGTCATCGGCGCCGCGACGGACTACTCGCTGCTCTACGTCGCGCGGCACCGCGAGGCCCTGGCCCACGGGGCCGGCCGTTGGGAAGCCACGACCACGGCCTGGAAGCGCTCGGTCGAACCCATCCTTGCCTCGGGCGGCACCGTGACGGTCGGCCTGCTCTGCCTGCTGTTCTCCGACCTGAACTCCAACAAGGCGCTGGGCCCGATCGGCGCCAGCGGCATCGTCTTCTCCGTCGTTGCGGCGCTGAGCTTCCTTCCGGCCGCGCTCGGCCTGCTCGGGCGTTCCGCCTACTGGCCGTTCATGCCCAAGCCCGCCCGCCCGCTGGGTGCCGAGGAGCTTCCGGGGGGCCTGTGGGGTAACGTCGCGAAGTTCGTCGGCCGCCACCCGCGCAGCATCTGGATCGCCACCGCCCTGGTCCTGGTGGTCGGCGCCCTGGGCGCGACCCAGTTCAAGGCCTCCGGCGTCCCGCAGAGCGAACTTGTCCTGGGCCAGACCGATTCCCGCGACGGGCAGGTGGTCCTGGGTGAACACTTCCCGGGCGGAACCGGCAGCCCCGCGTTCGCCGTCATCGACAGCACCAAGGCCGAGGATGCCCTGCCCGGCATCGAGGCCCTGGACGGCGTGGCCTCGGCCTATGTCCAGGCCGCTGACGGGGGTCCGGCGGTGGCGGCCGCGGGCCGCGAGGCTCAGATCGTCGAGGGCCGCTCGCTCATCTCGATCACCCTTGACGACGCCGCCGACTCCGATGCCGCGAAGGAAACGCTCGGCTCGCTGCGCGATGCCGTCCACGCCATGGATCCCGGTTCACTGGTCGGAGGCACCACGGCAACGCTTGCCGACACCGCCGCCACGGCCGAGGCGGACCTCGCCAAGATCATCCCGCTGATCCTGCTCGCCATCCTGTTCATCCTGATGCTCCTGTTGCGCTCGGTCGTTGCCCCGCTGCTGCTTGTTGCCACCACGGTGCTCTCCTACGGAACCGCGATGGGCGTTGCTGCCTGGGTGTTCAACGGGATCCTCGGCTTCCCCGGGGCCGACCCCTCGGTTCCGCTCTTCGGGTTCGTGTTCCTCGTCGCCCTAGGTGTCGACTACAACATCTTCCTGATGACGCGGGTGCGCGAGGAGTCGCTGGAGCACGGAACCCGCGCCGGGGTCTTGCGTGGGCTTTCGGTGACAGGTGGCGTCATCACCTCCGCGGGCGTGGTGCTTGCGGCAACCTTTGCCGCGCTGGGCATCATTCCGATCATGTTCCTGGTCCAGCTGGGGTTCATCGTGGCCTTCGGCGTCCTGCTGGACACCCTGGTGGTGCGCTCGCTCCTGGTTCCGGCACTCGTGCACGACATCGGCCGTCACGTCTGGTGGCCGAGCAGGCTGGGCCGGAAGGGGTAACCGATCTCTCGTACGGGTCCGGGCGGGGTACTGATAGGATTGAAGCTTGTAGATCGGTATGGCCCGGGAATCAGCCCCGGGACCTGAGGGTCTATGCGTCGACAGATTAGATTTCCCGATCCGCCGCTGGCTTCACATCCTTCTTGCGATTGAACGCGGTTGCATCATGTGCGCTTCGCGCCACCCCGGCACTCTCTTTCTTCGGCGATCACGCGCGTCGAAACCGTCGTGCGAAGCTTTGAGAGAAAGAACCACGTGAGTCCTTCATTCACTTCCCTTGGCGTGCCCGCGACCCTTGCAGAGGTCCTGACCGCACAAGGCATCGAATCCGCATTCCCCATCCAGGAAGCAACGCTGCCGACCACCCTGACCGGCGGCGACGTGCTGGGCCGCGGCCAGACCGGCTCCGGCAAGACCCTGGCATTCTCGCTTCCCGTGGTGGCCCGCCTCGCGGCAAACCCGAAGCCGCGCAAGGCCCGCTTCCCGCGCGCCCTGATCATGGCACCCACCCGCGAACTGGCCACCCAGATCGCCAAGGTCATCGAGCCGCTGGCCGAGGCCGTGGACCTGCGCACCGCAGTTGTCTTCGGCGGCGTGTCCCAGCTGCGTCAGGAAAAGGACCTCAACGCAGGCGTTGACATCCTCATCGCCTGCCCGGGCCGCCTCGAGGACCTGCTCAAGCAGCGCGTCGCCGACCTGTCCCGCGTGGAAATCTCCGTGCTGGACGAGGCCGACCACATGGCCGACCTCGGCTTCCTGCCGGTCGTCAAGCGCATCCTTGACCAGACCCCGCGCGGCATCCAGCACCTGCTCTTCTCCGCAACCCTGGACAACGGCGTGGACAAGCTGGTCCAGCGCTACCTCGAGAACCCGACGGTGCACTCGGTCGACGCCCCGCAGGCAGCGGTGAACACCATGGAGCACCACGTGTTCCTGGTGTCCAACGACGACAAGAAGGAACTGGTCCGCACCCTGGCATCCGGCGCCGGCCGCCGCATCATGTTCATGCGCACCAAGCACCACGCCAAGAAGATGGCAGTCTGGCTGTCCAAGTCCGGCATCCCGTCCGTGGACCTGCACGGCAACCTGAGCCAGAACGCCCGCGACCGCAACCTTGCAGCATTCGCCGCAGGCGATGCCCGCGTGCTCGTCGCCACCGACGTCGCAGCCCGCGGCGTGCACGTCGACGGCGTAGAGCTCGTGGTCCACATCGACCCGCCGGCAGAGCACAAGGCCTACCTGCACCGCTCGGGCCGCACGGCCCGTGCCGGTTCGGACGGAACCGTTGTCACCATCGCGACCCCGGACCAGCAGGGTGACGTGAAGTCGCTGCTGAAGGCCGCGGGCCTCAAGGTGCCGCTGGTCAAGGTGACCCCGACTGCGCAGGTCGTTTCCGACGTCGTCGGCGAACGCGCCGAACTGGTTGCCTACGTTGCCCCGCAGCAGCGCACCCAGTCCGCTGTCCGCAAGGACACGCTGGCCGACTCCGACGCCGCCGGTGGCCGTGGCCGCCGCCGCGGTGGACGCGGAACCGCCAAGGCCTCCGCACCGGCCAAGAACACCGGCGGCGAGTCCCCTCGCGGCCGCGACGAGAACCGCGGTGAACGCCGCAGCGAGAACCGTGGTGGCGCGGCTTCCTCGGCCCGCGGCAACGGTGGCGAGCGTCGCGGTGAGAGCCGCAACGAGAACCGTGGCGAGCGCCGTGGCAACGGTTCCGCCGCAGGCCGCGGTGGCGAACGCCGCACCGACGAGCGCGACGTGGCCCGCCGCGGCGGCCGCGGTTCCGCCGCCGCACGCAACAACTCCGGCCAGCGCCAGGGTGCAACCTCGGGTTCCCGCCCGCGCGGCGGCAACACGATCGGCGAGGCACTGGGTGCTTCCAAGGTTGAAGCAGCCAACGGTGCCACCCGTGGCGGCCGCGGACGCGGTCCGCGCCGCGCTTCGGCGCCGGCCTCGAACAACCGCGGCTAGCAGGACCACCGGGCCGCGCCTATGGCGGCCGGTGGCGTGATGCCTCCTTGGTGGGCCGGGCTGTGCAAGTATTCTTGCACGGCCCGGCCCACCTTGTGTTTAAGGGGTCTCCGAATCGCCCGGCCTCATCCGTTCGGATGAGACGCTCCGACGACAGGGCCCGGCAGGTCATCCTCCGGAGCGCCCTCCCGCAACGCCCCGGCCGCTAGCGTGGAGGCAACCGCCGGCTGCAGGTGGCCGCCCCTGGGACTTGCCGTCCAGGGGGCGCGCCGGGAAGCAGCTCGCCAGCCCGAGACACATGGAGAAACCCCCGTGATTGAAGCCCTGCAGGAATTCGCGTCCTCGTTCCCGTCCGCACTACAGTGGATTGCCGTGGTCCTTGCGGCCTCGATTCCGTTCGTCGAATCCTATTTCGGCTCCGTGCTCGGAGTCGTGATTGGCCTGAACCCGTTCGTTGCAATCACCGCGGCGGTTATCGGCAACGTCGCTTCCATGCTCCTGCTGGTCAACGGGGCGCATTTCGTTCGCGGAAAGGTTGCCAAGGAAGGGAACGAACCAACGGAGAAGTACAGGAAGTTGCGCGCTGGCTTCGACAAGTACGGAGTGGCCGGTGTCAGCCTGCTGGGGCAGACCATCCTGCCGAGCCAGATCACCTCGGCCGCGCTGGTCTCCTTCGGGGCCGCCAAGGAAAAGGTCATCTTCTGGCAGGTCATTTCCATCATTCTCTGGGGCACCACCTTCGGCCTGTTGGCATACCTCGGGGTTGACATGGTGTTGGGTCGCTGATCCGGAAGGAGTCCGCGCGGTTCCGGGAAACCGACTTCCGCTCCCATCTCTCACAGCGAACACATCTCCCAGCAAGTTCAAAGAATGCCGGATTTCCGCGGTTTTTTCCCGTGCAATCCGGCTGTTTTTTGCCCAAAAACATGAACTTGAGCCAACTCCACTCAAGTTTGAATTGACAAGGATTTGCGGCTGAGTAAACTTGAGTACAGAACGCTCAACCGGTTGCCCCGGAAGGAGCGTTGGTTCAATTTCCCCAATGCAAGAAGGAGCTCACCCATGTCACGTGCCGTAGGTATTGACCTTGGAACCACCAACTCTGTTGTATCCGTCCTCGAAGGTGGCGAGCCCACCGTTATCGCCAACGCCGAGGGCAACCGCACGACCCCGTCGGTCGTAGCCTTCGCCAAGAGCGGCGAGGTCCTGGTTGGCGATATCGCCAAGCGCCAGGCCGTCAACAACATCGACCGCACCATCGCTTCGGTCAAGCGCCACATGGGCACCGACTGGTCGGTTGCCATTGACGACAAGAAGTACACCGCGCAGGAAATCTCTGCCCGTACCCTCATGAAGCTGAAGAACGACGCCGAGTCGTACCTGGGCGAAAAGGTCACCGACGCGGTGATCACCGTCCCGGCCTACTTCAACGACGCCGAGCGCCAGGCCACCAAGGAAGCCGGCGAGATCGCGGGCCTCAACGTCCTGCGCATCGTCAACGAGCCGACCGCCGCAGCACTGGCCTACGGCCTGGACAAGGGCAAGGAAGACGAGCTCATCCTGGTCTTCGACCTCGGCGGCGGAACCTTCGACGTTTCCCTGCTCGAAGTCGGCAAGGATGACGACGGATTCTCCACCATCCAGGTTCGCGCCACCGCCGGTGACAACCGCCTGGGCGGCGACGACTGGGACCAGCGAGTCGTTGACTGGCTGCTGGCCCAGGCCAAGTCCAAGGGTGCCGACCTGTCCAAGGACAAGATCGCACTGCAGCGCCTGAAGGAAGCCGCCGAGCAGGCCAAGAAGGAACTCTCCTCGGCCACCAGCACCAACATCTCCCTGCAGTACCTCTCGGTCACCCCGGAAGGCCCGGTTCACCTCGACGAGCACCTCTCCCGTGCCAAGTTCCAGGAACTGACCGCCGACCTGCTCGAGCGCACCAAGAAGCCGTTCAAGGACGTCATCGCCGAAGCCGGCGTGAAGGTCTCCGAGATCGCCCACGTGATCCTCGTCGGCGGCTCGACCCGTATGCCTGCCGTTGCCGAACTGGTCAAGGAAATGGCCGGCAAGGAAGCCAACAAGGGCGTCAACCCGGATGAGGTAGTTGCCGTTGGCGCTGCCCTCCAGGCCGGCGTGCTGAAGGGCGAGCGCAAGGACGTCCTGCTCATCGACGTCACCCCGCTGTCCCTGGGCATCGAAACCAAGGGTGGTGTGATGACCAAGCTGATCGAGCGCAACACCGCGATCCCGACCAAGCGTTCGGAGACCTTCACCACCGCCGAGGACAACCAGCCTTCGGTATCGATCCAGGTCTTCCAGGGCGAGCGCGAGTTCACCCGTGACAACAAGGCCCTGGGCACCTTCGAGCTGACCGGCATCGCGCCGGCACCGCGCGGCATCCCGCAGGTCGAGGTCACCTTCGACATCGACGCCAACGGCATCGTCCACGTGTCCGCCAAGGACAAGGGCACCGGCGTCGAGCAGTCGATGACCATCACCGGTGGTTCCTCGCTCTCCAAGGACGACATCGACCGCATGGTCCGTGAAGCCGAGGAGCACGCTGCAGAGGACAAGGCCCGCCGCGAGGCAGCCGAGACCCGCAACGCCGCCGAGCAGGCCGCCTACTCGGTGGACAAGCTCATCAAGGACAACGAGGACAAGCTGCCCGAAGAGGTCAAGACCGAGGTCCAGGCCGACGTCGACGCACTGAAGGCCGCCCTTGAGAAGCAGGACAACGACGAAGAGGTCAAGGCCGCCTTCGAGAAGCTCCAGGCTTCGCAGTCCAAGCTGGGCGAGGCAATCTACGCCAACACCCAGGCTTCGTCCAACGGTGAGGACGGCGCCGAGGCCCCGAACGCCGAAGAGGACATCGTCGACGCCGAGGTCATCGACGAAGACGAAAAGAAGTAAGGGGCGCATCAACCATGTCTGAGCAGAATCACGACGAAGGAACCTCCAACGAAGAGGTCACTCCAGTTGACGAAGCCCATGACTCGGGCGACGCGTTGAGCCAGGCTGAAGCCATCCTCAACGAGGCTGCGGCCGAGGGCGGGATTGCCGACAAGGAAGCCGAGCTGCGTGAAGACCTTCAGCGGCTCCAGGCTGAGTACGTCAACTACCGCAAGCGCGTTGAGCGCGACCGCGAGGCAGTGCGCGAGCTTGCCGTCCAGTCGGTCCTGAACAACCTGCTGCCGGTACTCGACGACATCGATGCGGCACGTGCCCACGGCGACCTTGTTGACGGACCGTTCGCATCGATCGCCAACAAGCTCGACACCGTGCTTGAAGGCCTCGGCCTCGAGCGCATCAACGAGGCAGGCGTGGCGTTCGACCCGGCGGTGCACGAGGCACTGATGCAGCAGCCGAACCCGGAGATCCCGGCAGACCATGTTGCAATGGTCCTGCGCTCCGGATTCAAGAAGGGCGAGCGCATCATGCGTGCGGCCCAGGTGATCGTTTCCCTCGGGGAATAATTGCCAGCAATGCAACACGGTAGTAATACCGTGAAGTAGTTCCACCACCTGCGGCGGGTCGCCCGGTTTCCTGGAAAGGACCGGGGACCCGCCGCAGGCCGGTGGACTTCCACCCCAGGATTTTGGCCCGGAACCGTTTTCCACGAGTTCGAGGGCATTGAAGCACAACACGAAAAGGAGGCGCCTGATGGCAAGCCAGGATTGGGTCGAAAAGGATTTCTACGCCATATTGGGCGTCTCCAAGGACGCCAGTGAAGCGGACATCAAGAAGGCCTACCGGAAGATGGCCCGCAAGTACCACCCGGACACCAACGCGGGCGACGCCGCAGCGGAGCGCCGCTTCAAGGACATCACCGAGGCGCACTCGGTGCTCTCCAACCCCGAGGAC
Source organism: Paeniglutamicibacter selenitireducens (assembly GCF_051550675.1). Lineage (NCBI taxonomy): Bacteria > Bacillati > Actinomycetota > Actinomycetes > Micrococcales > Micrococcaceae > Paeniglutamicibacter > Paeniglutamicibacter selenitireducens. The sequence goes on along the minus strand of NZ_JBPULF010000007.1, from coordinate 73,024 downwards.
CGCCAGCAGTACGACGCCATCCGGGCCATGGGCTCCGGAGCCCGCTTCAGTGCGCCCGGCGGCCACGGCGGACCCAGCAACGGCGGCTTCGAGGACGTCTTCTCCAACCTCTTCGGCGGCGGTGGCGGCGGCGGGCACCGCGGTGGCCAGGTGCCCCCGGACTTCTCGGACCTGTTCGGCGGAGGCGGCGGTTTCGGTGGCTTCGGCCAGCAGGCACCCCGCAAGGGCGCCGACCGCACCGCGAGCACCAGTATCTCCTTCGCGGGTTCCATCAAGGGAACCACCATCGGGTTGCGCGAGGACAGCGGCGAGGTCATCGACGTGCGCATTCCCGCAGGCATCAAGGACGGCCAGTCCGTACGGGTGCGCGGCAAGGGTTCGCCCGGCACCGCCGGCCCCGGGGACCTGATCGTCAAGGTCAACGTCAAGCCGCATGCGGTGTTCACCCGCGAGGAAAACAACATCCGGATCCACGTCCCCGTCACCTTCGCGGAGGCCGCGCTGGGCGGGCAGATCGAGGTGCCGACGATCACCGGGGAAACAGTCAAGATGAAGGTCCCCGCCGGTTCGTCCTCGGGCCGTACGCTGCGCCTGAAGGGGCGTGGGGTGCACACCTCAAAGGCCACCGGTGACATGCTGGTCACCCTTGACGTACTGGTTCCGCAGAACCTGTCAAAGGAAGCCAAGGCCGCTGTCGAGGCGTTTGCGGAAGCCACCAAGGGCGAGGATCCGCGCCACGGCCTGCTGGCCCACGCAGTACTCTAGGAACGACGTGGCTGCCTTCCCCGGATCCGAGGAAGGCAGCCACCCAGGCAACAGGCAGCCGGCCCACGCCGGTTGCGGGACACGGGAAAGCGCGAAGGGACAGGACCATGAACAACGAACGGCTTAGGCCTGTTTTTGTCATTTCCGTGGCCGCCGAACTGGCAGACATGCACCCGCAAACCCTGCGCCAGTACGACCGCATGGGCCTCGTGTCCCCGTCCCGGCAGGGCGGCAAGCAACGCCGGTACTCCGAACACGATGTCGAGCTGTTGCGCGAAATCCAGAAGCTGTCCAAGGACGGCGTCTCACTGGAGGGGATCAAGCGCGTGCTCGCGTTGGAGAACCAGGTGGCCGCGCTCCAATCCCGGATCAGCGAGCTCAGCAACGAGGTCTTTGCCCTGCGCAGTGCCAGCCAGAGCGCCGGGCTCGGACGCGTCTTTGCTGCCGGCACCAGCGGGGACGTCGTCTCCCTGGCCCGCGGCCAGCGTCCCCGCGGGCGCAGCCAGGCCCTGGTGATCTGGAATCCGCGGGCCAAGTAGCCCCTGCGGTGCCGGGGCAGAACAGGGGAACGGGGGAGCCGGATGCCGGACCGAGGGCGGTACGCCCAACTCAGCGAGGTCGCCGAGGCCCGTTTCGAGGCCCTGTGCGCCATCCGCGGCCGCTTGCGCCGGACCCACCGACAGGCACTGGACGGAACGGCCCACGCCCTGAGGCCGGGTTCCATGGACCCCGCCATCCCCGCACGCCGCCTTGTCTACCTGGACCTTTCCGCGCGGGAGCCCCTGGCTGCGATTGTCGTGGGCGACCTGGACACCGCAACCCACGTCACCTGGCAGCTTTCGGGCACGGGGATCAGGGCCCGCAACGCGCTGTGGGGCAGCGCCCGCGAGGCCGGGCAGCTCTACCTCGAACAGCGAAATGCGGGAATCGAATCACCGGCGGTTGTCGCCTGGCTCGGGTACCGAAGCCCCAACCTGGCAAGCGCCCTGGTGAACCGATCCGCGCGCCGGGGCGTGAAGGTGCTGGCACGGGACCTCGAGGTCTTCGCCACCCTGCGCCGCGACAAGCCGCACCTGGCGATCGAGGCGCATTCCTATGCCGCGAGCCTCGCGGCCCAGGCGCTTGATGCCGGTGCCGGATCGAGGGTGCACATCCAGGCGCTTGCCACCATCGGTTCGGCCGGTATCCCCGGGAAGCTTTCCCGCGACCCAGCCCGGCTCAACATCCCGCCGGGCCGCATCTACGAGGCAGTTGCCGAAGGTGACCACCTGGCACGGTGGGGGCGGCTGCTGTCGGGCCGCAAGACCCTCGCCGGGCGTTCGTTCAGCGTGGCGGCCAGGCCGGACCTCGGGCTGCTGGGAATCCGCGGGCACAACACCTCGCACATGGACCGCGGCGACGCCGCGGCCCCGCGCGGCTACCGGGATCCGGGTACGACCTCGCTGCGCAACCTTGCCCTGATCACCACCGGCCAAGAGCCGTTACCCTGATCCGCCGGCCACGGTGCATGTCAGTTGGTGCGGTTCGAAACCGGTCCACAACCGCATTCCGTCCTCGCAGACTTCCTCGACACGCTCCTCGAGGGCCGGGCCGGGCTCGGGGTCCACGGTCTCCACCAGCACGAGTGTTTCTTCCGAGGTGGTCGGGGTGATCTCGACCTCGCTGACGCCCTCGATCGCCAGCAGCTCCTGTCGGAGGATCCCGGCGCTTTCCTCGTCCGTCAAGGAGCGATGGTAGATGTACTCCCTGAGCTCGCGCAGCGGCTCCGGAGGGTTCGCCGCCACGAGCACGCCGATGCCGATGACCGACCCGCCGGCAAGCAGCAGCGTGCCGAGCAGGATGCCCAGCATTTTCAGGAACGCGGTCTGCGGCTTCATCCGCCGATCCTACGCCACGGAACCCTGCGGTCCCTGGGTGCTGGAATGCAGGACATCCCCTGTCGGACGGGCAAAGGGTCCGACAGGGGATGTCGTGTGGTTGTGTCTAGCGCTTGCGGTAGGTCAGGTCAAAGACCAGACGGCCGGCTTTCAGGGCCTTCCCCTCGAAGCTGGTCAGCGTGCGACCCTCGAATCGGGGAGACCATCCACCCTGTTCGTCGACGAACGCCGCATCCGCTTCCTCGCCCTCGAGGCCGAGTCGGCGGACCTTCGTCAGGTTGCTTTCCTCGCCGGCCAGGTTGCCGGGGTGCAGGTTCTCGAAGCTTTCGGAGGCCTCGAAGATCTCGCGCATCTGCTCGGCGTAGTTCGACCAGTCGGTGGCCAGGCGGACGATGCCGCCGGGGACCAGGACGCGCTCGATCTTGGGAAGGAACGACTCCTTGATCAGGCGGCGCTTGTGGTGGCGGATCTTGTGCCACGGGTCGGAGAAGAAGATCCAGACCTCCTGGGCCGAGCCCTCCGGAAGCATGATGTCCAGTGCCTCCGGGGCGTTTGCCTCGACAGCGCGCACATTGGTGAGCTCGAGGTTCTCGACCCTCACCATCAGCGCGGCAAGCCCGGGACGGTAGACCTCCACGGCGAGGAAGTCCTTGTCGCGGTTCGTGTCGGCCGCATGGGCCATGGCCTCCCCGAGCCCGGAACCGATCTCGACGATCAGCGGGGCCTTGCGTCCGTAGACCGCTTCCGGGTCAAGGACGAAACCCTCGGCCACCGAGGTGTCGGCGCGTTCGCGCTCGGGTTCGATGACGTAGGTCTCCGCAATGCGCTCCCAGGCGTCCGCACGACGCCCCTGGAGGCGGCTGCCGCGGCGCACGAAGGACACCGGTTCGGCCCGGTAGAAGCTGAGGTCTTCGGCGGCCCGGCCGCTGGCGGGCAACTTGCGATCTGTGGGAATGCTCATGTACTTAAGGTTAGCGAACTCCCGGGCTACTTTTTATCGCCCGCTTTCGGGCGCACGGGGGCCGGAACCGGTGCCCTGGAATAGGTCTTCCCCGACTTCAGGCTGTCCTCGCCCAGCAGCTCCGTCACCGTGACGAACGTGTACCCCTTGGCCTTGAGCCGCGTCAGGATCTCCGGCACGGCGGCCACGGTGCTGCCGTGGATGTCGTGCATGAGCACGATGGACCCCGGCCTGGTCTGCGAAACCGCGGCATCGACGACTTTTTCGCTGTTGCGGTGCTTCCAATCCAAGGTGTCGACGTCCCACAGGATCACCGGTGCCTGTGCCAACCGGTCGGACGTCGGGTTGTGCGCCCCGTACGGGGGCCGCATGAGCGTCGCCGGCTGGCCGATCGCCGCGGAAATCGCGTCGTTGGTGCGGTCAATCTCACTTCGAACCTGGGTGGGGGACAGGGCCGGCAGGGACCTGTGGCTCCAGCTGTGGTTGCCCACCTCGTGGCCCTCCTCGACCATGCGCCGGACCAGCTCCGGGCGGGCCTTGGCATTCGGTCCGACGACGAAGAACGTCGCCGCCGCGTCCTGCTTTCCGAGTTCGTCGAGCAGCTTGCCCGTCCGGGGTCCGGGGCCGTCGTCGAAGGTCAGCGCCACGCACTTGGACGTGCTGCAGTCGATGCTCCGCGGGAGCGGCACCACGGTTTCCGGTTCGGTGGCGGCCTGGCCCGGATCCGCGGGGCGCGCAGATTCAAGGAGCGCTGCCGGGATCCGCGGCAGGGGATTCATGCCGGCCGTCCGTGCCATCATGCCGAAGGGCGAAAGCAACGGTACGACATTCGCCGCGGGAACCGTGACAACAACGGATCCTTCGGACCCGGGCGCGATCGTGTAGTCGTCGAACTCCACGGTGGCGTTCCCCTGGGAGTCGAAGTTGACCGAATCCAGCCACGAGTCCTCAAGGGCTGTAACGTTCTGGGGCACGACTGCGGGGTTGGCGGTCGAGGTCTGTGCCACGAACTCGCGGAACTCCGCCCAGTCCTCGTCGTCGCCGAACAACTCCCGGCTCCCCAGAAGCCCTGTTTCCCGGGTGTTGAACCACTGCGTCACGACGGAATTGCCGCCCGAGGCCCCGGCAAATTCGTAGGTGGTGGTCCTGATCCCGATCACGTCCTGCGACACTGCGGTGAGGTAGCTGCGGATGTTGAGCTCCCCGGTCGCCGCGGATCCGGCGTAGACATCGGGGTTGTTGTTTCGGTTGAAGGAGCCCATGCGCGATTCCACGAGGCCGCGTTGCGCTTCGCCGATCGAAGGCAGCGACGGGACCTCGAAGTGCCGGGTGAAGACATGGCGGTGCTCGTCGGATTGCTCGACCGTGTCGAGTTCGGGGATGAAGTAAAGGGGCAAGGAATCGCCTTGGCGAATGTCCTTATAATGCGAACCGGCCGTTGACGTGGGGGAAGCTGCGCTGGGTGTTGCGGTGGACCCGGGCGAGGGTGCGCAACCGGTGAGCAGTGAGAGGGAGAGGAGTCCTGCAAGGAAGGTGGAAGATTTTTTGCCGAGAGGGAACCGCATCCATCAAGCTTGCCGTTTTAGGGTGAACTAATCGAATTGAGCGGGGTTCGCGCGATGAATCGTTAGAAAGCGTTATCGCTGACTCGGGGGTCAATCAGGGACTTACCCGATGGCAGAAGCGACCCGAATCGGCAATGCTAGGGGTATGCGCAATCTACTTTCTGCCGTCCTGAACGTCATCTGGCTGGTTTTCGGCGGCATCTGGCTGGCTGCCGGATATGCCCTGGCGGGCATCATCTGCTGCCTGCTCATCGTGACGATTCCCTTCGGCATTGCTTCATTCCGCATTGCGCTCTACGCGCTGTGGCCGTTCGGCCGGACGGTTGTCGATCGCGGGCGAGTGGGGGCAATGTCAACCATTGGTAATGTCATCTGGATTCTAGTGGCGGGCATCTGGATCGCCATCGGCCACGTGCTTACGGCGATACCAATGTTCATCAGCATCGTCGGCATCCCGCTGGGTGTGGCGAACCTGAAGATGATTCCGATTTCACTCATGCCGCTGGGCAAGGAAATCGTTCCATCGAACCAGTACATGCCAGGAGTCCGCTGAGCCCGCCCGCCGGCGTCCGGCTCCCCGCCCCCGAGATGCCGTCCCGGGCCGTGATGGCCCGGGGCGGCATTCTGCATTGCCGGCCGCCGCGCCCGGTTGCGTGGCATTCGGGCGCCACCCTTGAATGTGGCGCATGCGATTCATAGTCTGTGGGTGTGCCGAACGCCCAACCAATGCCCCGAGGGGGATCACCCGTGAAAAACATCGTTACCTGCCTGTGGTTTGACCAGCAGGGCCTGGATGCCGCCCGGTTCTACACTGCGATCTTCCCCAACTCCGAGATCGGCACCCATGTGGATCTCGATGAGAACGGGCAACCCGCGAACGTGCCCATGACCGTGGAGTTCAGTCTCAACGGAAACCCGTTCGTTGCCTTGAACGGCGGGCCGATGTTTTCGTTCAGCGAGGCGGTGTCCTTCCAGATCATGTGCGAGGACCAGGCCGAGATCGACTACTACTGGGACGCGCTGACCGACGGTGGCGAGGAAAGCCAATGCGGCTGGCTCAAGGACCGCTATGGCGTCTCGTGGCAGGTGGTCCCCACCAGACTTCCCGAGCTGCTCGGGCAGAGCGACCCAGAGGTGGCGCGCCGGGTTGTCGAGGCGTTCATGCCCATGCGCAAGCTGGACATTGCCACGCTCGAACGGGCTGCCGCTTCCTAGGGAAAGCGGGCAGGGCGGACTGAGGCCACAATTTTTGTGATGTCGGGAATATGTCCATGCAATCCAAAGTTGAGTTAGGTAGACTCAAGTTTGAGTAAATCGCTAACAACGAAAGGAAAAGCGTGGACACGAAATTTACTACCAAAAGCCAGGAAGCGCTCTCCGGCTCGGGCATGAACGCCTCAACGGCCGGGAACCCACAGGTTGAACCCGCCCACTTGCTCAAGGCACTCGTCGACCAGCGTGAATCGGTGGCAGTGGCCCTGCTCAAAGCCGCGGGTGTCGACCCGGACCAGGTCTCGGTGCAGGCCAGCGCGGCGATCAAGGCGCTGCCCTCGTCCTCGGGAAGCTCCGTGGCCCAGGCCCAGTACTCCCGGGGGATCCTCCAGGCAATCAACTCCGCACAGCAGGCAGCCGAGGCCCTTGGTGACGGCTATGTTTCAACCGAGCACCTGCTGCTGGGCCTCAGCGAGGACACCGGGGCCGCGGGCAACATCCTGCGAGGGCTCAATGCAACCCGGCAGGCCCTAGATGCTGCGCTGCCCGGAATTCGCGGGGACCGAAAGGTCAACAACCCGGACCCGGAAAACACCTTCCAGGCGCTCGAGAAATTCGGCACCGACATGACGGCCATTGCCCGTTCGGGCAAGCTGGACCCGGTGATCGGCCGCGACGGGGAGATCCGCCGCCTGGTCCAGGTGCTCTCCCGCCGCACCAAGAACAACCCGGTGCTCATTGGCGAACCCGGCGTCGGGAAGACCGCGGTGGTCGAGGGGCTGGCGCAGCGCATGGTGGCAGGCGACGTCCCCGAATCCTTGCGCGGCAAGACCTTGATCTCCCTTGACCTGGGGTCAATGGTCGCCGGCGCCAAGTACCGCGGCGAGTTCGAGGAACGCCTCAAGGCAGTGCTTGAGGAGATCAAGGCCTCGGACGGGCAGATCGTCACCTTCATCGACGAGATCCACACGGTCGTGGGAGCAGGTGCCTCCGAAGGCGCCATGGATGCGGGCAACATGCTCAAGCCCATGCTGGCCCGCGGCGAACTGCGTCTGATCGGTGCGACGACGCTGGACGAGTACCGCGAGAACATCGAGAAGGACCCGGCCCTCGAGCGCCGCTTCGCCCAGGTCTATGTGGGTGAGCCCAGCGTGGATGACACCATCGCCATCCTGCGCGGCCTCAAACCGCGCTACGAGGCGCACCACAAGGTCACCATCGCCGACTCGGCGCTGGTTGCCGCGGCGTCCCTCTCCAACCGCTACATCACCGGTCGCCAGCTGCCAGACAAGGCGATCGACCTGGTCGACGAGGCGGCCAGCCGCCTGCGCATGGAGATCGACTCCGCCCCGGAGGAAATCGACCAGCTGCGCCGCGCCGTGGACCGGCTGACCATGGAGGAACTCGCCTTGGCGGGCGAGACCGACCCTGCCTCGCGCGACAGGCTTGAGGCGCTGCGCGCGGACATCGCGGACAAGAAGGAAGAACTCGATGCGCTGAACGCCCGCTGGGAAGCGGAAAAGTCGGGCCTGAACCGGGTCGGCGACCTCAAGGCCCGGCTTGACGAGCTGGGCTCGCGCGCCGAGAAGCTGCAGCGCGAAGGCGACCTGGAAGCAGCCTCGCGGCTGCTCTACGGGGAGATCCCGGCCCTGGAGAAGGAAATGGCCGATGCGGCCCAGGCTGAGGCCTCCGGGGAGGAAGCCGAGCTGATGGTCGCCGAAGAGGTGACATCGGACGACATCGCCGAGGTCATTTCCGCCTGGACCGGGATTCCCGCGGGACGCATGCTGCAGGGCGAGAGCCAGAAGCTGCTCGAGATGGAGGCGTTCCTGGGCCACCGGCTGATCGGCCAACAGAAGGCCGTCAGGACGGTCTCCGATGCCGTGCGCCGTGCCCGCGCCGGAATCTCGGACCCCGACAGGCCCACCGGGTCGTTCCTGTTCCTGGGCCCGACCGGTGTTGGCAAGACCGAGCTGGCGAAGGCCCTGGCGGACTTCCTCTTCGACGACGAGCGCGCCATGGTCCGCATCGACATGAGCGAGTACTCCGAGAAGCACGCGGTGGCCCGCCTGGTCGGTGCCCCGCCGGGATACGTCGGCTACGAGGAGGGCGGCCAGCTCACCGAGGCGGTGCGCCGCAGGCCCTACTCGGTGGTGCTGCTCGACGAGGTCGAGAAGGCACATCCGGAGGTCTTCGACATCCTGCTCCAGGTGCTGGACGACGGGCGTCTCACCGACGGCCAGGGCCGGACGGTGGACTTCCGCAACGTCATCCTGATCATGACCTCGAATCTCGGTTCGCAGTTCCTGGTCGACCAGACGCTGGAACCCGCGGCCAAGAAGGAAGCGGTGATGAACATCGTCAACGCATCCTTCAAGCCCGAGTTCCTGAACCGGCTCGATGACGTGGTCATGTTCGACCCGCTGTCCCTCGAGGAGCTGGGCTCGATCGTCTCCCTGCAGGTGGACACCCTGGCCGGGCGCCTGGCCTCGCGCCGGCTGCAACTGGTGGTCGACGAGGAGGCCCGCGACTGGCTGGCCTTCACCGGCTTCGACCCGGCCTTCGGCGCCCGGCCGTTGCGCCGCCTGATCCAGCGCGAGATCGGGGACAGGCTGGCCCGCGAGCTGCTGGCCGGCACCGTCCAGGACGGGGACACCGTTGTGGTTGGCGTGAACGAGGCCGGCGACGGCCTGACGCTCACCTCGAGCCGTACCCAGTAGCGGTCACCCGCAACGAAACATCGGCGCCGGGCTTCGGGCAGTGGATTTCCCACTGCCCGAAGCCCGGCGCATTTGCACGTCGCGGGGAGCTGGACCGCGTTAGGAACTGATCCCGGCCGCGTCGCTGGGCAGCAGGGAATCCTTGACGGTCCCCTCGTTGAAGATGAGGAAGCAGGCAACCTTGCGGTCGCCCTTGTTCCAGGTTCCCTTCGAAGGGTGGGAGAAGTGGTAGGACCAGGCGGAGTCGATCGAGCTTTCCGGACCGAGGGTCACCGACTTGCACAAGGCTTCGGAACGGCCGGGCATCTGCTCCGCACCCGGGAACTCCGCCTCGGTGATCTCGAATGAGCCGATCATCTGGGCATTGTGCGACGTCGCGCACGTAACAATCGTGACGGGTTCGAGGGCCGTCTTGAATCCCTGGAGGCAGTCGCCCACCGACAGCTGCTCCGGGGGCACGCCCAGCGCGATGATGCCGTCGAGACCCGGTGACGGGTTCCTTGACACTGGCGCGGCGGCACCGGTGTCGCCAACGGTTCCGAAGATTTTCTCCCTGCCGAAGAGAAAAATCAGCGCGATGCCAACTATCGCGACCAGTGCCCACAATGACGAGGATTGCCACCACGGACGTTTCCGGGGCCGGGGCCTGAGCGCCGGCAACGCGGCTTTTCCCTCGGGGGGAGGCGGTACTGACACGGAAGCTCCCTACTCGGCTACAGTCGACTTGGTGGACAAATTAATACTCTACCGGCAGAACCCGGGTTGCGGGCAGGCACTCGTCGCCGAATCATGTTAACCTTGAATCACGAAAGAATTAGTCACATATTCTGGGGCCTCCGCCTAACACGGTAGGACCACCTCCAGATCTACTGAAAAAAGGGGGTCACGCCATGGGGCGCGGCCGTCAGAAGGCAAAAGCGACACGACAGGCCAGGGACATTAAGTATTTCTCCCCGGCCACTGATTTGTCAGCCTTGGAACGCGAGCTTGGAAAGACGCGTGGTCCTAGTACCGCGACACCAAGCCCTGTCGAAGTACCTTACGAGTCCGATTATTCGGATTACGAGGATACGTACGCAGACGACGACGATGAGGACGACCAACGGCGCATCAGCTGATGCGCCGACTCCCTGAAGTGATCACTGAGACATCAGCGGTCGTGGTTTTTCCAGTACGTGAGCATGAAGACCGTGGCCACCACACAGAACCTGTGTTGGTGACCGCGGTCTTTGTCGTGCCAGCAAGGAGGACGCAACGATGAACCACGAAGGCAAGCTCGGGATCGAAATGGCCCATCGCTCGGCGCTTCGATCCATCGAGCGCGTGGTCGACGAGATCGCGCCGTTGCAGGACCCGGACGTGGCGCAGGCCGGAATCCGCCGGATGCTGGAACACGAGTCGGTCCTCGTGCTGACCGGGGCGGGAGTCTCGACGGACTCGGGGATCCCGGACTACCGTGGGCCCCGTGGTTCATTGCTGCGGCACCGCCCGATGACCTACCAGGAGTTCCTGCACGACCCCGAGGCCCGGCACCGCTACTGGGCACGCAGTTTCGTGGGGTGGCGGCACATGGACAGGATGGCGACGAACCCCATCCACCACCTCCTGGCACGGTGGGAGGACTCGGGGAGAATCAACGGCATCGTCACCCAGAACGTCGACGGGCTGCACAAGGCCGCAGGCTCCCGGACCGTCGTTGCGCTGCACGGCGACATGGAAGACATCAGCTGCCTGAACTGCGGCGCGACAGAGAACCGGCGCGCCTTCGGCGAGCGGCTGCAGCAGGCAAACCCGGGCTTCATTGAGCGTGTCGACCTGGATCCCTCGCTGGTGAACCCCGACGGGGACGTCACCCTCGATGCGAAGCACGTCGCTGAGTTCACCATGGTTGGTTGCCTGGTGTGCGGTTCCGAAAAGCTCAAGCCAAACGTCGTCTACTTCGGTGAGAATGTTCCTGCCGAACGCAAGGACCGGATCAAGGAACTCGAGGCCGCATCCACTGGCCTGTTGGTCATCGGCTCCTCGCTGGCGGTGATGAGCGGCTACAAGATGCTGCTCGATGCCAAGGCCGCGGGCAAGCCCGTGGGAATCATCAACGGCGGACCCACGCGAGGAGACGCCAAGGCGGACTACCGCTGGCGTACCGACATCGCGCAGGCGCTGGTGCTGCTTGACGCACCGCATCCGGAGGACCCCGCCGCCCACGCGCGGCACCTCCCCATGTAGGCCAGGCCCAGCAGCCTGGTGCCCTTGGGACCCTTGTTAAGCAGTGAAGGACCGCACCCCAGGGGTGCGGTCCTTCACTGCTTAGCGTGCGGAGGCTAGCCGGCGAAGGTGCCGCGCATCAGCACCGCGCCGCCGTCAACGCCCTTGGCGCCCTGGACGTAGTCCAGGCCGGCGGTCTTGGCTTCCTCGGTCACCGCACCGACGGTGCCCATGACCCACGAGTTCATGCCGCGGGCGGTCAGACGGGACAGCGCCGCGTCGGCGATCGAGGCGTCGACGATGGCGACCATGCCCACGCCAAGGTTCAGCGTGCGCTCCAGGTCCGGCTGCGGCACGGAGCCGAGCTCGGAGATGACCTTGAAGACGGCCGGCAGTTCCCAGCTGTTGCGTTCCACGGTGGCCATCAGGCCCTGCGGCAGCACGCGGGCCAGGTTGGCGGCCAGGCCGCCGCCAGTGACGTGGCTGAAGCCATGCACGTTGATGGCGCCGTCGACGTTGAACGCGCGGACCAGGTCCAGGCAGTCCAGCGTGTAGATGCGGGTCGGTTCCAGCAGTTCCTCGCCCAGGGTGCGGCCGAATTCCGGAACGTGGCGGTCAAGGGCCCAGCCGGCGTGCGCCACGACGCTGCGCACCAGCGAGTAGCCGTTGGAGTGGATGCCTGAGGCGGACATGCCGATGATGACGTCGCCGTCCTTGACGCGGTCCGGGCCCAGCAGGCCGTCGGCCTCGACGATGCCGGTTGCGGCACCGGCGACGTCGTACTCGTGCTCACCCAGCAGGCCCGGGTGCTCGGCGGTTTCGCCGCCAACCAGCGCGGTGCCGGCGATCTGGCAGCCTTCGGCGATGCCGCGGACGATGTCGGCGATGCGCTCCGGGACGACCTTGCCGCAGGCGATGTAGTCGGTCATGAACAGCGGCTCGGCACCGACGACAACGATGTCGTCGACGACCATGCCGACCAGGTCGTGGCCGATGGTGTGGTGGATGTCCATGGCCTGGGCGATGGCTACCTTGGTCCCGACGCCGTCGGTGGAGGTTGCCATCAGCGGCTTCTTGTAGGACAGGAACTTCGAGGCGTCGTAGAGGCCGGCGAATCCGCCCACCCCGCCGATGACGTTGGAGTTGTGGGTTGCCTTGATGGCACCCTTCATGAGTTCGACGGCACGGTCTCCGGCCTCGACATCGACACCGGCCGAAGCGTAGGTGATTCCGGAATTCTCAGGGGTGGCGCTTGTCATCTCTGATGTGTCCTTTACTTAGTTGCTCGGTGTTTTGTCTGCGTCGGAGAGCGTGGACTCGAACTCCGAATCCGGGCCCGGCTCACATCCCGCCTGGTTGCTTCGTTCAAGCAGGTTCTTGCCCCGGAGTGCGGAGGCGGGGAGGGCGATCGGGTATTCGCCGGTGAAGCAGGCGGTGCACAGGCGCTCGCGCGGCTGCTTGGTGGCACCGATCATGCCGTCCTCGGAAATGTAGGCCAGGGAATCGGCGCCGATGGACTTGCCGATCTCCTCGACGGCTGCGCCGTTGGCGATCAGCTCCGCGCGGGTGGCGAAGTCGATGCCGTAGAAGCAGGGCCACTTGACCGGCGGGGAGGAGATCTTCACGTGGACCTCGGCGGCACCGGCCTCGCGCAGCATGCGCACCACGGCGCGCTGGGTGTTGCCGCGGACGATCGAGTCATCGACGACGACCACGCGCTTGCCCTTGATGACGGGCTCCAGCGCGTTGAGCTTGAGCTTGATGCCCAGCTGGCGCAGTGTCTGCGACGGCTGGATGAAGGTGCGTCCGACGTAGGCGTTCTTCACGAAGCCGTGGGCGAACGGGATCCCCGATTCCTCGGCGTAGCCGATGGCCGCCGGGGTGCCCGATTCAGGGACTGGGATGACGATGTCCGCCTCGGCGGAGTTTTCGCGGGCCAGCTGGCGGCCCATCTCCACGCGGGACTCGTACACCGAGCGGCCGTTGATCGAGGCATCGGGGCGGGCCAGGTACACGTACTCGAAGACGCAGCCGGCCGGGGTTGCCTCGCCGAAGCGCTGCGAGCGGATGCCGTCCTCGTCGATGGCGATGAATTCGCCCGGTTCGATCTCGCGGATGAAGCTGGCGCCAACGGTGGCCAGTGCGGCCTGTTCGGAGGCCACGACCCACCCGCGGTCCAGGCGGCCGAGCACCAGCGGACGCACGCCGAAGGTGTCGCGGGCCGCGTAGAGGGTGTTTTCGTTCATGAAGACGAAGCAGAAGGCACCCTGGAGCTTGGGCAGCAGGTCGAGTGCAGTCTCTTCGAGGGTCTGTCCCTCGCCGCCGGAAAGCAGCGCCGTCACCAGTGCGGTGTCGGTGGTGTTGCCCTGGGCGATCTCGCCGCGGACCTTTTCGCCGGACGCGGCGTGCCGGGCGTTGACCATGTCCATGAGTTCGGCCGAGTTGGTCAGGTTGCCGTTGTGGGCCAGGGCCACGGTGCCCGAGTTGGTCGGGCCGAGGGTCGGCTGGGCGTTGGCCCAGTGGCTTGCGCCGGTGGTCGAGTATCGGCAGTGGCCGATGGCCAGGTGGCCCGCCATCGAGTTCAGCGTGTTCTCGTCGAACACCTGCGAGACAAGCCCCATGTCCTTGTAGACATTGATTCGCTGTCCGTCACTCGTGGCCAAGCCGGCCGATTCCTGCCCGCGGTGCTGCAGCGCATAGAGACCGTAATAGGTCAGCTTCGCCACTTCTTCGCCGGGAGCCCAAACGCCGAAGACACCGCATTCATCCTGCGGGCCCTTCTCGTCGGGCAAGAGATCATGATTTAGGTTTCCGTCACCACGCGCCATAGAAATTATTCTCTCACGAGACGAGGGTCATGTTTTGCGCGAAAAGTCGCACAAAAGGCGCTTCTAGCGGTGTTCTGGGTCACCAGTGGGCACTGCCACGGTGCGACGGCCGCGCTTGCGTGTGACGCGATCCACAATCAAAAAAACAATACCGGCCAGTAGCACTCCGACGATGGCGAAACCCACGGACAGGAAGCCCGCAACCGAGCCGCGCGAGAAGTCGGCGGACTCGGGGCCGCTGTAGGCGGAGATGAAGGCGGCGATGACGCCGACAAGTGCCCCGACACCCATGAAGGGCCAGAACTTGGGCGCCGAGTGGACGACCACCTCGATGTTTTCCGAAGGCGTCGATCCTGGGGTTGGCTCTGCGGGTTGCTGCGTCGGTTCCATACCCTCAAGGGTACTAAACCAGCGGCAACTCGCCCGCCAGGTCCGCCCGCAGGCCCGAGGCCGTGACCTTTCCCGTGGCCAGTGCGGCCTCCCACGAGATCCTCCCGCTGACCAGCGACAGCCACATGTCCGCCGGCAGCTCGATGACGTTCGGGGGAGTGCCCCGGGTATGCCGCGGGCCCGGGATGCACTGGGTGACGCCGAAGGGCGGGACCCTGACCTCCACGGAGTTGCCCTCGGCACGGCTTGCCAGTTCCTCAAGGGCGTAGCGCACGGCCATGGCAACGGCCGGGCGCGGCAGAGCGGCCCGAGCTGCGTCGTCCGCGGCGTTGATCCAACGCTGCAGTGCCGCGCGTCCCTCGGCCGGGTCGATGCGTCGCTTGATGGCCATGGCGGATCAGCCCAGCAGTTCCGCAACGCCGTCGGCCAGGCGCACCGAGCCGACGGGTTCGCCCCCGCCCAGGACCGGGCGGGTGACCTTGGGGAGGATGCCTGCCAGCTGGCCGGCGGTGATGGCGCCGGCGCGCTCCAGCATGGTCAGGCCCAGCATGTCGGTGCCGCGGCCGGAGCCGTCGAGCATCTTCACTGCCACGGCGATCCCGTTCGGGGCCGCGAGCACCAACACGCCCTCGGCGCCCAGTTTCGCCAGGACGCCCAGCTCCTCCATGACCACGGTGTTGGGCAGGTCGTGGCCCTGCACGGCCCACGGGTAGTCGAGCATCGCCGTGGCGATGGTGGCTGCCCGCGCCTCCGAGTGCTTGTCGCCCGGGGCCTGGGCCAGCTTCGAGGCGGCGCGGGCCAGGCCAGCCAGCGTGATGGCCGGAACCGGTGCCCCGCAGCCGTCGACGCCCAGGTGGGAGATCTTTTCGCCCGCGTACTGCTCGATCACCTCGATGACCCGGCGCTGCACGGGATGTTCGGGGGAGAGGTAGGTTTCGGTGTCCCAGCCGTTCTCGGTGCAGGCCCAGAGGAAGGCGGCGTGCTTGCCCGAGCAGTTGAAAGCGACCTTCGACTTGCCTTCGCCATCGAGCACCGTGTCAACGCGCGTCCCCTCGTGGGCCGGCCAGGCGCTCGGGCATTGCAGGGCTGCTTCGTCAAGGCCGGCCTTGTGGAGCATGACCTTGGCCAGCTCCATGTGCTCGGCACTGCCGATGTGGCTGGCGCAGGCCAGGGCCACCTCTGCCCCGCGCAGCGGGACCCCGCTCTGCATCGAGGCCAGGGCCTGGAACGGCTTGAGCGAGGAACGCGGGTAGAGCAGCCCCTGCTGGTCCCCGAGCGCGGAAACGATGTTCCCCGAGGCGTCCACGGCCACCGCTGCGCCGCGGTGGCGCGATTCGACGAACCCGTTGCGTTCGACGACGACGAGCTCCACGGCCTGGGAAGGAAGTAAGGTTTCGGGCATTTGTTCAGTTTACGGGCTGTGCCCTGTGTAACAGCGCAACGACGAAGTCCGAGTCCGCCTCGAAATGCCGCATGTCCCACCCGGCAAACCGGGCGCTGAACGCGAGGCCCGCGGCCGCCGCGTCGGCCTCGAAGTCCTCCAGTGCGTAACCCTTGCGCAGCGAGAACCCGACGGCCAGGCGCCCGCCCGGGGCCAGGTGGGCGGCGAGCGATTCCAGCACGGCGGCGGTGCTCCCGGGGGCCACGAATGCCAAAACGTTCCCCGCGGCGAGTACGACGTCGAAACGCTCCGGGTTGCCGTCCGCATCGCGCAGCCGAAAAGCCGCCAGGTCAGCGTGTTCCCAGCGCGAACCGGGGAAGTCCAGGCGGGCCTGGGCCAGCAGTTCGCCGTCGAGGTCCACGCCGGTGACCAGGTGGGACCGCGCCGCAAGCTCGCCGCCGACGCGTCCGGTGCCGCAGCCGGCGTCAAGCACGCGGGCCCCGCGGGGCAGCAGCGCGTCGATGAACCGCGCCTCGCCGTGCAGGTCGGCGCCCTCGGCACGCAGTCTCGCGAAGCGCTCGATGTACTCCCGCGCCTGCCCCGGGTTGCCGCGCGCCTGCCTGTCCCACAATGTTTCGCCACTCATGCCACCGAGCATATGCCCGGCGGGAAGCCGGTGCGCGACGCCGAATGCGTCGGGGCGAGGACTTCGGGAAGCCACCGCGGCGCCAAAACCGGTAGGCTTGAGCCTCGTGAAGGTACTGGTTATTGGCCCCGGCGGCCGCGAACATGCACTGATCCGCGCACTGGCTGCGGACCCCTACGTCACCGACCTGCATTGCGCACCCGGCAATGCCGGAATCTCGCGCGATGTCCCGACCCATGACATCGACGCGCAGGACCCCGCAGCAGTGGTGGCCCTGGCCCGCGAGCTCGGCTCGGACCTGGTCGTCGTCGGCCCCGAAGCGCCCTTGGCCGCGGGTGTCTCCGACGCGCTGATCGCGGCGGAAATCCCGGTCTTCGGCCCGACCAAGGCGGCCGCCCAGCTGGAGGCCTCCAAGGCCTTCGCCAAGAACGTGATGGCAGAGGCCGGGGTCCCCACGGCCATGGCACGCGTCGCCACCACCACGCAGGAGGCGGCCGACGCGCTTGACACCTTCGGCGCCCCCTACGTCGTGAAGGACGACGGGCTCGCCGCGGGCAAGGGCGTCGTTGTCACCTCCGACCGCGCAGAGGCCCTGGCCCACGCCGAGACCTGCTTCGAGGCCGGCGGCACCGTCGTCATCGAGGAATTCCTCGACGGCCCGGAGGTTTCCCTCTTCGTCATCTGCGACGGCACCCACGCCGTCCCGCTGGCACCGGCCCAGGACTTCAAGCGCATCTTCGACAACGACGAGGGACCGAACACCGGCGGCATGGGCGCCTACTCGCCACTGCCGTGGCTGCCCGCCGGCTTCGTCGAGACGGTCATGGAACGCGTCGCCTACCCGACGCTGCGCGACATGGAATCCCGCGGCACCCCCTTCACCGGCGTGCTCTACTGCGGCCTGGCCATCACCTCCCGCGGAATCCGCGTGATCGAATTCAACGCCCGCTTCGGCGACCCGGAAACCCAGGCCGTGCTGGCACGCCTGAAGACCCCGCTCGGCGGGCTGCTGCTGGCGGCCGCCAAGGGCGAGCTCGACGACGCCGAGCAGCTGCGCTGGCGCCCGGAGACCGCCGTCGGCGTGGTCATGGCAGCAGCCAACTACCCGGACGCCCCGGTCAAGGGAGCCGCCATCAAGGGCATCGACGCCGCGGAGGCCATCGAGGACGTCTCGGTGCTGCACGCCGGCACCACCGGCAACGAGGCGGGGGACGTGATCGTCTCCGGCGGCCGCGTGCTGGCCGTCGTCGGCCTGGGCGCCGACCTGCATGCCGCACGCGACAAGGCCTACGCCGGAGTCGCAGCCATCTCCTGGGACGGTGCCCAGCACCGGACCGACATCGCGCTGAAGGCCGCCAACGGCCTGATCAGCGTCTCGGAAGGAACCAACTAAATGTCAGGCCTGCAAACCGAAACCCTGGAACTGCCGGGCTGGACGCACTTCTACTCCGGCAAGGTGCGCGACCTGTACGTGCCGGCCGGATCCACCTTCGCGGAGACCGACCGCGTGCTGGTTGTCGCGTCCGACCGCATCAGCGCCTACGACTACGTGCTGACCTCCGAGATCCCGGACAAGGGCAAGGTGCTCACGCAGCTGAGCCTGTGGTGGTTCGACCAGCTGGCCGAGATCCCCAACCACGTGGTCTCCACCGACGTCCCGGAGGCCGTTGCCGGCCGCGCGATGGTCTGCAAGAAGCTGGACATGTTCCCGATCGAGTGCATCGCCCGCGGCTACCTGACGGGTTCCGGCCTGGCCGAGTACAAGGTCAGCCAGACCGTGTGCGCGCTGCCGCTGCCCGCCGGCATGGTCGACGGCTCCAAGCTCGACCCGGCGATCTTCACCCCCTCGGCCAAGGCCGAGGTCGGCGAGCACGACGAGAACATCACGTTCGAGGAAACTGCCGCACGCATCGGCGGCCAGCAGGCCGCGGACCTGCGCGACGCCACGCTGGCCCTCTACACGCGCGCCGAGGAGATCGCCCGCACCCGCGGCATCATCCTGGCCGACACCAAGGTCGAGTTCGGCATCGACCCGGCCACCGGCCGCATCACCCTGGGCGACGAGGTGCTCACCCCGGACTCCTCGCGCTTCTGGGACGCCGAGACCTACGCACCGGGGAAGGCCCAGGCCTCGTTCGACAAGCAGTTCGTCCGCGACTGGCTGACCAGCGACGCATCGGGCTGGGACAAGAACTCGGGACAGGAGCCGCCGGCCCTGCCCGCCGAGGTCATCGAGCGCACCCGCGCACGCTACATCGAGGCGTACGAGCGCCTGACGGGCCTGGCCTTCAGCGCCTAGCCGCCCGCACGGGGGGAGGCCCCGGGAACGCACTTGAACTGCGGTCCCGGGGCCTTCGTCGTTCCCGGGGTTGGCCCCGTGTTGGTTCTTCGCCCCTCAGGCGACGAGCGACGCGACGGACAGCATGAAACAGGGCAGCAGGTTCGCAACGACGGCCGTTGCCCAAAAAGCCCTGCCGGAGGTGACGGCCCGCGGGCGCAGCCAGCGGTTCACCATCCACCACACCAGAACCGACGCCGCAATGGCGGGTCCGAACGCCACCAGCGCGGGGAAGATCCCGTCGTTTTCCGTGGGATCGCGCTGCGTCAGGCCGAGTGCCTCCAGCGGCCAGCTGGCGGCGATGTACCAGGCCATGAAGAGGGGAACGATCCCGGGGATGCCCAGCAGCACGTTGACGCAGGCAACCGCCCACGGGTGCACCTGGACCTGGGAGGTGAGCGCGTATTTTTGCCTGATTCGGGTGCCTCGGTTCGTGAATGTCGTTCCGGTATCAGACCAGCGAGTCGCGCCAGGCCTTGTGCAGTGCCGCGAATCGGCCGTCCCCGCTGGAGAGCTCGGCGGGGGAGCCGTCCTCCACGACCTTGCCGTCATGCACCACCAGCACCCGGTCCGCGATCTGGACCGTGGAGAGGCGGTGCGCGATGATCAGCGCGGTGCGGTTGCCCAGCAGCGTCTGCAGGCCCCGCTGGACCGCGCGCTCGGAGGGGATGTCCAGCGAGCTGGTGGCTTCGTCGAGGATCAGCACGGCCGGGTCGGCCAGGAAGGCGCGCGCGAAGGAAATCAGCTGGCGCTGGCCGGCGGAGACGCGCCCGCCGCGCTTGTTGACATCCGTCTCGTAGCCCTCGGGCAGCGCGTTGATGAACTCGTGGGCACCCACGGCACGGGCCGCAAGGACGATCTCCTCGCGGCTTGCCCCCGGTTTGCCCAGTGCGATGTTCTCCGCGACGGTTCCCGAGAAGAGGAAGGACTCCTGGGTCACCATCACCACGTGGCGGCGCAGGTCGTCGTTGGCGAGCTCGTCGATCCGGACGCCGTCCAGGGTCAGCGAGCCCGAGCGCAGGTCGTAGAACCTGGCGATCAGCTTGGCCAGCGTCGACTTGCCGGCGCCGGTCTGCCCGACCACCGCGACGGTCTGCCCGGCGGGGATGTCCAGGTCGAACCTGTCCATCACGACGGGGCCGTCGCCGTAGCCGAAGACCGCGTCCTTGAACTCCAGGTGGCCGGTGACCCGGCCCAGCGGGCGGGGCTTGGCCGGCTCCACGACCGTCGGTTCCTCCTCGAGCAGGCCGGAGACCTTCTCCAGTGCGGCGGTCGCCGCCTGCAGCGAGGAGTAGAACATGGCGATGTTCTCGACCGGCTGGAAGACGCGCTTGGTGGCCAGCAGCAGTGCGACAAGGACGCCGACGGCCAGCGTGCCGTCGATGACGCGGAAGCCGCCCCAGGCCAGCACGGCCGCCATGTTGAGCCCGCCGATCAGCACGAGTCCGGGCTGCAGCACCCCGAAGAGGTTGATGGAGCGGATCGAGTTGTCGCGGTATTCGCCGGCGACCTTCGCGTAGTTCGCGTCGTTGGAGGCTTCCTTGCGGAACGCCTTGACGGCGCGGATGCCGGTCATGGTTTCCACGAACGTGCTGATGATCCGGGCGGAGACGACCCGGGATTCGCGGTAGACGGTTTCCGAGCGGCGCTGGTACCAGCGGAAGAGCAGGGTGATGGGAACCAGCGCTGCAACGACCACCAGGCCGCTGCGCCAGTCCAGCAGGAAGATGGAGACCAGCGTGAAGACCACGAACACGCTGGAGGAGACGAGCTCGGAGATGCCCTGGTCCAGCAGCTCGCGCAGGGTTTCCAGGTCGGAGGTCTGCCGCGAGATGATGCGGCCCGAGGTGTAGCTTTCGTGGAACTCCAGGCTCAGCCGCTGGGTGTGCCTGAACACGCGCAGGCGCAGGTCAAGGAGCATTGCCTGGGAGATCCGGGCGGTGCACACCACGTACCAGCCGAGCAGGCTTCCGGCCAGGATGGCGCTGGCCAGGTAGACCCCGCCGGTGAGGCCCAAGGCTGCAAGGTTGCCGTTGCGGACCTGCGGCAGGCCCCAGTCGATGGCCCAGGCGATGATCAGCGGGAAGGACGC
Organism: Paeniglutamicibacter selenitireducens; assembly: GCF_051550675.1. Taxonomy (NCBI): domain Bacteria; kingdom Bacillati; phylum Actinomycetota; class Actinomycetes; order Micrococcales; family Micrococcaceae; genus Paeniglutamicibacter; species Paeniglutamicibacter selenitireducens. Next base: position 52,044 of record NZ_JBPULF010000007.1, on the reverse strand, counting down.
GCTGGCCGCGTTGGACACGACGACCAGCAGGAGCGTCAGGGCGAGCATCGGCTTCTGCTTGCCGGCCAGCAGGGCCAGCAACCGCCACGACCTGGCACGGACCCGCGCCCGCTCGGACTTCGAGAGGGTGATGGCGTCCTCGTTGGACACACCCGTGTTTTGGCTCATGTCCCTTACGCTTCCTGGTTCAGGTGGTCGGCGGATTCTTCCTCGAGGCTGGCTATCACAAACCTGTAGTGCTCGTTGCGCCCCAGCAACTCGGAGTGGGTTCCCACGTCGTCGATGGCCCCGTCGCGCAGCAGCGCCACGCGGTCGGCCAGGGCCACGGTGGAGGGCCGGTGGGCCACGATCAGCGTGGTGGTTCCGGCCAGCGTGAGGCGCAGGCGTTCGGTCACGGCCTCCTCGGTGCGGACATCCAGCGCCGAGAGCGGGTCGTCGAGGACCAACACCCGTGGCTTCGCGGCGATGGCGCGGGCCAACGCGATGCGCTGGCGCTGCCCGCCGGAGAGCGAGAGGCCCTCCTCGCCGATGACGGTGTCCAAGCCCTGGGGCAGCTCGCGGGCAAAACCTGCCTGTGCCGTGTCGAGGGCCTCGTCGAGCAGCGCCTGCGCCTGAGCGGCAGGCAGTTCCGGCGCGCCGAGCAGGACGTTCTCGCGGATGGAGGAGGAGAACAGGATGGTGTCCTCGAACGCGACGGCGACCTCGCGGCGCAGCTCCGTGAGATCCCACTGGCGGACGTCGATCCCGTCGATGAGCACCGAGCCGCCTGTCACTTCGTACAGGCGCGGGACCAAGTGCAGGAGCGTTGACTTGCCTGTGCCCGTCATCCCGACCAGCGCCATGGTCTCCCCGGGCTCGACGTCGAGGTCGATCCGCTGCAGGACCGGCGTGCTCTCGGCCGTCGCGTCGGGGAAGCGGAACTCGACCTGCCGCAGTTCCAGGTGGCCGCGCGGATCGTCGGGAACCAGCGGGTTCGCGGGGGAGGCGATGGTGTTGGGGGTGTCCATGACCTCGAAGTGGCGGTCAAGGGCCGTCTTGGTGGTCAGCGTCATGCCCAGGAGCATGCCCATGCCCTCGACGGGTCCGGCGAGCACCGCGGCGGTGGCGAAGTACGCGACCAGTGCCCCGACGCTCAGCTGCCCCTCCGCAGTGAGCCACAGTCCTGCGACAAGGCCCGCTGCGAGGGTGATCTCCGGGATGGAAACGACTAGGAAGAGGAAGTTGCCCAGGGTCTTGGCCTTGACGATTTCGGTGTCGCGCAGCTGCTTGGCACGGTCCTGGAAACCGTCGTACATGTGTTTGCCGCGGCCGAAGGCCTTGATCACGCGGATGCCGTGGACCGATTCCTCCACCGCGGTGGCGAGGTCGCCGGCCTGGTCCTGGCTGAGCCGGCTGGCGGCGCGGAAGCGGTTCCGGAAGTGGAAGGCCCGGATGGCAATCGGGATGGCTCCGGCAAGGTAAATGGTTCCCAGGATCCAGCTGCTGGAGAACATCAGGACCACGCCGGTTGCGACGGTCACCGTGGCCACCACGAGCATCAATGCGCCGAAGGCAAGCCAGCGCCGGAGCAGGTTGAGGTCGGACATGGAGCGGGAAAGCAGCTGTCCAGATCCCCACCTGTCATGGAATGCGACGGGCAGCTGCTGCAGGTGCTCGTAGAAGCGCACGCGCATCTGGGTCTCGAGCCGTGCCGCGGGGGTGATCACGAACTGGCGGCGCAGGAAGACCAGGACGGCCTCCAGGACGCCGAGCCCGGCGACCAGGGCCACGGCCAGCCATACGCTGCCGCTTGCCCCGGCCGGGTGCAGCACGTTGTTGACCAGCCAGGCAAGGACCTGGGGGATGGTCAGTGCGATGATTCCCGCTCCGAGGGCACAGAGGAACCCGAGGGACAGCCGCGGCAGGATCGGTTTGACGAAGGGGGCCAGCCTGGCAAACGTCTGGCGCAGCGTGGGCACCCCCGACGGCGATGCATGCCCCTGTGGTACTGCCACTTTTCCGACCCCATTCCACCGCACACGTCACTGACTAGTGATTACGTTACCGCTATTGGTTGGGAAAATTCAATCGGAGCGAAGTGGTGTGGGTGGGCTCAGGCCTTGGCGGTCAAGGTGAACAGGACGGCCTCAGGAGGGCAGGCAACGCGGATGGGCGTGAAGCGGGAAGTCCCAATGCCTGCCGAGACGTTGATCGGCGTGCTGCGACCCATGTGGTCCCAATAGGTCAGGCCACTGGCGCGCCAGGTGGGCAAGTCGCAATTTGTGACAAGTGCGCCGTAGCCCGGGATGCAGACCTGTCCGCCGTGGGTGTGCCCGGCGAAGACAAGATCGGCACCTTCGGCGGTGAACTTGTCCAGCGTTCGTTGGTATGGCGCATGGGCAAGGGCGATCCGAAGGTGCGGCGCCTGGTTGGACGTGGAGGAACCGGCCGGCCAACCGGCGTAGCGATCCAGCTCGATGTGCGGGTCATCGACACCCGTGAAGTCCAACCGCGTTCCGTTCACCGGCATCGAGTAGTGGCGGTTGGTCATGTTGACCCAGCCCGCGGCACCGAACGCGGCGTGCATGGCCTGCCACGGCAGCTGGTACTTAGGGGAGTTGCGCGGGGCGTCGGTGCGCTTCTTCAGGTACCGCAACGGGTTCTTGGGTCGCGGGCCGAAGTAGCAATTCGACCCCGGCACGAACGCCCCCGGGAAGGCCATCAACGGGCTCAGCGCCTCGAGCAGGGGTTCGAGGCCCTGCGAGTGGCCCAGGTTGTCGCCCGTGTTGATGACAAGGTCCGGTTGCAGTTCCGCCAGTGAGTGGAGCCAGCGGCGCTTGAGTTCCTGGTTCGGCACCATGTGGATGTCGGAGAGGTGCAGGATCCGGATCGGTGTGGAGCCGGGGGCGAGCAGGGGCAGGGATTCCTCCCGGATGCCGAAGCGGGTGGCCTCGCTCATCCCGTAACCTACCAGGACACCTGCACCTGCGGCTGCGGCTCCAACGGCCAAAGCGGCCCCACGCACAGTGCGTGAGACCGCTGAGGCCAGGCGATGGGTGTCCGCCATGTTGTTAGTCATTGCTCTTTGACGGCTTTCCGGATTCGGTGGGGTCTTCAGCCGTGGTTTTGGGCTTTGGCTTCTCCGAGGAATTTTCCTTGGCCGGCTTGTTGGCATTCGAGGAGTTGTCCCCCGAGCTGTCGGCCGAGTCGGACTGCTGGGAGTCACCCGAATCCGATGAGTCGCCCGAGCTCGACGTATCACTCGCGGTGTCCTGCTTTGGTTCGACCACCTTCTTGGGGGCCGAGCGTGCAGTGCCGAGGGACTGACGGTCGTACTGGGTCACAGCCTCTTCCATGAAGTCGACCCACAGCGGGGCGGCGTAGGTGGAGGAGTCGACCATTTGCGGGGCACGCTGGTCGTTGATGAGGGCCCCGTGCATCTGGTTTTGTGCCTCGCCGCCCTTGCCCTGCAGACGTCCAACCCAGGAAGCGGTCGAAATGCCGGTGCTGTAGCCAACGAACCACGTCGAAGAGGCGTAGTTGTTCGTACCGGTCTTGCCGGCGATCGGGCCTGGCACACGGCCCTTGGAAACTCGGGTCGTGGCGATCTTCTTCAAGGTGCCGTTGAGGTCCGAGACGTACTGCGGATCGATGACCTGTTCGCAGGACTTGCCCTTGACCTTGTACTTGTTGCCGTCCTTGTCGGTCACCGACTTCAGGGCGCGGGGTTCGCAGAACTCGCCCTGGTTGGCGAAGGCGGCGAACGCGGCGGCCTGGGAGAGCGGGGTGATGTTCTTTGCACCGATGATGAACGACGGGTTGTTGGGGGTGATCGGTGCGGGGCCGTCGGCGCCGTCCTGGTCGAGTACCCCGAGCTTGGTCATGTAGTCGCTAATGGTGCACAAGTCGACCTGCTTGGCCTCTTGGATGGTGGCGGAGTTGATCGACCAGTATAGGCCGGTGTCAACGCTCATGCTGCGGTAGAAGCCACGTGAAGCGTTCTTGGGCTCCCAAGGCTGGGAACCACCGGTGACGGTGTAGCCACCCGGAAGGCAGGATGCCTTCCACTTCTCGGTCGGAGCAAAGTACGGCTGCTTCGCATTGATCGTGTCGTACATCTTGTGGCCCTCGTCGAGCCACGCCAAGGTGGTGTAGGGCTTCATGGTCGAACCGCCTTGGAAGCCGCCGGCTCCACCCATGGATCGCTCAACAGCGAAGTTGTACATGGTGTAGCCGTTCTTGCCCTTGACGCTCGGTCCATAGGTGGTGTTCTGCGCCATGGTCAGGATGTTTCCGGTGCCGGGTTCCACGGAAACCAGCGAGGAGTACACATCGGTGTTGGACTTGGCCCGCGGGTCGATGGCGTTGCGCGCATCGCGTGCCGCCTTCTTGTTCAGCTTCGCGTCCAACGTGGTCTTGATCGTCAACCCACCACGGTACAGAAGGTTCTCTCGATCCTTCTTGGTCTTGCCGTAGGCGCTGTCCTTGGTGATCACCTGGGTGACGTAGTCACAGAAGTAGGCGTTCTCCTTGGCGGCAATGCAGCCGGACTTGGTTTCGCTGGGGTTCAGTTCAAGGCCGGACTTCACGGCCTTGTCGTATTCCTTCTGGTCGATGGCGCCGGTGCGCAGCATGGCAGCCAGCACGGTGTTGCGGCGCTTGATGCTCCGTTCCGGGTACTTTTCCGGGTTGTAGCCGTTTGGAAGCTGGACCATGCCCGCGAGCATGGCAGACTGCTGCAGGTCGAGGTCCTTGGCATCCACGGAGTAGAAGCGCTGCGCAGCAGCCTGGACGCCGTAGTTGCGTCCGGAGAACAGCACGAGGTTCAGGTAGCCCTCGAGGATCTCGTCCTTGGTCATTTCCTTTTCAATGGAAATTGCGAGCTTGGCCTCGCGGGCCTTGTCGGCAATGTCCTTGGTTCCGGAGATCGTCATCTCGGAGCGATCCACGCCGTTGACCGAGTCCGCGTTGATCAGCAGGTTGTTCACGTACTGCTGGGTGAGCGTCGATGCGCCCTGCTGCGAGGAACTGGTGAAGTTGTTCACCGCTGCGCGAGCGATACCGCGCATGTCGATTCCGTTGTGCTCGTAGAAACGCTCATCCTCGATCGCGACGATGGCCTTGCGCATCATCGGCGAAATGTCCTCGAGCTTTACCGGCTGGCGGTTTTCGGAGTAGAACGTCGCGATCGTCGAACCGTTCTTGTCAAGGATCTTGGACGGTTCTGCAATCGGCTCCTCTTTGAAGCTCGCGGGAAGGGCGTTGAAAATTTCCGACCCTGCCTTGGCGCCGCTGCCGGCAAAGGAAGCGACAGGAACCATGAGTCCTGCCGCCAGTACGCCACATAACGCGCTCACCCCAAAGAAGGCAACGATCTTGCCGAGGGTGGTAGCTGTATCAAAAAAAGGAGACTTTTTAGCTGCCATACCCACTAGTTTACAAGGACGCGCTAACGTATCGGTTATGACCAAATGGGAGTACGCCACTTTGCCGCTAATTATTCATGCCACGAAGCAGATCCTGGACCAGTGGGGAGAAGACGGCTGGGAGCTTGTCACCGTCGTCCCCGGACCCAACGGAAATGCACCGGTTGCTTACCTGAAGCGCCCCAAGGCCTAAGTACAGAAACGAGAAAAACCCATGCAAGAACAGACAACTTCAGCAGTAGAAGCACGCCTGGCCGAGCTCGGCTACGAGCTGCCGGCCGTTGCGGCGCCGGTTGCCGCCTACGTCCCGGCCATGGTCACCGGAAACCTGGTTTACACCTCCGGCCAGCTGCCGTTTATTAATGGTGAACTCACAGCCACAGGCAAGGTCGGTGCCGCCGTGTCCGCCGAGGTCGCAGCGGGCCAGGCGCAGGTGTGCGCACTGAACGCGTTGGCAGCGATCAAGGCCGTTATCGGCGACCTGGACCGCATCACCCGCATCGTGAAGGTCGTCGGATTCGTTTCGTCCGACCCGTCCTTCACCGGCCAGCCGGTCGTCATCAACGGTGCCTCCGAATTCCTCGGTGCCGTGCTCGGCGACAAGGGCGTCCACGCCCGCTCGGCCGTGGGCGTTGCAGCCCTGCCGCTGGATGCCCCGGTGGAAGTTGAACTGATTGCCGAGTTTGAATAATCAGCAAGATCCGAGTGGCCCCGTGAACGGCGTACCTGTGGTGAAAGCCCAGGTCCCGTCCACGGGGCTCTTGCGTAGGCTTTTTCCGTTGCCTCCAAGCCAGTACGACGCCGCCGAGAACTGGGTTTCCTATGGGAACCGCACCCCGCGTGCAGCCCGCAGGGCATCGTCAGTGGTGCTGATCCGGGACTCCCCGAACGGCGTGGAGACCTACCTGGGGTACCGCAAGGGGGGATCGCCACTGGGCAGCGTGGCATTTCCGGGCGGAAGCCTTGAGGCAACCGACGATGAAGACATCCCGTGGTACGGGCCAAGCCTGTCCGAATGGTCGAAGCGGCTTGGAATCCTGGACCAGCGGCTGGTTCGTGCCCATATCGTCTGCGCGATCCGCGAACTTTTCGAGGAAACGGGCGTGCTGCTCGCCGGTACCGATGAATTGTCGGTGGTCGAGAACTGCGTCGGTGAGGACTGGATGCAGATCCGCGAAGCCGTCGCCGGCCAGGACAAGTCGTTTGTGAGCGTGTTGACCAAGCGCGGACTGGGCCTTCGCACCGACCTGCTTCGACCGCTGTCGCACTGGATTTCCCCGAACTTCGCCCTGCGGAGGTTCGACACCCGCTACTTTGCCGCCGCGCTTCCCGTGCGCCAGGAACCTTCCCTGCTGCAGGGCAAGGGCGGCTGGGCCGCGTGGTTGGTTGCCGCGGAAGTCCTTGCCACACGAAACACCACCAGCCTCGGGGATACGGCCGGTGCACCGGATACCGTGGGGCTTCCCCTGAGCATGGTGACGACACCGGCCGTCGAAGTCATCCTGGAGAAGATTGCCTCCACCCGGGGAACCGTCGCGTACCTCTCGGTACGCCGGGAGCTCAAGAGCTACCATCCCGACCTGGTGCAGGTCGGCGATGACTTTTTCCTGGATGTCACCACCGCCACAGCGGCCGAGGGCGGCGGCGGCGGACGAGGGCGCTAAAGCCGGTCGACCCCAAGGTTCTTAAACAAGTGTGGCGGTGTTCCCCGGATGACCGGGGAACACCGCCACACTTTTCCGCTGTGGGACTTAGCGTGAGCGCTGGCGCAAACGCTGGATGTCCAGGATCACGACGGCGCGTGCCTCAAGACGGAGCCATCCACGCTGCACGAATTCGGCCAGGGCCTTGTTCACGGTTTCGCGCGATGCACCAACCAGCTGTGCCAATTCTTCCTGGGTCAGCTCGTGCGCGACCAGGATGCCGTCGGTTGCCGGGCGGCCGAAGCGATCGGCCAGATCCAGCAGTGCCTTGGCGACACGGCCCGGAACATCCGAGAAGACCAGGTCGGCAAGCGACTCGTTGGTGCGGCGCAAGCGCGAGGCAAGGGCCTGAAGCAACTGAACCGAAACCTCCGGGCTGGTCATGATGACCTTGCGCAGGTTTTCGTGACGCAGGCCGGCGAGGCGGGTCTCGGAGACTGCCGTTGCCGTTGCATTGCGTGGGCTCGGGTCGAAGAGTGCCATTTCGCCGAACAGCTCGCCCGGGCCGAGGACCGCAATGAGGTTTTCGCGGCCATCGGAAGACGTGCGGCCCAGCTTGATCTTGCCCGAAACGATGAAGTAGAGCTGGTCGCCCTGGTCGCCCTCGCGGAATACCGAAGCACCACGGGACAGATCCACTTCGGTGAGTTCCTCAGTCAATGCTGAGAACACCTCGTCGCCCAATGATGCGAAGAGCGGTGCTCGGCGCAGTACCTCGATGTCCATAAAATCTCCTGTCAACTGTCGTTAGCGCTCATCTAATTGTGCCGTACGGTTTGCCCATGTGACAGCTTCCACACGCATTTTAGGCCTAAATGTGGTTAGAATCGCGGGTAACTGTCAGTCTCCCCGGCTAAACTCTGGACGATAGGCAGGTGCCGGATGCCAAGGCTTCGAGGCATTCGTGACGTATTGAGGGTGGGAGTCCAAACACAATGTGGGGAATGACGTGGCTGGACCTGGTGCTCATCATTTCCTTGGTCGGCTTTTTGGCTTCTGGCCTGCGTAAAGGCTTTTTTGTCACACTCGGTGCCATTATCGGATTCCTGGCAGGCGGCACCGCGGCCTTCTTCGGGATACCGCTTGTCTCCACCTGGGTGGCGAACCCCGGATGGCGCATCTTCTGGGTTGTCGCCTCGGGCGTGGTCTTCATCCTCATCGGCCAGGGCATCGGAATCGCCATCGGCTCCAGAATCCGCTTATGGCTGAACTTCCCGGTCCTGAAGTCCTTCGACCGCATGCTGGGTGGCGTCGCCAACACCGTCATGGCCGCACTCGTCATTTCGGCCATTGCGTTTTCCGCCGCCACCATGGGCATCCCGTGGGTTTCCCAGCAGGTGGCCGACTCCAAGGTCATCGGCACCATCCAGACGCTGACCCCGCAGCCAGTCACCAACCTCATGACCACGGCGCGTTCGGCCGTCATGGGGCAAACCATCCCGGAACTGCTGGAACCCTTCGCGCCACAGGTTGCGGTGGAGGTGCCCGCAGAGACTTCGCTCAGCGCCGAGGTCAACGCCGCTGCCGCATCCGTCGTCAAGATCATCGGCACCGCCTACGCGTGCGGCGTCAACCAATCGGGTTCCGGCTTTGCCGTGGCCCAGGACCGCGTCATGACCAACGCCCACGTGGTCGCCGGCATCACCGAACCGTCCGTGACAACCATGGACGGCCAGGTGCACGCCGCAAAGGTGGTGCACTTCGACTCGGTTGCCGACATCGCAGTCCTGGCGGTGCCCGGACTGGGCGTGGCACCCCTTGAACGCGGGGAGGACCTGGGACGCGGTGCCACTGCGGCGTTCCTCGGGTTCCCCGGTGGCGGTTCCTTCAAGGCGATGGGCGCCGTCGTCGAATCGCTGAGCACCATTTCCATCCAGAACATCTACGGCGCCGAGCCGACGCCGATGCGCATCTACCAGCTGGCGGGCGACATCGAACAGGGCAACTCCGGTGGACCGCTCCTTGACCCAAAGGGCCGGGTGGTCGGCATGATCTTCGCCAAGGCCAAGGGCAGCTCCAAGGTCGGCTATGCGTTGGCACTCGAGGAAATCGACAAGGCCTTCACCAACGCACGGGCCTTCCGCGAGCCCGTGCAGACCGGGGCCTGCTCCGCCCACTAGGCCCGGTGCGCGCTCTCCAGCCAGTGCAGTTCCGCGCCGTGCTGGCCGCTGCGTGCCACGGGAACCCCGTCGAGCGCGAGGACAAAACAACTCCGGTCGGCGGAATCATGGGAACGGCCCTGCGCATCAACGAAGAAGATCTCGTTTGATACCCAGCGGCAGCCCAGGTCAGTGACCGTCCCGGCGAACCGCTTCCGCTCCGCCTCGTCGAGGTACATCAAGACCGCCGAATGGAAGACCACCGGCACCGAACCCGCCGGCGCCGCCTCGACCAGTTCCCGGACGCGCTCGTTCAGGTCGCCCGCCACGAGGACCGGCGCTCCGGCGGCAGCGCCCAGGGCGCCGGACTTCAGCTCGCGAAGGGTTCCGAGGGCCCCCTCCAACTGCCGCAGCCGCCCGTCCTGGCCAGGCCATACGAGGGCACGCAGCCAGTCGGCGGTGTCGGGGTCCGTGCCGTCAAGCGGGTTCAGGTCAACGCCGGCCCGCCAGGAGATTTCCGGCAGAGCCGTGGGCACCGGAGGGTTTCCGGTGGTGCGGCAGCGCAGCAGCGGCAACCCGGTGCCCAGCGTGGGGGCGCCGTCGAAGGAATAGGAATAGAGGTCCGGCAGCAGGCACAAGCCCGCGGAGGGCCCGACCTCGATGAGTGCCAGGGGGCGCTGCTCCTGGTGCCCGATCATGGAAAGCACCGGCAGCAGCGTGGCGCAGCGGCCAGGCTCGTTGGTTTGCGTCAGCCGTCCCAGCACCGTGGCCGAAACCTCCGGCCAATGCGAGAGCATGAAGGCGCGTGCGTCCCCGAACTCCGTGTCCCCGCAGCCCAGGTAGCGTGCCGCGGCAAAGACAAGGTTGGGTTGGCGCTTGGGTTCCGGGAGCCCCGCCACCAGGTCCAGCAGGTCGGGGCTTTCGGCAACGCCGGTCGCCCAGCGCACGTAGAGCTCGCTGTGGCCGGGGAACCAGCGCCGGGCGTACTCGCGGTAGAGGGCCGCCGTGGATTCGATGTCCTGGGTCTTCACGTTCCTGCCTCGCCTCTGCGCTCCAGCTGAAGCGCCTTCGATGGCGCTCCCGGGCTCCAGCTTCGCCCAGGCCTCCCGCGCGGTGCAAGGGGTGCGGGCAGCTGCCGGCGCCTCAGGGGCGGCCGCCGGCCAGCCGGTGCGATTCGAGCAGCAGCTCGCGGAGCTCCTCCGGGTCGACTCGTTCGAGCCTGACGAGCAGCAGCAGGGGAGAGTGGTCGTGGTGCGGCGTCCAGTAGTAGGTTTCGGGTTCCATGGCGGCCAGCGCCTCACGCTCGCCGGTCTTCACGGTGAGTACGCCCTCTTCCCAGATGCGGGCCATGAGCGTCCTGGCGAACCAGGCGGGGCGTTGCCAGCTCTGCCGTTCGGTGACGCCGGGAAGGGCCAGGCACAGCCTGCGGACATCGTCCTCGGTGCTCATTTTCACACCCTACCCGGTGGGCCGGCTGCCGGACAGGGGCCGGCGGCCGGGCTACCGGGAGGCGAAGTGGACGAGCTGGCGCACGCCCAGGACGTAGCCGTTGACCCCGGCCCCCACGATGACCGAGGCAGCCACGGGGGAGATGTAGGAGTGGTGGCGGAAGGCCTCGCGGCGGTGCACGTTGGAGATATGGACCTCGATGACGGGAAGTTCCACGCCGGCTATCGCGTCGGCCAGCGCGATCGAGGTGTGCGTGTAGGCACCGGGGTTGAAGACGATGCCCGCGACGTTGCCGCGGGCGGCATGGATGGCGTCGATGAGCACGCCCTCGTGGTTGGACTGCAGGAACTCGACGGCGAACCCCTCGGCGGCAGCGGCCTCCTCGCAGAGCACCTGCACGTCCGCCAGTGTCTGGCTGCCGTAGACCTCGGGTTCCCGGGTGCCCAGGAGGTTCAGGTTGGGCCCGTTGAGGACAAGGATGCGCCGGGTGCTGGATTCGCTCATGGATCCACTGTAGCCAGCGATGGGTCCCAGGGCCCCGATTTCGGCCCCCGGCGCGGACATGATGACGGGGTGTTAACGGGAACGGGCGGGGTCCGGGGGAACAAGATTCCCGGACCCCGCCCCCGGCGTGGAACTACTTGCGCATGGACTCGGCGATCTGCTGCATCACGGTGTTGTCCGCCAGCGTGGTGGCGTCACCGACCTCGCGGCCCTCCGCGACGTCCTTGAGCAGGCGGCGCATGATCTTGCCCGAACGGGTCTTGGGCAGCTCGGGCACCACCAGGATGTGGCGCGGCTTGGCGATCGGGCCGATGTCCTTGCCCACGTGCGCCCGCAGCGTTGCCACGACGTCCTCGCCCTCGGGCGGTTCGACCTGCAGGATCACGAACGCGACGACGGCCTCGCCGGTGGTCTCGTCCTTCGCGCCGACCACCGCGGCCTCGGCCACGTACGGGTGGGCGACCAGGGAGGACTCGATCTCCGTGGTGGAGAGGCGGTGCCCGGAGACGTTCATGACGTCGTCCACGCGGCCCAGCAGCCAGATGTCGCCGTCCTCGTCCTTCTTGGCGCCGTCGCCGGCGAAGTACATGCCCTCGAACCGGGACCAGTAGGTGTCCTTGTAGCGGTCCATGTCGCCCCAGATGCCGCGCAGCATCGAGGGCCACGGGTCGCGGATCACCAGGAAGCCGCCCTCGCCGTTGGCCACGGATACGCCCATCTCGTCCACCACGTCGACGGTGATGCCCGGGACCGCCACCTGGGCCGAGCCCGGCTTGGTGGCGGTGACCCCGGGAAGCGGGGCGATCATGTGCGCGCCGGTCTCGGTCTGCCACCACGTGTCCACGATCGGGGTCGGGTGTTCCTTGCGCTCGCCGTTCGCGCCGTTGTTGGTGCCGATGACGTCGCGGTACCACATCCACGCCTCCGGGTTGATGGGCTCGCCCACCGAGCCGAGCACGCGCAGCGAGGAGAGGTCGAAGGAGTCCGGGATCTGCCGGCCCCACTTCATGAACGTGCGGATGGCGGTCGGGGCGGTGTAGAGGATGGTGACGCCGTACTTATGCACGATCTCCCACCAGCGGCCCTGGTGCGGGGAATCCGGGGTGCCCTCGTACATGACCTGGGTGGCGCCGTTGACCAGCGGTGCGTAGGCGACGTAGGAATGGCCGGTGACCCAGCCGATGTCCGCGGTGCACCAGTAGACGTCGGACTCCGGGTGCAGGTCGAAGGTGTCCCGGTGCGTGACGGCGCTCTGCGTGAGGAAGCCGCCGGTGGTGTGCACGATGCCCTTGGGCTTGCCGGTGGTGCCGGAGGTGTACAGCACGAAGAGCGGGTGCTCGGAGTCGTGGGCCACGGCGGTGTGTTCGGCCGGTGCGGTCTCCACGACCTCGTGCCACCACTTGTCCATGGGCGTCCAGGCGACGTCCTCGCCGTTGCGCTTGACCACCAGGACGTTCTCGACGCTGTGGCCCGGGGTGGCCAGCGCCTCGTCGACGGCCGGCTTCAGTGAGGAGGGCTTGCCGCGGCGCCAGGTGCCGTCCGCGGTGACCACGAGCTTGGCCTCGGCATCGTCGATGCGGCTGCGAAGCGCGTCGGCGGAGAAGCCGCCGAAGACCACCGAGTGGATGGCGCCGATGCGGGCGCAGGCCAGCATGGTGATCACGGCCTCGGGGATCATCGGCAGGTAGACGGCCACACGGTCCCCCTTGGTCACGCCGAGGGCCTCGAAGGCGTTGGCGGCCCGCTTGACCGCGTCCGTCAGCTGCGCATAGGTGTAGCTGCGGGTGTCTCCCGGCTCGCCCTCGAAGTGGATGGCCACGCGGTCGCCCAGGCCGTTTTCCACGTGGCGGTCCAGCGCGTTGTAGGCGGCGTTGACCTTGCCTCCGACGAACCACTTGGCCACCGGCGCCTCGGACCAGTCGAGGGTTTGGGTGAAGTCGGTGTCCCAGGTGAGGGTGTTGCGGGCCTGGTCGGCCCAGTAGCCCAGGCGGTCCGCGCGGGCGGCGTCGTACTGCTGCGCCTTGGCGATGGACTGCGCCGCGAACTCTGCGCTGGGGGCGAACGAACGGGTCTCGTGGGACAGGTTATCGAGCGTGGGGGTATGGGTTTCCGACACCGGTGGAGTCCTTCCGACAACAGGGGTTTGCTTGTGAGTCAGGTTACAGGCACCCGGGCGGACCGGGTGCAGCCCGTCACAATTGTGACAGCGGAGGGTGCTTTTTGTGCGCCAAGCGGTAGCGGCGCGCGCCAAGTGGTCGCCCGGTTCCGGGATGTTGCAGGGGGCAGCGGCCAAGGGGAGCGGGCAACCGCCGGGCGCCCGACACCGCCGCCGCTGCGGCGGCCAACGGGGGAAGATGGGCGGCAGCGCGGATAGGCTGTAGAAAGACCACCTCCACGGCGGCCGACGCCGGGTGCGCAATCGCCCCCGGCGAGGCCGCAGGGCGTGGCTGACTGGCAGGAACGATGAAAAGAAGCGGGGTCCTCGGATGGAACAGGTACACGTGGGAACACAAGACGACAAGGCCGCCACGGTGAAGACCCTGGTGGGGCCGTTCACCGTGCGCGACACGCTGGTCGTCGCCGGCGCGCTGCTGGTGATGGTCGGTTCGCTGCTCCCGATCCCGTGGACCAAGTCGGTCTCCGTGAACATGTGGATCTTCCCCGGGCTGCCGTTCCACCTGCTGGTGTCGCTGCTGCTGCCGCTGGGCGTCGGGGCGGGCTTTGCCTGGCGCCGGATCAACGGCCGCACCCGGGTGCGCATCGGTTCGCTGAGCCTCGACCAGTTCGGCTCCGTCGTTGCGCTGGTTGCTGCTGCGTACTTCTTCAACGCCTACGTCGCGACGATGGGCTCGGCCTACCTGCTGGGCTTCCTGGGCGGGTTCGCAATGGTGTGCGGCACGACCCTGGCCCGCTACCTCGGAGCGTTCCGCACGGACTTCGTTCCGGGTGACGACGCCGTGATCAACTCCGACGTCCGCCCGGTGGCGGCAGTCGCACCCAAGGCCGGCGCGGCCGCCGCGGCCGGCGCCGGCGATGCCGATTCCGAGGGCTTCGGCGCCAGCAGCGCCCCGGCGGCCGAGCGCTCCAAGCCCGTGGTGCCCAAGACCCCCGGCGGCGCTCCGGCCGGAAGCAAGGCCCCCGAAACCTCCGCAGATGCACCGTCCGGAGCCGCCCTGGGTGCCGCCGCCGCGGCGGGCGCCGTGGCCGGATCGGTGGGCGCCGCAGCCCCGTCCGCGTCGGCAGCCGTTGTCGAGCCAGAGCCTGAGGCCGAGGCCGCAGCGGAATCCGGTGTCCGTCACACGGACGGGGAACCGGTTGAGGTTGCCGGGCACACGGACGTGGAGGCCGAGGGCGAAGCCGTTGAGGCAGCTGCCTCCGCGGCGGTTCGTGAGGCAGCCAACGAACCGGCGCACGACGCCGCAGCACAGCCCGAGGGCGGGGACGCGAACATCCCGGCCGAGGCTGCCGGGCGTGACTCCCTGGATGCCGCCGACGATGCCCCCGTGGCAGCGGCCAGGGTCCGTGTCCCGGAGGTGCACGAGCACTCCGAACCGGACTTCCCCGAGGTCAGCCTGGTCCAGCAGGATGCGGAGGCGGCAGCCGGGGAACCCGCGGCCACCGGCCTGGTTCCGGCAGCACCCGCCGAGCCGGCGACCTCCGCCCAGCCGCTGGCCCAGCCGGCCCACCAGGCGACGGCCGCGCTTTCCCGCGACGAACTCGCCGCCCAGATGAAGGCGGCGGCGGCCAGCCAGCAGGCCAGCGCCGACGAGCCCTTCGGCGCCCGCGCCGACGAGGTCGCGCAGGAACCGGAATCCGCGAGCTTCTGGTTCGCGCTCAACCAGCCACGCCCCGTCTACGACCCGCGCAGCGGCGCGCAACTGACCACGCTGCAGCCGGGCACCTGGATCCTCTGCCTGGAGGACCGCGGGCAGGACTACCTCATCAACCTCGACGGCGACCGCCCCGCGGTGCTGCGCGACCTGGACAACCTGCAGTTCCCGGAAAAATAAGCACATGCCGCAGGAGGAGAGCGCCCTGGGCCGCAAGCGCCGGGCGCGCAAGATCAACAGGGTGCTCGCCGAGACCTACCCGTATGCGGTGGCGGAGCTCGACTTCGGCAACGCCTTCGAGCTGCTTGTCGCAACGGTGCTCTCGGCACAGACCACCGACGTGCGGGTCAACGCGATAACCCCGGCGCTCTTCGCCAGGTACCCCGACGCGCTGGCCATGAGCCAGGCGCAGCCGGAGGAGCTCCAGGAACTGATCCGCCCCACCGGGTTCTTCCGCGCCAAGGCGAGCTCGCTGCTGGCCCTCTCCACCCGGATCGTCGACGAATACGACGGGGTGGTGCCGGGCCGGCTCGAGGACCTGGTGACGCTGGCCGGCGTCGGGCGCAAGACCGCCAACGTGGTGCTCGGAAACGCCTTCGGGGTCCCGGGCATCACCGTCGACACGCACTTCATGCGCCTGGCCCGCCGCTTCGGCTGGACCACGGAGAGCGACCCGGTGAAGATCGAGCACGCCGTCGGGGAGCTCTTCGAGCCCAAGGACTGGACGATGCTTAGCCACCGGGTGGTCTTCCACGGCCGGCGGGTCTGCCACTCCCGCAAGCCCGCGTGCGGCGCCTGCCCGCTGACAACGCTCTGCCCCGCCTACGGGGAGGGCGAAACCGACGAGGCCAAGGCCGCGAAGCTGCTGAAGTACGAGCTGGCGCCCGGGCGCGGGGAACTGCTGGAGAAGATGCGTGCCGGCGCCACGCGCCGCGAACTGCGCGCCCAGGGATACGGATTGGAATCATGAGCGTACGCGAGGAACTGCTGGCGATGATCGATCGCAAGGCAGCGGAGGCCGGGGCCGTGGCCGCGGCAAAGATGCCGAACACCTGGGTGTTCAACGACATCGATCCGCAGGCCGTGGGGCAGGCGGCGGTGCTGGTGCTCTTCGGGCGGCTCGACGACGTGCCCGCGGCCAGCGACGTCCCCTCCGTGCCCGGTGACCTCGATGTGCTCTTCGTGACGCGCGCCGACACGCTGCGCAAGCACGCAGGCCAGGTCGCGTTCCCCGGTGGACGGATCGACCCGGAGGACGCCGACGCGATAGCCGCCGCCGTGCGCGAGGCGGAGGAGGAAACCGGGTTGGACCCCGCGGGCGTCGAGGTCCTCGGGGTGCTGCCGCAGGCCGAGCTGCCGGTCAGCAACTTCATCGTGACCCCGGTGGTGGGGTGGTGGCACGCACCTTCGGAGGTCTGCGCCGTGGACCCGGCCGAGTCCTCAACGGTCTTCCGGGCCCCCGTCGCGGACCTGCTGGACCCGGCGAACCGGGTCACCGCCGTGGTGGAGCGCGGCGGCGACCGTTTCAGCGCCCCGGCCTTCGACGTCGAGGGCGGGTTCATCTGGGGCTTCACCGCGATAGTGCTGGACCGGATGTTCAACGACCTGGGCTGGACCCTGCCCTGGGACAGCGGCCGCGAGGTGTCCGTCGCGGCGCTCCGCGGCAAGTCCTCCTAGCCACGCGCCACGGGGCCGCCGGGAAACCGATGCTTCGCTGGGTGGCTGTTTCGCGCTGTGGCTACTTCGCCTGGTCGTAGGAGTCCACGACGACGGCCGTGACGGGGAAGTCCACGGGGATCTCACCGAAGAGCAGGCCGGAGGCGGCCTGCGCGGACTCGTGGACGAGGTCCACGACCCGCTGCGCCGCGGCTTCCGGGACATGGAGCATGATCTCGTCGTGCAGGAAGAACACGAGCGAGCCGAGGTCCACCCCCGCCACGGCCCCGGCGCGCAGCCGGCGGCGCAGCTCGCCCATCCAGCACAGCGCCCACTCGGCGGCCGTCGACTGCACGATGAAGTTCCGGGTGAAGCGGCCCCGGGTGCGTGCCTCGGCCAGCGCCGCGCGGGCCGCCTGCTCCGAGTCCGCGCGTTTCTGCGCACGCAGCCAGGCTTCGGGGGCCGGCGGGGTGCCGCGGCCCAGGTAGGAGGCGACATCCGCCCCGGCCTCGCCCTGTGCCGCGGCCCACTCGACAAGGCCCACGGCGCGCGGGTAGGTGGCCTTCAGCTGCGGCATCAGCCGCCCGGACTCGCCGGTGGTCGCCCCGTACATGGCCCCGAGCATCGCGACCTTGGCGTGGGCGCGGTCCCCGCCGAACCCGGCGTCGGCGATGCCCCGGTAGAGGTCCTTGCCGCGGGCCGCCGAAGCCAGCGCGCTGTCCCGGGACAGCGCCGCCAGGATGCGCGGCTCCAGCTGCGCGGCATCGGCAACCACCAGCTTCATTCCCGCATCGGCCCGCACCGCGGCGCGCACCTGGTGCGGGATCTGCAGCGCCCCGCCGCCGCGGCTGGCCCAGCGCCCCGTCACGACCCCGCCGACCACGTACTCGGGCCTGAAACGCCCGCCGGAGACCCAACGCTCCAGCCAGGCGTAGCCGTTGGCGCTGGCCAGCCGCGCGATCTTCTTGTAGGCCAGCAGCGGCTCGATGACCGGGTGCTTGAGCTCGGTCAGTTCCCAGGCCCGGGTGTTCGACACGGCGATGCCCGCCTGGTTCATGGCCCGCAGCAGATCCTGCGGGGAATCCGGGTTCAGGGCCGGGGCGTCGAGCAGTTCGCGGATCCGCACCGCGAGCCGCTCCATGTTCGGTGGGCGCACCCCTGCCGGCACGCGCGGGCCCAACGCCTCCTCGAGCAGCCGGTGGTGCACCGACACGTCCCAGGGGACCCCGGCGTGCGTCATCTCCGCGCCGATCAGCGCGCCGGCCGACTCCGCCGCGATGAGCAGGCCCAGCCGTCTGCCGCGTTCGTCATCGCCCACGGCCGCGCGCTGGGCCAGGAATTCGGCGAGCACGTTCTCCAGCGCGCCGGCGTCGTCCTTGGGCTCCGAGAAGAGCTCGCCCTGGTTCTCCGCCACGCGCGGCGGCGGCAGCAGGTGGGCCGGCGCCGCGGTTGAGGGATCGGGTTCCCGGCGCAGCGCGGTGAGGTAGTCCCCGGGCACCGTATGCGGGGCGTTGCGCAGGATGTTGCGGGTCAGTGTGAGGTCGTGGGCGCGGTTGATGCGGATGCCGGCGGCCAGCAGCCGTGGGTACCAGGCGTGCACCGAGTCAAGCACCCAACGCGGGGAGCGGGCCTCGAGTTCGGCGACGACCCGGCCAAGCCCGTCGCCGTAGACCTGCACCGGGGGAAGCAGCGCCGTGCCCCGGGCATCGACGAGCTGGACCACCGCCGTGGCGGCGCCGGCCTCGGGGTCGGGCTGGGAGATGGCGTGGGTGGCCACTATCGCGAATTGTTGCACGCTACATTCTCGCAGTTTGCCACCACGGGACGCGGCGACGCGGCCGGGGGCCGGCTGCCGCGACTTCCCCGCACCGCCTTGGGGCCGGGTCCGGCACAGACCCACAACCGGCACCCGGCCCACGCCGCCACGGCACCCGGCTGCCCACACTGGGGTGCATGGAAGATCACGGACGGTTCGTCGCGGCCCGGCCCCGCACTGCCCGGCGCGGGGCCGGCGCCACCGAGTATCCGGCGCTGCGCGCCGCCCTGCGGGAACTGCCGGCACCCGGGACACCCGATGACGCCGGTGCCGCAGGATTCGCCGGGGCAGGCGGCGGACCGCGGGCCGCTGGCCCGCCGGCGACGCCCGCGGACGGGTGGCAGCCGGATGGCGAGACAGGCCGGGGCGGGCAATGCATCCTGCTCACCCGAGACGCGGCGCTTGCCCAGTCGGTGGCGCTGATCGCCTTGGGCGCCGGAGTGCGGCTGGTCCAGTACCGCGAGGCCGGGCAGGTTCCCGCGGGCCGGCCGGAAACCGTCCTGGTCGGGCACGACTGCGTGGGGGAGGCCGCGTCCCTCGCACCCGGCGCCCGGCTGGTGCTCGCCGGCAGCCAGGAGCACCAGGACGTGCTCTGGCGGGCGGCGGCCCGCACCCCGGGAGCCAGGGTCGCCGTGCTTCCGCAGGCCGGGGCCTGGCTCGGGGAGTACCTGGGCGAACTCGGGCTGAACGGCGGGGACGCGCGCACCACGCTGCTGGCCGGCGGCTGCGGGGGAGCCGGTACAAGCACCCTTGCCGCGTTGCTTGCTGCAACCCACACGCTGGAGGGGCACCGGACGCTGCTCATCGACGCCGACCGCTCCTCCACGGGCCTCTGGCCCACGCTGCGTCCCCGGGATCCCGAGGGAATCGGCTGGGAGGACCTGGAAAACAGCCGCGGGGCGCTGGCGCCCGGGCAGCTCGCGGAGATCCTTCCGCTGTCCCAGGGCACCGCAGTGCTGTCCTGGGTGCGCCAACCGGGCAGCTTCGTGCCGCCGGAATCCCTGCTGGTTGCGGTACTGGCGGCCTCACGGCGGATCTACGACCACATCGTCATCGACGCAGGGCGGCTGCCCGCCGTCCCGCCGGGAGTGCTGGCCCTGGGCGGGGAACGGCTTCTGGTCATGCCGGCCCGCGGCGCGAACAACCGCAGCCTCCCCGCGGCTGCCGGAGCCCGCTGGTCGGTGGTATTCACCGGCAGGCTGCCGGCCGGGAGCGACACCCGCGCACTGGCCCGCCGGCTGGGCCTGCCGCTGGGCGGCTACCTGCCCCGGTTCGGGACCCTGGAACGCGCGTCCGCGGAGGGCCGGCTGATGGGCGTGCTGGCCCGAACCTCCATGCGCCGCAGGATCGCCGCCCTGGGCATGGCGGAGCACGCGGCTCGGGAATGGGCAGCATGAGCACCCCGGAGCGGCGCACCGGGCGCAGGCGCTGGGAACAGGACCCGGAGGCCGGGTCCGCCGCAACCAGTGCCGAGGTACTGGAACAGGTGCGGCTGCGCGCCCTGGGCCGGGATGGCGGACTGAGCGAGGTAGACCTCGCCTCGGCCGTCCACGCCACAGGAAGCGTCATCGGCTCACACACCACTGCGGAACTGGTGGAGAACCTCAGCCGGGACATCCACGGGTTGGGGATGCTGGAGGACTTCGCCCGGCAGCCAGGGGTCACCGACGTGCTTGTCGACGGCAGGGGGAGGATCTGGGTCGACGACGCCGAAGGCCTGAAGCCCTCAGGTGCGGGCTTTGGCGACCGCGAGGCGCTCCGGGCCCTCGCCGTGCGCTTCGCCGCCGCTGCCGGCCGCCGGCTGGATGACGCCCAACCGTTCGTGGACCTCACCCTGGGCAACTACCGCGTGCATGCGGTGCTGCCGCCTGTTTCCACCGGCGGCACGCTGATCTCGGTGCGCGTGAAACGCACTGCGAGCCCGGAGCTGGAGGGCCTTCTCGACCCGGCCCGCCCCGACTGGCTGCGGGCGCTGCGCGCCGTTGTGGCGGCCCGGCTGAACTTCCTGGTCAGTGGCGGCACGGGGGCCGGCAAGACCACGCTGCTCGCTGCCATGCTGGGGGAGGTGCCGGGGAACGAACGGATCATCGTGGTTGAGGACTCCGCGGAGCTCACGCCGCGGCATCCCCACCTGGTGGGCCTGCAGGCCCGCGGCGGAAATGTCGAGGGTGCCGGTGAAATCGGCCTGGGCATGCTCGTCCGCCAGTCCCTGCGGATGCGGCCGGACCGGCTGGTCGTCGGCGAATGCCGGGGAGCGGAGATCGGGGACTTCCTGGGAGCGATGAACACCGGGCACGAGGGTGCCGCCGGGACGGTCCATGCCAACAGCGTCCGGGCAGTGCCCGCACGGCTGCTCGCCATGGGGGCACTGGCAGGGATGGATCCGCAGGCCACGGCGCTGCAGGCGGTCAGCGCCCTGGACCTGCTCATCCACGTGGCCAGGGACGCGCGCACCGGCGCCAGGCACCCGGTGCAGTTGGGGCATCTGGTGCTCAACGCCGCCGGAGCGCTGGAGGTGCAGGTCATCTGCGAGCGCGGGGTACCCGTTCGGGAATCATCGGCCCTCGACTGGTTCCGCAACAGGTTGCAGGACCGGGGAACGGCAAGCCCGTGGTGAGCATCCTGTGTGCCACCCTGCTGACGGGGCTGGCAGCCTGGCTCTTCAGGCGCCCGGCAGCCGTCGGCCGAAATACGGCGGGCCCGGCAACACCGCAGGCCAGCGATGCTCGGGCCACCGGGTTCTCCCTCCCGTTCGGGCACCAGATGCGCGACGAGGCCGGTGAGGCGGAAGACTACGGGAAATTCATCCGCGAGCTTTCGGCCCTGTTGCGGGCGGGCAGCGCAAACCCGGCGGCCCTGGAGCTGCTGGAGAAGGTATGGGCCGACGCGCCGGGACGAGCCGGAATCGACATCCATGCCGGGTGCACCAGGGCATTGACCCACCTGCGCACCGGCGGCACGCTGCGCGAGGGGTTGGCGGAGCACGCAGTGGACGGAGGGCGCCGCACACGGCTGTGGAGCCGGCTGGCCTGGTGCTTTGCCATTTCCGAACGCTCGGGTGCCGCGCTCGCCGAACTTCTCGATGAATTGGCCCTGGAACTCGAGAACTCGGCCGACATGCGCAGGGCGCTGGATGCGGCGCTCGCCGGACCCCGGGCCACCAGCCGGCTGCTCACCTTCCTGCCGCTGGTCGGTCTGGGCCTGGGGCAGTTGTTGGGGATCGACCCGTTGTCGGTGCTCAGGACCCATCCGGTGGGACAGCTTGCCCTGTTGGCGGGGGTCCTCCTGTGGCTGGCGAACCGGTGGTGGTGCCGCCTGATGCTGGCCAGGATCGTTCGGCAGGTTCCCTCGTGACGGGGTTCCTGGTGGCCGGAATCCTGACGGGCCTGGCCGTGTGGATTTCCTGGGGGCGCCCCGCCGCACGTTCCCCGGCGGAGGACCGGCGCAGGAGCGGCACGATGAACGAGGAGCCGCCCGAATCCCCGTCGTTGGTGCTGGAGATGTGTGCAACGCTGCTGGAATCAGGGTTGCCGGTTCGTTCCGTGCTGGACATCATGGGCGGCCATGTTCCCGGGTACGCTCCATTGGCGCGTGTGGCCCGGGCGCTGGAGCTCAATGTCGATTGGGACCGGGCCTGGCTCCAGGTGCCCGAGGCAGTCCGGGAACTCGAGCCGTCCCTGCGCTTCACCCAGCTCAGCGGGGCGCCCGCGGCAAAGCTCCTGCGCTCGGCTGCGGCAGCCGGACGCAGGAAGGAGATCCGCGACGCCGAGTCACGGGGCGCGGAGTTCGGGATCAAGCTGGTTATCCCGTTGGGGCTGTGCGCGTTGCCGGCCTTCGTCTGCCTGGGCGTGGTTCCCATTGTCATCTCGCTGCTTCCGGATTTCTGAAGGTCCCGGGCGGCTTCCCCGCACAACGCAGGCACCGCCGTGCACCCTCGGGTTTTCCCCAAGAGCGGCCCGGAGCGGAACCCCGGCCAAACGCCGGCGCCACACTCGAGGGGAAGCAATCGACGGCCAAACGGCCGCGCTGCTCGCCTCCGAGCGGAACACCTTGGAGAACCCACGCACGAAAGGCAGGAAGCACATGGAACACGAGGTCGTACCGGCTACGCCGGGACACATCGATTTGCAGGTCACCGGGGCGGAGGACGGCAGCACCACCGCGGAATTCGCCATCGTCACTCTGGCGGCGGTCGCGTTCGCGGGACTGCTGGTCAGCATTCTTTCAAGCGGTGACGTGCGGGGAATGCTCATGGGCCTGATTCGTCAGGCCCTGTCCTTCTAGGGAGCCATGGGCATGCCATCGCATCCGGAAGCCGGGAGCAGCACCGCGGAATTCGCGGTGCTGCTCCCGGCGGTTGCGCTTCTGCTCACTGTGGTGGCCGCCGCGGGAATGGTCGGCGGGGAGCAAATTCGGATCCAGCAGGCGGCGAGCGCCGCGGCGCGGGAACTGGCCCGCGGTACCGACGCGGGCCAGTCGATTGCCACGGCCTTGCGCATCGGGGGCGCGGGCCTCGACGTTTCGCTCGGCTCTGGAGCCGGTTATGAAAGTGTCGTCGTCACTTCCGGCATGGTGTTGCCGCTGGTGGGCGAAATCCGTTTGACGGCGCAAGCCTCGGCCAGGAAGGAGACCGAGCCGTGAGGCGGGCCCGGACGTCGCGGCACGGGGGAGACGTGGAAGCCGGCAACGGAACGGTGCTGATGGTTGCCGTCGTCTTCCTGGCGTTTTTCGCGCTGGTGGTGGTGCTGGCTTTTGCGGCCACGGGCCGTGCTGCGGCCAAGGCGGCCACCGCGGCGGACCTTGCCGCGCTCGCTGGCGCCGACGCCGCACGCTTGCTGGTGCCGGGTGAACCGTGTGCCGTGGCAGGACAAACGGCGACGGCCAACCAGGCGGTGCTCACCGCGTGCGAAAGGCAGGGGACCGCCGGGGAAATCGTGAAGGTCTCCGTCAAGGTGCCCGTCGCGATGGTCGGCGGGCTGCCGCCGATGGGTCATGCGCTGGCCGCGGCTCGGGCCGGCCCGCCGCCGCAGCCGTGGCGCGTGGTGCGGTAGGCCGGGGCCCCACTCAAGGGGTTCGTTCCGCCTCGAGAAGTATGGCCGAGAGCAGCCGGATGGCGGCGTGCTTGTCCAACGGGTTGTTCTTGTTGCCGCACTTGGGCGACTGGACACAGGACGGGCACCCGCCGGCGCACTCGCAGGCAGCAATCGCATCCCGTGTGGCACCCAGCCAGGCGGTGGCCTTTTCGTACCCGCGTTCCACGAACCCGGCACCGCCGGGGTGGCCGTCGTAGACGAAGATTGTGGGCATGGAGGTGTCCATGTGAAGTGCCGTTGAGACACCTCCGATGTCCCAGCGGTCGCTGGATGCGACCAGCGGCAGCAATCCGATGGCCGCGTGCTCGGCGGCATGCAGCGCGCCGGGGAACTCTTCCGGGGAGATGCCCGCGGCGATCAGCCGTTTTTCGGGGATGGTGAACCAGACCGACTTGGTGTGCAGGTCGCGGGCCTCGAGCTCCAGGGGTTCCTCGCTGAGGATTTCATTGCTCATCACGGACTTGCGCTGGAAGGACACCACCTGTGTGGTGACAACCACGTCGCCGAAATTGGCGGTGATCGGACCCCACGTGACGCTTCGTTCGATGTCCTTGACTTCGACGGTGGTGATGTCTCGCGCCTGGGTGTAGAAATCCGGGTTCGCGCGCGTCACCATGACGCAGTGGTCCGGTTCGTTCAGCTCGTCCACCACGTAGCTTGCACCCTGGTGGACATAAATGGCCCCCGTGTGCGCTTGGTAGTGTGTCTGGGGCGAATCCATGGTTCCCAGAAGCGCGCCGGTGTCCGATTCGATGATGCTCACGGGGCCGCCCCCGTCGGCCCGCAGGTTGACCATCGATGCTGCATGTTCCGGATGGGTCCAGAACCAGCCGGCCGGGCGCCGCCGCAGGAACCCGCGTGCGACGAGGGAGTCGAGGAGCTTGTGGGCCGTGGGGCCGAAAGCCTCAATCTCCTCGGGCCGCAGCGGGAGTTCCTCGGCCGCTGCGCAGAGGTGCCCGGAGAGAACATACGGGTTCTCGGGGTCGAAGACGGTGGCCTCGACACCGGCCTCGAAAATGGCTTCCGGGTGGTTGACCAGGTAGGTGTCGAGCGGATCGTCGCTCGCCACGAGCACGGCCAGTGCGTCCTGCCCGGCGCGCCCGGCCCTGCCGATCTGCTGGAAGAACGAGGCCCTGGTGCCGGGCCATCCCGCAACCAGCACGGCGTCCAGGCCTGCGACGTCGATGCCCAGCTCCAGTGCCGAGGTCGACGCCACACCCAGCAGTGTCCCGTTGCGCAACTGTTCCTCGAGCTCGCGCCGCTCGGCCGGAAGGTAACCGGAACGGTAGGCTGCGACGCGTTCGGGCAGGGAGGGGTGGACCTGGTCCACCATGCTGCGGGTGATCGTGGCGATGGTTTCGGCGCCCCTGCGGGACTTGATGAAGGCAAGCGTCCTCACGTGGGAGCAGACCAGGTTCGCCAGGAGGTTCGAGGTTTCGGCAACCACCGTCCGGCGGGTGGGTGCCCCGTTTTCACCACGAGTTTCAGTGAGGGGCGGTTCCCACAACGCGACGGTCAGTGCGCCCTTGGGAGAGAAATCGGTGGTGACTTCCCGTGCCGGGGCGCCGATCAGCCTGGAGAACGACGCTGCGGGATCGGCACTGGTGGCCGAGGCACCGATGAACACCGGGTTGGCTCCGTAGTGCTCGCAAATCCTGCGCAGGCGGCGCAGGAGGTTGGCGATGTTCGAGCCGAAGACGCCCCTGTATGAGTGTGCTTCGTCGATGATGACGAAGCGCAGGCGGCGCAGGACCCTGGCCCACCACGTGTGGTTCGGCAGGATGCCGAAATGGAGCATGTCGGGGTTGGAAAGGATGAAATTCGCGTGGTCGCGGATCCAGCGGCGGGCGGAGACCTCCGTGTCGCCGTCGTAGCTGGCTGCCCTGACGCTTGGGAGCCCGAATCCCGTGATGGCCGAGAGCTGGTCGGCGGCCAGGGCCTTGGTGGGGGCCAGGTAGAGCACCGTGCCGTCCTGGGGAACCAGGCTCGCCTGGTTTTCGAGGGAGGAGGTATGGATGGCGTTCAAGGCTGGCAACTGGTAGGCGAGGGACTTGCCCGAGGCCGTTCCCGTGGCAATGATCGTGTGTTCGCCTCGGTGCGCGAGGTCCGCCGCCTGCACCTGGTGCAGCCACGGGGCATCGACTCCCGTGCGCTCGAAGACTTCCCGGACCTCCGGATGGACCCATTCGGGCCACGGACCGGTGAGTGCGTCTCGTGCTTCGGCGGTGCGGGAATGGAGCAGTGCCGTGGGCGCCGGCCCGTGGCCCAACAAGGCAATCTGTTCCGAGTAAGCGTTCACCGACTTATTGTGGCACCCCGCGGCGTCGGCTGCCGACCCGGAAACAGAAAGTGGCGGGCCCTGCCGTCAGGCAGGACCCACCACTCGGTGAAAATGCTGGCCCTATGCGTCCTGCTTGCCCTCGAAAAGCACGACGTTGCCCAGGTTGGTCCAACCGAGCGACTGGTAGAGCTTCTGGCCGTCGACCGAGGCGATCAAGAGGCCCTCCTCGACGTCGTGCTCCAGGGCGAGGGAAACCAGGGCGCGCATGATCAGGCTGCCCAGTCCGCGGCGGCGGAAGTCGGGTGCGGTGATGATGCGGTCAAAGATCGCGAATCCCTCGACGGCCGACACATGGCCGCTGGCCGCAACGACCTCGGGGTCGTCCACCGGGTGGATGGAGACGTAGGCGTGGGTGTTGTCGCGTTCGATCTGGAAGGCGAAACCCTCAGCCGGGCGCGGTTCCTCGACGTCGTGGCCGTTCATCTCGGTGACCATGAGTACTTCTTCGGAATTGACCACGTTCAGGCCGGCAGCCTGTGCGGCCTCGATCAGCGAGGAGATTTCGTCGGCGAATGCCGTCAGGCGACGCTTCGGGTGCTTGTGCAGCGTCTCTGCAACGGCCACCAATTCCTCATTGGACGGCTCATAGATCACGTACTCCCAATCGCCGGAAGTATCGTGGCGGAGGGCAGCATGGACTCGACCCTCGTGTCGGTTCTCGTAACCTCGTGCACCAGCCCAGCCGGTAACCCAAGTACCAATTAGTTCATCGCTTGCAGTAGATCCCATGCTTCGACCCTACCCCGTGAACAGGCCCGATGGGTTGCATTCGGGTGAACTGTTGCATGCTTGAAACACTGCGACATCCCGGTGACGGTTGACACGTCGGATGCCTTAAACGGGATTTTGCACCTAGGCTTAACAGCGTGTCGCAGAACCGAATTGTCTTGTATTACGCATTTACCCCACTCGCCGACCCGGAGGCCGTCCGCCTTTGGCAGCGCTCGCTCCTGGAGAGGTGGGGCCTTCGGGGACGCATCATCATCTCCAAGGACGGCATCAACGGAACCGTCGGCGGCGAGATCCGCGCCGTCAAGCAGTACGTCAAGGCGACCCGCGAGTACCCGGCATTCAAGAAGATGGACATCAAGTGGTCCGAGGGATCGGCCGAAGACTTCCCGCGCATTTCCGTGAAGGTCCGCGATGAAATCGTGTCTTTCGGTGCCCCCGGCGAACTGGAGGTCGACGAGAACGGCGTGCTCGGCGGTGGTGTACACCTCAAGCCCGAGGCCCTGCACGAGATGCTTGCCGAGAAGGAGGCCGCCGGCCAGGAGGTCCACTTCTTCGACGGCAGGAACGCCTTCGAGGCCCAGATCGGCAAGTTCAAGAACGCGATCGTTCCGGATGTGGAAACCACGCACGACTTCATTGCGGAGATCGAATCCGGCAAGTACGACGACATGAAGAACCAGCCGGTTGTGACATATTGCACAGGTGGAATCCGCTGCGAGGTGCTCTCGGCGCTCATGGTCAAGCGCGGGTTCACCGAGGTCTACCAGATGCAGGGCGGCATCGTCCGCTACGGGGAGACCTTCGGCGACAAGGGCCTCTGGGAAGGCTCGCTGTACGTCTTCGACAAGCGCATGCACATGGAATTCAGCGACGATGCCGTGACGATCGGTGCATGCGTTGGCTGCGAAGCCCCGACCAACAAGTTCGAGAACTGCTCGAACCTTTCCTGCCGGAACCTGCGCCTCTTCTGCGCGGAGTGCTCGGCCCGCGAGGAACTGCGCCGGTGCCCGGATTGCGCCGGCTCCGCCCCGGCGCTCGAAAGCGCCGCGCTCTAGCAGGAAACATCGACATGCGACCCGTCCGACCGGCGGGTCGCATGTCGTTTAAGGAGTGCTAACCCCTCACGCCAAGCCGGTACAGGGTGACTGCCAGATGCAGGGACGTCATGGTGTCGGCATCGGTCAACTCGCGGCCCAGCCCCTTTTCGATCCTGCGCAGCCGGGCGTAGACGCTGGGGCGGCTCAGGTGCAGGGCCCTGGAGAGCTCGGCGATGCTGCCGTTGGTCTGCAGGTACGTCTCGATGAAATCCATGTAGTCGGGTTCGTCAAGGAATGGCGCGAGCTGGTCGTGCACGTAGGTTCGGCTTTCCCCGGCCTCGAGGAGGCGTTGCATGAGCCAGCGGAATCCGAGGTCGCTGGCCCGGTGGTACGGTGCCCCCGAATGGTCCATGGTCGACGCCGAGTGGGCCACGCGGCGGGCCTCGTCCAGCCCGTCGGTGGCGGTGCCTGCCAGTTCCGGGCTCGCCGTTCCCACTCCCATCGTCCAGGCACGATGGTTCCATTGGGTGCCAAGGGCGCCCTCGATGCTTTGGTGGATGGCCGAGAGCGAGGCTTCGGCATGGGCCGCCGCTGGCAGGCACAGGATGATGCCCACGGAGTCCGGGCCCGAATCGCAGGCGAAGGCCGGAGGTCGGGAACCGCGTAGCGAGTCCCTCAGGGTTGCTGCCACGGCCGACGGCTCGAGCCCCGGGGAGGTGCCCGCGGCGCCGCCGCGCCGGGTGAAATTGATGGCGATGGGCACGAAGGCCTCGGTGCCGGCCACTCCGAGCATGGCGGCGTGCAGCAGCGCCTCCTTGCCGGCGCGGATATCGCCGGAGCGGATCTTCGCGACCACGCCTGCGAGTGACTCCTGCCGGACCAGGGCCAGATCGGTGGAGTCGCGGGGCAGCAGGTCGCCGAACGCGGCAGCAACCTTTTCCATGCCCAGCGAGGCCCGGGGGTTTCCGGCGCCCACCGTGGAAACCAGCTGGCCCAGTTTCCGTCCGTGGCTCGACACCGGGTAGACCAGCCAGCTTTCACCGCCCACCGTGCGGACGCCGCCGCCGAAGGCCCTGGCAGCGGCGGGAACCTGGATGAACCCCCGCATCTGTTCGGCGTCAAGCCCGTGGTGGATGGCCACCGCCGACAGCGGGTCCTCGAGCACCAGCGGTGCATCGAGCATGTCGGCCATGGAAGCGAACAGGTCCTGCGGGGCCAGGTGCGAGGCTGCGGCGGATGAAAGAAAATTCGATACAGCTTCCAGGCCGCTCAAGCCCCTGGCTGCGGAGTAGGCGAGCCGGTGCACGGTCTCGGTGATGTTCACGAAACGGACCCGGTCGTCGAGCAGGATCACGGGAATGCGGGCCGTGCCTGCGGCAATTTCCAGGCATTTCTTGACCTCCGGTGCGTCGGAGAGGAAGGAGAAAACCACTCCCGACGCACCGGCATCGGCCAGCCTGTCGAGGAAGTCCACGGTTGCCTCCGGGGATGTCGTCAGGGACAAGCCGGAACTCAGGATCAGCTCGCCGCCCTCGAGGAGCCCGGACAAATCCGAGGACTCCGAGACGTGGATGCTGCGCACCGGGGTGTCGAGGAGTCGCGCCTGGCCGAGGACCCTGGGATGTCCTTCACTGACCGCCGAAACCCCTAGAATCCGGCGAATCGATAGGGTCATTTACAAAGTGTAACAGCGGCGAAATCGAGCCGATTACAGTATTGATGTTGTGCAGGTCACAGGCTGGCAGCACCATTGAAATGTGACTTGCAGAACATGAACAGGTCGAGGTCGCAGCCTTGAAAACCGTTGAATCTGGATGCCTCACAAAGTTCCCCACGGCCCGCAGGAATGTGGATGCCGCTGCCCGCAATCAACCGTGGGAAATCGAACCAAGTGTTGGAATCCACGCGATATAGCGAAGGAATGGCGAGAAATGAACGAAACAAGCGAAGAAATTGGGGGAGTCGGCGCCGAGTTGGATCTCGCCGGCTTCGAAGCCGAACGCGACAGGGTGTGCACCTACTTCGCAGACCGCGAGGGACGGCGGCAGCCCGGGCAGCTCACCAGGGTCGAGTACGTCCTGGTGGGTGCCCTGCTCATCGCCTCGTACGCCCTGGTCCTGCTCTTCCAGTAAGCAACCTTCACTGCCCAAGACCCCTGGCTCAGGGGTACCGATCACAGAGGATTCCCAATGGACTACACCATTGAAGCAGAACGAGGAAGGGCCCCGTTGCCGCCGGCCAAGCGGCTGTGGGGATTCTGGGAATACACGTGGGCGAACGCCGCCCTCGCGATTGCCACCTGGGGCTTTCTCATCGGAGGGTCGCTGGCGCTCGTCGTCGACGTGAAGGGCGGCCTCCTCGCCATCATCCTGGGCAACGTCCTGGGGGTCTTGCTGGTGGGGCTCGCCGTTTCGGTGAGCGCCGGCAAGTACGGGACCGAGCAGTACACGTTCATGCGCAGCGTGTTCGGCCACAACGGCAGCCGGGTGATCTACACGGTCGCCATGATCCTGCTGACGGTCGGCTGGCTGGTGGTGCTGGGGACAATGTTCGGCAGGTCGATCGACTCCGCGATCAGCGTCGTCAGCGACAGGGAACCGGACCCGAACGCACCGTACATCTACGTCATCACGATCGTCGCCATCGCGCTGACGGCCTACATCGTGGCCAAGGGCCCGACCTCCATCAAGCTGTTCAACGTCATTGTCGCGCCGGCCCTGATCCTGGTCATGGGCTTCATGATCTGGTTGTTCCTCTCCGATTCCTCGTTGGCGGACCTGCTCGCCCTTGAGGCGCTGGCCCGCCCGTTCGACTCGGACGCGGTGAACTTCATGATCGCCGTCGAAATCAACATCGCCGCCGGATTCTCCTGGTGGCCCTACATCGGCAACCTGTCCCGCATCACCAAGAACGAACGCACCGCGTTCTGGCCCAACCTGATCGGCATCGGCTTCGCCGCCAGCCTCGGCGAGGCCGTGGGGCTCATCGGCGCCGTCAAGTACGGAAACGCCGACCCGACGCAGTGGATGGCCGAAACCGGCGGCCTGTGGATGAGCGCCATCGTGCTGGTGTTCATCGCCTTCGCCAACATCACCAGCATGGCGAACATCCTCTACACGGCGGTGGTGGGGCTCCGGCAGATGTTCGGGGCGCTGTTCAGGAACGTCTCGTGGGAATGGATCGTCTACGGCTTCTGCATCGTCCCGGTCATCGTCATGTTCGCCATCCCGGGCCTCTACGACGGGTTCATGACCTTCCTGGTGTGGACCGCAGCCATATACAGCGCGCTGACCGGGATCATGCTCGTCGACTACTTCCTCCTGCGCAAGCAGCGGGTGGACCTCAAGGAACTCTTCATCGAGGACAAATCCTCGGTCTACTACTTCACCGGTGGATACAACATCGCCTCGATGGCGGCGACGCTCATCGGCATCGCGGTCTTCACCGTCACCTTCAACCCACTGAGTTTTGAACACACCGGATACTTCCGCTACACGACCGCCTCGCTGCTCGCGGCAGCTGTGGCGGGAATCGCCTACTGGGCACTCTCCGCATTGTTCGTTGTACCCCGCGGCCTGGGCGGTTACCCGGGCGCCCCAGCCAAAACCCTCACAAGGAGCTGAATTACGATGACTGAAACCATGTTGGCCGCCTACTTCACCGAAGACAACAGCCCCCTGGAAATCCGCGAAACCGCCATTCCCCGGCCCGGCAAGGGCGAGGTCCTCGTCAAGATGGAAAGCTGCGGGGTCTGCCACACCGACGTGCACTTCTGGAAGGGCGAGGACGAGCTCCCGCGCCCCAAGCCCGCCATCCTGGGCCACGAGGGCGTCGGCTCGATCGTCGCGGTGGGCGAGGGAGTGGAACTGACCGCCGGCGAGCGCGTCGGGGTCGGCTTCGTCTACTCCGCCTGCGGCAACTGCCGCGAATGCCGCAGGGGCCTGGAAACCTACTGCCAGAACAGCCAGGCCACCGGCGTCCACGTCGAGGGTTGCTTCGCACAGTACATCGTGGCCCCCGCCGACTGGGTCACGCACATCCCCGGGGAGCTCTCCTCCGAGGAAGCCTGCCCGCTGCTCTGTGCCGGCGTCACGGCCTTCAGCGCGGTGCGCAAGGCCAACATCGAGCCCGGGTCAGTGGTCGTCGTCTTCGGCCTCGGTGGCCTGGGGCAGTACGCCATCCAGTTCGCCAAGCTCTTCGGCGCCAAGGTCGTGGGCATCGACCTGGACCCCAAGAAGCTGGAAACCGCCAAGCGGCTCGGCGCCCACGCCGCCTACGCACCGGGCGAGGAGGCCGAGAAGGCGATCCGCGAACTCGGCGGCGCCGATGCGCTGCTGAGCTTCGCACCCTCGCCGCAGGTGCTCCGCACCATGTTCACCCTTGCGGCACCGACGGCACGGTTCATCCAGGTGGCCCTGCCGAACAACCCTTTCACGTTCAAGGCGGCGGAACTGATCGACCTGGGCATCACCATCATCGGCAGCGCCGATGGCACCCGCCTGGAGCGCGACCAGGTCATGCAGCTGGCCAAGGACGGGCTGGTGCACTCCACCATCGAGACCATGGAATTCGGCGCCATCAACGAGGCGTTCCGCCGCCTCGACGCCGGGGACGCCGACGGCCGCCTGGTCGTGCGGTTCTAGCCTCCACCCCCACCACCCCTCAGCTTTCCCACCACGAAACCCAGAAGGACCCCCTGATGAGCATCGACATCGCTGAAACCTATTTCGACACCTACCAGGTCCCGGCCCCGGTCCGCAGCTTCCTGGCGAGGTCGCACCGGCTGTTCATCGACGGCGAGTGGGTGGACGCCTCCGACGGCGCCACGGTTCCCGTCATCGAACCCTCGACCACGCAGGTGGTCTCCACCCTGGCCAGCGCCACCGTGGAGGACCTGGACCGGGCCGTCGCGGCGGCCCGCCGCGAATTCGACGGCGGCACCTGGAGCCGGCTCACCCCGCTGGAGCGCGAGAGCCTGCTGCACCAGCTGGCGGACCTGATCGAGGCGAACACCGCAGAGCTCTCGGTGCTTGAATCCATCGACGTGGGAAAGCCGCTGGCCGAGGCCGAGATGGACATCCAGGGCACCATCGACACCTACCGGTACTTTGCCGGCTGGGCCTCGAAGATCTCCGGGCGCAGCGGCGAGGCCGCGGGGCTGCCCGGGGACTACGTCACCTACACCCGGAAGGAACCCGTGGGCGTGGTGGGCGTGATTGTGCCGTGGAACTTCCCGCTGCAGACCCTGGCCTGGAAGCTGGGCGCGGCGCTGGCCGCCGGATGCACCACGGTGGTCAAG
Source organism: Paeniglutamicibacter selenitireducens (assembly GCF_051550675.1). Taxonomy (NCBI): domain Bacteria; kingdom Bacillati; phylum Actinomycetota; class Actinomycetes; order Micrococcales; family Micrococcaceae; genus Paeniglutamicibacter; species Paeniglutamicibacter selenitireducens. The sequence continues at coordinate 19,080 of NZ_JBPULF010000007.1, read as the reverse complement.
CCGCCGGAGGTCACCTCGCTGTCGACCCTGCGCTTCGCGGAGCTGGTCGCCGAGGCCGGGATCCCCGCCGGCGTCGTGAACATCCTCACCGGCAGGGGCTCGACCGTCGGGGCGGCGCTGGCCGCGCACCGGGGGATCGACAAGGTCACCTTCACCGGCTCGACGGCCACGGGCAAGTCGGTGGGGCATGCGGCGCTGGAGAACCTCACCCGCATGACCCTCGAGCTCGGGGGCAAGTCCCCGGTGCTGGTCTTCGCCGACTCTGACCTTGACAAGGCGGTGGAAGAGGTCGCCCTGGGCATCTTCTTCAACGCCGGGCAGATCTGCGACGCCGGGTCCCGGCTGTATGTGGAGGATTCGGTGTACGACGAGTTCATGGGCAAGCTCGTGGAAAACGCGAAGGGCTGGATCCCGGGCCCGGGCCTGGACCCGGCAAGCACCATCGGGCCTGTGGTCTCCGAGAACCAGTGCGACTCGGTCATGGGATACATCCGGACCGGTATCGAGGAGGGTGCAACGCTGCTGTGCGGCGGCAAGCGGCTTGAGCGGGCCGGCTACTTCATCGAGCCGACGATCTTCGGGGACTGCAACAACTCGATGGCGATCGTGCAGGAGGAGATCTTCGGCCCGGTGCTGGTGGCCCAGCGCTTCACCACCGAGGAGGAAGCCGTCGAACTGGCAAACGACAACCAGTACGGGCTTGCCGCAACGATCTACTCGCAGAACCTGAACCGCGTGCACCGCCTGACCAAGGTGCTCAAGGCCGGCTCGGTGTACGTCAACGCGCAGAGCTCGATCGACCCGGCGATGCCGTTCGGCGGGTTCAAGAACTCGGGCTTCGGCCGCGACCTGGGCCCCGAGCAGCTGGACTCCGTGACGGAGACCAAGACCGTGTGGATCACGCTGTCCTAGCGGATGAGGAGGGATGAGGCGGCGGTGCCCCGAGGTGATCGGGGCGCCGCCGCCTTGCGTGCGCGGGAGCTCAGCCGGAGATGCGGACCAGCCCGGCCCCGGCCAGCGCGAGCCCCCAGCTGAACAGGCTGCCCACCAGGAAGTACTCGGCCTTGGAGCCGGTGGCCCCGTCGTTGGAGATCTCGGGGAAGCGGACGATTCCCTTGGCCGCGATGAGCGCCGCGACAAGGCCGGGCATGCCGGCGAGGACCAGGGTGAGCACGCCGAGACGCTCCAGCGGGCCGATGAGCCGGCCCCCGCGCAGGTCAGGCAGGGGCCGGGGCGCCTCGGCCCGCGCGCCCCGGCGGCGGATGCTGCCCGGGCGCAGGGCGCTGCGTACCACGATGTTCGAGCTTTCGATGAGGAACAGCCCCACGCCCAGGGACACCAGGATCGTGGGCAGCGGGATGCCGCGGACCCAGCCGGGTGCCAGGGTGTCGTGCCAGGTGGCCGCCGGGGTGCCGGACGAAGGGTCGCCGGTGTCGAGCACGGCGAAGGCCACGGTGCCCAGCAGCACCCCCAGGGCGGGCCACAGGCGATGGCGGGCGGCGGCCTCCTCCCGCCCGGTGGTGGTGGCCAACCAGCCGGAGGCCAGCGCCGTGGCGGCCAGCGCCCATCCCCAGCCCGTGCCCAGCAGGCCGACGGAGACGCAGAGCATGGCGGCCCAGAAGACGCACACGAGCAGCACCGCTAGCCGGGTTCCGCGCGGGTCCATGGCGGGGGCCGGGGACATCTCGCCGGGGGCGCCGGTGCCGGCGGGTGCGTACCTGTCGAGCACCAGCACCCGGGTCAGGTCCGCGATGCCGATCATGGCCAGCAGGAGCGCAACGGTGCTCATGCCGGCTCCCGGGTGCCGGGACCCGCCGTGGCTTCCAGCAGCTCCAGGGTGGCGAGCAGCGCGCCGGCCCCCGGGTTCCCCAGCGCCTGGGACACCGCGGACTGGGTGACGCCCTCCGTGCCGGCGATCGAGCGCTGCGTGCCGCCGCCGAGCAGGCCGAAGGCGTAGCGGCGGGTCCGGGGGTGGAGCGAGGTGAGCAGTTGGTCGCGGGAGAGCAGGTACGCGTTGGTGAGGGCCGTGCCGCCGGGGTCGCCGCCGGAGTCGTGGAACCAGGTGCGCAGTGCGGGGTTCCTCGCCTTTTCACGCTGCCGCGCCTCGTCGATGGCTGCGCGTGCGGCCCACCACCCGGGGCCGTCCTGGATGCTCGCGGCGGATACCGAGGGGACGTGGCGGATCACGCCGCGGCCTATCCCGAACCGGCAGTCGACGTCCTCCGGCAGGCCCAGGCGCAGCATGGCCGTTGCGCACAGGGCCTGGTTCAGCGTGGCGTAGACGGCCTGGAACTCGTCCCCGACCGTGGCCTGCCACCCTTGGAGTGCGGGCCAGCGGCGCCCCACGGCGGCGCAGGCGGACTCGATGGCTGCCTGCGCCAGGTCGCGGTCGGCGAGCCGGCGCGAATCCACGATGTCCATGATGACCGGGAATACCGGGTCGCTCGATCCCATGCCCCGAGGGTACGGCTCATGCCCGGGGAAATATAAGCCCCCTACTGATATCGCGGGGCGGCGGTCACCGCGCGGCCTGAAGGTCCTCCGGCCACAACCCCGCGGTTCCGTCGCCCGGCACCAGCTGCTCGGTCTCGGTGCGGAAAACGCGCAGGCCACGGGCCTCGTAGTTGGCGATCGCCGCGGGACCGTCAAGGGAGCAGGTGTGCACCCAGACGCGGGTCACGGGGGCGAAGCCGGGGCACCGGGCGTCGAGGTCCCAGGCCCGGGCGATGCCCTCGGTGAGCAGCGCCCCGCCCAGGCCGCGGCCGATGCACCGGGGGAAGAGGCCGAAGTACATGATCTCCACCTCGGTGCCGCCCTCGGCGTGGCGGGCCACCAGCTCCACGTAACCTCCGGGGGCCCCGTCGACATAAAGCACGTGGGTCTCGGTGCCGTCGGTGCGCATCAGCGCCTCCCACTGTGCACGGGTCAACGTGAGCCTGTCGGCCCAGTTCAGGTCGCTGCCCACCCCCTGGTAGAGGAACCTGCTGAACTCCGGGCTGATCTCCCGGGCCAGCTCGATCCGCGCGCCGGCCGGCAACGGACGCGAGGACGCGACGAGCCCGGAAGGGGATAGCTGCTGCAAATACGTGGTGGTGACCTCAATCATGGAATACATCATAGGTTCATTCCGGCGTGCCATTTCCGGCTGGCTAGACTTGGGGGCGTGACTTCCCCAGCAAACCATTCCCGTGTTCCCGACGCCCCGCGCAGCGACGACCAGCAGCTGCTTGACGCCCTGGCCCAAGACCTGGCGGAGGGGCAATTCGTCCACGAGGCCATCATCGAGTTCCTCGGCGAGGTGGCGCACGAGGCCCTGATGCGCGACCAGCTGATCCCGGCCCTGCGCCTGATTGCCGCGCAGCCGCGGCCCACGGTGCTGGGGACGATGCTCGGGCTGTTCATGCTGGGCGGGGAGTCCGATGAATCCGAGGTCGCCGCCGCCTTCCCGGCGCTCGGCCTGGACGGGCTTGTCGAGCTGGGGCTGCTTGAGTCGGCACCGGGAGCCGGTGGCAGGTGGCGGGCCCGGGTGGACGTGCGCCCGCATGCCTCGGACGCGGACGCCGAAATCTGGGTGGCCAGCGACCTGGGCGCGCACCAGCGCCCCGGCGTGCTGCGCCACGACCACGTGCTGGGCATCGGGCAGGCGTCGCTGACGCTGGCGCAGACCACCATCCGCCCGAGCGTGGAAACCGCCCTGGACCTGGGCACGGGATGCGGCATCCAGGTCTTCCACCTGCTCTCGCACGTGCGCCGGGTCATTGCCACCGACATCTCCGAACGCGCCCTGGGCTTCGCCCGCTTCAACCTGCTGCTCAACCACGCGGCGCTCGGGATCGACCCGGAAAACCTCGGGGACAGGGTCCAGCTGCGCCTGGGCAGCCTGCTGGAACCCGTCGCGGGGGAGCACTTCGACCTGGTCGTCTCGAACCCGCCGTTCGTGATCACCCCGCGCCGGTCCGGCGAGACGGCCGACGACCGTTTCACCTACCGCGACGGCGGCATGCCCGGGGACAGCCTCGTGGCCACGCTGGTGCGGGAATTGCCCGGAATCCTGGCCCCCGGGGGAACGGCCCAGATGCTCGCCAACTGGGAGATCGCCGAACCCGCCGACGCCGGGGCCGCGCTCGACTGGAGCGCCGGGCCGCGGTCCTGGCTTCCGGGGGACACCGAGGCCTGGTTCATCCAGCGCGAATCGGTCACCCCCACGCAGTACGCCGAGACCTGGCTGCGCGACGCGTCGCAGTCCCGCGACCAAGAGGCCTTCGCCGAGCAGTATGTCGCCTACCTTGAGGACTTCGCCTCCCGCGACGTTGCGGCCATCGGCTTCGGCATGGTGTGGCTGCGCCGCCCGGCCGATCCCTCGCGGCGGCCGGTGGGCCGGTTGTTCGAGGAGATCACCTACCCGATCGAGCAGCCCATCGGCCCGTACCTGGGCCGGGCCATCGACACGGCCGACGCGCTTCAGGCCGGATCGATGGGCGATGCGCACCTGGTCGTGGCAGAGGACGTCACCGAGGAACGCCACCAGCGGCCGGGCGCCGAGCACCCCGGGGTGATCCTGCTGCGCCAGGGCGCCGGGCTGCGCCGCACCGAACTCATGGACACCGCGCTGGCCGGATTCGTTTCGGCCTGCGACGGGGACCTGAGCGTCTCGGCCCTGGTCGGGGCGCTGGATTCGCTGCTCGGGGAAGGAGACCCGGACTTCGTCGCGCGACTTAATGAGGGAGTCGTGCGACTTATTCGACGGGGCTTTCTGTTGGAGATGCGAAACAACCGCTAAAGTTTTTTGACATGAGCCAGAACACATCCGGGAACGGTGCGGAGAATTCCGCGCCGCGCACCCATACGCCCGCCAAAACGGTGACGATCAGCGACCCCCAGGCCATCCGTGCGCTCGCTCATGAAGCGCGGCTGACAGTGCTTGAGGAGCTTTTCGCGTCACAGTCGACGCGGACCGCCACCGAGCTCGCCTCGCGCTGCAACCTCACGCCGAGCGCCATGAGCTACCACCTGCGCGCCCTGGAGAAGTACGGCTACGTCATGCGTGCCGCCAACGAGGGCGACGGCCGCGAGCGCCGGTGGAAGGCAGCCGGGGACGAGCTGGTGCTCGGCTCCCTGGCCGACTCCGCCTCCGCCAAGAACGCCTACCTGAACGTGCAACTCAACGCGTTCCGGGACCGGCTCTCGGCGGAAATCACGCGGCGTGACAAGGAACGCGTCGCGGGCATCGTGCCGGACCCGGACCGGCCCCCCATGCTCACCACCGGCATGGTCTTCCTCTCGGCCAAGCACCGCAAGGAATTCATCGCCCGGGTCTACGACCTGCTCTATGAATACGAGGGAAAGGCCGAGCCCGAGGAACGCGGCGTCGACGGGGAGCGCCTGTACTACATGCTCTCCTTCCTCGAGGAAATCCGGGAGGAATGACCCGGTGCAGGTCCCGCGCCGACCGGACGCGCACCGGCGTTCCGGAAGGGCACTTGCCTAGGTTCGCCGGATTGCGGCTAACCTAGAGCAGGGAATGTGCAGTGCGCCCACTTTGGCGCACCCCTGGTTGCTAATAGGAGTACCGTGCCCGCCAAGGCCAAAGAAAAGACCGGAAAAAAACTCGTCATCGTGGAGTCCCCGGCAAAAAGCAAGTCCATCGCCAAGTACCTGGGCGAGGGCTTTGAAGTCGACGCCTCGGTGGGGCACATCCGGGATCTGCCACAGCCCTCGGAGCTGCCGGCGGAACTGAAGAAGACGTCGCTGGGCAAGTTCGCCGTCGACATCGAGAACGACTTCGAGCCGTACTACGTCGTCTACCCGGACAAGAAGAAGCGCGTCGCCGAACTCAAGGCCAAGCTCAAAGAGGCAGACGCCCTCTACCTCGCAACCGATGCGGACCGCGAAGGCGAAGCCATCGCGTGGCACCTGCTCCAGGTGCTCAAGCCCAAGGTCCCCGTCTACCGCATGGCCTTCACGGAAATCACCCAAGAGGGCATCAACCGTGCCATGGAGAACATCCGCGAGCTGGACACCGACCTCGTCGATGCCCAGGAAACCCGCCGCGTGCTTGACCGCCTCTACGGCTACGAGATCTCCCCGGTGCTCTGGCGCAAGGTCGCACGCGGCCTCTCCGCCGGCCGCGTGCAGTCCGTGGCGACCCGCCTGGTCGTGGAGCGCGAACGCGAGCGCATGGCCTTCCGCAGCGCCTCCTACTGGGACCTCACCGGCACCTTCGCCACCGCCAACGGCGAGAGCTTCGGCGCGAAGCTCTCCTCCGTCGACGGCGCCCGCGTGGCCTCGGGCCGCGACTTCACCGACCGCGGCGAACTGAAGACTCCCAAGTCCGGCTCCGTCGCGCACTTGGACGAGGTCAAGGCCAAGGCGCTTGCCGAGGGCCTTGCCGATGCCGACTTCGCCGTCACCGGTATCGACGAGAAGCCCTACACGCGCCGCCCGGCCGCACCCTTCACCACTTCGACGCTGCAGCAGGAAGCCTCGCGCAAGCTGCGCTGGAGCTCCAAGTCGACAATGCAGGTAGCCCAGCGCCTGTATGAAAACGGCTACATCACCTACATGCGAACCGACTCGGTGTTCCTCTCCAACGAGGCGGTGAACGCCGCACGCAAGCAGGCCGCCGAACTCTACGGCCCCGAATCGGTCCCGGAGAAGCCGCGCGTGTACAAGGCCAAGTCCGGCGCCGCGCAGGAGGCCCACGAGGCCATCCGCCCCGCCGGCGACTCCTTCCGCCGCCCGGCCACCGTGCGCGCGGCGCTCTCGGCCGACGAGTTCCGCCTCTACGAGCTGATCTGGAAGCGCACCGTCGCCTCCCAGATGTCCGACGCCAAGGGCTTCACCGCCAGCGTCAAGCTGGCCGGCACCGCCACCACGGGCCAGGTCGCCGAATTCTCCGCCTCCGGCACCGTGATCACCTTCCGCGGCTTCATGGCCGCCTACGAGGAGGGCCGCGACGCGGCCCGCGAGGCCGAGGCCGCCGAGGCCGCCGAGGAAGCGCGGCTGCCGCAGTTGAAGGTCTCCGACCCGCTGGCCGGCACCGGCGTGGAGGCCATCGGCCACTCCACCACCCCGCCGGCCCGCTACACCGAGGCCTCGATCGTCGCCGAGCTGGAGGCCCGCGAGATCGGCCGTCCCTCCACGTTCGCCCCGACCATCTCCACCATCATGGACCGCGGCTACGTGACAAAGCGCGGCGGCGCCCTGGTGCCCAGCTGGATCGCGTTCTCCGTGGTCCGCCTGCTGGAGGAGCACTTCGCCAAGTACGTCGACTACGACTTCACGGCGCGCCTCGAGGACGACCTCGACGAGATCGCCCACGGCCAGCGCGGCCGCAGCGCCTGGCTCAAGGACTTCTACTTCGGCTCGGAGGAATCCGGCGAGGCCGGCCTGCAGTCCGTCGTGGAGAACCTGGGCGACATCGACGCCCGCGCCATCAACTCCATCGAGATCGCCCCGGGCATCGTGCTGCGCGTGGGCAAGTTCGGCCCCTACCTGGAGAAGCCGCTGCCGGCCGACGCCCCGGAGGGCACCGAACCGCAGCGCGCAAACGTCCCCGAGGACCTGGCCCCGGACGAGCTGACCGCCGAAAAGGCCATCGAGCTCATGGAGAACCAGGGTCCCTCCGAGCGCGTGCTCGGCGTCGACCCGGAGACCGGGCGCACCATCGTGGCCAAGGACGGGCGCTACGGCGCCTACGTCACCGAGGTCATCGTGGAGCCCACGGCCGAGGAACTCGCCGCGCTGCCGGTGGAGTACTACAAGAACGGCAAGCCGAAGCCGCCGAAGAAGCCGACCAAGGCCAAGCCGCGCACCGGTTCGCTGTTCAAGTCGATGACGGTCGAGACCGTCACGCTCGAGGACGCGCTCAAGCTCATCTCGCTGCCGCGCGTGCTGGGCACCGACGCCGAGGGCGAGGAGATCACCGTCCAGAACGGGCGCTTCGGCCCGTACCTGAAGAAGGGCAGCGACTCGCGCTCCATCGGCTCCGAGGAGGAGATCTTCACGATCACCCTGGAGCAGGCGCTGGAGATCTACTCGCAGCCCAAGGTCCGCGGCGCCCGCGCCGCGGTGCCCCCGCTGGCCGAGTTCGGGATCGACCCGGTCTCCGAGAAGAAGATCGTGGTCAAGGAGGGGCGCTTCGGTGCGTACATCACCGACGGCGTCACCAACATCACGATCCCGCGCGACACCACCCTGGAGGAGCTGACCCGCGAGCGCGCCATCGAGCTGCTGGCGGACAAGCGCGCCAAGGGCCCGGTGAAGCGCAAGAGCGCGACGACGGCCAAGAAGGCACCGGCGAAGAAGGCTCCGGCCAAGAAGGCCGCGACGGCCAAGACGAGCAAGTAGCGGCGCCGGGCGCGCTGCGGAACACAAGGCGAGGGGCACACCATGAGGCTGGGCGTACTGGATATCGGGTCGAACACTGTCCACCTGTTGCTTGTCGACGCGTACCCGGGCGCCCGCCCGGTGCCCTTCGCCTCGCACAAGCGCCCGCTGTCGCTGGTGCAGTACCTCGACGAGCACGGCGCCATCAACGAGGCCGGGCAGGCCGAGCTGCTGGACTTCGTGCACGAGGCGGCCCAGTTCGCCTCAAACCACCACGCGGAGGACCTGCTGGCCTTCTGCACCTCGGCCATCCGCGAGTCGGCCAACGGCGAGGCGGTGCTCGAGCGCGTCGTGTCCGAAACCGGCGTGCGGCTCACCGAGCTCACCGGTGAGCAGGAGGCCGGCATGACCTACTACGCGGTGCGCCGCTGGTTCGGCTGGAGCTCGGACACCATCCTGAACCTGGACATGGGCGGCGGCTCCTTCGAACTGGCCCTGGGCCAGGACGAGTTCCCGACCCTGGCGCACTCGGTGCCGCTGGGCGCCGGGCGGCTGACCCGCGAATGGCTGCCGCACGACCCGCCCTCCATCAAGGAGGTCAAGGCGCTGCGCAACCACGTGCGCGAGACCCTCGCCGAGCCCGTCGCGGAGCTGCGCCAGTTCGGCAAGCCCACGCTCGTCACGGGGACCTCGAAGACCTTCCGCTCGCTGGCCCGGATCACCGGGGCGGCCCCCAGCGCGGACGGCCCGTACGTCAAGCGCGTGCTGCGCGCGGAATCGCTGAAGCTCTGGACCAACCGGCTGACCGCCATGAACTGGGAGGACCGGGCCGAGCTGCCCGGGGTGTCGGCGATCCGCGCCCCGCAGCTGCTGGCCGGTGCGATCGTCGCCCTGGAGGCGATGAGCGCGCTGAAGGTGAAGTCCCTGCGCATCTGCCCGTGGGCGCTTCGCGAGGGCTTGATGCTGCGCCGCTTCGAGCATGTCCTTTTTGACTCCAGCGCCCCACTCAGTAGTAGCGTGGGAGTCGGAGAGGTAGCGCTGGGAACATCCTCCGTGGTGTCGATGTCCCAGGGCAGCACCGTTCGTTAGCCGAAGATTAAGGGGCCAGGTCCATGGTCGAATCCAGCAACAACAGCACAGCCCCCATCCCCGTTGCCCTCTCGAGCGCCTCGGTCTACCCGCTGAACGTGCATGACGCCTTCGCGGTCTCCCACGACCTGGGCTACGACGGGATCGAGGTGCTTGTCACGGGCAACCAGATCTCGCAGGACGCCGCGGCGCTCAACCGCCTGGCCGAGCGCTACGAGCAGCCGATCATGGCCATCCACGCACCCACGCTGCTGCTGACCCAGCAGGTGTGGGGGACCGCCTGGAACAAGATCGAGGCCTCCGCGGCGATGGCCGTCGAGGTGGGCTGCGACGTGGTCGTCGCCCACCCGCCCTTCCGCTGGCAGGGCACCTACGCCACGGAGTTCGCCAGCGGCATCCGCCGCATCATGGAGCAGTACGGGGTGAAGATCGCCGTGGAGAACATGTACCCGTGGCGTGCCCGCGGCCGCGAGGCCAAGATGTACCTGCCGCACTGGAACCCCATCCCGGAGCCCTACGAGTTCGTCACCTGGGACTTCTCCCACTCGGCGATCGCCGACATGGATTCGGCGGCGGCCTTCCGCGATCTGGGGCAGCGGCTGAGCCACGTGCACCTGTGCGACGGCAAGGACAACGGCAAGGACGAGCACCTGGTGCCCGGGCTGGGCACCCAGCCGGTCGTCGAGGCCATCGAGTTCCTGCGCGACTCGGCCTGGGACGGGGTGGTGGCCGTCGAGGTCTCGACCCGCAAGGCCAAGGGGGCCGGGGAGCGCGAGGCCTGGCTGGGGGAGACCCTGGAATTCGCCCGGCGCCACCTGGAGCCGGTGGCAGAGCCGGCCGAAGCCGGGACGCACTCGATCTAGCCATGCGGCGGCCCGCACGCCCCGCGCCCGTGACAGAATGGGCGCTATGACTTTAGTGCCTGATGCCTCTGCCCTGTCCGAACGCAAACTCGCCTTCCTGGGCACCGGTTCGATGAACGGGGCGGTGTTGCGCGGTATCATCGCCTCCGGCCACAACCCGCAGGCCGTGAACGCCACGGTCCGCTCCGGGGCCAGGGCCGGGGCCCTGCACGCGGACACCGGCGTGAACGTGCTCATCGCCGAGGAGAACCCCGAGGCCAACACGCAGGCCGTGGCCGGTGCGGACATCGTCTTCCTCGGCGTCAAGCCGGTGGGCATCCAGGCCCTGTGCGACGAGATCCGCGACGCGCTGGCCCCGAACGCCGTGGTGGTCTCCGTGGCGGCGGCCGTCACGATCGAGATGATGGCCGCGCACCTGAACCCCGGCCAGCCAATCGTGCGGTCCATGCCCAACACCCCGCTGATGGTCGGGGCGGGCGCCGTGGGCCTGAGCGCCGGGGACACCGTGACCGAACAGGCCCTGGCGGAGGTCGTCGCACTGCTCTCCGGCTCCGGGATCGTGCACGTGGTGCCCGAGTCCCAACAGAACGCGGTATCGGCGATCAGCGGCTCCGGCCCGGCCTACGCGTTCTACCTGGTCGAGGCCATGGCCAAGGCCGGGGTCGAGCTGGGCCTGGACCCGGCGCTGGCCATGGACCTGGCGCGCGCCACGGTCTCCGGGGCGGGAAAGATGCTCGCGGACCCGCAGGCCGACCCTGCCGCCATGCGCAAGGCAGTGACGAGCCCCAACGGCACCACCGAGCGCGCCATCGCGACCTTCGACGCCGAGGGCCTGCCGCAGGTCATGGCGCGCGCCACGGCGGCGGCCGCGGCGCGCGCCGCGCAGATCAGCGCCGAACTGGCCGGCTGACGCCGGGGCCTCGCCCGGGGTTTAACACACGATGCCCGGTGTCCCCGGTTCCCGCCAGCAGGCAGGGACCGGGGACACCGGGCATCCGTCGCGCCGGCCTACGGGCGGGCGGCGAAGCGTTCGAGCAGGTCCACGTGGCCGGAGACGATCAGCACGTCGCGGCGGGTGACCTTGGTGTCCGGCTGCGCGTAGGTGAAGTCCTCGCCTGGGGACTTCACGCCCACCACCGTGACGCCGTACTTGGAGCGGACCTGGGACTCGCCGAGCGTGAAACCCTGGGTTTCCTTCGGCGGGTACATCTTCACGATCGCGAACCCGTCGTCGAACTCGATGAAGTCCAGCATGCGGCCGCCCACCAGGTGCGCGGCGCGCACTCCGGCGTCGGCCTCCGGGTAGATCACGTGGTTCGCGCCGATGCGGGTGAGGATCTTGCCGTGCGAGGGCGTGATGGCCTTGACCCACAGGTGCTCGATGCCCAGGTCCACCAGGTTCACGGTGATCAGCACTGAGGACTCGATCGAGGTGCCAACCCCGACCACGGCGGAGGAGAAGTCCTGGGCGCCAAGCTGGCGCAGCGCGTCGATGTTTGTGGCGTCTGCCTCCACCACGTGGGTGAGGATCGATGACCACTTTTGGACAAGTTCCTGGTTGCGCTCGATGGCCAGCACCTCGCGGCCCTGCTTGACCAGCTGCTCGGCCACGGCCGCGCCGAAGCGGCCCAGTCCGATGACCAGCACCGGGGCGTTGTGGTCTGATTTCTTGTCAGCCAATGATCGGCCTCTCTTCCGGGAAGTGGTACAGCTGGTTGCGCTGGCGCAGCGTCAGGGCCGCGGCCAGGGTGATGGTGCCGATGCGTCCGGCAAACATGAGGGCGGAGAGGACGTACTTGCCGCCCGGGGGCAGCTCGCCGGAGAGGTTGGTGCTCAGCCCGACGGTGGCGAAGGCGGAGATCGACTCGAAGAGCGCGCGCTCCAGGGACGTGCCGCTGATGACCAGCAGTGCCGCGGTGGCCAGCGATACCAGCGTCGCGCCGAGCACGATCACCGAGATGGCGACACGCATGGTGCCTTCGGGGATGCGCCGGCCGAAGGCGCGCACGTCGGTGTCGCCGCGCGCCTCGGCGAAGATCGCCAGGAACATCACGGCGATGGTGGTGACCTTGATGCCGCCGGCCGTGGAGGCCGAACCGCCGCCGGCGAACATGAGCGCGTCGGTGAGCAGCATCGTCACCTGGTTCATCTCGTTCATGTCCACCAGGTTGAAGCCGCCCGAGCGGGTCATCACGGAGGCGAACACCGAGTGGATGACCTTGTCGCCGGTGCCCATGGTGCCGATCGTCGCGGGGTTGGACCATTCGGCCAGCCCCCAGAGCAGGCTGCCGGCGACAAGCAGGATGGAGGTGACAAGCAGCGTGAGCTTGGTGTGCAGCGTCCACTTCTTGGTGTTGAAGCGGTGCGCGATCAGGATCATGACCACCGGGAAGCCCAGCGAACCCAGGAACACGCCGAGCATCAGCGGAACCAGGATCCACAGGTCGGTTTCGTAGGGCACCAGTCCGTCGGAGTGCGGGGTGAACCCGGCGTTGTTGAACGCGGAGATCGAGTAGAAGATGCCGTGCCAGAGTGCCTGGCCGAAGGGCTCCCCGAGGACCAGGAAGCGCGGGGTCAGCATCAGCATCAGGGCCACCTCGATGGCCACCGAGGTGGTGATGACGATGCGCAGCAGCGAACCGACCTCGCCCAGGGTGGAGGCCGCCGAGGTGTTCATGGAGTTCTGCGCCATGAGCTTGCCGCGCACCCCGAGGCGCTTGGAGACGGCCAGGGAGAGCACCGAGGCGAGGGTGAGGATGCCCAGGCCGCCGACGAAGACGCCGATGATCATGACCAGCTGGCCGAAGAACGACCAGTGGGTCGCTGTGGAGACCACGGTGAGCCCCGTGACGCAGACGGCGGAGACCGCGGTGAACAGGGCGTCGTGCAGCGGGGTGTACTGGCCGCTGGCGGAGGCCGCCGGCAGCGAGAGCAGCGTGGTGAAGATCGCGATGACCAGGGCAAAGGTGAACAATGCCAGGCGCGCGGGGGAGCGGACCGTGAATTCCGCGGTGGCCCTGCGCCATTGGACGGCACGCATGCGCCAGCGAGCCGGGACGGAGGCGGGCTGCCGCCCCGCGGGCTCGAAGGAGGGGATGTTACCCATGGTGTGGCGCGGCTCCCGGTCTTCGGAAAAACGAGGTGCGGGCGATCGTTCCCGCAACACCCCACAATAAACCATGGCGTCGGGTCCGTGCCCGTTGCCCCGCCGCCGGGCAGGTGCCCTGCCGGCTGCCGCGACGCACCCGGGAAGTGTCCCGGGGCACATCGCCCGGGCCTATCGCGTAGCCTAAGGGGGTGCTAGACGTAACCGGACCCGTGCCACCGACCCAGGTGGTCTGGAGCGAGCAGATGATGGCCTACCGCTTCAGCGAAACCCACCCCATGCACCCGCTCCGGTTGGACCTGACGGCCCGCCTCTGCCGGGAACTCGGGCTTTTCGGGCGGGAGAACGTCACGCTCATCGAACCGCACGTGGCCTCCGACGACGAATTGGCGGCCGTGCACGAGCGGGCCTACATCGCCGCGGTGCACGAGGTCAGCGCCAACCCCGAGGTCCCCAACGAGGCCCGGGGCCTGGGCACCGAGGACAACCCCGCCTACGCGGGAATCCACGAGGCCAGCGCCCGGCTGGCCGGCGGCTCCCTCGACGCCGCCGACGCTGTCCTGGGTGAACGGGCGCTGCACGTGGTGAATTTCGGCGGAGGCATGCACCATGCCGCAGCCGGCAAGGCCAGCGGCTTCTGCATCTACAACGACGCGGCGCTGGCCATCGAGCGGCTGCTTGCCGGCGGCGTACAGCGCGTCCTGTACATCGACGTCGACGCCCACCACGGCGACGGCACGCAGTCCATCTTCTGGGACGACCCCCGGGTCATGACCATCTCCATCCACGAAACGGGCATGTCCCTGTTCCCCGGCACCGGGTACGCCAACGAGATCGGCGGCCCCCGGGCCGCGGGCACCGCGGTGAACCTCGCGGTCCCGCCGCACACCGGGGACGCGGCCTGGCTGCGCGCCTTCCACGCGGTGGTCCCGCAGCTGGCAGCGGCATTCGCGCCGGAGGTCATCGTCTCCCAGCACGGCTGCGACGGGCACCGGGACGACGACCTGACAAACCTGCGGCTGAGCATCGACGGGCAGCGCCAGAACGCGCTGGACATCGCCGAACTCGCCGACCGCCTGTGCGGCGGGCGCTGGATCGCCACCGGTGGCGGCGGGTACAACACCACCTCGGTGGTGCCGCGTGCCTGGAGCCACCTGGTGGCCATCGCCTCGGGCAAGCCGGTTCCCCTGCGCACCGCGGTGCCGCAGCCCTGGCGCGAGTACGTCCATGAACGCTATGGAATCTGGACTCCGGAAACCATGGGCGACGACGCCGAACTGTGGTGGCGCTCCTGGGAAGTAGGCTACGACCCTGCGGACCCCGTGGACCGCAGCATCATGTCCACCCGCAAGGAAGTCTTCCCGCTCCACGGGCTGGACCCCTGGTTCGACTGATCCCGCGCGCCACCGGCAAAGATGCCAAGCGGCGCACACTACGGCTAGGGTTGTCCGGTGGCCCACGACGATATCTTCTCCGCACTGGCAGACCCCACCCGGCGCCAGCTCCTTCATTCCCTGCGCTCCGAACCGCGTTCGGTCGGCTCCCTTGTCGAATCCCTCGGGGTTTCCCAGCCCACGGTGTCCAAGCACCTCAAGGTGCTGCGCGAGGCGGGCCTTGTCTCAATGCGCGCCGACGGCCAGCGCCGCTTCTACGCGCTCGAGCTTCCCACCTTCACCTCGCTGCAGGAATGGCTCGAGGTCTTCCTGCCGCCGGCCCCGGCCATGGCCCTGGTCCCCGCTGCCGGTGCGGAACCCGAGGCAGCCCACAGCGAAGCGCCGCACCAGGCGACGGTCGCCGCCCAGCAATTGGGCCGCTCCGTGGGCAGGGGCCTGGAACAGGTCACCGGGCGCGCCCACGACTTCCTGGAACGCCTTCCCAAGCCCAAGTTCGGCCGCAAGCGCTAGCTTCCTCCGGTACCCCGTGGCGCGCCGTGCGGAAATGCAAGGTTACGCGCGCCCGGCTCCTTGGTTACGGCCGGTTGGGTTGCCCAGTGTGGTGCATGTCATTCTCGGTGGTGGGGCAGCGTCGCCGGACATGGCGGTATTCCCTGCCCCCGTGCCTGCCCCACGTGAAGAAGGAGATAAGACTTGGACCAGCATTTAGCAACCATCCGCGATGAAGTATTCCGTCGTAATCCAGGTGAGGCAGAATTCCACCAGGCGGTTACCGAGGTGTTCGAAAGCCTCGAGGCGGTATCCCGCAAGCACCCCGAGTACGCCGAGGCTGCCATCCTGCAGCGTCTGTGCGAACCGGAACGCCAGATCATCTTCCGTGTCCCGTGGACCGACGACCAGGGCCGTGTACAGATCAACCGGGGCTTCCGTGTGGAATTCAACTCCGCACTGGGCCCGTACAAGGGCGGACTGCGTTTCCACCCGTCCGTCTACCTGGGCATCGTCAAGTTCCTGGGCTTCGAGCAGATCTTCAAGAACTCGCTGACGGGCATGCCGATCGGCGGCGGCAAGGGCGGCTCCGACTTCGACCCGCGCGGCAAGTCCGACGCGGAAGTCATGCGCTTCTGCCAGTCGTTCATGACCGAGCTCTACCGCCACATCGGCGAATACACCGATGTCCCGGCCGGTGACATCGGTGTCGGCGGCCGCGAGATCGGCTACCTCTTCGGCCAGTACAAGCGGATCACCAACCGCTACGAATCAGGTGTGCTCACCGGCAAGGGCATCAGCTGGGGTGGATCCCTGGTCCGCCCGGAGGCCACCGGCTACGGCGCCGTGATCTTCACCCAGGAAATGCTCAAGACCCGCGGGGCCAGCTTCGAGGGCCAGCGCGTCGTCGTTTCGGGATCGGGAAACGTCGCAATCAACGCCATCGAAAAGGCGCAGTTCCTGGGTGCGACGGTTGTCGCAGCCTCGGACTCCTCCGGCTACATCGTCGACGAGCGCGGCCTGGACGTCGAATTGCTGCGCCAGATCAAGGAAGTCGAGCGCGGGCGCATCAGCGACTACGTCGAGCGTGCGGGCTCCAAGAAGGCGCACTACGTCGAGGGCGGCAACGTCTGGGAAGTCGATGCAACGGTGGCGCTTCCATGCGCAACGCAGAACGAGCTCGACGACGTCGATGCGAAGCGCCTGATCAACTCCGGCGTCATCGCCGTGGCCGAAGGCGCCAACATGCCGTGCACCGCCGCGGCAACCTCGCTCTTCCAGGACGCGGGCGTGCTCTTCGGCCCGGGCAAGGCAGCCAACGCCGGCGGCGTTGCCACCTCCGCATTGGAGATGCAGCAGAACGCCAGCCGCGATGCGTGGAGCTTCGAGCACACCGAACGCCGACTGACCGAGATCATGGTCGGCATCCACGACCGCTGCGCCCAGACGGCCGACGAATACGGAATGCCGGGCAACTACGTCGCCGGCGCGAACATCGCCGGCTTCGTCAAGGTGGCCGACGCAATGCTGGCCCAAGGCCTCATCTAGCAGCGCATGCCGCACCGTCCGCGGGGCGCCTTTGCGCGGGGGACTAGTTTCCCCTGCGTAACGGCGCCCCGTGCCGTTTCCGGCGGATCGGTGCCCCAGGCCTGTCACATACGTCACGAAATTGGGCATCGTGGTGGATTGTCTGTACATTGATCAGCATGACTAATCGTTGGTATGCGTATTTTGTGTCGGCTCTGGAGGGGCCTAAGACGCGATAATTTCGCATACCCACCTTCAGAGCCGACAAGGGCCTCAAGCTTATTGCTTGTGGGCCCTTCGCTATTTTCACCATAGCGGCCCTGAAGAATGCGCAGCGATTGCCGGGGCCGCATCGAACGCTAGGCCCCCAGCAGGAGGGCCGGAATCGAAAGGCCCACCATGAACCCGAACATCCTGAACGCCGACGCACAGGCCCGCGCCAACACCAACGAGCGGGTGGTTTCCTTCACCGAGTTGCCCAGCCCCGCCGAGCTGCTGAACGAGCTTCCAACCACCGATGCCCAGGCCTACAGGATCACCAGGGCCCGCCAGGAAGTGCGCGCGGTGCTCTCGGGCCTGGACCAGCGACTGCTGGTCATCGTGGGGCCGTGCTCGATCCACGATCCTGCCGCCGGCCTCGAATACGCAGCCCGCCTTGCGGCAGCAGCCAAGAAGCACGAGAGCGAATTGCTTGTCGTCATGCGCAGCTACTTCGAAAAGCCGCGCACCACTGTGGGTTGGAAGGGCCTGGTCAACGACCCGCACCTTGATGGAAGCCACGACATGGGCGAAGGCCTGCGCACCGCGCGCGAATTCATGCTCGCCGCCAGCGCACTGGGCCTGCCCCTGGCGACGGAGTTCCTGGAGCCGCTGAGCGCCCAGTACCTCGCCGACCTGATCAGCTGGGGCGCCATCGGGGCCCGCACCACCGAAAGCCAGACCCACCGGCAGCTGGTCTCCGGGCTGTCCATGCCCGTCGGGTTCAAGAACGGCACCGACGGTTCGGTGCAGGTGGCCATCGACGCATGCCAGGCATCCGCTGCTGCCCAGTCGTTCATGGGAATCGATGAGTCGGGCCGCACGGCCGTCGTGCACACGGCGGGCAACCAGGACGCACACCTGATCCTGCGCGGAGGGGCCGACGGCCCCAACTTCGGGGAACGCGAGGTTGCCTCTGCTTCCGACGCCATGGGCAAGGCAGGCATGAACCCGCGGGTGATCGTCGATGCCAGCCACGCGAACTCGGGCAAATCCCACCTCCGGCAGGCCGAGGTGATCAGCGAGCTGGCGGCACGCATCGCGGCGGGGGACACCACCATCGCCGGGATCATGGCCGAAAGCTTCCTGCTGCCCGGCGCGCAGAAGCACGACCCTGATTCGGTGGAGGTGGGAGCCGGCGTGCTGGACCAGCTGACCTACGGCCAGTCGATCACCGATGCCTGCATGGGCTGGGAGGCAAGCGAAGCGGCGCTCGAGGAACTGGCCGGTGCTGTCCGCTCCTCGTGGAACTAGGGGGACGGATGGGGCGGTTCCGTGCCTAGGGCCAACGCAATACTCGGTCACCGTTCATTCACTTTGGTCACATTAGCCACTAAAGTTGTTGGCGGGGGAAACGAATATTACTTTGGAGCGTTGCTGTAACTAGGAACGAGGACGGCAATCCGCACCGTCTCGACTCCTTCATTGGGAAAGTCAGGAGCGTCTGGTCATGGTCGAGGCAAAGCACTTCGCCAACGCGAAATTCATGACGGTGGCCGAAGTCGCCGATGTTATGCGCGTATCTAAGATGACGGTTTACCGTCTCGTGCATTCGGGTGAACTGCCCGCCGTGCGTTTCGGGCGGTCCTACCGGGTACCCGAAAACGCGGTCGATGACTACCTGCGTGCCGCCGGCCTGGGAACCATTTCCGGCGCCGGCTAGGTCCCGGTCCTGGCCGGTGGTCAGAACCTGCCCGAGAAGCAGGTAACCTATTAAGGAACGTTTAACGTCCAGTTGGCTGCATTCTGGTGCTTTGGTGCCGAAGAAGTTGTAGTCGGCATTCGAATCAGTTTGTGAGGAACCACTATGGGCTCAGTTATCAAGAAGCGCCGCAAGCGTATGGCCAAGAAGAAGCACCGCAAGTTGCTTCGCAAGACCCGCCACCAGCGTCGCAATAAGAAGTAAATGCCGGTTCCGGGTCAACCGGATATCGTGCATGTAGAGAGGTGGGGGGGGGGGGGGGGGGGGGCCCCCCGCGGGGGGGGGGGGGGGGGGGGGGGGCGGGGGGGGGCGGGGGGGCGGGGG
>NZ_JBPULF010000006.1:0-238249 GCF_051550675.1 Paeniglutamicibacter selenitireducens | reverse complement strand
CGGGGCGGGGGGGGGGGGGGGGGGGGGGGGGGGCGCCCCCCGCCCCCCCCCACCTCTCTGCGTGTGCGGGGGATGGCATCGACGGCCCGCCGGCCGACGTCGACGGCGTACCGTCCTCAGGGGCGGCGCTGCACCTTGCCCAGGCTGCGCCACAGCCCCCATATCGCACCCGAGACACCTACCGCCTTCAGACCGAGGGTTGCGGCCTTGCGTCCGGTGCGAAAGTCATAGATCGGCCAGTTCCGGCGCCTGGCATGGAGGCGCAACTTCGCATCCGGGTTGATCGCCACGGGGTGACCCACTGCCTCCAGAAGCGGAATGTCGTTGTGGGAGTCGCTGTAACCCCAACACTCGCCCAGGTCGAGGCCTTCGGCCTCCGCAAGCTCCCGGACACCCTCGGCCTTCGCCTGCCCATGCAGGATCTCGCCCACCAACCTGCCGGTATATGCCCCGTCAACGTGCTCGACGCTGGTTCCCAGCGCGCCGCTGAGTCCCAGACGATGGGCCATGACCGAAGCAACTTCCAGCGGGGTCGCCGTCACCAGCCACACCTTGCGCCCGGCGTGCAAATGCTGTTCGGCGATGGCTCGCGTGCCGGGCCAGATCTTGGACTCGATGAACTCGTCGTAGATCTCATCGGCCAGCGCCTGCATTTCGGCGACGGGAAACCCTGCGACCAACGTCAGTGCCCGATCCCGGATGGCCTTGATATCCCCGAGGTGCTCACCCCGGGCCGCGAAGCGCAACTGGTGTGCAAGGAACCAGAGGATCTGGCGCAGCGAGAAGGCCTTGTGCCTGTACATCTTGCGGGCCAAGGGAAAGAGGGACGCGCCGCGCATCATGGTGTTGTCGACATCGAAGAAGGCGGCGGCGGTGCCTGTCGCTGCGGTTTCCGTCTCATCCGGCAGAGCATGTGTTGATGTGGCGGGCATCCCCACAGTCTATTGCACGCATTGTGCCGGGGCGCTGTAGCGTAGTTTTCATGAGCACAGCGAAGACACCCCACGAAATCACCCTGCTGGTCCGTTCCGGGTGCCACCTGTGCCACGCAGCCATGGAAACACTCGACGAGGTCACGGCCAGGATGGGCTACGAATGGCAGAGCGTTGACATCGACGAGCACGACGAACTGCTGGCCCGGCACTCGGAGGAAGTGCCGGTCCTCCTGATCGACGGAAAGGTCCGCGATTTCTGGGTCATCGATGCGCAGCGCCTCGAATCCCTGCTCGGGAGTTGACGCGAGCCAGTGCCGGTCGGCGCATCCGCTGCGGATGCCCCGCGGCGCGGTACCAGCCGTAGGTTCATGAAAAGATCCAAGGAATGAGTCAAAGCACGATGCCAACCCCGCAACACCGCCCGGCCGACGACGTCGTCGAGCCGCACGCGAGCCCCGCGACCGGCTCCCTCGAGCGGATTCTTCCCGAGGCCACCCTGGCACGGCTGACCCAGTACCTGCGGGCGCTGAACACGCTTCAATCCCAGGGGCAGACCAGAACCTCCTCCGGGGTCCTGGCCACGGAGGCCGGCGTCAACCCCTCGATCCTGCGCAAGGACCTTTCGCTGCTGGGTTCCTACGGAACCAGGGGAGTGGGCTACGTCGTCACGGAACTTGCGGAGCACATTTCCAAGGCCATGGGACTGACCCAAAAATGGCGCGTGGCGATCATCGGTGCCGGCAACCTGGGGCGTGCCCTTTCCGGATACGGCGGCTTCCGCAGCAGGGGCTTCGAAGTCGTGGCACTTCTCGACGCCGCGCCGGATGTCATAGGTACGCAGATCGGCGAGCTGACCGTTGCCGACACGAAAGACCTGTCATCGGTCCTGGAATCCATGCGGGCAAACATCGCCGTGCTCTCCGTCCCGGGGCCGGCAGCGCAGGACCTGTGCGACAAAGTCGTCGAGTGCGGTGTGCGAAGCATCCTGAGCTTCGCACCGGTCGTCCTGCAGGTGCCGGAGGGCGTGAACCTCAGGAAGGTCGACCTCGCAACCGAACTGCAGATCCTCGCCTATCACGGGCAGAACATCCTCTAGGCGCTTCGCGGTGGGCCAACGATCCTGCGCTTAACCGACGGGGGGGTCTTGAATGCGGGTTTCCCGCATTCAAGACCCCCCGTCGCAGGGGCTCCCTACCGGTAGCCTGCAGCGCGGGCCGCGCGCCGGGCGGCGATGTAGGCACTGGCCGGGCGCATCCAGGCGAAGACGACGCCGACGACGCCCACCAGGATGGACAGGATCGACAGGATCGTTCCGCCGAAGATGCCGAAGACGGAAAGCGCGGCGAAGACCGTTGCGAAAACTCGGGCCACGTTGCTGCCCTTGCGGATCATGAACGCCAGCAGGACATAGATGCCGAGCGAAACGACAGCGAAGACGATGACCATGGTGTGCGTGGCACTCAGGAGTGCATCGATCGACATTCCGGTTTCCTGGACCATCTGGTCGAACTCGGGCGTCGCGGAGAGCTGCTGGCGGATCAATTCGGTGTTGAAGCCGAAGATGGCGGCGATTAGTGACAGCACGCCCGCGGCGATGATGGTCCAGAACGCGGTGTCGAGTTCCTTGGGACGCTCGGTCGGCATCTGGGGTGCGGGGAAACTACCCTGCGGAGGCACCGGGAATCCGGAGCCGTACGGCTGCTGGCCATAGGGCGCTTGGCTCTGGGGTGGCTGGCCGTAGGGGTTGGGATTCTGGCCGTAAGGGTTTTGTCCGTACGGGGCAGGGTTCTGTCCATAGGGGCTCTGGCCGTACGGGTTCTGCTGCGGGGCACCGTACTGGGGAGCCTGTCCGTAGGGCGGAACGGCGGCGTTCGGGTCCTGCGGAGCGACCTGCCCGTACTGTGGCTGGCCCGGATTGGCGGGTGGGGTCTGCGGGTTCCCGGGTTCGTTTTCAGGTGTCGACATGGCCTGCTCCTTCGGTTTCGGTATGCGTCTTAAGCATCACAATATCCGTTGCCATCTGGATTTCTCCCCCTCCTAAAGGATGGTTTTTGGTGCGGAGGAATCCGGCAAAAGGTGGTTTCCGTCAAGGGCACGGTCTTTCGCCGCAAGGCCCTGTTGCCTGCGCGGTTGCCGTGAAAGGACTGATCGACGGCCGAACCCGGGTCACAGCAAGTGGCGGGGATCAAGTTTCCTGTTTAGGTAACCCACCAAAGATTTGAGACACTTGGAGCATGTCGACTGCTACTGTTCACCTTCTGCGTCATGGCGAAGTGTATAACCCGGACAGGGTTCTCTACGGTCGGCTACCCGAATTCCATCTCTCCGACCTCGGCCATGAAATGGCCGAGCGTGCGGCAGGGTATTTCACGGCCCAGCAAGAGGCCGGCGCGAACATCACCCACATTGTTTCTTCCCCGCTCGTTCGGGCCCAGGAAACTGCCAACCCGACTGCGAAGGCGCTTGGGTTGGACATCGTGACCGATGAGCGAATCATCGAGGCCGCCAACAGGTTCCAGGGCCTCTCACAGATCAAGCAGCGACTGAAGGAACCAAAATACTGGTCCTATGTCGTCAATCCCTTTCGTCCATCCTGGGGGGAACCCTACCGGGACCAGGTGGAACGAATGAAGACCGCCATTGTCGAACACCGCGATCGTGCGGTTGAACTTGGCGGTAGCGGGGCGCAAGCCATCTTGGTCAGCCACCAGCTGCCGATTTGGGTTACCCGCCGCGCAGCAGAGGGCAAGGCCCTCTGGCACGACCCGCGGAAACGCGAATGCACTCTCACCTCCGTGACTAGCCTGGACTTTGAAGGTGAAAGTCTGGTCGCCGTCCGCTATGCAGAACCCAGTGTCGACCTGTTGGTCAACGCCGCGAACATTCCTGGAGCCTGAGATCATGACCGATCCCACTTCGTCCCTGCCCTCGCGCGTGGGACGGCGTACTTTCCTGCGTGCCGCCATGCTCGCAGCCGCAGTGGTGCCGCTGGCAGCCTGCGTCGGCGAAGAGGACCCCCTGGCCAAGCAGGCCCGTGAAGGCAACAACAAGAACTACATCGCCGGCGACGGCTCCGTCCAGGAGTACGGACCGGATTCGCGGACCGAGCCCGTGAGCATCAGCGCCACCGCCTACGACGGAACGAAGATCGATTCCGCCGAATGGGTCGGCCAGGTGACGGTCCTGAACTTCTGGTATGCCGCCTGCGCACCGTGCCGTATCGAGGCACCGCACATGGTCGAGCTCAGCGACGAGTTCAAGGGCAAGGCCGGATTCGTCGGCATCAACGTCAGGGACGAAAAGGACGCAGCCGAGGCCTTTGAGCGGACCTTTGGCATCAAGTACCCGTCCGTCCAGGACACCGCGGGCGAGATCCAGCTGGCCATGACCAAGTACGTTCCGCTCCAGGCCGTACCGACGACCTTGGTCCTGGACCGGCAGGGACGGGTATCGGCCCGCATTCTCGGCGTTGCCGAGAAGCCGACGCTCAAGGCGCTGATCAACACGGCCCTCACCGAGTCGTTGTGATAGCCCCGACACTGGTTTCCGCGTTGGCGGTCCCGGCCCAGGGGAACCCCTTTGCCGAGATCATCATGGATGGCTCACTGCTGCTTGCGATTCCGATCGCCGTCCTCGCCGGGCTGGTTTCCTTCCTTTCGCCCTGCGTGCTGCCACTGGTTCCCGGATACCTGGGCTACGTCACGGGACTTTCCGGGGCAGACCTGGCAGACCAGAAACGCGGCCGCATGGTGACAGGCATCGGCCTGTTCATCCTGGGTTTCACGGCGGTCTTCGTGCTTGCCGGAAGCATTTTTTCCCAAATCGCGTACTGGATGAGGTTTGAGGGCGCCTGGGTTACCCAAGTCCTTGGCGTAGTTGTCATCCTCATGGGCGTGGTGTTCATGGGCGGCTTCTCCTTCATGCAACGCGAGGCCAAGATCCACCGAAAGCCGCCGGCCGGCCTCTGGGGAGCTCCCATCCTCGGCGTGACCTTCGGGCTGGGCTGGGCGCCCTGCATCGGCCCCACGCTGGCAGCTGTCCTGGCCATGAGCACTGGGCCCGACGCCAGCGTCGCCAAGGGCGCATTGCTGACATTCTTCTACTGCATGGGGCTGGGCCTGCCCTTCCTCCTGATCGCCCTTGGCTTGCGCCGAGGCATGGGCGCCATGAAATTCTTCCGGCGGCACCAGCTTGCAATCATGCGGTTTGGCGGCGGCCTGCTCATCCTCCTGGGTATCCTCATGGCCACGGGCCTGTGGGGCATCTGGGTCACACAATTGCAAGACTGGTTCGCCAACGAAGTCAGGTTGCCCATCTAATGGCAAAGCAAGATATGAAAAAAGACGTCGCGGTTCCGGCCCTCGGTTTCGTCGGGATGCTTCGCTGGGCGTGGGCCCAGCTCACCAGCATGCGCACGGCGTTGTTCCTACTCCTCCTGCTGGCAGTCGCAGCCGTTCCGGGTTCCGTTTTCCCGCAGCGGGCAGTGAACCCGGAGCAGGTCACGGCGTACCTGGCCAACAATCCCACGCTGGGTGCGTGGCTTGACCGCTTCCAGCTTTTCGACGTGTTCTCCTCGGCATGGTTCTCGGCCATCTATCTGCTGCTCTTCATCTCGCTCATCGGATGCATCCTGCCGCGCGTGAAGAAGCATGCAAAGGCACTGCGCACCCCGCCGCCACGCACCCCATCGCGGTTGAACAGGCTGCCACAGAACGGCACATTCGCGATCGACACGGCAGAAGCCTCGGGGATCGGCAACGAGCAGGTCATTGCCGACGCAGCCAAGCTGCTCAAGAAGCGCGGCTACCGCGTCGAGGCCCGGCCCGAAGAAGCCAACCCCTCAGTCGGCGCCGAACGCGGCTACAGCCGGGAAATCGGCAACCTCCTGTTCCATGTTTCCCTGGTGGGCATCCTCGCATCCGTCGCGGTCGGCGGATCGTTCGGCTACGGCGGCCAGCGCGTCCTGGTCGAGGGAGAGACCTTCGTCAATTCCCTCGTCTCCTACGACTCCTTCAAGCCAGGTACGTGGTTCAAGGAAGAATCGCTCACCCCGTACTCGGTGAAGCTGGACAAGTTCAACATCACTTTCGACAGGGAATCCACCACGCACTTCGGCCAGCCCATCGACTTCACTGCAGAGGTCGAAACGCGCCGCAGCCCGGATTCCCCGGTGGAAAAGGAAACTATTCGGGTCAACCACCCCTTGCGGATCAACGGTGCCGACGTCTACCTCGTCGGCAACGGCTATGCCCCCGTGGTGACAGTCAAGGACGGGGAAGGAAACGTGGCCTTCAGCGGGCCCGTTGTCTCGGTTCCGCAGGACGGGATGTACACCTCGGTGCTGGTCATCAAGGCACCCGATGCGAAGCCGGACCAGCTCGGCTTCCAAGGATTCCTGTTGCCCACCGCCATGACCGACGAAACGGGCTTCGCCATTTCCGGCGACCCGAACGCCGTCAACCCGCAGCTGCAGCTGAACTCCTACTACGGAGACCTCGGCCTCGATGACGGCGACCCGCAAAACGTCTATGTCCTGGATACGGACGAGCTCACGGAACTGAACAGCCGAAACCTTGACGCCGGTGGCATTGTCCTGGGTGCCGGGGAAAGCTACACCCTGCCGGACGGCAAGGGGAGCATTTCCTTTGACGGGTTGAAGCGCTTTGTCGGCCTCGACATCAACTACGATCCGAGCAAGCGCCCGGTGGCTATTTTTGCCGGTCTGGCCCTCCTGGGCTTGGCCATCTCCCTCTTTACTCCGCGTCGCCGTGTCTGGGTGAAAATCAAGACCTCGGTTGACGATTCGGGACGTGAAGAGCGGATAATCGAATACGGATTGCTGGCCCGTGGTGAAGACCCTCGCTTGGAATCGGAAGCGAAGGAATTGCGCAAGATTCTTGAGCAGCAGTGGCCCGCCGTCGTGCGAGCCGGAGTCTAGGAGACCTTATGGGAAACAAGTTGCCCACCATCAACGAGACGTTGGGGCAGTACAGCGATCTGTTCATGTTGCTGGCTGCATTCGTCTATGCGGTGGCGTTCATCGCCTTCGCCTGGGACCTGGCGAAGTCCAGCAAGCTGATCCGGGAAATTGACGCGGCCACGCTGGAAGCGGAACAGAAGGTTCTGGTCGCCGCCGGCGCCGGGAACTCGGCGCCCGTCGTAAACACCCCGCGTGGCGAGGAACTGGTCAACGACTCGATGGACTATGTCCCGGCGTCGGAGAAGCGCATGGCCGCGAAGGTCGCGGTATCGCTGACCTGGCTCGGAGTTCTGATCCACGGCTTTGCCGTGGTCAGCCGCGGTATTGCTGCTGGCCGCGTGCCGTGGGGCAACATGTACGAATTTCTGTCCACGGGCTCCTTCATCGTCGCGCTTGTCTTCTCCGTGGTGCTGCTGAAGAAGGACCTGCGATTCATGGGGACCTTCGTCATTGGACTGGTGACCGTCATGCTTTGTGGCGCCACCATGGGCTTCCCGACTCCCGTCGCCCACCTGGTGCCCGCCCTGCAGAGCTACTGGCTGATCATCCACGTGTCCATCGCGGTGGCGGCATCCGCCCTGTTCACCATCAGCTTCGCCATGAACGTCCTGCAGCTGGTCCAGCACGCCCGAGTCTCTGCCCTGGCGGCCGGCAAGCAGGACAAGTTCCCGTTCATGGGCCTGGTGCCGAGCGCCGGCGCACTCGAGAACTTTGCCTACCGCATCAACGCGGTTGCCTTTGTCATGTGGACCTTCACCGTGATGGCCGGAGCCATTTGGGCCGAGGCCGCCTGGGGCCGCTACTGGGGATGGGACACCAAGGAAGTTTGGAGCTTCGTGATTTGGGTGGTCTACGCAGGCTACCTGCATGCCCGTGCCACCGGCGGCTGGACCGGCGCACGTTCGGCCTGGCTGAGCATCATCGGCTACCTCTGCCTCGTCTTCAACTTCACCATCGTGAACATCTACTTCAACGGTCTTCACTCGTACGCGGGTCTGTAGTCCACGGAACACCGAATGGTGGCCCGCAGCTTGTGAACAACAAGCGGCGGGCCACCTTCACGTTAACCAGGCGCGTACTATCGGAGGGTCTCGTGTAGGTTTCCATCCGCGCCCAATCGGGATCGCCAGTGACAGTACTCACACTCAAGAATTTCGCGTTCGGAGGGAAACGGTCCTGTTTTGGGGTGGGTTTATCTCGCCAAAGGCCTGAATACTCGGTAAACCGGGCAAAATTCGACGAAACTTTCCCTCGATTAGGTCTACGGGCAAACCCCTGTTAGGGTTGGTACATACCGACGCGGGGTGGAGCAGTTCGGTAGCTCGCCGGGCTCATAACCCGGAGGTCACAGGTTCAAATCCTGTCCCCGCCACAAAGAAGAAAGCCCGTGATTCTGTTCAAGGATCACGGGCTTTCTTGCGTCCGGGCACAGGGGACGAACCGGCCCGAATTGGCGGCACCGCCGATGGTCCGGGGTTGCCCGAGCCCGATGGGCCTGTTAGGCTCGCCTCTTGTCGTCTCCGCAACGGGGACGGTACCTGGAAATCCCGAATACGGGAACCTGCAAGCACGTACTGGAAAGGGCAAGGACATGTTGAAATTCAATGCAACCGATCTCAATGACTTGTCCCTGCGCTCCTACCTGCGCCAGTACAAGCAAGAACCAAATCGCCGGTTGCCCCCTTTGTAGCCCCCTGCACGCCAGCAGGACTCCAAACCCCGCAACCGCACACCGGTTCGGGGTTACTTTTTTGGATCCGATCGTCTCCCCGAACCTTTCAACCTTTCCGCGAAGAGCGCGGCGAGGACCACATCACAGAAAGAGAAATCGTGGAGACCATCACCAGCCGGCTCAAGAACTGGGCGTCCATCCTGGATGAAAAGACCCGGGAGCAGGCAATCACCACCTCGAAGATGCCATTCATCTTCCCGCACCTGGCGCTGATGCCGGACGCGCACCTGGGCAAGGGCGCCACTGTCGGGTCGGTGATTCCGACACTCGGTGCCATCATTCCGGCCGCAGTGGGAGTGGACATCGGATGCGGCATGATCGCCGTGAAGACCCAGTACAAGGAATCGGACCTGCCGAAGGACCGCAGGCCGCTGCGCGAGGACATCGAACGCGCGATCCCGCTCTCGGCGGGCAAGTACAACAACAAGATCGTCGCGACGGCCCTCCCACGTGTCGAGGAGCTCAAGGCGCTGGCGGAGAAGGCTGGTTTCGACCCGGCAAGCTACGCCGGGCACTGGGCGCACCAGCTCGGGTCGCTGGGCTCGGGCAACCACTTCATCGAGGTGTCACTGGATGAGGAGGACTCGGTCTGGCTGTTCCTGCACTCGGGTTCGCGAGGGATCGGGAACAAGATCGCGACCAAGCACATCAAGGTCGCACAGCAGGTCGCCAGGAAGTACTGGATCGACTTGCCGGATCCGGACCTCGCGTACCTTGTCGAGGGAACGGTGGAGTTCGACGCCTACATCCGCGAACTGCGCTGGGCACAGCACTTCGCCCTGCTGAACCGGGAAGAAATGATGGACCGGGTGATCCGCCAGTTCACCGACTGGGTCGGGGGACCTGTCGATGAGCTCGAGCGCATCAACTGCCACCACAACTTCACGGAGAAGGAGACCCACTTCGGGAAGTCGGTCTGGCTTTCCCGTAAGGGTGCCATCCGGGCTCGTGAAGGGGATCCGGGGCTGATCCCCGGGTCGATGGGCACGGCCTCGTACGTGGTTGTCGGCAAGGGCAACCCGGTGTCACTCGATTCCTCGCCACACGGCGCAGGACGTGAGTACTCACGAAGTGCAGCCCGCAAGGCCTTCAGCATCGAGCAGCTGCGCGAAGCCATGGAAGGGATCGAGTACCGCGATACCGACGCGTTCATCGACGAGATCCCGGGTGCCTACAAGCCCATCGACCAGGTCATGGAGGATGCGGGTGACCTGGTGAGCGTGCGGCACAAGCTCCGCCAGATCATCAACGTCAAGGGCGACTAGCAACAAAGGCTGGGCGGGTCCGGAGAATTCCGGACCCGCCCAGCCTTCATGTTGTTCCTCGCGGTTCTAGGGGGTGTGGTGCGGCGTGTCCTCGGACGGATTGCCGCCCTCCTCGGGCTCGTCCTTCTTCTCCTCGGCCAGTTTGCGCTCGCGTTCCTTGAGCTCGGCCTCCTTGCGGCGGAGTTCCTCATCACGGGCTTTGTTGCGGCGCTGTGTCTCCAGATTGCGCAGGAACGCCTCGTCGTCGTCGGGGGCGCCTGTCGCCGGGCGGGATCCGGGCGCCTGGCGCTGAACACCGCCGGTGGTGGGGCGTCCAAGCCAGAACCAGAGCCCGGCACCGACCAACGGAAGCAGGATGATTGCCGCAATCCAGCCGGCCTTGGGCAGGGAGCGGACATCGCTCGACCGGGTGCGGACGCATTCGATCAACGCGTAGATGGTGACAGCAAGTGCGACCAATGAGCCAAAAATTATGTACCTGACCATAAATACAGTCTAGTGAAATTATCTGGGATCGGGCTGCGGATAGACTGGAGCCGTGCAGTTCTTAAAGTACACCGTGATCCGGTTGGCCCTTTTCTTCGTTGTTTTCCTCCCGCTGGTCTTTCTCCTGCGGTGGCCCGTCTACGTCTCGGGCCTTGTCGCGCTGATTGTCGCCTTCGCGATCTCCTACCTGTTCCTGAACAAGCTGCGGCTGGCGGCGAACGCAGACGTGCAGAAGATGTTCGCAGCCAACGGCCCCAAGAAGTCCAAGCGGCAGCTGTCCGACGAGGAAGCCGAAGACAGCTTCCTGGACGGCGACAAGTAGAATGCGCCCCTTCGGGGACATCGGGCCGAGGAAACCGTTCAACGTCGCCGCGGTCGGGCATGTGTTCATGCCGCCCCCAGGGTGCTCTGGTTCTCCCTCGGTCGGGCCGCTTCGGGAATCACCGGCCCGTCGGCTGCAGTAACTTGTCTACGAGGTCCAGGTAGTTGGCCTGCGGAACGAACCGCCCTGGCGGAAAGCTGCAGCCCGTCCCAGTGCTGCGCAGATTCCCAGCAACAGGGAGAAGCTACAAGGCTGAATCCATTCGCCATCCATGGAAAACCCCAGCACAGCCATTGGCAGTGCGGTGAACACTGCGAGGAACGCCGCAATGTGGATCCACGGCGAATGTGTGAACCGGAGAGACCGGTCCAGTAGCAAGGCCAGCGGCAAGCCGATGAGCATTGCGACGCCCACGCTGTACAGGGCGAATATCGACCAGAGCCCCAGGACACCGGAAGACAAGGTCCCTGGGTCGTCGGACAGCGTCGCAGACGAATAGATGGCGAATGCCAGCGAACTGCCCAGCCACAGCCCGAGGGTGACGAACCACCCCTTGGCAACCGCGGGGCCATCGATCGAAGGCTGGCCCGGACGTTTCTTGTAGCGTTGCTGCATCAGGTCCATAGAGCGTGGTCCTCCCTGCTGAATCCGGCTCTGCGAAAGGGGGCCGTCGGCTATCAAGGTGGTGACTGACCTGTGGTTCTTTCGCCATTGGGGCCATCCTAGCCCGTTAGCGGATGGCACAAAAAAGCGGTGGTGGCGGCTCCCGTCCGGAAGTCGACACCACCGCATCTGCGTTTCGGGTGTCAGGCCATGGCCTTGCCCATGGCGACCGCGGTGGTGAAGAGCACCGCGTAGGCAAGGTTGATGATGCCCGTCTGCTTCAGCACCGGGATCAGGGCGCCGGGTTCGTGCTTGCGCAGCATGATCCAGCAGGGGAGCAGGCTCGGCAGCACTGTCAGAAGCACCATCCACATCCACGGGTGCGTGCCGATCACCGTGACCGGCAACAGGACGGCAACGGCAAGCATCATCACGTAGCTGATGCGCGCGGTGGTGTCTCCCAGCCGCACGGCGAGCGTCATCTTGCCGACTTCCCGGTCCGTCGGTATGTCGCGCACGTTGTTGGCCATCAGCAGTGCCGTGGCAATCAGGCCGGTTCCGACAGCACCCAGCAGCGAGAGCACCGACAGCATGCCGGCCTGCGTGTAGGTGGTTCCGAGCGTTGCCACCAGGCCGAAGAAGATGAAGACGAAGACCTCGCCCAGCCCGCGGTAACCGTAGGGGTTCTTGCCGCCGGTATAGCCCCAGGCCGCAACGACCGCCGCGGCACCGACCAGCAGCAACGGCCACGAGCCGGTGAAAACCACAAGGAATGCGCCAACCAGGGCAGCTGCCCCGAAGCAACCGAATGCGGCGTTCCGCACGTCCTTCGGTTCTGCGAGCCCCGATCCGGTCAGCCGCAGGGGACCGACGCGAACGTCGTCGGTGCCCCGGATGCCGTCGGAGTAGTCGTTGGAGTAGTTGACACCGACTTGGAGCAGGAGGCCCACGATGAGGGCCAGGATCGCCTCGAACCAGGCAACCCTGCCGGTGATGTCCACCGCCGCAGCCGTGCCGATCACCACCGGGGCAATCACGATGGGCAGGGTGCGAAGTCGTGCACCGGCGACCCACTGGGAGAGCGTTGCCACTGTTAGTCCTCTCGATACTTCCGTCTAAGATCAGCCTCCATTCTCCCCCTGATGGCCGACGAGGGCGAAATCAGCAAGAAGCAGGCACCGCGGGGCAACCGCGGGCCGCCGGGCGCGGACTATTCGGGGGTGGCGGCCAGCAGTGCCCCGAGGGCCATGCGGTCGAACTTGCCGTTGGGCAGCAGCGGCAGGACCGGGAGTTGCAGGATGCGGCGCGGGACCGCAGCCGGCCCCAGCGCGGCACGCACGGCCAGGCGCACCGCGTCCGGGGTTGCCGAACCGCTGAACGCGGCGCCGACCTGCTGTCCCCACTGTTCGTGCGGCACGGGCAGGACCACCACGGACGTGACGCCCGGCAGTGCCTCGATGGCCTGCTGGATGGCGGCGGCCGAGACCTTGATGCCTCCGGTGTTGATCACGTCGTCCGCCCGCCCGGTGACCGAGAGGATCCCGTCCCGGTATTCGCCCAGGTCATCGGTGCGGTACCAGCGGGTGCCCTTGCCGTCGGTGCCGAAGTGCGCGGCGCTCAGGGCCGGATCGCCCAGGTAGCCCGAGGCGATGGTGGGCCCGCCGAGCCAGATCCTGCCGTCGACGGTTTTCACCTCGACCCCGGGCAGGGCCCGCGCGTCGTACACACAGCCGCCACTGGTTTCGCTCGACCCGTAGGTGAGGTGGATGTTCAGCGAATGGCGCGCCGCTTCATCGAGCACTGCCCGCGGGGCGCGGGCCCCGCCGAGCAGGATCGCGTCGAAGCGCTTGAGCGTGGACAGGGTTTCGGCATCCGGGTCGGTGAGCAGGCGCTGGAGCTGGGTGGGCACCAGGGAGACCAGCCGCCTGCCGTCGGTCAGGGCCGAGGCCGCCTCGTTGAACCCGGCCGCGTCGAAGCTCCGGTCCAGGTCCATGGCCCAGGGCCGCGTCCCGGCGTACAGGCTGCGGCTGAGCACCGAGAGCCCCGCGACGTAGTGCAGGGGCAGGGCGAGCAGCCACTGGCCCTCGAAACCCAGGTACTCGGCGGTGGCCATGGAGGAGGAAGCCAGTGCCTCCACGGACAGCGCCGTGCGCTTGGGCGTGCCGGTGGACCCGGAGGTGCGCACCACCGCGGCGATGTCCTCCAGGCCCTCCAGCTCCGCCTCGGGGACGAGGTTGGCCAGGTACTCGTCGGCCGTGGTGCCGGGAAGGATCTCCACGGCCGGGCCTTCCTCGTTGAGGGCTGCGGCCAGGACTGCGAGCGCGGATTCCGGGTTCATGGGCGGCGGGGTCCTTGGCCTCTAGAAGTAGTAGGGGTGCGCGGACCAGTCGGGATCGCGCTTCTCCAGGAAGGCGTCCCGGCCCTCGACGGCCTCGTCGGTCATGTAGGCCATGCGGGTCGCCTCGCCGGCGAAGACCTGCTGGCCGGCCAGCCCGTCGTCGGCAAGGTTGAAGGCGAACTTGAGCATGCGGATGGCCTGCGGCGACTGGCGGGCGATGTCCGCCGCGTACTGAAGGGCGACCTCCTCGAGGCGGGCGTGGTCGACGGCCTCGTTGACAGCTCCCATGCGGACCATGTCCTCGGCGGAGTATTCGCGGGCGAGGAAGAAGATCTCGCGGGCGGTCTTCTGGCCGACCTGGCGGGCCAGCAGGGCCGAGCCGTAGCCGGCGTCGAAGGAGCCGACAGTGGCGTCGGTCTGCTTGAACTTGCCGTGCTCACGGGAGGCGATGGTCAGGTCCGAGACCACGTGCAGGGAGTGCCCGCCGCCGGCGGCCCAGCCGTTGACCACGGCGATGACGACCTTGGGCATGGTGCGCATCAGGCGCTGGACCTCGAGGATGTGAAGGCGTCCGGCACGTGCCGGGTCGATCGAGTCGGCGGTCTCGCCCTCGGCGTAGCGGTAGCCGTCGCGGCCGCGGATGCGCTGGTCGCCGCCCGAGCAGAACGAGTGCCCGCCGTCCTTGGGGGAGGGGCCGTTGCCGGTGAGCAGCACCGTTGCCACGTCGGAGCTCATGCGGGCGTGGTCCATGACGCGGTAGAGCTCGTCGACGGTGCCGGGACGGAACGCGTTGCGCACCTCCGGGCGGTTGAAGGCGATGCGCACGGTCGGCAGGTCGCGGACGACGGCGCCTGAGTCGTCGCGCTCGACCTGGCGGTGGTAGGTCATGTCCTGGAGGTCGAAGCCTTCGACCACCCGCCAGCGCAGGGGATCGAAAATGTCTGAGACCTTGGCCGGCAGCTGGGGGTTTGATTCAACGTTGCTCACAGGTATGAATGCTAGTGCCTTACCCTTCGGCGTCGCGAAAGGGGGCCGCGGGGCCGGAAACTGTTCAACAATTTTTCGGGGATTTTCCGGGGTTCAAACGAACGCGCCAAAGACGCCTCTGACCAGCCGATTTGCGTGACCGGGCGGGCCGTTCACGACCCATGCTTCCTGTGTTCCGGGGCACAATCCAAGTGTATTTGTGGTCGTGAATGGGATATGTTTGCCGCTTGCGTCCACCGGATGTGTCACGGGCCACCCGGTACGCACTCCCGCCGGCCCCGGCGCGGGAGCAGAGCCTTATCGAAGGAGTCACGCGTTGGAACCCCGCAACGTTCTTGAGCAGCACGACCACGATTCGACACGGGACGCGGGTGTTACTTCCGAGGGATACAAGAAGACCCTGACCCGCCGCCATGTCCAGATGATCGCGATGGGCGGGGCGATCGGCGTCGGCCTCTTCATGGGTGCCGGCGGGCGCCTGGCCTCCACCGGTCCGGCGTTGATCTTCTCCTACGCCATCGCAGGGGTCATCGCCTACTTCCTGATGCGCGCCCTGGGCGAGCTGATCATGTACCGCCAGTCCTCGGGCTCCTTCGTTTCCTATGCGGGCGAGCTCTTCGGCGCCAAGGGCGCCTACCTTTCCGGGTGGATGTACGTGCTGAACTGGGCCATGACCGGTATTGCCGAACTCATCGCCATCGGCCTGTACTTCCAGTACTTTTTCCCGGGAGTCCCGGTGGAAGCCTCCGCGCTGTGCGCCCTCGGGCTGCTCGTGGCAGTAAACCTCTTCAGTGCCAAGGCTTTTGCCGAGTTCGAGTTCTGGGCCTCCTTCCTCAAGGTCGCGGCCATCGTCTCCTTCCTGTGCATCGGCACCTACCTGGTGGTCACCAACGCGCAGGTGGGTGACGGGCACGCCTCGGTGGGCAACCTCTTCGCCGGCGAGGGCGGCATGTTCCCGCGCGGCTTCCTGATTTCCATCCTGGTGCTCAACGCCGTGATCTTCGCCTACAACGCCATCGAGCTGGTCGGCATCACCGCCGGCGAAATGGAAAACCCGGCCAAGGAAGTTCCCGCGGCGATCCGCGCCGTGGTCCTCCGGATCGTCGTCTTCTACGTCGGTTCGGTGTCCCTGCTGGCCATGATCGTGCCGTGGGACCACTACCAGGCCGGCGTCAGCCCGTTTGTCACGGTCTTTGACCAGCTCGGCTGGGGCTGGATCGGCAGCGTCATGAACTTCGTGGTCATCACCGCTGCCCTGAGCTCCTGCAACTCGGGTCTCTACTCGATCGGCCGCATCTTCCGCGCCATGGCCAACAACGGCCACGCCCCCCAGTGGCTGACCCGGATGAACAAGCGCTACGTCCCCTATGCGGGAATTTGGGCCATCTCCGGCGTCTACTGCATCGGCATCATCCTGAACGTGTGGCTGGGCGGCACCTACGCGTTCGACCTGGCGCTGAACACCGCCTCCATCGGCGTGCTTTTTACCTGGGCCTCGATCTTCGCGTGCCAGCTGATGCTGCGCAAGAAGCGCGGCAAGGCCTCCTCGCTGCTGATGCCGGGATCGCCCTACACCAGCTGGGCGGGTCTTGTCTCCCTGCTGGTCATCACCGTGCTGATCGGTTTCGACACCATCACCGGCAAGGACGGCGAGGTCTTCCACCTCGGCCTTTACACCATCGGCTGCATCCCGCTGATTGGCCTTGCGCTGTGGATCGGCTGGCGCAAGGTGCGCACCAACAAGCCCAAGAGCGAGCTGTACTCCTAGCTCCCGGCCCCTGCACCCTTGGCCGGGTTCTTGGTACTTCGCCTCGGCGGGGCCGGGCGGATGCGCCGGAATGGCGCCTTCCGTTCGGCCCCGCCGCGCCTTTTGGCGCAAGGGTTTCCACTGTCACTGCCCAAGGCCGCGTGAAGCGCGTGTGCGGGATTGTGGCGCGGAGGTTGACCCCGATCACGTCGGGGTGGGATTGTATTAGTGAACGAATGGTCGGTAAATAACGTGCGGCCTGGCCGGGACCCGCGCCCGGGAACAGCGCGCAGCGGGTGCCGAATGACAAAGGAGTTGTGATGACCGAGGCTTTCTTGGTGGGCGGAGCCCGCACACCGGTGGGACGATACGGCGGGGCCCTGAGCGGCGTCCGCCCCGATGACCTGGCGGCGCTCACCATTCGGGCCGCCGTGGAACGCGCCGGCATCGACCCGGCCGACGTCGACGAGGTGATCTTCGGCAACGCCAACGGCGCCGGCGAGGAAAACCGCAACGTGGCCCGCATGGCCTGGCTGTTGGCGGGCTTCGAGGACACCGTCCCGGGCATCACCGTGAACCGCCTCTGCGCCTCCGGCATGAGCGCCATCACCATGGCCAGCCACATGGTCAAGGCGGGTGCCGCGGACATCGTCGTCGCCGGCGGCGTCGAGTCCATGAGCCGTGCCCCCTGGGTCATGGAGAAGCCGGACAAGGCCTTCGCCAAGCCCGGAGCCAGCTACGACACCTCGATCGGCTGGCGCTTCCCGAACCCCGAGTTCCTATCCGGCGAACTCTCCCGCGAGGGCAAGGCCACCTTCTCCATGCCCGAAACGGCCGAGGAGGTCGCCCGCGTCTTCAACACCAGCCGCGAGGACTGCGACGCGTTCGCCGTGCGCTCCCACGAACGCGCCATCGCCGCGATCGAGGCCGGCCGCTTCAAGGACGAGATCGTCCCGGTGACGGTGAAGACCCGCAAGGGCGAAACCGTCGTGGACACCGACGAGGGACCGCGCGCCGGAACCACCGCCGAGGTGCTGGCCAACCTGCGCCCCGTGGTCAAGGGCGGCACCGTGGTCACCGCGGGCAACGCCTCGACCCTCAACGACGGCGCCTCGGCGATCATCGTGGCCTCCGAGGCCGCCATCAAGAAGTACGGGCTCATCCCGCGCGCCCGCATCATCGACGGCGCCTCTGCCGGCCTGGCCCCGGAGATCATGGGCGTGGGCCCGGTCCCGGCGACCCGCAAGGTCATGGAACGCTCCGGCTACAAGATCGAGGACCTCGCGGCCGTCGAGCTCAACGAGGCCTTCGCCTCCCAGTCGCTGGCCTCGATGCGCGAATTGGGCATCGACCCGGAGATCGTGAACAACGACGGCGGGGCCATCGCCCTCGGCCACCCGCTGGGTTCCTCGGGTTCGCGCATCGTCATCACCCTGCTGGGCCGCCTGGAGCGCGAGGCCAAGGAAGGCGGGTCCAAGCTGGGCCTTGCCACCATGTGCGTGGGCGTCGGCCAGGGCTCGGCCCTGCTCATCGAGGGGGTCTAGGGGAATGGGGGAGACGATCGACGCCTCCGGCTTCCAGACCCTGAAGCTCACCGAGTTCGCGGACCGGCTGTACGTGCAGCTCGACCGCCCCGAGGTGAAGAACGCGATCGACCAGCTCATGGTCGACGAGCTGCACGCGGTGTGCGCCTACCTGGAACGCACCCCGAAGGTCATGGTGCTCTCCGGCACCCCGGCCGACCCGGAGTCCGGCGCCAAGGGTGTCTTCGCCTCCGGCGCCGACATCGCCCAGCTGCGCGAGCGCCGGCGCGATGACGCCCTGGCCGGCATCAACTCGGGCATCTTCGATAGGCTCGCCAAGCTGCCGATGCCCGTGATCGCGGCGCTCGACGGCTTCGCGCTGGGCGGCGGCGCCGAGCTGGCCTACGCCGCGGACTTCCGCATCGGCACCCCCGAGCTGCGCATGGGCAACCCGGAAACCGGGCTCGGCATCATGGCAGCGGCGGGCGCCACCTGGCGGCTGAAGGAACTCGTGGGCGAACCCGTCGCCAAGGAGATCCTGCTTGCGGGCAAGGTCCTCAAGGGCGAGGAATGCCTGCGCGTCGGACTTGTCACCGAACTGGTGGAGGGCAAGGACCTCCTGGAGGCGGCCTCGGCCCTGGCCGACCGCATCGCCACCCAGGACCCGCTGGCCGTGCGCATCACCAAGTCCGTGTTCCACACCCCGCGCGAGGCGCACCCGGTCATCGACACCCTCGCCCAGGGGATGCTCTTTGAATCCCAGGCAAAATTCGACCGCATGCAGGCCTTCTTGGACAGGAAGAAAAAGTAATGACTGAAGTTTCCCCGGCACTTCCGGCCAAGGTCGGCGTCCTCGGCGGCGGGCGCATGGGCGCCGGCATCGCCCATGCCTTCCTCATCAACGGCTGCGACGTCGTCGTCGTCGAACGCGACGAGGCTTCCGCACAGGGCGCCCGCGAACGCGTCGAGGCCGCAGCCGCCAAGTCGATCGAGCGCGGTTCTGTCGACGGGAACCTGGGCGAGATGCTGACCCGGTTCGACGTTTCGGTGGACTACGCGTCCTTCGCCGACCGCGAGCTCGTCGTCGAGGCCGTCCCGGAGATCTGGGACCTGAAGGTCGCCTCGCTGAAGAAGGTCGAGGAACACCTGGGCGATGGCGCCATCCTGGCCTCGAACACCTCCTCGCTGTCCATGAGCGGCCTGGCCGCCGAGCTTCAGCGCCCGGAGAACTTCCTGGGCCTGCACTTCTTCAACCCGGTTCCCGCCTCCACGCTGATCGAGGTGGTCATCGCCAAGCAAAGTGCACCGGCGGTCATCGAGGCCGCCCGCGGCTGGGTGGCGGGCCTGGGCAAGACCGCTGTGGTGGTCAACGACGCCCCCGGCTTCGCCTCCTCGCGCCTGGGCGTGGCCATCGCGCTTGAAGCCATGCGCATGGTCGAGGAAGGCGTGGCAAGCGCCGAGGACATCGACAACGCCATGGTGCTCGGCTACAAGCACCCGACAGGCCCGCTGAAGACCACCGACATCGTGGGCCTTGATGTGCGCCTGGGCATTGCCGAGTACCTGCACGAGACCCTGGGCGACCGCTTCGCCCCGCCGCAGATCCTGCGCGACCTGGTCGAGGCGGGCCACCTGGGCCGCAAGACCGGCAAGGGCTTCTACGACTGGAGCTGAGCCCGATTCACCGACCGCGGGGGCCGTGCAGCATCTGCTGCACGGCCCCCGCGGCGTCTAGCGCGTGCGCGGCGCCCGTGCCTGTGTCTGCTCGAATCGTTCGCGCCTCAGGAAGGCCAGCTGGGCTTCCTTCTCCTCCAGCTGGATCCGCGGACCGAGCTCGAAGCAGGTGGCCTGGAGCCGGCGCACGGCCTTCTCGTTCCGGGCGTCGGGTTCCACAACGATCCTGTCGATCGCGGGGTCCGAGAACATGAAGTTGATAAGCATCGTGGCAAGCCGCGGCGTGAAATGCGGGATGGGGCGGGTGGCCGGTGCCAGCAGCAGGTGCATGCCGATGTCCGCGGCGCGGGCCGGGTAGGCCTCGCCCACCGGATCGTGCAGGGGCTCGTAGGTCTGGAACAGGGCCATCGGCTCGCCCTCCAGCAACACCAGGAACGCGTGGTGCGTCTCGAGCGACTCGACGAACCGGTAGACCTCCAGGACCTCGGTGCGGGTGTATTCGGTCATGCCCCAGAAACGGGCGCGCTCCTGCGTGACCCAGCCGTGGATGAGGTCGGCGTCCTGTTCCGGGCACAACGGCACGATCAGCACCGTGCCCCAGGACCCGAGGTCCTCGGTGAATACTGCTGTGCGGAGGCCGGGGTCCGGTGCTGTTGCGGAGGTGGTGTTCATGGGGTCCTTTTCGATAGGGGGTCCGTGGCGGAGCGGGTATTGGATGCGGGTCGGGTATCGGTGGTTAGGTGGCTGTCGGTGGCCGGGTCCGGGCGCAGCAGGTTCCAGTCGGTGACGACGGGGACGAGCTCCCCGCCGGCCCAGAGCGGGAGCTGGTCGGCGGAATGCGCAGTGCCCGGCGTGCCGGCCGCACCGAACGGGACAACCCATCGGGAATTCGCGCGGTCCGCAAGGTCCCAGACGTAGCGGGCCACCGGGCCGCGGAAGCTGCGGTCCTGCACCCCGGGCAGGGACTCGGTGCACAGTACGCAGCCGGTGTCACCGGCCAGGGCCGCGACCGGGACCCGGTCCGCGAGCCGGCCGGGGAGCTCGTGCACGGCCAGGAGCGTGTGTCGCCCGCCCCAGGTTTCCCCCGCGTCTTCGGCGGTGCCGGCCGAGGCCTCGACCAGCGCTTCGGAGGCCACGGCGGCCGGGGCGATCCCCAGCTCCGCACCGCGCAGCAGCAGGGTCTCCAGGGCGAAACCCACCCGGGAGGCCACGGAGAGCCAGGGGGCGAACAACGGGGAATACCCGTGCGGCAGGGCCAGCGGCTCCAGCGCAGGGTGCCGCGCGATCCCGCGGACCACCGCCGAGCGCCACGCGGCGAAGGCCGCGGCGTCGGTGCTTTCCGCGTCCATGCGGCCGTCCCAGCGGAGGATGCGGGTGCGCAGCCGGTCCGCGATGCGCGGCAACAGCGCGGCATCGACGGATTCGAGCAGGGTACGGAAGGCGGGGAGCGGGCCGAGCAGAGTGTCTGCATGGATGTCCTGCATGTCCGCCACCGTGAGGGGAGCTGTGCCCCGGGATTCCAGGAGTTCGCGGATGCGCCGGGCCCGGTGGGCCGGGGCAAACTCCATGCCGATGCGGTCCCCGCCGGCTGCCTCGCGGTCGTTGGCGCTCACCGCGAAGCGCCCCACCGAGGTGCTCGGCAGCTCCACGTGACAGCCCTCCCAGGCGTGGGCGGCAGAGGCCGCCGGCACCGGCAGGCACCGGTTTCCGTGGTTCCGCAGCGGGACCACCCCGGCGAGGAAGTGCCGCACGGTGCCTTCGGTGTCCGCCGCGAGCACGCTGTTCACCGGTTCCACCCAGCGCTGCAGCGCATTCTCCACGTCGGCCACGCGGCGGCTGCGCAGCAGCGGCAGGAGTGCGTCGAAGCCGAGGCGTTCCTCGACCCGCGCCGGTATCCGCAGGCTCAGGGCGCCGCCGTCGGGACCGCCCGCGATGACGGGCCCGCGGGCGGTCCCGATGACTTCGACCTCCACGGGGGCGCCGCCGCGGACCAGGACCGTTTCCCTGCCGGTGGTTGCCGGTTCCCAGCCGCGGGGGCCGCGGGCCTCGATGCCGCCATCGGGGGCCCGGCGCAGTTCCTCCTCGAAGAGGTCCTGGTAGTCGGCCATGGCGTTGGTGATGGCCCAGGCGGTGTGGCCGGTGTGGCCGAAGTGCGGAAGGCCCGGGACACCCGGGAAGGCGAAGCCGACGGCATCGAACTCCGGGCAGGCAAGGCGCACCTGCTGGTAGACGCCGGGCAGTTCCAGCAACCGGTGCGGGTCCCCGGCGACCAACGGGGAACCGTCGGCGGTGGCCGAGCCATGGACGGCCCAGGCGTTGCTGCCGGAGAACACCGGGGCCTCGACGCTGAACAGGGCGACGGCATCGGGACCCAGGGTCCGGGCGACGTGGGCGCGGAAGAGCTTGTTGGGGAACGTGGAGAAGAGGATGTGCTGGACCAGGAACACGCCCAGCGGCGTCCACGGGTTCCACGGCGCCGGGGCGGTGCCGGACTGATCGAATTCCGGCCCGCCGCGCAGGCCGGCTTCGAGCCCCTGGTTGATGCCCTCCACG
Organism: Paeniglutamicibacter selenitireducens; assembly: GCF_051550675.1. NCBI lineage: Bacteria > Bacillati > Actinomycetota > Actinomycetes > Micrococcales > Micrococcaceae > Paeniglutamicibacter > Paeniglutamicibacter selenitireducens. The sequence goes on along the minus strand of NZ_JBPULF010000006.1, from coordinate 216,104 downwards.
TAGCCGGTGCACCAGCGTTGCGTGTCTGCGTCGAGGGAATCGAAGCAGCGGCGGGCTGTGTCATCGAGCCGGGCTTGGCGGGCGAAACTGTCCCAGGGCACGCCGTCGGCACCCAGCATCTCGGCGGTTCGCCCCTCGGAGCGCCAACGTTCCAGCTCGATCTGCCACGAGCGGTCGGTGGCGGCGTTCAGGCCCTGCAGGCGGGCCAGGTCGTCGGCGGAGGCGGCCCACAGGTGGGGGATGCCCCAGTCGTCGCGGTGGATGCCGGTGGCGGGGGAGTGGTTGCCGAGGCCGGCGGCGGAAGTCATTGTCACGGGATGTGCTTTCAAGAACGGGGTGGAGGTGCGGTGCCCCGCCCCGGCCCGGGCGAACCGGGGCGGGGCGGGGCTGTAGCGCCGGTGGCTCAGGCCAGGTGCCCGGCCAGCGGGTTGGCCAGCGTTCCGGCGTAGATCAGCCCGCCGGACTGGTCCGCCAAATCCAGCATCTGCTGGTTGTTGCGCAGCTGCAGCCGGTTCAGGCAGGAGAGCTCGAAGTCCGGGGCGAAGAGCTCCAGGGCGTCGAAGGCCCGCGCCTGCTCCGGGTTGCGCTTCCGGTAGGCGAGCAGGCGCTGCGCCGCGACGGCCCAGAACTCCTCCTCGTCGCACACGCCCTCGCGGGCCAACGCGGGGGCCAGGAAGCGCAGGAAGCAGTCGACGACGTCCGTGAAGATCGCCAGCCGCCGCTCCGACTCCGGCGCGGAGATGCGGATCCGCTCCACCGCGGCGGGCAGTTCCTGCCTGTCGCCGAACACCGCGACCTCCTCGGCCAGGTCCTTGTGCAGCACCCGCACCGGGACCGAGTCCTCGAGGACCAGGATGACGTTTTCCCCGTGCGGCATGAACACCAGGTCGTAGCGGCACAGGCAGTGCACCAGCGGCACCAGGTAGGCGTCGAAGTAGCGGGCCAGCCAGTCCGCCGGGGCCAGCTCCGAGCGCCGGATGTGCGCCGCGGCCAGCGAGGCGCCCGCGGCATCGACATGCAGCAGGGAGGCCATGGTGGCCAGCGCCTGGCCCTCCTGGATGCGCGAGGCCGGGGATTCGCGCCAGAGCGCGGCAAGCATCTTGCGCTGCGGAGTGTCCTTCCCCGCGGCGTTGAACAGCGGGTTGGTGTAGCCCGCCGCAGCGACCTCGCGCAGCAGCCGGGTACCGCGCGCCCGCAGCTCGGGATCGGCATCCACCACGGAGGACAGCCACGCGTTGATGGCAGGGGTGCCCTCCATGTAGGCGGCCGAGAGGCCGCGCATGAAGCCCATGTTCAGCACCGAGAGCGCGGTCTTGACGTAGTGCCGCTCCGGGTTGCTGCGGTTGAAGAAGGTGCGGATCGACTGCTGCGGCTGGTAGAGGTCGGCTCCGGAACCCAGGTGCACCAGGTGGCCGGTGGCCACGTCCGGCGCGAAGCTGACGGCGAGCTTGTGCTCCCACTGCCACGGGTGCACCGGGATGAAGACGAAGTCGCCCGCCTCCAGCCCGCTGGCGGCGCAGGCGGCGGCGAGCCTTCCGGTGAGCAGGGCCAGCTGCTCCTCGCCGAGCTCCGCGCGCAGCAGCCCGGCCGCGTCGAGCCCGTCCAGGGCCGTGAACCGGGCCCGGGAGCCGTGGGCGGCAACCCACTCCAGCGCGATCGCGGCCCCGGCCTCCGGGGCGTGCTCCAGGTAGTCCCCGGCGCCCAGGCCCAGCCGGCCGTTGTTTGCCACAAAGCACGGGTGCCCCTCGGTCATCGCTGCCTCGGTGCGCTGGAAGTCCGCGACGGCGTCCCCGGTGCCCGCCGCAAGTTCCGCGGCGCTGGCGGTGGAGTGCAGCTGCTTGAAGCAGTGCCCGGCCAGCGTGCTGCCGATTTCCTCCAGGTAGACCGGAAGCTGCGCGTCGGCGAGGCCGAGCTGCTCCCGGAAGGCGAGCACGAACCCCGCGGCATCGGGTGCTTCCGGTTCCCCGGAGCGGGTGACAGCCAGCGAGGCCGGATCCACGACCCAGTGGTCCAGGCGGTGCACCGTGGCGGTGAAACGGTACTCGAGTTCCCCGCCGGACAGCGACCAGCCCCCGTCGACGGCCACCGGGACCAGCAGCCGCTCGTGGGTGAACTCGGCGATGGCCTTGGCCAACACGTGGCGGTTGGCCTTCGCCCAGCGTGCGGGGGACAGGTGCACGGTGGCAGTGGAGGGCCCGAGGGTTGCGGCGGCGAAGTCGGCCCGGGTGCAGAAGGAGAGCAGCGCGGTCTTGGCCGGGGTGTCGGGGCCCGCCGGCAGCTCCACGCGCCCGGCGGGGCGGAATCCCAGCCGCGAGTTCAGTGAATGGATGGCGCTGTTCGAGGCGTCGGGCTCCACCACGATGCGCAGCACCGCGAGGTCAGCGAAGAGGTGCCCGATGGCCGCCTCCATGGCAGCGGCGCTGAACCCGGGCCGTGCCGCCCCGCTGCCGGGTCCGGCGAGCAGCAGGTGCAGGCCCGCGTCACCGGTTCGGTGGACGTAGGCGCCGGCGAGTACCGAGTGTTCGGGGGCGTAGTGCTCCAGCAGCATCACTGCCTCCGGCTCCCCGCCGGGGGTGCTTGCGGGCAGCAGCCCGAGCAGCACGTGGTGGTGCGGGTCCGCGTCAAGCGCCTCGTAGGCCTCGCGCACCTCCTCGACGCTGGTGCCGTTCATGCCCCAGTAGCGGGCCCGTTCGGTGTTCACCCAGCTGTGCAGCAGTTCGGCATCGTTGGCCGGGTCGAGGCGGCGGAAGGAGAAGTCGGTGGCAGCCGGCGCGAGAGCGGCCTCGGTGGCGGGTTCGATGGCGGAGATCATGCGTGGGCCCCTTCGGGGTGGAGGTCAAGGGAGTGGTCGGCGGCACCTGCCGCGGGGGAACCGAAGTGCTGGAAGCCGATCCGGGTTTCCACCCGGTAGTGGGCCCGGCCGAGCAGCCGGTTGATGATCACCGAGTTGCGGTAGGCGCCCATGCCCAGGTCGGGGGCGGTGAAGCCGTGGGTGTGCAGTTCGGCGTTCTGCACCAGCACGTCGCCGGAGTCGGTGACCGAGTAGTTGCGGTCCACCTCCAGCCGCCCGTCGGGCAGCCGGTTCAGCCGGTGTTCGATGCCGTCCAGGAAGTCCGGTTCCCGGTAGCCATAGCCGGTGGCGAGCACCATCGTGTCGGCGTGGGTGGTGAATCTCCCGTCGTCGTCCTGGTTGCGCAGCCCCAGGCCCAGCGATCCCTCGCAGGTGGCGACGGATTCCAGCGCCGTGGCGGCGCGCAAGGTGACGGGTGCGTGGCCGGAGACCGAACGCCGGTAGAGCATCTCGTGGATCTCGTCGATCAAATCCGCGTTGATGCCCTTGTAGAGCCCCTTCTGGCTGGCCGAGAGCCTGTCGCGGGTGCCCTGCGGCAGGCCGTGGAAGTGGTCGATGTATTCCGGGCTGGTCATCTCCAGGGTCAGCTTGGTGTATTCCAGCGGGAAGAAGCGCGCGGAGCGGGTGACCCACTCCAGCCGCCCGTCGGCCGGGAGCCGGCCGAGCAGGTCCGCGAAGATCTCCGCGGCGCTCTGCCCGCTGCCGACTACCGCGATGCGCCCGGAGGCGGCCAGGCGGTCGGCGGCCTCGCGGTAGCCGCTGCTGTGCACCACCTGGCCGCTGGCCAGCAGGTGCTGCGGGACGGTGGCCGGCACGTAGGGCACGGTGCCGGTGCCCAGCACCAGCTGGCGGGTGCGCACGGTGTGCACCCCCTCGGCGGTGTGCACGTCGAGTTCGTACACCCCGTCCACGTGGCGGGACGCTGCCACGTGGTGCCCGAAGCGGACCGAGGGAAGCTTGGCCGCTGCCCAGCGCAAGTAGTTGTTGTATTCCTCGCGCAGCGGGTAGAAGTTCTCGCGGATGTAGAACGGGTAGATGCGCCCGGATTCCTTCAGATGGTTCAGGAAGGACAGCGGGTTGGTCGGGTCCGCCATGGTGACTAGGTCCGCCATGAACGGGACCTGCAGGTGGGCGCCCTCAAGCATCATGCCCGGGTGCCAGGCCAGTTCGTCGGCGCTCTCCAGCACCAGGACCTTCAGGTCCTTCACGGAGCTGGCCAGCGCCGCGAACCCCAGGTTGAAGGGGCCGGCGCCGATCCCGACGGCATCCCAGAGCTGTTCGTGGTTCTGGTTCCGGAGGCTCATGCGGACACCTCGCGTGCTGCGCGCTCGCCGGAGAGGCGGCGGCCGTGGGCCACGACGGCGTCGAGGATGGCGGCCACGTCCTGCGGCGTGGCTTGCGGGTTCAGCAGTGTCAGTTTCAAGTGGCGTACTCCGTTGACGGTGGTGGCGGCGACCATGGCCTCGCCTGACTCATAGAGGGACTTGCGGATCTCGTTGGCCAGCGGGCCGGCGTCCGGGGCCGCGGCGGCCGGGACGTAGCGGAAGACCACTGTGCTCAGCTGCACCGGTGCGGCGAGCTCAAGCTCGGGGTGCTCCTTGACCATGTCGCCGGCGAGGACTGCCAGGTCGATGACGGTGTCGAACATGTCCCCGATCGCCGGCCCGCCGATGGAACGCAGCGTCACCCAGAGCTTCAGCGCGTCGAAGCGCCGCGTGGTGGCCAGTGACTTGTCGACCTGGTTGGGCACGCTTCCGGCCTCGGCCGCGGGGTTCAGGTATTCGGCGTGGTGCGAGACGAGGCCCAGTGTTGCCTTGTCGCGCACCAGGATGGCGCTGGAGCCGATGGGCTGGAAGAAGGACTTGTGGAAGTCGACGGTCACCGAGTTGGCGCGTTCGATGCCGGCCAGCATTCCGCGGTGCCGCGGCGAGGCGAGCAGTCCGCCGCCGTAGGCGCCGTCGACGTGGAACCATGCGCCGTGGGTGGCTGCCAGCGCCCCAAGAGCCGGCAGCGGGTCGATGGCACCGAAATCAGTGGTTCCGGCGGTGGCGACAATGGCCATGGCCCGGAATCCGGCGGCACGGTCGGCCTCGAGGATGCGCTCGAGTTCGGCGGCGTCCATCCGGTGCATGGAATCGACCGGGACGGCCACCACTGCGTCGGCCCCCATGCCGAGCAGCGAGGCGGACGTGGAGATGCTGAAGTGGCTGTCCGCCGAGGCGTAGATGCGCAGCCCGGCCAGGCGTTCGGGCATGCTGCCCGGCATTCCCGCGATGGCGGCATTGCGGGCCAGCAGCATGGCCTGCATGTTGGAGGCCGTGCCGCCGCTGGTGAAGACGCCGTCGGCTTCCGGGCCGAGTCCGGCAAGGTCGGCGGCCCAGTCGATGAGTCTTTGTTCGATCAGCGTGGCTCCGGCGCTCTGGTCCCAGGTGTCCATCGAGGTGTTGATCGTGGTGACCAGGGCCTCGGCGACGACGGCGGGCACCGCCACCGGACAGTTCAGGTGAGCGGCGTAGCGGGGGTGGTGGAAGTAGACGGCATCGCGCATGTAGAGCTCCGCCGCTTCTTCGAGGGCGGCTTCGGTGCTGCCCAGAGGGCTGCGGAGGTCCACGGCATCGAGTCGGGCACGCAACGCCGCGGGGCCGGGACCAGTGGTGGGGCCGCTGGCCCTGGTGATCGAGTGCGCTGCCATGCGGGCGGCGGCGCCGAACTGCTCGGCCATGCGCTCGGCGGATGCCGCGCCGAGCAGGTGTCGCGCGGAGTCGCCGGCGTGGGCGGGGGAGGACAGGGTTTGCGCCAGGGGACGTTGGGGCGTCATGGGGCTCCTTACGGTATTGGGAAAACCACAAGCCGACAGGCAAAGGTTATGCTTACCTAACTTGTGCGCAGACATTAAGCGCACAGTGGTAGCCCGTAATGCAAATTCAGTTAAATGAACAACCAAAAAAGGCCATGTCGGATCGGCATCGGCCACGGTCCGGAAGGCTGAACCCCGGGGTGGTGGGCATGCCGGGGCTGGCCTTCACAATTCGCAAGATTGCCGTTGAGGCTGCGGCTTGGTCATCTGGGGCTTCGTCGCGGCCGCGCTTGTGGATCCGGGCGCCGACATGGGTACGGTGGAGGGGAGAATGCGGCGCCCTCGGGTGCCGACCGCCACCCGAGAAAGGGCTGAAAATGTACATCGTCACCAACCGGATCGACGTTCCGGCCGAGCGCGCCGAGGCTTTCGAAGAGCGCTTCATCGGCAACATGCGCAATAACCTGCCCAAGGTCGCGGGCCTTTCCCGGGCCACCCTCGACCGCCCGGTGGATGAGAACACGCCTTACAAGGTCACCATGGAGTTCGAGGCCGAATCGGACTTCGAGGCATGGAAGACCTCCGAGGCCTTCCGCGCCTCGCACGCCCGGCCGGCCTCCACCTCTGCGGATGCCGCCCAGGCACCGAAACCGGATGCCGCGGACCCGCGCTCGGCCACCGGGATCGAACACCACATCCGCGTCGAGACCTACACGGCCGAAAAGGCCTAGGCGGCGGTTCGACATGCTGGATGCCGGAGGCCAGCCACACTGGGAGGGGGCAGTCAACGCCCGCCACGTGCTCGGCCGGATCTACCGAATGGGCCGCAGCGAATGGTTGACCACCGCGGGGTGGGAACAGGCCTACGCTGACGGGGTACGCACGGTCATCGACCTGCGCAACCCCACAGAACGGACCCGCCGCCCCACGGATCCGGCGATCGACGAGGCCGCACGGGCGGGGATCGCCATCGTCAATGCGCCGACCGAGGAACCCGGGCACCCCGAGTTCGAGCGCCTCGCGGTCCCGTACATGAACCACCCGCGGCTCTACCCGGCGAACGTGGAGTTATTCCCCGACCGGATCGCCGAGGTCTTCCGCCGGATTGCGGTGGCCGAGGGCAGCATCGTGCTGCACTGTTCGGCGGGCCGGGACCGTACGGGACTGGTCGTCTCCATGCTGCTGCAGCTTGCGGGGCGCGAAGACCTCTTGCAATCCCAGTACGAGGCGGCTCTGCGCGGCATCAACGACTGGCACCTGGCCAGCCCGGTCAAGCACCCCTACGAATCGCACCTGGGCGAGCCGGAGCTCGTAGGGCACCTGGCCGAACGAGCCGCCGCGCTGGATGCGTTCGTGGGTTCGCTCGATGCCGAGGAGTTCCTGCTGGCGCACGGGCTGACCCGGACGGAGCTCGATTCCATCCTTGCAAAGCTGTCCGGTACTTCCCTGCAGGATTCTCCGCCCGCAGACGGGGTGTCACCCGAAAAACCGGACGGCACCAGGCCTTAGGCTGAAACCATGACGATGATTGAACCTGTCACCCTGCGCGGAAACCTTGTCACCCTCGAACCGTTGGGCCTGGAGCACCACGACGAGCTCGTCGAGGCGGTCCGGGACGGCGAGGTCTGGAACCTCTGGTACACCGTGGTGCCCACTCCGGAGCGGATGCGGGAGGAAATCGAACGCCGGCTGGAGGAGCAGGCGGCAGGAACCATGCTGCCGTTCGTGAGCCGGCGCAACTCCGACGGGGTGGTCCTGGGCATGACCACCTTCATGGCAATCGACTCCGGGCTGCCGCGTGTCGAGATCGGATCCACCTGGAACCGGGCCTCGGCCAGCGGCACCGGCACCAACGTGGATGCGAAGCTGCTGCTGCTCACCCACGCCTTCGAAGTGCTCGGCTGCCCGGCCGTCGAATTCCGGACGCACTGGATGAACGCGCAGTCACGGGCAGCCATCGAGCGACTCGGGGCCAAGCTGGACGGGGTGCTGCGCTCGCACACGCGCATGGCCGACGGGTCGCTGCGCGACACCTGCGTGTACTCGATCATCGCCTCCGAGTGGTCCCAGGTCCGCTCGGGGTTGGAGCACCGCTTGGCCAAGCACGCGCGGGTTGCCAATCCTGCTGGCTAGCCGCTCCCGGAAGGTTCGGGGGCGCCGGTGAACGTCACCACCGAGTACTCGTAATTTTTGCCTGCAGGAGCGCTGATGGTCAGGCTGGTGGGTTGCGAACCCGGCTTGAAACCGGAACTGAACGAAAAATAGGACCCGGCAACGCAGCCGGGGATGCTGCTACTGGCCTCCCACCCCGGATCGGGATCCGAAAAAGTGGCGACAATGGGACCGTCCGAGGTGGATCCCGGCAGGCATCCCAGAGAGAACAGCACATTGTCACCGCCGAGATGCTCGGGAAGTTCCATGTTATGTTCCCCGGCGGCCATGTTGGCAAGCACTGTTCGTTCGGTGCCCGGAATGGCCTCGGCAATGGGGTGTCTACCGTCCTGTATTTCCCGGGAAACGGCTCCTTTGGAGAGCTTCGCGATCCTTTGTTGCAGCCCCTTGGCGGAGTAGGGCTCCACTTCCGGTGGATCTTTCGTGGGGACGGCGGTGGGTGTCGGTGATTGCGCGAGGGGTTCCTGAGTGGCGGCGGGTGGCTGCGACTCGAGCGGCACACATCCGGCAACCGCCAATGTGAGTGCCAAACAACCGGTGATGCTACCGAGGATCCGTTTCATGGCCCGAGTCTACATACCACCCGCAGCAGGTCAGTGGACGTTTCTGTCGGATTCGCCCAGCCGCTTGGGTTCTTGGCCGAGAGCGAAAGGGCATTGAACGAAGGCGCTGCGGCGTGTGGGCTCGGGGGATGACGAAAATCCTTGTTCTCGGTGGCACCGCTTGGCTGGGGCGCACGCTGTGCGAAATGTCGTTGGAGCGCGGCCACGAAGTCCATGCATTGGCCCGGGGAAGCCACGAATTCGCGGCCGGCACCCGGTCCATCATCTCCGATCGCACGCAGCCGGATGCGTACGGCGGGCCGGCCGAACACCGTTGGGACCTCGTCATCGAGCTGACCCGCGATCCATCCCAAGCATGTGGCGCGCTCGAGGCGCTGTCGGGGAGCGCCGAGCACTGGGTCAACGTGTCCTCCTGCTCCGCGTATGCCGACCAATCCACGCCCGGAATGGAAGAGGACGCAGCGGTGCTCGAGCCATTGCCTCCCGAATCGCCTGCAGCAGACTACGACTACGGCCGCGCGAAATCCTCTGGCGAGAGCATCACCATGCAAGCCCGAGGCGGCAAGGCGCTGGTGGTTCGCTCGGGCCTGATCGGTGGCCCCGGGGACCCGAGCGGGCGAAGCACCTACTGGCCGCTGCGGTTTGCCGAGGACCGGCGCCCGGTACTGGTGCCGAGCGACCCGGGGAACGAAGTCCGTGTGCAGGTCATCGATGTCCGTGACCTCGCGGCATTCATCCTCGACGCGGGTCTTGCCGGGCTGCACGGCCACGTCAACGCGGTGGGCGAAGAAACAACGCTACGCGATGCGCTGCGGATGGCCCGGGCCGCCGGCGAGGGCGGCCGCCCGTCGCGGGTCGGGACGGATCCCCGCCCTTCCATGATTCCCTACGACCTGGCGCGGCTTGAAGCGGACGGCGTCAATGTCTGGGCGGGCCCCAAGTCGCTTCCGCTCGTGCCGCCGCCCGGGCCGGAATACGCCGGTTTCGCGCGGCGGTCCGACGCGCGCTCGCTGGGCATGGGGTTGCGGCGGCGGGGCCTGCAGCAAACCTTCCTCGACATTGTCGCGGCCGCCCCCGCCAGCCCGGTTGGTTCCCTGAATTCTGGACTCAGCCCGGACGAAGAAGCCGCCCTGATTGCCGCGGTATCGGGGTGATTCCAATCCCGGGACCGCCCAGTGGTGTTTGACAGCCGTCGATGCGGGGCGTCAGGATGGAGGAGTCCCATTGTCGACGTGAGGATCACGACGTGTTGCCAGTTCTTGCCTTCGCCTAATCGCGCCAAGGAACGCATGACCCGTACCAACCACCAGGTTGTTCGCGGCATGCAGTTGTTTCGGCGCATCCTTCGTCGAATCGAGAACACCCCATGCAAAACGCCCATCCCATTGTCCTGGACCACCTCGCCTTTTCTTGGCCGTCCGGCGGCGCTGTCTTCGACGGCCTTTCCACGACGTTTTCCCGCGGGACCACCGGGCTCATCGGGCCCAACGGCTCGGGCAAGTCAACGCTCCTGCGCCTGATCGCCGGTGAACTGGAGCCGACGGCCGGAAGCATCGTTGCCTCGTCGCCGCCAAGCTACCTCGCCCAAAACATCGTCCTCCATACCGGCAGGACCGTCGCCGAACTCATGGGCATCGAGGATACGCTGGCCGCACTTGAGCGGGTGCTCGCCGAAACGTCGAAAGACCTCGAACGCGACCTGGAGGTCATCGGCGATGCCTGGGACCTGCCCGAACGCAGCGCCGCGCTCCTTCAGGGCTACCTGAACATCGACATCGACCCCGCGTTCCTGGGCCGGTCGGTGGCGACCCTGTCGGGTGGCGAAACCATGGCGGTGGCCCTCGCCGGAATCGAACTGCGGGGCAGCGGAATCATGCTGTTGGATGAACCAACAAACAACCTGGACAAGGCTGCACGGCACCGGCTCTACGGCGTGCTGGAACGCTCGCCCGGGACGGTGCTTGTGACAACGCACGACCAGACCCTGCTGCGCCTTGTCGACTCCCTGGCCGAACTCCGCCCCGTCAACGTGCGTGCACTCAGGGCGGAGAAAGTGGAGCTGGTTCGTTTCGGGGACTGGCAGTCACGCGAGGAAAGCCTGGGCCACGATCGCGACGTCGCTCAGCGGCGGCTCAGCGATGCGCGCCGCAAACTGGCCATCGAAAGGCGCCAACGACGTGAAACCGAGACGAAAATCGCTAGACGTTCCAAGCAGGGGCAAAAAGCGGCCGGATCGATGCCTAAGATCTTGGCAAACTCCCTGAAGAACAAGGCAGAACAGACTGCGGCCAAGAGCCGGGGCATCATGAAGGACAGTGAGGACTCTGCCGCCGCGGAGCTGAACGCCGCGAGGGATGCCCTGCCCGTGGAGTTTCGCATAGGCATCGACCTGCCCGAAACCCGGCTTCCTGCCGGGCGCACTGTCGTGGAAATGCCGGTGGCGGGGATTGAGCGCGGAACACTCCTGGAGGATGGCGAGCCCTTGGCCGAAGATGGACTGGTGCGCCTTCGTGGACCCGAACGCATCGCCTTGACCGGTGGAAACGGGGTAGGGAAATCAACGCTGCTGGGCCGCTTGGCGACCGAGGCAAGCGTTCCGGTGGGGTTCCTGCGCCAGCGGCTGAGTGACGGCGGCACCGATGGTTGGGTCGGGCTCAACGAGGAATTGAGCATGTTGGAGAACCTCCGCGCGGCCGCGCCCGGGGTGCCGCCGGAAGCCCTGCGCGACCAGCTGGCGGCCTTCCATTTCCGTGGCAGCAGGGTCGACGAGCCGGTGGCAAGGCTCTCGGGCGGTGAAAGGTTCCGGGTCGCGCTGGCCCAGATCCTCCTGGCCAGTCCCGCCCCGCAGCTGCTCCTGCTCGACGAACCGACCAACAACGTGGACATACCCACCGTGGAACAGCTGCTCTCGGCGCTCGAGTCCTACGGGGGAGCCATGATTGTGGCCAGCCACGACGAGGATTTTCTCGCCGCGCTGGCCACGGATCGCGAATGGGAAATGATGCGAGAGTCTACGTTGCAGGGTTAGCCATGGGACGCCGGGCGTGGACCTTGACCTCGGCATGGGCGATGGAATATGCCGCGACCTCGGCCAGTGCCAGGATCGAGAACGCATTGGCTCCGTGCAGGATTCCAAGCCATGGCGCCCCGAAAGCCGCAAGACCCAGACCCACCTGAAGCACGGCGGCCAGCAGCGTCAGCAGCGCCCACCTCAAACCCGCGTGGGCAAAGAGGGCAATGGCAACCAGTGCAAGTGCCAGGATCGGCACCACGTACATCCCGATGTTTCCGTGGAGGATGGCCCCCAGGGGAGGTCCCTCGGGCATGGTTCCCCTTTGGAGAAGTTCGATCGCTTGGAACATAGACCAGGCAACCAACGCCGCCTGGACGACGACGGCAGCAGCAATGAGGTGGGCAACGATTTTGTATGCGGTACGCACGCGTCAGTCCTTCCTGAATTTTGCTCAAGGAATTCCGAAATCATGGCCAACCAGTGGCCGAGTGGCCGCGCGGATAATGGTTGCGAGCGATGCGGCTGGTGGTGGGTGATGCGGCCCGGCACGTTAGATGCGCCCACCGTAGGCCACGGGGCCTCGACGCATCAAGCGCTGGACACCACAGGAATGTCCAGCGCTTGATGTGTCGGTCCTACCAAGCAGCAGCAATGAGCTCCGCGAGGAGTTCATCGCTGTCGACCTCGAGGCCCCGCGACGCGAACCACGTGCACATGTTCTGGCAATCGCGCTGCAGGAGGTCCACGCCGCGTTCGTTGCCGGCCAGATCCACGAACTGAGGCAGGTCGATGATCACCAGCCGGTCGCCGGCTGCCAGCACGTTGTAGGGGGAGAGGTCGCCGTGGGCGAAGCCCAGGCGGGCGAGCGTCCGCATGGCTTCAACCAGCTGGTCCCAGTAACTGCGCAGCCGTTCTTCACCGGGGTGGACTTGCTGGAGACGGGGAGCTGCGGCACCCGGGGTTTCGGGGTCCTCGATGAACTCCATCAGGATCTCGGTGCCCATGATTTGGACCGGGTAGGGCACTGGCACTCCGGCGGTGAAGCACAACCGGAGGTACTGCCATTCCGAATCCGCCCAACGGGATGCCTCGATGATCTTCCCGTAGCTGCTGGCGTTCTTCAATGCGCGGGCGTCGCGCGAACGCCGGACGCTGCGGCCCTCGGTGTAGGTGGAGGACCTGCGGAACATCTTTTGGTCCGGGGATCTGTAGCGCTTCGCGGCCAGGAGCGAGCTTTGGGAATCCGTGGCCCGCTCAATCAGGAAGACGTCGGCTTCCTTCCCGGTTTTCAGGACACCCAGTTCGGTGTCGATGGCCGCTGCATCCTCGATAACGAACTCGGGGTAGGGCAGAGGGCCGCGCATCAGCTTCTCGGTCGACGGCCAGGTCGACCAACGCTGGTCCTCGCCCAACTGGTCATCGAGCATGTTCCAGTCGGGGTTTTGTTCCGCGCCGGCCAGATCGGAGCGGAGCGATATTGGTTCAAAGCTTTCCAGAAAGTCGGTTTCTGAATAATTCTTCATGGGGATGGTAACTTCCGTGCGAAGGGGAGGTGTTGTTCGGGGTGCTCATTGGGACACTCATCGTTACCCCTCCTTCGGTAGTTACTGGGTTGCTCGTACAACAACACCACAACTGATTGATTTTTGTCAATGAGTGCTCGCCTGGTGCAAGTCGGAAGCCCGTCAAGTATCGTGTGACATAACGATAAACATTATGTTGTCCTGCATGGTTGGCCTCGCGTGACACATGCAGCCCGTCGATTCGGAGTGACCCATCATGACTGGTTTGTTTGCGCTGGCAGCCATATTGCTGCTTGCTTTCCTGGCTGCGCTGCTCGTGGCACCCTTGTTCGACGGGAAAGGCAAGGCGCCGGAAGTCCGCTTGACCCGTGGGATTGCGGTGGCTTATGTGGTTGTCGCCAGTGTGGCGACGCTATTTCGGATAGTCGAGGTTGCCGTGGCTTCGAGTGTGGAAGTCTCGATGCCGGTCGAGGAATTCTGGCCAACGATGCCGCCGGGATCCCTTCTCGATGGGACTACGGCGCAAGTCGTCTCCGGAGGTTTCAGCCAGGCTTTGGTACACGTCCAGGGCTTGGCGGCGAGCACGCGGTGGTTGCTCGGCGCTACGGCCTTGCTTCAGGGAATCGTTGCCGTGGTCATTGGGGCGGCAGTACTTAGCATGTGCAATGGCTATCTAAAGAAGACGACGTTTCGCCCCGTGCTGGTCAAGTGGTTTACCGTCACTGCCGTGGTTGTACTGGTGTGCGGTCTGGGATGGCAGATCGTAGAACAGGTCGCCGGGTTGCAGGCCTCGTCGCAAGTGCTGGGCAATAGCGGCAGCGAATGGCTGAACGCTGACCCGCCGAGGGAAGATTTGCATGAAATCGTAGGTGTCCCAGAGGCGGTCTACTTCGCGTTCACCGTGAACTTCTGGCCGGTGTTTGCGGGCCTCGGACTTTACGCCACGGCACAAATATTCAAGCGCGGACAGATCATGCAAAAAGACCTGACGGGCCTGGTCTGATGAACGCCGACGACGTTGATGGAACGTCGGAAATCGAGTGCCATCTCGGGTTACTTCTTGAGCAGCGGGCGATGACGCTAGTTGACCTCAGCGACGTGATTGGTATCAGCGTGGTGAATCTTTCGGTCCTGAAAAACAACCGCGCCAAGGCCATCCGGTTTTCCACCTTGCAAGCGATCTGCAAGGCGCTGAGCTGCGACGTTGGGGAGCTGTTGACCTACAGGGTTTTGTGATCGGGGCATTGCCGCAATGCAACCGGCAATGCCCCGAAGCCGTTGCCCGCTGCATTGCCGACCGTCCTGCCAGGTCCGGCGGGAAGCGCTGCAGATCGGTGGACTACTTCATGCTCCGCTGCTTTGGTGGACGACGCGATGGGCGGGGCCTGAAAACTGTGCCGCGAGGCCCGTCCCTCGAGTCGGGACCATGACTGTGAGGGTATCCGGCTTGCCATCGGCCGGCTTCCATGGGCTTTGAGGGGAATCCAATCCTGAATCCCATGGGGGCTCCAATCACTGTGAGCACGCCGCCGCCGCCGGCGGTCCGGCGGCGGCGCTCGGGCCCGTGTTGCGCCCATGAGGCCGAAGGCATCGTCCGTGTCTCGTTCCCCGGTTCTGGCTACTTCATCCGGGGCGCGGGGTTGGGACCGCCGTCTCGATGGGCGGCGCCCTTTAGACGGAGGCGCGAGTCCGGCTTTGTGCGCCTGCGGGGTTTGAATCGGCCACAGAGGTTGAGGGCAGATGCACTGCCTCCTCATTGCGGTGGTGGCCAAGAACTGCCAGCGCTATGCCGACTGCCGACCAGGCTGCCAGCGCCAACCAGTGACTTTCTTGGGCAGCATTGGGGAAGTATGAGATATCGCGCAGGAGAGTGCCCGTGGCGCCCGGCACGAACCACTGGCCAATTTCACCCCAATGCCACGGCAGGAATTCCTGAGGGGAGGTCAGTGACGAAATCGGGTTGCCGATGAACATGGTCAGGACGGCGCCGATCGGGATGCCGGGTTTGCCCAAGAGGGATTCCAGTCCGATGATCGTGACGGCCGTGGCGAACAGTCCCAGGCCCATGGCCAGGGAATTGACCAGATAGGGTCCGGAAAGAATGCCGAACCACCCCTGCAGGATTCCGACAAGCCCGAGTCCACCGACCATGCCGTAGGCGGCTGCGGCTCCCAATCGGCGCCGGAGTCCTGTTATGAGCAGGGAAATCAAGACGCCGCCGATCATGCCGCCCATGGCCAGCGGGAGGCCCAGCAGCGCCAAGCCGGTGCCGCGGGGATCCTCTTTGTTCAGGGGCGCGACGTCGGTCACGGTCACCGTGGGTGCCGGGGCCGGATTCAGCGCGGTCGCCACCGCTGGAAGGTCGCCGGAAGCAAGGGCTTTCTGCACCTTCGCGGCTTGCGTGGCCGCGGCCTGCCGGGCCAGGCCCTGGGTGATGCCGGTGGCTGCCTGGTTCATGATCTGGACAACGACGGGGCTTGCTGCGGATGCCGTGACGACTTCCACGCCGGATCCGTCCGCGGAAAGCACAAATGCACCGTAGGCTGTCCGCGTTTCGACCGCGTCAATGGCTGCGGCTCGATCGTCGACAGGGCTGATGGCAAAAGTGCCGGCCTGGCGCAATTGCGCTTCAAGCGCTGTCGCGGCCGGACCACTACCCGAGACGACGACGGGGAGATTGCGGACGCTTGAAGTGACCGTCGGCCAAAGGAATGCCAGCAGGACAACGGCTACAACGGCTGCGGCGCCCAATGCTGTTGCAAACGTCCGTCCCCATCGGGTGTGGGGTGTTTCTGTGGGTGGCGCGGGGCCTCCTTATTATAAAAAGAATGTTCGTTCTTTATTAAGCCATCGCATCTCCGTACGGTCAAGAACGATCGTTCTTTTTGCTGGTAAGGTGCAGTCATGCCTCGCGTCTCCGATGAACATCGACAGCTCATGACCCTTCGGATCGAGCAGGCCGCAATGGAGTGCGCTAGGCGCAAAGGCTTCGCCGCCCTGTCGATGTCGGACATCATCAGCGAATCCGGGCTTTCCGCCGGAGCCATCTACGGGTATTACAAGGGCAAGGATGACCTGCTGGCGGCACTTGCTCGCCGCGTGGTTGGCGGCAGGGCGGCATTGTTGGATGAGCTGGCCTCACGGACTCCTGTTCCCCACCCCGCTGAAGGATTGCAGGAGTTTATGGTCACTGCAACCGGCCCGTTGCGCGACGGCGGCTTGGTGATCCAAATCTGGGGCATGGCAGCAAACTCCGAGGCGATAAGTGCCATCACAGTCGGAGCCTATGGGCGGCTCTCGGAACACCTTGAAAGCTACTTGGCTGCCTGGTATCGGGATTCCCGGGGACTGTCGGTTGACGCTGCGAAAGGCGCCGCGTCGATCATTCTGCCTGCGGTGCTTGCCTTGATGCAGGGATGGATGTTCCGGGTTTCCGTGGCCGGAACCGCGAACGACGAACAGTACCTGGCAGCCGTGGCGGCCATGCTTGGCCACCTTTAGCAAGGCGAATCAGGGATCCCTGTCTCCCGGCATCCAGTGGCCCGCCGCAGCGCTTTATCGGCAGGCTTCTGGTCTTGGATGACCGGTTTTGCGCGGACGCGAACGTTTTGCGGCAGCCCGGAATTACCATGTGCGGCGCGCGACCCCACGTTTCGGGCGTGCCGTGGGATGGGATGGCCCCTCCCATGCCCGTGGGAGGTGCGACTGGAACTGCGAGACGCTGGCCTCCTGCGGCCGGCTGCACGAGAATTCTCCGGGTCGGGTTAGGGGCGAATCCCCGGGGTCGGGCCGTATTCAGGGTGTTGGCCGAGCTCTGTGACGCGGAAACGGCTCCCGTCTCGGACCTCGGTTGCAGCACCGAGAGCACTAAGCGCCATTTCTGTGAGCGCGGAGCGTCGCTACTTCTTGACGTCGATGATCAGGTTGGTGATGCGCATGGTGCACAGGCGCTGTCCGGCCTCGTTTTCGATGACGACTTCGTGGCTGGCCATCCGGCGGCCCAGGCTGATCGGGGTGGCGGTGATGGTGATGATGCCCTCGCGTGCCCCCTTGTGGTGGGTGGCGGAAACATCGACACCGACCGCTGACTTGCCCATGGTCGAGGCGTGCTTGACCGCGGCCCAGGAACCAACCGCCTCGCCGACGGCCAGCGATGCACCGCCATGCAGCAGGCCGAAGGACTGCCGGTTGCCCTCCACGGGCATGGTGGCGACGACCTTCTCCACCGATTCCTCGATGATCTTGACGCCCATTTTCTCGTCGAGCTCGCCCAAGGCAATCTGCCAGACCCCGTCCTTAGAGGTTTCCGGGGTCGGTGCTGTCGGGCGCTGTTCGCTCATCGTGGTTGTCTCCTGAAGTTCACGTCATCTGGGCACCCAAGGCTCGTGGTGTCCTGCACCATACTGTACTGTGGTTGCTAATACTGACCGATCGTTCAGGAAGGATTCGTCGATGACGACAACTCCCATGGCTCCACTTGTTCCCAGCTTCATCCAAAACGCCTGGTGGACTCCGTCCGATCCGGCCGCCGGAACCCCCGTGCTCGATGCGAACACCGGCGAAACACTGGCCACCGTCGACTCCAACGGCCTGGACCTGGCGGCAATGGTCGACTACGCACGCACCATCGGCCAGCGCGAGCTGGGCAAGCTGACCCTGCACGAACGCGCCCTAAAGCTGAAGGAACTCGCGCAGTTCCTCAACGGCCGCCGCGAAGAGCTCTACGAGATGTCCTTCCGCACCGGCGCCACCAAGATCGACTCCATGGTGGACATCGACGGCGGCATCGGCGTGCTGTTCACCTTCTCCTCCAAGGGCCGGCGCGAACTGCCGAACTCCAACGTCATCCTCGACGGGCCCATGGAAGTCCTTTCCCGCGACGGATCCTTCGCCGGCGAGCACATCTACACCCGCATCCCGGGCGTCGCCGCCCAGATCAACGCGTTCAACTTCCCCGTCTGGGGCATGCTGGAGAAGTTCGCCCCGGCCTTCATCGCCGGCGTCCCGACCATCGCCAAGCCGGCCACCCCCACCGGTTACGTCGCCGAGGGCATGGTCCGCCTGATGGTCGAATCCGGCATCCTGCCCGAGGGCTCCATCCAGCTGATCTCCGGTTCCGCGCGCACCCTGCTCGACGTGCTGGACTACCGCGACATGCTTTCCTTCACCGGCTCGGCCTCCACGGCCTCCTCGCTGAAGGCCCACCCCAACGTCGTCGACGGGGGAGTGCGTTTCACCGCGGAGACCGACTCGCTGAACGCCGCGATCCTCGGCCCCGACGCCGTCGCCGGCACCCCGGAGTTCGACGCGTTCGTCAAGGCCGTCGTCACCGAGATGACGGTCAAGGCCGGCCAGAAGTGCACGGCCATCCGCCGCACCATCGTTCCCGCAGCCCTTGTCGACGACGTGGTCAAGGCCGTGGGCGAGCGCATCGAACAGCGCGTGGTCATCGGCGACCCGCGTGCCGAGGGTGTCACCATGGGCGCCCTTGCCTCGCTGGAACAGCTGCGCGACGTGCGCGCCGCCGTGGAAGCGATGGTCGCCGCAGGCGGCGAGATCGCCTACGGCACCCTCGACGCACCGGTGGTCCGCACGGCCGGGGGCGAACAGAAGCAGGTCGACGCCGGCGCCTTCATGTCGCCGCTGCTGTTGACCTGGGACGACGTGAACAACGAGGCAGTGCACAGCCTCGAGGCCTTCGGCCCTGTCAGCTCCGTGATCGGCTACTCCGACCTCGACGACGCCATCCGCCTGGCCGCCATGGGCTCCGGCTCGCTGGTCGCCACGGTCTGCACCAACGACCCGGAGACGGCCCGCACGCTCAGTGTCGGCATCGCCTCGCACCACGGCCGCGTGCACATGCTCAACCGCGAAACCGCGCGTTCCTCGACGGGCCACGGCTCACCTGTTCCGCACCTGGTCCACGGCGGCCCGGGCCGCGCCGGCGGCGGCGAGGAACTCGGCGGCATCCGCTCGGTCAAGCACCACATGCAGCGCACCGCCATCCAGGGTTCGCCGAACATGCTCACCGCCGTCACCGGGATCTGGCACACCGGCGCCGACCGCGTGATCGCCGGCTCCGCGGAATTCGGCGCCGTCGAGGGTGCCATCCACCCGTTCCGCAAATCGCTGGCCGAGCTGAAGGTCGGCGACTCCTACGCCTCGCCGCTGCGCGAAGTGACGCTGGAGGAGATCACCGCCTTCGCGAAGGAAACCGGCGACACCTTCTACGCGCACACCGATGCGGCCGCCGCCGAGGCAAACCCGTTCTTCCCGGGCATCGTCGCGCACGGCTACCTGCTGGTTTCCTGGGCCGCAGGGCTCTTCGTCGAGCCCGCACCGGGGCCGGTCCTGGCCAACTACGGCCTGGAGAACCTGCGCTTCATCACCCCGGTACCGGCCGGGGACTCGATCCGCGTCACGCTGACCGCCAAGAAGATCACCCCGCGCGTCACCGACGAATACGGGGAGGTTGCCTGGGATGCTGTCATCAACAACCAGGCCGGCGAGATCGTTGCCACCTACGACGTGTTGACCCTTGTCGAAAAGGAAGACACCACCTACGCGAACTGGGCCTGACCCCTCGTTCCCGGCGTTTCCCACGGCGTTGGACCTGTTGCCCCGGCAGCGGGTCCAACGCCGTTGGCGTCTGGCGGACGCGCTCTTACGCCAAGTCATGTGCCGGATGTTTGTGGTGGTGCGCTCCGCGATGTGAGAAGGTAGCGAGCATGCATCCCGGAACCATCCGCGACAACGAAGGCAGCCCGTCCCGACATGACTGAGATCAAGAAGCGGTGGAGCGAAGCAGAGCAGCTGGAGTTCTTCGGCTCCGGGGAGCTTGCCGAACTGCTCTCCGGAGTGGTGCGCCCGCTGGGGCTTGCCGACGCGCGGATCACCGTCATCGAGCTGCACCACCGCCCCGGTGCCGGGGTTTCGGGGGTGTTCGAGGCCGCAAGCGGGGACTCGATCCTGTACCTGGGTGCCACCGCCGAAAAGCTGGACCCGGTTCCCGAAGGCGTCGTGACGATTTCCAGCCCCCGCGGGCAGGTCGGGGTATGGCTCCATCCGGCGGACCCCCGCCTTCCGGGCCTCGCCGTGGCAACGACGCCCGAATCCGTGCAACGGCACTGGGGGCGCGGGCGGACCCTGAACGACCTCAGGACCCTCGCCTACCGGCCCTTGCGCCGCGCGGTGCTCAAGGCCACCTTCGACGACGAGCAGGAGATCTTCCTGAAGGTGCTGCGCCAGGACGGAGACACGCTGTACCGCAAGCACCTGGCCCTTGCCACCGCGGGAATCCCTGTCCCGGAACCGCTGGGCCCGCCGCTGGACGACGTCCTGGCATTCGGGAAGGTCCGCGGCGTTTCCCTGGCGGAAGAGCTCATGCACGGTGAATCCATCCCCCTGCAACCGGAAACGGTTCTTGCCCTGCTCGACGGGCTTCCCGCGAGCCTCATGGATTTCCCCGCACGCCCCGCCTGGTCCGACCGGTTGGGCTGGTACGGCCACGCCGCCCAGACGGCGCTTCCGGGGGAGGCCCAACGGATCGGGGCGCTGGTGCAACGCCTGGGGCGGATCCTGGAGGGTGCCGAACGCGGCGAACAGGTTCCAACGCACGGCGACTTCTACGAGGCCAACATCTTCGTCGAGCATGGCGCGGTGGCTGCCCTGCTGGACATCGACTCGGCGGGTCCCGGATACCTGGTGGACGACCTGGCCTGCTTCATCGGGCACCTGGCGGTCCTTCCCGCACTGGATGCGCGGTACTCCCGCGTTCCGGGCTACTTCGACACCTACGCCGCGTCCTTCGCCGGCGCCCTGGAGGCCCGGGGTGTCGGCGCCGACGGGCTCTTCGCCCGCGCTTCCTGCGTGGTCCTCTCGCTTGTGGCCGGTGCCCGCGACGAGGAAGACCCCTGTTGGCGCGACGCGGCGCTGCGACGCCTCGACCTGGCCGAGGGGCTGCTCGCGCGGATCCCCTGAGCCAGGTGCCGCGGCGAGGTTCGCGAACATGAGAGCTCTCTCATCTCCCTCTCCTTTTCTGCTCACGATGGCGGGCCATGCTTGAAGCACGACAGAAAGCCAGCCCATCCAAGGAGTAGGGAATCATGAAGAAGTCACGAGTGTTGTGGTCGGTCACCGGAGCCCTGGGAATCGTGTCGCTCGGCGCCGGAGTGGCAATGGCCCAGCCGGCAGCCACCGTTGCGGAACAACCGGCCGTGCAGGCAGTGGCACAGCAACATGCTGCTGCGGCGCCGGTGGCCACCGTCTCCGATTCGGCCCAGACCGCCCAGACCGCGGTGTCGGCGAAGACCGCGGTGTCGGCCAAGACGGCGGTGACCGCTGCATCCGCGGTTTCCCCGATGTCACCGAAATCCCCGGTTTCCCCGGTTTCCGCGCTCAGCCCGTTGTCTGCCCCGTCGGCCCCCACGGCGAACTAGACCCGCTGAACGCGGTGCGAAAAGATCCCCGGCTTTCCCCCGAAGCCGGGGATCTGCCATGTCACGCCACGTGGGTGCGGTCCGTGCCGGATCCCGGTGGGCGTGTGAGAATGAACGAATGGAACCCCAAGCAACCCCGGTAGCGCCCCTGGACCACGACGCGGCACACCGGTTGTGGACCGCCTACGCACACCAAAACCCGGAAGCCGTGGCCCTGTGCCCCGAATACACCGTCGAGCACTTCGGCGACTCGGCCGGCCTGGCCGACGTCCTGCTGGGGGAGGTCCTCAAGGGCAGGAAACGCGCGACGGCGGAACTCGCCGCCGAATTCGCGGGGCGCGGCGACGCGGTTCCCCGGGTCGGCTCGCACTGGATCGCCTGCGACGGCGCGGGGGTCCCGCGGGTCGTGCTGCGCAGCGTGGAGCTGCGCCTGGGCGTCTTCGCGAGCGCCGATGCGGCATTTGCCTGGGACGAGGGCGAGGACGACAGGTCGCTGGAGAGCTGGCGCAACGAGCACCGGCGGTACTGGCAGCGGGGCTGCGCGGCGCGCGGAACCACCTGGCGGGAAAGCGACGAGATAGTGTTCGAGCGCTTCCTGGTTGTCTGGCCGCCGGAGCTGGCCGACGGCTAGGCGCGGCCGCCCGACGGGTCGTCCAGCCGGTAGCCCATGCCACGCACCGTCGTGAACCACTGGGCCCCGAGCTTGTTGCGCAGGTAGCGGACGTAGACGTCCACCACGTTGGAGCCGGGGTCGAAGTCGTAGCCCCACACCCGGGAGAGCAGCTGCTCGCGGCTGAGCACCTGGCCCTCGTTGCGCATGAAGGCCTCCGCCAGCGCGAACTCGCGCGTTGACAGGTCGATCTCGCGGCCCTCCAGCCGCGCCCGGCGGCTGCCCAGGTCCAGCTCCAGGGACCCCACGCGCAGCAGCCGCGTGTCCGATCCGTTGGCCTGCGGGCGCAGGCGCAGGCGCACCCGGGCAAGCAGTTCCTCGAACCGGAACGGCTTGGCCATGTAGTCGTCGGCCCCGCCCTCCAGGCCCGCCACGGTGTCGTCGATGCTCGAACGGGCCGTCAGGATGATGACCGGGGTGTCGACGTGGGTGTTGCGGATGCGCTTGAGCACCGAGAACCCGTCCTCGTCCGGCAGGCCCAGGTCAAGGACTATCAGCTCGAAGTCCCCGGTCTGCGCCAGGTAGCCCCCCTCCAGGCCGGTTCCGGCGATGGTGGGCTGGAACCCGGCAGACTTCAGGCCCTTGGCGACGAAGGAGCTGATGCGCTCCTCGTCCTCGATGATCAGGATGCGGCTAATGGTCTTCTCCTTGGTCGCGCAGGGGTATTTCGATGACGAACGTGGAGCCCATGCCCGGATCCGAGCTGACGCCCACGGTTCCGTGGTGCGCGGCGGCGATCGCCGCCACGATGTTCAGGCCCAGGCCCGAGCCCTCGGTGCGCTTGGAGTTGTGGCCCCGGCCGAAGCGCTCGAAGATCCGTTCCTGGTCCTCCGGGGCGATGCCGATGCCGCCGTCGCGCACCCACAGGCGGAGCGTTCCCTGCCCGCCGGTGGAGCCGGTGATGTTGGTGCCCAACGTGATGGTGGTTCCCGGCGCGGAGAACTTGACGGCGTTCGAGCACAGCTGCAGCATGGCCTGGGTGATGCGCTGGGGGTCAAGGAGGACGACGGCCTCGTTGCGGTGCCCGACCTTCCACGTGCGGTCGCCCAGCGGGCGTGCGGTGTCCAGCAGGTCGTCAAGCAGGGCCCCGACGTTCGTGGGCACCGGGTGCACGAAGTCGATCCGGTTCGAGGTGGCCAGAGTGACAAGGTCGTTGATCAGGAAGGACATCCTGTCCAGCTCGGCCAGCGCAATGTCGCGGGACTGGTTGACGTCCCCGGGGTCCACCGGGTCCATGAGCTCCAGGTGCCCCTGGATGATCGTGACGGGCGTGCGCAGTTCGTGGCCCACATCGTCGAGCAACTGGCGCTGCGAGGTCATGGCGTTCTCCAGCCGGTCCAGCATCGCGTTGACGGTGGCGCTGAGCTCGGCGAGGTCGTCCCGCCCGACAACCTCGATGCGCTGGGCCAGGTCGGATTCGGAGATCTGCCGCGCGGTGTCCCGCAGCAGCGCGACGGGGCGCAGGATCCGCCCGACAAGCATCCAGCCCACGACCCCGGCGATGAGCAGCACGGCGAGCCCCACCAGCAGGTACATCGCGAACCCCTGGTTCAGGGCGCGCTTCTCGGCGGAGTAGTCGTAGGCGAAGACCAGGTGGGCGGGCTCGGCCGGCTCGCCCAGGGCCACGGGAACCGAGACGGCACGGTAGGTCGTGGTGGCGGTGGTCACCGATTCGACGACCACCTCCGTGCGTGAGGCCCCGCCCGTCGCCCAGGCCACGAATTCGGGGTCGTTTTCCAGCCGGAGGTCCACGACCTCCGGCGCTGTCCAGCGCACCTTCCCGTTCACGATGCTCAGCATGCCCTCGTGGTTGGCCGGCAGGGTCTGCTGCATGGCGGTGTAGAGCAGCACCTCGGCCGTCACGGGTTCGGGGAAGACCGTCGGGTCCGAATGCCGCGCGGCAAGCACGCGGAACTCCTCGACGCTGCGCTTGAGCGAGTCGTCGATCCGGGCGTCCATGCTGGAGAGCTGGAGCAGGTACACCACGCTGCCGGTGACCATGAACGCGATGGTGATGAGCCCCAGCATGCCGGCAAGCACGCGCGAACGCACCGACCAGCCCCGCCGCGTTGCCGCGCTCCGGCGCTCCGGTGCCGCGTCCGGCCCCGCGGTCCCGGCGCCGCTAGTCGTCACGGTCATCGCCGTCATCGTCGTCGTCATCGTCGTCGTCATCGGCGCGCGAGGGCGGAAGCGGCTTGACCGGTGCGGACTTGGAGGGAATGGCGGTGCTGGGTGCCGGCTTGCTCGAGGCCGGAGTCGACGAAGCCGGAGTCGACGAGACCGGTGCCGAAGACGCGGGGGATGACGCGGCGGACGAAGGCGTTTCGGTGGGCGAAGGCGTACCGGGATCCGCCGGGACGCTCGGCTCGATCGGGCGCGACTGGGTGGGGATGGCGCTCTGCTGGATGGTGACGCCCGGCCCGAGCTTCAGCGGCGGGGGAGCCGAGGCACCCTGGGCCAGGACATAAACCCCGATGCCGAGGGCGGAGAAGACCACCGCCCAGAGCGCGACCCGGCGCATCGTTCCAAAACCCATGTGAACCAGTATTGCCGATCTTGATGAGACAAAGATGAGAACCCGCGCCGGGAACGGGCCCCGGCCCGTTCCCGGCCGACCTCCTCAGTAGGCCTTGACGCGCTGTTCGACGACCAGGTGGATCAGTGCGAAGGTACCCTCGGCGTCGATGGCCTTCAGTGCGGCCTCGAGCGCCGCGGGAACGTCGGCATCTCGCTCCACCCGGACCCCGAACCCGCCGAAGGCCTGTGCCATCAGCGCGAAGTCGGGGTTCCTGAGCTGGGTGCCGCAGACGCGCTCGGGGTAGTGGCGTTCCTGGTGGGTGCGGATGGTGCCGTATTCCTGGTTGTCCATGACGATCACCAACGGGGTGGCGCCGTACTGGGCGGCCGTTGCCAGCTCCTGCCCGTTCATCAGGAACTCGCCGTCCCCGGCAATGGTGACGACGCGTCGGCCCGGGTAGTTCAGCGACGCCGCGATGGCCGAGGGGACCGAGTATCCCATCGAGCCGTTGCGGGCCGAAAGCATGGCCGCGTACTCCTCCGTGGGGAAGTAGCGGTGCGCCCAGTTGGTGTGTTCGCCGGCACCGAGGGTGACCATGGCGTCGGCCGGCAGGCCCTGGACCAGGTTGGCCATGAGCGTGTCCATCCGGGCGGGTCCGGCCGACGGCGTGGCAGGCGGCAGCTCCGCGAACTTGACCTGCTCGGCGCGCATGCGGTCGGTGAACGCCTGCCATTCGGGTTTGACTTCCAGGTCCATCAACACGAGGTCGCGGACGAACACGTCGGGCTTGGAGACGATCTGGTGGGAGACCGGCCCCGACCGACCGCGCAGCGACGGGTCGATGGTGACAAGGAAGTTCTTCTTGCCCCAGTCCTGGCGGACCACGAACCCGTCGGTGATGACGTCGCCCGGGACGGTCCCCACGAAGACCAGCAGGTCGGTTTCCTCCAGCAGGTCGTAGGTGGGCTTGGGGCGGCCGTAGCCGATCGGCCCGACGTAGGACGGGGAGCTGAACGGCACCGTGCCCTCGCAGCGCCATTCCACGGCCGCCGCGATCCTGTGCTCCTCCAGCCAGGTGGTCAGCGTTGCTGCGCCCTCCGCTGTCCAGTCGTTGCCGCCCACCACGAAGAGCGGTTTGCTGGATTCCTTGAGGGCGGACTTGAGCTGTTTCCAGTCGGTGACTGTCATCCCGCCGGCGGCGACGGGGATCACCGGGTGCAGGGTGGGATCGACCATCTTGCGGATGATGTCCTCGGGAAGGCCGACGACCACCGGGCCCGGGCGTCCGCTCATGGCCGCGAACATCGCCTCGGCGACGATCTCCGAGGCCCGGTCTGCGTGGTCCAGGACCATGACGCGCTTGGCCCCGGTGTCGAACCAGCCCTTGATGTCGAACTCCTGGAAGGCCTCGCGGTCGCGGTGGGCAAACGGGATCAAGCCGACGAACAGCACCATCGGCGTGGAGTCCTGCCATGCGGTGTGCAGGCCGACGTGGGCATTTGCGGCGCCGGGGCCGCGGGTGACCATGGCGATGCCGGGGCGCTGGTGCATCTTGCCGTCGGCCTCGGCCATGTAGGCGGCTCCGCCCTCGTGGCGGCAGACGATGGTTTCTATGGGGGAGTGGTGAAGCCCGTCGAGGACATCAAGGTAGCTCTCGCCAGGGATGACGTAGGTGCGCTCCACTCCGTGGGCGACCAATGTGTCGACGATGACGTGGCCGGCAGACTTCAGTGCGGGTGGAACCTGGGCGTGCTGCGCTTCCTGCGTGGGGATGCTCATGGCGTGTTCTCCTGTGCTGTGGCAGTGGTGAAGGCGTTGGACCCGGCGAGGCACCTCGTTGTGCCGCGCCGGACCCAGCCTGTTGTGAAGTTTTGGCAAATGTACATGATGGGCAACGGCTTGCGGTATCGGGCGACTAAATGCTTCGGTAACAATGCGGCGTTGATCACTTTGACTTGTCATTGCCGCAAACACAGGATTCAAATCCATGCTCCGCAGGTGCCCGCGCCGGGCCGCGCCCGGGCAGGATCCTGCGGGCATCCGATGGCGGAGCAGCGCTAGGATGGGCGGATGAACACCCACGAAGCACCTTCGGGACGGGCCCGGCTGCGGCACTGGAGCGTGTCGGAGCCGGACGTCGCGGCGGTGCTGGAGGCCTTCGACACGGACGACATGGCAGGACAATCCGGAGAGTCGGTCAACACCGAAGCCGCCGCACGCCGCTGGCTCGAGGCATGGGCAGGCGGCCCCCGTCCCGACGCCGTGGCGTTCGCGATAGACATCGACGGGATTGCCGTGGGCCACGTGATGGCCTCGGCGATTGATAACCGGCACGACACGGCCTGGGTTTCCTACTGGGTCACGCCCTCGGCCCGCGGGACGGGGCTGGCTTCCGCGGCCGCAGCGGGCTTGGCCGCGTACTGCTTCGGCGAGTTGGGGCTGTACCGGCTGGAGCTGGCCCACCGGGTCAACAACCCCGCGTCGGGGCGCGTTGCGGTGAAGGCAGGATTTGTCCCCGAGGGCATCGAGCGCGCCAAGCTGCGCTACCTGGACGAACACGGGATGCCTGTCCGCTTCGACGTGCAGACCTACGCCAGGCTGCGCGATGACCCGGTGCCGGCGGCGGCGCCGCTTCGCCTCGGCCCCTAGCCGGCCCCGCGGGAAGGCAGAAGGCCCTGGACATTGGTGATGTCCAGGGCCTTCTGTGATCGCGTCCGCTAGGCGGCGTAGGGGCTCGGCGGGTACTCGGAGCCCGCGTCGGACTCCGCCGCCGAGGCCTCGGCGGCGGGCAGCTCGCGCCACACGAACCAGCCGTAGAGGCCGGCCAGCACCTGGAAGACCGTGACGCCCAGCAGTGCCAGAGCGGGGTTGCTGCCGAAGAGGACCGCGACATAGACGATGCCCGCGGCACTGGCGGCAAGCCAAGCCCAGCGGTAGCCGCAGGCGATGCCGACCAGCGCCACCACCAGGGCGGCCTCGGCCAGCAGCGACACCAGCACGGCCGTGGTTCCTTCACCGAAGATGAAGCCGGTGGTGAGCATCCGTCCCAAGCGCAGGGCACCGACCACCAGGAACAGGCCAAGGCCGACGAGCAAGGACTTCACCGAGAATGCCCGGCGGACCACCGCACGGCCAAAGCGGCCCGACATCTCGTACTTGGAGAAGCGCCATAGGCCGAACGCCGCGGCTCCCATGGCCGGGATCGCGTAGACGAGCATCGAGATTTCGTACTGCAGGGACACCACGACGGGCCCGGCGAAAACGGCGAGGATCTGTGCCCACCAACCCAGGTCGTTGCGGCGGGCCAGCAAGACCATGGCGATGCAGCTGAGCAGCGCGGATACCGCGAAAAGCGATACCTGGGTGCCGGAATCCGTGCCCGGCGCCTGGGAGAAGAGGTTGTAGAAAAGTTCGTCCACGAAAAATACTGCCTATTCACAAAGATTGGGGTGTGAGACGGTGCGAGAGCCTCAACTATCGATCGTAGCGTGAAACGAGGACCAAGCGCCTATCGGTCGCTCTTGTGCAGCCCTTCGAACATCATGGTGATGGCGTGTTCCTCGACTTGTTCGGCCGTGACGTTTCCGTCCTCGCGGAACCACTCGACCAGCGAGTTGATGGTGCCGAAGAGCAGGCGCGTGGTGGTGCGCGGGTCGATGTCGCTGCGCAGCGAGCCTTCCTGTTGCGCCTCGATGACCAGGTCCGAGACCCGGCGGTCCACGGCGCGCCGGCGGTCCAGGGCATCGCGTTCGATCTCGGTGTTGCCGCGCAGGCGCAGCAGCAGCGTGACGTACTGCTGGCGTTCGACAAGCACCCGGATGGTGGAGCGCAGGAAGAACTTCAGGCGTTCCTCGGCATTTCCGGCCGTGGCGCGTTCGTCCTCGGCGATGGCCTCCAGCGGCACCAGGGCCTCGTCGAGGGCAAGGCGCAGCAGGTCGCCCTTGGAGGGCACATGGTGGTATATCGCGGATTTGCTGATGCCGAGGTTTTCGGCGAGCTTGCCCATGGACGTGGCGTCGTAGCCGTGCTTGTTGAAGACCTCAACGGCAATCGAAAGTACCGACTCCTGGTCGTAGCCGGGACGTCCCCGCTTGCTTGCCGGGGGCTTCATTGCACTGGTGGTCATGGTCAGCCATTCTTTCACGAAGTCGGCACGGACCCGTGCCGGGTGATGCGCGTCGGGGCGGGAACCTCGTACCGGTTCCCGCCCCGACGTCGCGGCGCTTCCTACTTGTTGCGCAGGTCGTAGATGCGGCGCAGCTTGCCCGAGGAGCGGGCCAGCGTGCCGGGATCGACGACGGCGATCTGGCAGGAGGAGCCGACGTGGATCTTGATGAGCTTGGCCAGTTCCTTCGAGGCGGCTTCCGCGCGGTCGCTGGTGCAGTCCTCGCGGCGCTCGATGCGGACGGCCAGCTGGTCCATGCGGTCCGGCCGTGTGATCTCCAGCTGGAAGTGCGGGGAGAGCCCCGGGACCTTCAGCGCCAGTTCCTCGATCTGGGACGGGAACAGGTTCACGCCGCGCAGGATGATCATGTCATCGCTGCGTCCGGTGATCCGGCCCATGCGGCGGTGGCCTTCGCGGGCGGTGCCGGGCAGCAGGCGGGTGAGGTCGTGGGTGCGGTAGCGGATGATCGGCAACGCCTGCTTGGTCAGCGAGGTGAAGACGAGTTCGCCGTGCTCGCCATCGCGCAGGACCTGGGTCTCGTCGAAGGCATCGATGATCTCCGGGCGGAAGTGGTCCTCCCAGATGTGGCTGCCGTCCTTGGTCTCGTTGGACTCCCCGGCGACGCCCGGGCCCATGACTTCCGAGAGGCCGTAGATGTCGCAGGCGTCGAGGTCGAACATGACCTCGAGCTCGTGGCGCATTTCCTCGGTCCACGGCTCGGCGCCCAGGACCGCGGTCTTCAGCGAGGTCTTGCGCGGGTCCAGGCCCTGGCGCTGCATGGCATCGCCGATGGTCAGCAGGTAGGTCGGGGTGCAGAGGATCGCGTCGGGCTGGAAGTCCTGGATCAGGGTGATCTGCTTTTCGGTCTGTCCGCCGGACATCGGGATCACGGTGGTGCCCAGGCGTTCGGCTGCGGCGTGGGCGCCGAGGCCGCCGGTGAACAGGCCGTAGCCGTAGGCGTTGTGTACCTTCCAGCCGGGCTTCACACCGGAGAGGCGCAGGCAGCGGGCGCCGAGCTTGGCCCAGTCGTCGAGGTCGGACTGGGTGTAGCCGACGACGGTGGCGCGGCCGGTGGTGCCGGAGGAAGCATGGATGCGTGCGACCTCGTGCTGCGGCACGGCGAACATGCCGAACGGGTAGGTCTTGCGCAGGTCCTCCTTCTCGGTGAAGGGGAACTTGGCGAGGTCCGAGAGTTCCTTCAGGTCCGTCGGGTGGACGCCCGCGGCGTCGTATTTCTCCCGGTACAGCGGCACGCGGTCGTAGGCGTAGGCCAAGGTGTCCTGGAGGCGCGCGAGCTGGATCGATTCGATCTGGTCGCGGCTCATGGTTTCTTCAGGATCCAACGGATTTGGAAGCTCGATCCGGGTGGAGGTCTGGGTCATTTCAAGGCCTATCGTGCAGTGGGGAACGGGAGGAATGGAACGGGTGAAACTAGGAGCGCTTGGGGATGGTGCGCGAACGGCCGCGGAACTCGGCGAGGACCTCGTCCTCGCCGCCGGGAACCGACTGGAAAACCTGGATGTCGTAGATGCCGCTGCGGCCGGACTGCTGGCGGCGGTTGGCGACAGCAGTGAGCAACCGCCCGGGGATGCCGGGCTTCAAGAAGTTGATGTCCACGCCGGCGGCCACCGTGATGGAGTCCGCTGAGCCGGTGTGCGGGTTGCAGGAGAGTGCGAACGCTGTGTCTGCGAAGGCGAAGATCATCCCGCCGTGGGCGATCCCGAAACCGTTGAGCATTTCCTGGCGGAGCTTCATGGTGATGGTCGCATGGCCGTCGGCAACCTTCGTCACTTCAATGCCCATCCATTGGGTGGCATAGTCGTTCTTCAGGATGGGATGCATTAACGGTGCGTCGACGTCGATGTCGCTCATGAAGGTCCCTTCAGTTATTTACCGAACGATCATTAGGTAATCCTGAAATGTGAGATAAGTCAAGACGCGAGCGTCCGAACGGCGTCATTTTGCAACCGACCGCGCATGATTTCGCGCCATTGGAATCGATACGTCCAGAGCGACCCCTGACTGCGGACTTCGGGATGCCACATGGGCCTTTCGGCCGGCCGCCGGGCGAAATGCAGGAGAACCGGCGGCGCGTGCCGGATGGCCCGCCCGCGCGCGGGACGAAAGCCCCTACCTGAGGCGCCCGCTCCCGGGGCAGACTCGAGAGTGGAGGATTCTCCGTAAACCTAAGGAGCTGGGAAACCATGCGTAAATGGCATCGTTGGGAAGACTGGACCGTGGTTGTCGCAGGCCTGGCCATTGCGCTGACACCGCTGTGGAGCGAGCCGATCGGCAATTCGGTTCCGCTGATGATCACCTCCGGCGTCCTGCTGGTCATCGTCGGGTCGATCAACCTGGCCGGACCCAACCTCTACGGAATCGAGGCCGGGCAGCTGCTCGCCGCGCTTATCGCCGTCCTGGTGCCGGGGCTTGGCTACTTTGCGGGCATGAACGTACCCGCCCTGACGGCGTGGATCGCCGGCGGCGCCGCCTTCGTGGCCACCATCCTGGCCATGAAGCCGAGCGTGAAGGCATCGCACGAGGTGCAGCACCAAGGCGGATAGACTCCGGGTCGGGCCGCGCCGGCCCATGGAACCGCCATGAAGTGTCCCCGGCATTGCTCGCAGGGGACACATCACTGTGGGGTTCGTCCGCAAACCGGATTGGCGCTGCCCTGATCGTGAACGGGGGCTAAACCGCGCCATGACATGATGGCACCGACGTCGAATGGACGCGGTTCAAGGCCCCGGACCGGTAGGCTCTGGCGCATGACGGGTGAAATGATTTCCGGAATGGTCCTCAGCGTTGTCGTTGCAGCAATTGCGCTCTATGCACTCTATTTTGTGGTCCGCGCGGCGGTCCGTGACGGAATCAAGTTGGCGAAGGCGGCCGAAACCGATAGCACCACAACGGATGCCCGGAGCAGCGCCCAGGGTTGATGCAAGCGAGCCGGTGGCCCCGGAATGCCCCGGGGCCAGCGACATGCGCCAAGGATCAGTCCGCGTAGATCCGGGCGTACAGCTCCCGGATGAAGGGTTCCTTGACCGCGTTGTAGTCCATGACCAGTGCGGTGCCGCCGCCCCGCGCATTGACCTCTTGGGCCGCCGCGGACTTGATGCGCGCGTAGTCGTCCCGGTCATCCGGATGCGCGCGCAACCAGTCCCGGTAGGAGCGCATGCGGGAGGTTTCCGGGCTGCCCGGGGCAAAGACATGCAGGTTCACCGTGGGGAGCCCGCTGTCCCGGGCGGCGACCAGCAGCCGGTGGCCGTACCAGCCCGGTTCGCGCAGCCGCAGGGCGAACCCGGCGGCGAGCAGGTCCGGTACGTATTCGCCCTCCGTGCCGGGATCCGGCACTGTCAGAACCACGTCGATGACCGGCTTGGCGGGCAGGCCCTGCACGGACGTCGAACCCAGGTGCTCCACGGCCAGCGCCCGGGTGCCCAGTGCGGTAGTGATGATCCCTGCCAGCGCGGCGAAGTCGGCGGCCCAGGAACTCCGGGGTTCGACGACCGCGACCTGCACCGGTTCGGGGGAGCCGCTGACCCACTCCACGGACGACGAGTCGGTCTCCGGGTTGCGCACCAGCGGCGGGTGCGGCAGCACGCAGAGATAGCGGCGCCTGCCCGGCCAGCGCGGGTCGGGGGCCGAAGCGCTGCACTGGAAGCCCGTGGCACGGTAGAAGCCGATGGCGTCGTCGTCCGTGCGTGCCACGACCATGGCGGCCTCCAGCTCCCGGACCCGGTGCACCAGGGCGCGGGCCGTTCCCTGCCGGCGCAGGGCCGGGGCGACAGCCAGGTATTCGATTTCCACGGCGTAGGCATCGAGCCGCCGGTAGACGGCAAGTGCCTGCGGGTCGCCCTGCGGGCCCGGCACCACCAGGAGCTCCATTCCCGCGATTTCCCGAAGCAGGGCGTCGAGCCGTGCACCTGTGGCATCCGAGGCATCGGTGAGCAGCGCCCGGAACGCGGGGTTCGCTGCGAACCCCGCGCCGGACGCGCTGGTTATTTCCGGTGTGCTCAAGCGCCGGCCGGGTTCAGGCCCAGGGTGTCGAGCGCGAAGGCGTAGTCCCAGGCGCGGGTCTTCCAGCCCTCGTAGCGCCCCGAGGCGCCGCCGTGGCCGCCGTCCATTTCGATCTTCATGATGATCGGCTCCCCGCCGGTGGTTTCCTCGCGCAGCTTGGCGACCCACTTGGCCGGTTCGACGTAGAGCACGCGGGTGTCGTTCAGCGAGGTGACGGCGGCGATCTTCGGGTAGGGCAGGGCCGCGACGTTCTCGTAGGGGGTGTAGGACTTCATGTACGCGTAGACGTCGGCGTCCTCGATCGGATTGCCCCATTCCTCCCACTCCAGGGCCGAGAGCGGCAGCTCCGGATCCAGGATGGAGGTCAGCGCGTCGACGAACGGCACCTGGGCGATGATGCCGGTGTAGAGCTGCGGGGCAAGGTTCGCGACGGCGCCCATGAGCAGGCCGCCGGCCGAACCGCCGAGGGCCACCACGCGGGACGGGTCGGCCCAGCCGGATTCCAGCAGGTGTTTGGTGGCGTCGACGAAGTCGGTGAAGGTGTTCTTCTTGGCCAGCTTCTTGCCGTCCAGGTACCACTGGCGGCCCAGCTCGCCGCCGCCGCGCACGTGGGCGATGACGAAGACGACGCCGCGGTCGAGCAGCGAGAGGCGGGGGATGCCGAAGCCCGGGTCCATGGACGCCTCGTAGCTGCCGTAGCCGTAGACGAGCACCGGGTTGGGGGACTCGTTGGTGATCCCGGCGCGGCGCAGGATGGTCAGCGGGATCCGGGTGCCGTCGGCGGCGGTGGCCCATTCGCGGGTCGCCAGGTAGTCGGCGGGGTCGTAGTTGTTGACCTGGGTCTGCTTGCGCAGGGTCAGCGTGCCGTCGGCCAGGGTGTAGTCGTAGACGCGTGGCGGGGTGAAGTCGGAGGTGTAGGAGAGCCTGACCATCGGGGCCTCGAGCTCGGCGTTGGCCAGGGAAGCGGTGTAGAGCTCCTCGTCGAAGGCCGGTTCCACGGCCGGCTGCTGCGCGTCGGTGCCCAGGCCGGCCAGCGGCAGGATCTGTACGCGTTCGGTGGTGTCCTTGCGGACGGCGATGAGCAGGTGCGTTGCCGTGGCGGCGGTGCCCTCCACCTTCACGGTGTCCTGGTGGCCCAGCACGGTGGCCCATTCCTGCTGCTCGTAGGGCAGCGAGAGCTGGTCGGCGCGAAGCAGCGAGACCATGTTGTTCAGCGCGCCGCGGTCGTGGGTGATCACGTAGGCGCGCCCGCCGTCGAGGGTGATCGGGTCGATCGAGTGGAGGATCCGGTGCTCGCGGGAGAGCAGCATGGCCGGGACGGCATTCTCGTCGGCCAGGTCAAGGGCCAGGGTTTCGGAGTATTCGGAGTTGCCGATCGCGATCATCAGCTCGGTGCGGTCCGCGGACAGGTCGAAGCCCAGCCACATGCCCGGGTCGTCTTCCTGGAGGATGACGGTGTCGTTTTCCGGGTCGGTGCCCAGGGTGTGGGCCTTGATCTGGTGCGGGCGCCAGGACTCGTCGACGACCGTGTAGAACAGGCGGGTGCCGTCGGGGGAGAAGCACAGGCCGTAGAAGACGTTCTCGATGACGTCGGGCAGCAGCTCCCCGGTGGTGAGGTCCTTGATGCGCAGGGTGAAGCGCTCGTCGCCGGCGTTGTCCTGGGCGTAGGCCAGCAGGTTGCCGTCCTCGCTGACGCTCAGGCCACCGAGGGAGAAGAACGGCTTGCCTTCGGCCTCGAGGTTTCCGTCGAGCAGCACCTGCTCGCCCTCGATCGCCGTTCCGGCCTCGATGGCCGGGGGAGTCCAGTCGGCGGCCGTGTCGCCGGTGTCGGTTGCGGCAACGCGGCAGTGGATCGGGTACTGCGACCCCTCGGCGGTCCGGGTGAAGTACCACCAGCCGCGCTTGCGGGCGGGGACCGACAAGTCGGTTTCCACGGTGCGTTCCTTGATTTCCTGGAAGATCGCCTCGCGCAGGGATTCCTGGTTGGCCGTCACGGCTTCCGCGTAGGCGTTTTCCGCGCGGAGGTGCTCAAGCACCTCGGGGCTGTCCTTCTCGCGCAACCATTCGTAGTCGTCGATGAACGTGTCCCCATGGTGGGTTCGCGTGACGGGGACCTTGGGGGTGACTGGCGGCTGGGGAGTCTGCTCTGCGTGGCTCATGCTCCTATTCAATCCGACGCCCGGCCCGCGCGTGCGCTGCTACGCCCACCGCGTACAAACCCGCCCATGCGTACCCGGGGGGACGGGGCCGGTCCGGGCCGGAATCGCAGGGGGTGGATCAGGACGCGGCGGGTTTCCACCGGGCGGCGTGCAGCAGCAACGTGGCCAGCAGGCACAGCACCCCGAGAACCACGAAGGTGAAGGCCGCGAAGTTGTAGGTGGACAGCACCGAAGGATCGAACGTGAATGACTCGTTGTAACCGGTCCCGTGCGGAACCCACGATTTCTCCGCGCCCACGCGCTGCAGGATGGCCGCGGTCATGAACAGGGCTCCGGTCAGGATCCACAGGGCCACCGCATAGGGGTTCCAGGGCGTGGAACGCGTAGTAGGCGGAGACGATGCGGCATCAGTTGCCGCGCTGGGGGAATCGATCATGAGTCGAGCTTACGGATCCACCGCACCGGATGCGAAGCACTCAAAGCCTCCGCCTAAAACGCTATACGACATGGCAGGATGTCCACATGAGCGAAGCGCGGACCTCCACAGCCACCCCTATCGAGACCGATCCGGAGGCGAATCCAGCCGTTGCCGTCTGGGAATCGGTGCTGCGGTACGCCCCGGGCTTCCTCGAAGTCGACCGCGCGGTGTCCCGGCAGCCGGGTTTCCAGTGCGCGGTGGGCGTTGACGGCACACTGCTCGGCGCCTTCAGCGGCGGGTTCGCGCACCTGGGCAGGTCCGCGCCACTGACCGAAGGGCACCTCTTCAGGGTCGCCTCGCACTCCAAGACCTTCACCGCCACGGCCGTCATGATCCTGTGCCAGGACGGCGTCCTCTCCCTCGAGGACAGGCTCGGGGACCTGGTGCCCGAGCTGGCCGGCTGCGAGGTTTCCGGCGTCACCGTCCGCGAACTGCTCTCGCACTCCGGCGGCATCATCAGGGACAGCGAAAACGCAGACTTCTGGGCCCTGGGGCGGCCCTTCCCGCCGAAGGCCGAGCTGCTGGAAATCGCCAGGGCCTCGAAGGTCCTGGAACGCAACGAGCACTTCAAGTACACGAACATCGGCTACGGGTTGTTGGGCCTGGCCATCGAAGCGGCCAGCGGCCGGGACTACGAAGGGTTCGTCACCGAACGCATCCTCGTCCCGCTGGGACTGTGGGACACGGGAGTGGACCTTGACGCACGCGCTCCGGAACTCGCCGCGGGCTACGGGCCGCTGGTGCTGGCCGGCACCGACCACTCCCTGGAAGCCCGGACCGAGATCGAACACGTCCACACCGGCTCGCTGGCCGCCGCCACCGGCTTCTACTCCACGGCCAGCGACATGGTCGCCTACTTCTCCTCCCACCTGCTCGGTGCCGCACCGAGCGTGCTCACCGACGATTCCAAGCGCCTCATGCAGCGCCAAGTGGAGGAGTCGGGCGTCGCGGGACGAGGCTACGGACTCGGGCTCATCCTGCAGAAGGTGCAGGACCGGGACACCTTTGGCCACAGCGGCGGGTACCCGGGGCACATCACCCGTTCCTGGGTCGTCCCGGAAACCGGTGTGGTGCTCAGCGTGCTCAGCAACGCCGTCGACGGTGCCGCGACCTCCTGGGGAGAAAAGCTCATGGCCCTGGCGGCGCTCGCCGAACGGGCAGCACCGGAGTCCTACGTCGGCGTCGACCCGGAAACGATAGCCCGCTTCACGGGCCGCTTTGCCGCGCTGTGGGGACTGCAGGACGTCGTGGAGCTGGGCGGCAAGCTGTACATGCTCGAGCCAGGGGCCGCGATCGACCCGAAGACCACGTTGCCGCTGGAATTCGTCGACGGGAACACCCTGAAATCGGCCGACCCCAACGGCTTCGGCGGCTACCGGGAACCCATCCGTTTCGAGTTCGACGGGCGCGGGGCCAGCGCACTGCGCGGCCCCGGGGGAATGCGCTTCGTGCGCCGTGGGGACTTCTCACTTCCCGGCGTCCTGGCCCCCGCCCTGTAGCGGCCCGCGCACTTCCGGGCGGTCCGCCGCGGTCGTCGGGCCGCCCGCTCGGAATGCCGGCACGGAACGCCGGTAAAGACTCGGAGAAGATCGCCGTTTTAGGGGCTTCCGGCAGTGTTCTTGGGAACCCGATGCACCTATGCTTTGTCGCGTGTTACATCCGCCGCACCACGGCGGACGCATCCAGCATCGGGAGAGTGAAAACACGTGAAAACAGCACTTGGAAGAGGTGGTCCCGGAGCCCGATTCAAGACCGTGCTCGCCACCGCGTTGGGCCTGGTCCTGCTGCTCGGCGGAGCCGGCACCGCCTGGGCGGCAACCACGGACGACTCGGTCGCGGGCAAGACCTTCATCATCGGAACCGACACCACGTTCGCACCCTTCGAGTTCAGGGAGAACGGGGAGCTGACCGGCATCGACATGGACCTGATCAGGGCAATCGCCAAGGAGGGAGGATTCGAGGTTGAAATCCGCTCCCTCGGCTTCAACGCGGCCCTCCAGGCCCTGAGCTCCAACCAGGTGGACGGCGTGATCGCGGGCATGTCGATCACCGACGAACGCAAGCAGGTCTACGACTTCTCCGAGCCGTACTTCGAGTCCGGCGTCCAGATGGCGGTGGCCAAGAACGACGACACCATCAAGGGCTACGAGGACCTCCGTGGAAAGACCGTCGTGGCCAAGACCGGGTCCGAGGGCGAGGCTTACGCCAAGTCGATCGCCGACCAGTATGGATTCACCGTAAAGCCGCTGGACCAGTCGGCGACCATGTACGAATCGGTCAAGGCAGGTTCGGCGGTGGCGGTGTTCGACGACTACCCGGTGCTCGCCTACGGCGTGGCGCAGAACAACGGGCTGAAGACGGTCACCGACAAGGTGCCCGGCGGCTCGTACGGATTCGCCGTGAACAAGGGGAAGAACACGGCCTTGCTGGCGTCCTTCAACGACGGGCTGGCGAAGCTCAAGGCCAGCGGGGAGTACCAAAATATTTTGGACAAGTACCTGGCGAACCCCACGGCGGCAGTGCCCACGAGCTTCATGGACCTGCTGGTGAAGTCCTTCCCTGCGCTGATGAGCGGCCTGAAGAACACCTTGCTGGTGACGGCCATTTCCTTTGTCGTGGCAATGGCGATCGGCCTGTTGGCCGGTTTCATGAAGATCTCGCGCAACATCGTGCTGCGCGGAATCGCCACAACGTTCGTAAACGTCTTCCGGGGAACCCCGCTGCTTCTCTGGGCCTTCATGTTCTACTTCGGCATCCCGCAACTGACAGGGCAGCCGATCAACATCTGGGTGGCGGGCGTGCTGACCCTGTCGCTGAACTCCGGTGCCTATGTTGCGGAGATCGTGCGTGGCGGCATCCAGTCGGTGGATCCCGGGCAGCTCGAGGCCTCGCGTTCGCTGGGCCTGGGCTACGGGAAATCCATGCAGAAGGTTGTGGTCCCGCAGGCCTTCAAGATCATGACGCCGTCCTTGATCAACCAATTGATCATCATGTTGAAGGACTCCTCGTTGCTGCTGGCCATCGGCTTCGCGGAACTCCTCTACCAGGGCCAGCAGATCTACGCGGCGAACTTCCGCGTCACGGAGACGCTGCTGATCGTGGGCGCCATCTACTTCGTGGCCATCATGGCCCTGACCAAATTGGCCAACTACGCCGACAGGAGGTTCAACAAGTGAGTGAACCAGCCGTTGAAACACAGAAGCCAGCGAAGATCACGGTGCAGGGTCTGCGCAAGTCGTTCGGCAGCAACGAGGTGCTCAAGGGCATCGACGTGGAGATCGGCGAAGGCGAGGTGGTCTGCATCATCGGGCCGTCGGGCTCCGGGAAGTCCACGTTGCTTCGCTGCCTGAACAAGCTCGAGGAAATCTCGGCCGGGCACGTCATCGTGGACGGCTACGACGTCACGGACCCGAAGGTCGACATCAATGAGGTCCGCCGCCACGTGGGCATGGTGTTCCAGCACTTCAACCTGTTCCCGCACATGTCGGTGGTGGAGAACATCATGCTGGCACCGGTGGAGCTCAAGAAGGCGACAAAGGAGGAGGCCAAGGCCCAGGCGCTCAAGCTCCTGGCTAGGGTGGGGCTCGAGGCGAAGGCCAACGTGCGCCCCGCTTCCTTGTCCGGCGGCCAGAAGCAGCGTGTCGCCATTGCCCGGGCCCTGGCGATGAGCCCGGGCATCATGCTCTTCGACGAAGCCACCAGCGCACTGGACCCGGAAATGGTCGGCGAGGTGCTGCAGGTGATCCGAGACCTGGCGGCCGAGGGCATGACCATGGTCCTGGTGACGCACGAAATGGGGTTCGCGAAGGAGATCGGCGACAGGGTGGTCTTCATGGCTGACGGCGTGGTCTGCGAGTCGGGCAGGCCCGCGGACCTCTTCGGGAACCCGCAGCAGGAGCGCACCAAGGAATTCCTTTCCAAGGTGCTCTAGCCAAGGCCTGGGCGTAGCGTGCGCCGTGCCCGGCAAACGGGCGCGGCGCAGCTTTGTCGCGGTGCAGGGGATTGGAAGTTGTGGCTTAGTCCTTGGATCCTGGACGCTGGCCCGAGCCGTATCCGATTCCCGGTTTCGGGTTGCCGATGAGTTCGGTGACGGTCACGAAGTGGTAGCCCTTGGCGTCAAGGTCCTTCAGGATCTTGGGCATGGCCTCGATCGTCGACTTGTGGATGTCGTGCATCAAAACTATCGAGCCGGGAACGACCTTCTCCGCTGCCTTGATCGTCGATTTGGTGTCGCGGGTTTTCCAGTCGAGGGTATCGACGTCCCACAAGGCAATCGGAACGTCGAGGTTCTTCTTGAGCGAAGCCGGAAGCGCGCCGAACGGCGGGCGCACCAAGGTGGGTTCGACTCCTGCCGCGTCCTTGACCGCATCGTCGGTCTTCTGCAGGTCGCGCTTTGCGGCGCTGAGAGACATTTTGTTCAGGTCTTCGTGGGACCACGTGTGGTTGCCGATCTCGTGTCCCCTTTCGACCTCGTCCCGTACGATCTGCGGGTTCTTCTTGACGTTGCGTCCGATCAGGAAGAACGTCGCCTTGGCGTTGTACTGGTCCAGCAGGGCCAGGAGCTCCGGCGTGTATTTCCCCGGTCCGTCGTCAAACGTCAGGGCGACGCACTTCACCTCGCTGCAGTTTGGCGCGACCCGTTCATTCTTGGGCTTCGCCTCCGCCGCAGGGTCCGGCGATTCCCCGCCGGCGGTCCCGGATCCCTCGGGCGGGGAGGCGAAGGGATACCTCACCCAATTTTCGCTCAGCGGGACAGAGCAACCGGCCAGGGAAAGCGTCAAGGCCAAGGCGGTTGCGATGCGAAATACTGCACTGCGAGAGCTCATGGTTCCCATGTTGCCGTTCCAAGCTGCAAAGATCCTCCACCGGCATGGCGTTTCGCCACAAGCGATAGCGAAGCCCCGACATAGGGATGCGGCAAAGGTACTGGGGGAGGGACTCGGGCATCGGCAACACGACGTCACATGAACCGAGGCAAATATCACAATGGTTGAAACTTCAATCAAAATAATGCGAGGCTTGATGGGACATTGCGGCCGGATCGCCCCGGCTCGCAGCGCCATTCCGCCGCGAGTGGAGACGGTGCCCCACTATCAAGAAGGACACATCCATGAATGCCTCTTCGAAAAACCTGAACCTGGCAACGGCCGCCCAGACGATCCTGCGCGTTGTTGTCGGATTCCTCTTCGCCGCGCACGGTTGGCAAAAGTACGTCCAGTTCACCCTGGACGGGACGACTGCCGCCTTCGGCCAGATGGGCGTTCCCGCTGCCGCGCTCGTGGCGCCGGCCGTCGCCACGCTCGAGCTGGTCGGAGGCATCGCCTTGATGCTCGGCGTGTTGACCCGCGTTTTCGCGGCGCTGCTTGCGCTGAACATGCTCGGCGCGCTGGTCTTGGTGCACGCCCCGGCAGGAATCTTCGTTGAGAACGGAGGGTTCGAGCTGGTGTTGCTCCTGGCTGCCGGTGCCGCCGCCATCGCCCTGGCGGGCCCGGGGCGCATTGCCGTTGACCGCCTGATTCTTGGCCGCGCCCGGGCATAGCTTCCTCGTCGCATCCGGGCCGAAGGCCCTCGAGTCCCCGTGTGCACCGACTGAGAACCGGTGCACACGGGGACTTTTTACTTGGACTGGCGGGGCTGGGTGTCGATGCCCGGGTGTCAGGTTTTCGTCTTGGCCGCTGCCTGCGTGGCGCATGATTCGCGAGGTGCGGATGTAGCCATATCGGACCGTGGCGATACCGGGTCAGGCGGCGCAATGCGGAGGGTGCGCTATCGGGTCGAGGCCAAGGTGGCCACGGTGTTGCCGAGTGCAACGAGGGGTATTAGCGCATGGGGGAGGACTGTAGCCAGGAAATTTGAGATCGACGAGGATTTTCTGGGGGATGTCAGCGGGGCCACGATCGGGTCGTCAGGAGTGTGCGCCGTCTCGTACATTCCCCAAAAAGAAGCCGCCAGCAAGATCAGCCCCGACAGGACGCCGGCAACCAATGGGTCCACGCTCAACCAGGCGACGCCACCTGCTGTTGGTGCAAAGAATGCCGATGAGGCCGCCGCGACGATGCAAATTCCCCACGCGACGACAGGAGCCCAGAAACGTCGAACGAGTTTCTCGAGGTAGAAGGGCAGGGTCGCGACCGCCAGTAGCGGAACCAGTAGCAGGAGTAGTTGCGGAAGCGAGAAGCCCAATTCCGTGCCTCCGGCCAGTGCGGAGACAGCGGGAATATTAACCAACAGTGCCAGGAACGCCAACGTGGGGGCGAGCGTCGCGCCGGGCCGTAGGCCGGCACCTTCGACGAGGGGCAGGTCCAGCTGGTCCGCGTATTGCCTTGGCGTCCCGAAGGCTTCCAGCGGGGCCTGCCCGGAGTCCGCCAGGAATTCCTTCACCGAGGCAACGGCATCGCCGATGGCATCCCCTCGGACCTCGCGTACCCGTAGTTCGATGGTGAAGTCGTTGATCCATTTCTTTTCGTCAGTGGAATTCACGGCGCGCCTTCCTGTTGGTTCGAGGTGAGGTAGTCATTGGTGGTTTTCGTGAACTGTGCCCAGGCCACTCGTTGTTCTTGCAATGCCGACCGGCCTGCCGGAGTGAGCGCGAAATACTTGCGCCCCGGGCCGCCGTCCCCGGCGCGCCACTCTGTGGTGAGAAGCCCTGCCGCTTCGAACCGCGTCAGTAGTGGATAGAGCGTCCCGCCCTTGATGCTGCCGATACCGGCTTCCTCAAGTGCCGTGATGATCGCATACCCATAGGAAGGTCCACTTTCCAGCGAGCCCAGTGCGCACATCCCCAGCGTTGCCCGAATCCAGTCGCTGGGCCACATTGGTTCCTGACTCGCACCGGGACCGATGGCGATTGCGGCTGGAGGGGTATTCATAACTAGATTGTGTGTCTAACTAGTAAGTCTGTCAAGCGTGAAGTTTGGTCATTCTGGCGCGTAACCGATTGACGAAAAGGTGACCCTCCGCATATTCTGAACGAACGGTCAGTAAATAAACTTTTTTGTCACAGTGAGGTGAGCACTATGGCTGCACAGAATGAAGGCGGCGGAAAGCTATCCGCGGTACTTTCTCCTGAGGAGCAAGCAGGCAAGGATCGTTTCGACGCGATCATCGCCGAAGATTCCCGCATCGAACCACGCGACTGGATGCCCGAGGCCTACCGTAAGACGCTCACGCGTCAGGTTTCCCAGCACGCGCACTCCGAGATCATCGGAATG
Source organism: Paeniglutamicibacter selenitireducens (assembly GCF_051550675.1). Taxonomy (NCBI): domain Bacteria; kingdom Bacillati; phylum Actinomycetota; class Actinomycetes; order Micrococcales; family Micrococcaceae; genus Paeniglutamicibacter; species Paeniglutamicibacter selenitireducens. Next base: position 173,526 of record NZ_JBPULF010000006.1, on the reverse strand, counting down.
CAGCCCGAGGCAAACTGGATCACCCGCGCTCCGTCGCTGAAGCGCAAGGCCATCCTGATGGCAAAGGTCCAGGACGAGGCGGGCCACGGGCTGTACCTCTACTCGGCTGCCGAAACCCTCGGTACCCCGCGCGACGAGCTCAACGAGCAGCTGCTCAGCGGACGCGCGAAGTACTCCTCGATCTTCAACTACCCGGCACGCTCCTGGGCGGACATGGGGGCCATCGGCTGGCTCGTGGATGGTGCGGCGATCGCCAACCAGGTTCCGCTGTGCCGCGCCTCCTACGGCCCGTACGGCCGTGCCATGGTTCGCGTGTGCAAGGAAGAGTCCTTCCACCAGCGCCAGGGCTTCGAGATCCTGCTCGAGCTCGCCAACGGCACCGAGGCACAGAAGAAGATGGCGCAGGACGCCATCAACCGCTTCTACGCCCCGGCCCTGATGATGTTCGGCCCGACCGATGACGAGTCCCCGAACTCCAAGCAGTCCATGGAATGGCGCATCAAGCGCTTCTCCAACGACGAACTGCGCCAGCGTTTCGTCGGCATGATCGCCGAGCAGGTCAAGGTCCTCGGCCTGACCCTGCCGGACCCGGAATTGCACTTCGACGAAGAGTCCGGCCAGTGGATCCACAAGGAACTGGACTGGGAGGAATTCAAGGCGGTGATCGCCGGCAACGGTCCGGTGAATGCCCAGCGTTTGGAACGCCGCCGCCAGGCCCACGCCGAAGGCTCGTGGGTTCGTGAAGCAGCAGCGGCCTACGCCGCGAAGATGGCTCGAAAGACTGAGGTTGCCTAAACAATGAGTGAAAACAACAGCGCCTGGCCGCTTTGGGAAGTATTCGTCCGTTCCTCGCGAGGCCTCTCGCACGTGCACGCCGGTTCCTTGCACGCCCCGGACGCCGAAATGGCGCTGCGCAACGCACGCGACCTGTACACCCGCCGCAACGAGGGCGTGTCGCTGTGGATCGTGAACTCGGCCGACATCATCGCCTCCGACCCGGATGCCAAGGGCCAGTTCTTCGAGTCCCCGCAGGGCAAGGACTACCGCCACGCGACCTACTACACCAAGAGCGAAGGCGTGAAGCACCTGTGAGCGCACACGACATCGACCACTCCCTGGACAGCTTCGGCGACGCAAGCGCCTCGGCAACCCGCGTCACCCCGGGCAACGCACTGCGCCCGGAGGACATCGCCATCCAGCAGGCGGCCCCGAGCGAAGAGGTTGCGCAGTACGCGCTTCGCCTGGGTGACGACGCCCTGATCCTGGCGCAGCGCCTGTCGCACTGGATTTCCCGCGGCCCCGAGCTCGAGGAAGACATCGCGCTGGGCAACATCGCCCTGGACCAGCTGGGCCATGCCCGTTCCTTCCTTTCCTACGCCGCACTGGCCTGGGACAAGACCGAGGACGACCTCGCCTACTTCCGCGAGGAAGAGGAATTCACGGCACTGCACATCGTGCAGCAGCCGAACGGGCATTTCGGCACGACCATCGTGCGCCAGCTGATTGTTTCGATCTTCCAGCACCTGCTGTACACCCGGCTGCTGGAGTCCTCGGACGAGACCATTGCGGCGATCTGCGCCAAGGCCGTCAAGGAAGTCGACTACCACCGCGACCACGCCATCCAGTGGACCCTTCGCCTGGGCCTCGGCACCGAGGAATCGGCTGCCAAGATGCGCCACGCCCTGGAGATTCTCTGGCCATACGTCGACGAGATGTTCAAGGACGAACCGCTCTACGACGTGCTCGGAGACGCCGGAGTTCGCCCGTCGACGCTGCGTGCGGCGTGGGACGAGGAGATCACCGCAGTGCTCGCCGACGCCGGCTTGGAAATCCCGAAGACCGGTTCCGCGATGAGCTTCGGCCGCCAGGGCGAACCCAGCGAACACATGGGCTTCATCCTCGCCGAGATGCAGGTGCTGGCGCGCAAGCACCCCGGCGCCACCTGGTAAAGAAAGAGGCTGACTGACAGTGTCTGTTTCCACCGAGCAGTTGCTCGAAATCGCCGCCCGGGTCACGGATCCCGAGATTCCCGTTCTCACCATCGAGGACCTCGGGATTCTGCGCTCGGTGCAAGTAGACACCGAAGGCACCGTGCACGTGACGATCACCCCGACCTACTCGGGGTGCCCGGCCATGGATGCAATCACCGAGGACCTTGGCATCGCCTTCCGCGAGGAGGGATTCGACAAGGTCTCGGTGGACCTGGTGCTTTCCCCGGCCTGGACCACCGACTGGATGACCGAATCCGGCAAGGCCAAACTCGAGGAGTACGGCATCGCGCCGCCCACCGGCAAGGGCCACCGCGGTACCGTCACCCTGGGCATGTCGGTCAAGTGCCCGCGGTGCCACTCGCTCAATACCAAAGAACTTTCCCGTTTTGGTTCCACCTCCTGCAAGGCGTTCTACTCCTGCAGGGATTGCCTGGAACCGTTTGATTACTTCAAGGTGCTCTCATGACAGAAACCGCTGCCACGCCCGAAACCACCCGACGCCGCGCCGCATTCCATTCCCTGCGGGTCGCCGAGGTGCGCCGGCTGACCGCCGACGCCATTGAGGTCACGTTCGAAGTCCCCGAAGACCTGGCCGACCAGTTCGACTACGTCTCGGGCCAGTACGTCGCCCTGCGCAAGGAACTGCCCGACGCCGACGGCAACCCCTTCGAGCTGCGCCGCAGCTACTCGATCTGCGCCGCACCGGTACGCGGCGAGATCCGTGTGGCCATCAAGCGCGACCTCGGCGGGATCTTCTCCACCTGGGCCAACGAATCCCTGTCGGAGGGCGACGTCATTGACGTGATGAGCCCTGCGGGTGCCTTCATTTCCAAGCACAAGATGACGGGGATGAACGACCCGGAGTCCATCGACACCGACAACGAGAACAACTTCGTCGCGGTGGCAGCCGGCTCGGGGATCACCCCGGTCATGGCCATCGCCCGCACGGTGCTCGCCGCGAACGAGAACACGCGCTTCGACCTGATCTACGCGAACAAGGCCGCCATGGACGTCATGTTCCTCGAGGAACTGGCCGACCTCAAGGACCGGTACCCGGCACGCTTCGCACTGCACCACGTGCTCAGCCGCGAACAGCGCATCTCGCCGCTGCTCTCCGGCCGCATCGACTCCGAAAAGCTGCAGACCATGCTCAGCACGGTGATCCGCACTGCCTCGGTGGACGAGTGGTTCCTCTGCGGCCCGTTCGAACTCGTGCAGATGGTACGCGACAACCTGTCGGCCCAGGGCGTTGCCGCGGAAAAGGTCCGCTTCGAGCTGTTCACCACCGGCGAGCCCAACCGCCCCGAAGGCAACATCGGTCGTCCCGTGGTTGTCGATGACGGCGGGAAGAACTTCGAGATCTCCTTCAAGCTCGACGGCCTGCAGGGCGAGGTCAAGAGCCCGGCCACCGCCCGTGAGACCATCCTGAACGCGGCACTGCGCGTCCGCCCGGATGTCCCCTTCGCGTGCGCCGGCGGCGTGTGCGGCACCTGCCGCGCCAAGGTCGTGACCGGCACCGTCGAGATGGACGAGAACTACGCGTTGGAGCCGGACGAGGTGGAGAAGGGCTACATCCTCACCTGCCAGTCCCGTCCGACCAGCGACAACGTGCTTGTCGACTACGACGCCTAGCAACAACTGAAGACCGGGAAGGGTCTGTCCACGGACGTGGGCAGACCCTTCGCCCGTACCGACACGAAATGAGGACCGGATGATTGACCTAAGCATTTCCGGCGGCGTGGCAGAAATCGTGCTCAACGCCCCGCAGAAGATGAACGCGCTCGACGAGGCGGCGTTGGCCGAACTCGAGGCCGCCTACGACAAGGCCGCGGAGGGCGTCGAAACCGGCGAGGTCCGCGCGCTCTTGCTGCGCGGGGAAGGCCGCGGGTTCTGCGCCGGCCGCGACATCTCCGGTGTCACCCCGGCCGATGACGACGTCATCGGATACCTGGGCGGGAAGGTCCAGCCGCTGTTGGCCAAGATGTCTTCCTTCCCGGCGCCGACGTTCGCCGCGGTCCAGGGCGCCTGCCTCGGCGTCGGACTCGGCCTGGCCATCGCCACCGACGTCGTCTATGTCGCGGACAACGCGAAGATCGGTTCGCCCTTCGCCAACCTGGGTGCCACCCTCGACTCGGGCGGGCACTGGCTGTTCACCGAGCGACTCGGCACCCACCGCACGCTGGACATGATCTACACCGCCGAGCTGGTCAGCGGTGCCGAGGCCGTGCGTTCGGGCCTCTTCTCGCGCTCGATGCCGGCCGAGGACCTGCTGGAGAACACCCGGGCCATCGTCGCCAAGGTTGCCACCGGTGCCACCGAGGCGTTCCGTGCCTCGAAGGAGCTTGTCGCCGAGATCCGCGACACCCGCCTGGGGCTGTGGGAATCCATGGCCAACGAGAACCAGGCGCAGGCCGACCTGTGCGCCACCGAGGACTACGCCGAAGGCTTCCTGGCCTTCCAAGAAAAGCGCAAGCCGGTGTTCAAGGGCTAGCGATTCCCGAAGGCCGGAATCGATGCGCCGCCGCCGTTGGCCCAAGCCGACGGCGGCGGCGCGTTTTCATTGCTCCGAGCGGGTCGCGACGTCGTGCTCTATACAGCCGGCCGGTCGCCTCGTAGGCTCGTGACTTGAAGCTTCCGACAAAGCGAGGGTTAGATGACCACCAGTGAGAAGTTTGCCTGGACCACGGGCCTCATCGCGTCCGGTGGGCTGTTCCTCTACTCAACACTCGTTGCCGCAACAACGTCGTCGTTGCATGAGTGGGAGCCGGGTCGCGGGATCGTTGCGCCCATGATCTGGACGACCGTGGCTATCTGTGTGTCAATGGCGGTGTCAAGCCACATCATCCTGCGCGGCCGATCGCAAGAGAGCGACCAGCGTGATGCGTGGTCCTTAGGCGTTGCCTACCGCGGTAGGACCACGCCGGGACAGGGGATTCTCTTGGTCGGCGGGATCCTGCCGGCCTTGGTCCTGGCATTCGCCGCACAGTACGCATTTGCGAATGCCTTGTTCACCGGATTGCTTTTGGCAACGGTTGCCCGATCGTTCATTGATCTCGCCAACTACCGCCGCAGGCGCGCGGCACCTCGAATCGCCAGGCCGTCCGAAGTCCGCGGGCGGTCCGCATAGAACCGGCGAACGGAGTCCCGCAGTGGCCGATGTCCCGACCGCGACCGTGGCGCTTCCCTATCCGGTGGGACGTGCCGGAGACTTGAGGTTTGGCGGTGCGGTGTCCCTGCCGGGTCCCTTGAGCAAGGTGGCCAGCGGAAGTGCCGCGCATGCCGTGATTCCCACCCAGATCCACAGTGCAGGCTGCAAGCCGAGCCGGTCGCCCAGGATGCCGCCAACGATTCCCATCACCGGAACCGGACCCATCGTGAAGACTAGTCGGAACCCCTGTTGGCGGCCCATCATGTCCTCGGGTGTGAAGCGCGCCAGCAAACCATAGGCCGTCGCGTTGTAGGCGACCATGAGCGCGTTGTAGAGCACCGAATGGGCAACGACCATCGCCAGGGAAGCAGCCGGGAAGCCGGCCGCGAGTGGCACGATGGCGACGGCCAGCGGGAGGCAGCCGACGGACAGGAACAGAACCCTGCGCTCGCCCAGGCGACCCACCATTCCCGGAACCAGCAGGGACCCGAGCAGGCCGCCCACGGCAATGGTCGAGATGACGAGCCCGATGGCATGCGGGGTGAACCCCAGTACCTTGACGAAGTACAGGGTCTCCAGCGCTGCGCCCATGGCGAGCCCCATGTTGGTGACCGACGACGATGCCGTCAGTGAACGGATCGTGCGGTTCTTGAGTGTGAAATGGAGCCCCTCGGTGAAGGAAACCTTGAAGGAAATCCGTTCCTTGGGCTCGGTGGGCCGGTTGTCGGTGGTCTTCGGTTTCCCGAAGCCCAGGAGCAAAGAACCTGCCGCCATGAAACTTGCCGCTCCGGCTGCCAGAAGTGTGAATGGTGCGGAGACCAGGGCAACCAGGACCCCGGCCAGGCCCGGGGACATGATGCCCACCGAGGCATCCACTGTTTCCTTGCGTGCGAAAGCCGCAGCAACGAGGTCGCGCCCAACGATGCCGGGCAGCGCGGATCCTGCGCCCATGCCCCAGACCATGCCGGCCACGCCGACCAGGAACGAGACCGCCAGCAGTTGCGGGTAGCTGAGGACCTGAAGTGCCCAGCAGGCGGGGACGGACAGGATCGCCAGCCCGGCGGTGGCCTGGGCCCACATCATGGCCCTGATCCGGTTGAGTCGATCCAGCAGGATCCCGGCGGGAACGGCCAGGAACAGGAACGCGAGGGAGCCCGCGGCGTTGAGCATGCCGATCTGGGTGGCATTGGCGCTGAGCGCGTAAATGGCAACCAGGTCGTCTGCCACATTCAGGATGCCCGAGCTGATGGCGCCGAAGGCAATCGAGACCATCAGGGCGCGGAACCCCGGACGCCGCCGCAGGAGACTCGGCAACCCCGCAGCGGAATCGGATGTCTCGGTCTCCGTCGACAGCCGATCCATGATGCCGCTCCCTGCGCTGGAGACCCCTGGTGAGTCATTGGGATTAGCCTATGACTCTGCCTGGTGATTAGCGAGTATCAACATCCTCGAAGATCAGGAATGTCTGGGTATCCAGGACGCCCGGCATGGCCTGGATCTGCTCGAAGATGACCCGGCGCAGGTCGACGTTGTCCCTCGCGCGAACCAGGAGGATGACGTCGAAGTTGCCGCCAACCAGCCCGATGTGGTGAACCTCCGGCATGAGGGCCAGTCGTTCGCGCAACTCGCGCCAGGAGTGCTGGCGCAGTTTCAGGGTCACGTAGGCACTGGCTCGCAGGCCTGCACGCAGCGGGTCGATCACCGCGGTGTAGCGGGTGATGACCCCTTCTTCCTGGAGGCGGTTGATACGAGAATAGGCGTGTGCGCGCGAGACATGGACCTTCTGGGCAACGGTGGTGACCGACTGGCGGCCGTCCTTGGTCAGCTCTTCGAGGATGCGGTGGTCCACGTCGTCGAGTCGAACCGGGGGAGTCTCCATCAAATGCCTCTATCCGCTTTGTCCATGAACCGTCGTGTAGCGGCGGTCACACTTGCAATCCGTCCACAATACTAGCGATCTCATTCTCAGTTTTCCAGAATTGCGCAACAGACTGGATACGTTTCTGTAGCAAAACACATAATTGAGGCAAGAATTGGCATCGAGTCAAGCCTTCGGGCCGGCGTCGATGCCACCGAAACGGCAGAAAGGCGTGAACCGTGACCATCAACGAATCGCGCGAAGCAATCGAGCAGGTGAGCAGCAAGTTCGGCATCACCCCCGAGGACTACATGCTTCCGGCACGAACCGAGATCCACATGCTCGACGTGAACGGCAAACTCCACCCGACGGGTGAACAGGGTGCCGAGCCGGGCCACGACTACCCGCTGCCGAGCCCGGCCGCGCTGTTGGCCGCCTACGAGCAGCTCGTCATCGGACGCCGCGTCAACGACCAGAACTCCGCACTGGTCCGCCAGGGCCGCATGGCCGTCTACCCCTCGAGCCATGGCCAGGAAGCCTGCCAGGTGGCAGCTGCCCTGTGCCTGGGCGAGGACGACTGGATGTTCCCGACGTACCGCGACTCGGTGGCCGTGATGGCCAAGGGAGTGGCCCCGATGGAGGTCATGACCAGCTTCCGCGGCGACTGGCACAGTGGCTACGACCCCAAGAAGTACAAGGTCTCCGTCCAGGCCACCCCGCTGACCACCCAGCTGTTGCACGCCGTCGGCGTGGCGCACGCGGCCAAACTGCGCGGCGAGGACACCGTTGTCTTGGCCATGTGCGGCGACGGCGCGACCAGCGAGGGCGACTTCCACGAGGCCCTGAACTTCGCCGCCGTGTTCAACCTGCCGGTGATTTTCTTCGTGCAGAACAACCAGTACGCCATCTCCGTCCCGCTCTCGCAGCAGTCGGTTGCCCCGTCGCTGGCCCACAAGGCCGTCGGCTACGGCATGGCCGGCGAACGAGTCGACGGCAACGACCTGGTGGCGCTGCTCTCCGTGCTGGGCCGCGCGGTGCGCCTGGCCCGCGAGGGCAACGGCCCGCTGCTTGTCGAGGCCCGCACCTACCGCATGCAGGCGCACACCAACGCCGACGACGCCACCCGCTACCGCGAGGATTCCGAGGTCCAGGAATGGATCGCGAAGGACCCGCTGACCCGCATGCGCAGCTACCTTGTCGATGCCGGGCTGCTCACCGAGCAGGCCGAGGAGCGCATCACCGCCAGCGCCGAAGCCGTGGCCAAGACCCTGCGCGACGGCATGAACTCGGAAAACACCCCGGACCCGGCGGAGCTGTTCGCCCACGTGTACTCGACCCCCACCACGCAACTGACCGAGCAGGCCAACCTGCTCGCCGACGAACTCGCCCGCGAGGAGGACACCAAGTGAGCCCCACCATCAGCACCTCATCCGAGGCCAACGGCAACGTCAGCGCCGAAACCGCGGCGCAGGCGGCACGCGCGGCCAACACCGGGCTGCAGTCCGTCACCTTCGCCAAGGCGTTGAACACCGCCCTGGCGGACGCCATGGAATCCGACGCCTCGGTCCTGATGTTCGGCGAGGACGTCGGCGTGCTCGGCGGCGTCTTCCGCATCACGGACGGGCTGACCCAGCGCTTCGGCACCTCCCGCTGCTTCGACACCCCGCTGGCCGAGTCCGGCATCGTCGGCATGGCGATCGGCATGGCGATGAACGGCATGCGTCCGGTCATCGAAATGCAGTTCGACGCCTTCGCCTACCCGGCCTTCGAACAGATCGCCTCGCACGTGGCCAAGATGCACAACCGCACCAAGGGCAAGATGCCACTGCCGATGGTCATCCGCATCCCGTACGCCGGCGGCATCGGGGGAGTGGAGCACCACTGCGACTCCTCGGAGGCGTACTACGCGCACACCCCGGGCCTGAAGGTCTTCACCCCGGCCACCGTCAAGGACGCATACCTGATGCTGCGCGAGGCCATCGACTCGCCGGACCCGGTGGTCTTCATGGAGCCGAAGAAGCTCTACTGGACCAAGGAGCAGGTGGATCTCGAGGCGCTGCGCCTGGCGCACGAGACCGCGCTGGTTCCTTCCACCGAGGGCAAGGCCGCGATCGCCCGGACCGGCACCGACGCCACGCTGATCGCCTACGGGCCCTCGGTTTCCACGGCGCTTGCCGCGGCCGAGGCAGCGGCCCTGGAGGGCCGCAACCTCGAGGTCATCGACGTGCGCACCATCGTGCCGCTGGATGATGCGACGATCTGCGAGTCGGTCCGCAAGACCGGCCGCGCGATCGTCATCGCCGAGGCCCCGGGCTTCGCGTCGGTGGCCAGCGAGATCGTGGCCCGCATCCAGGAACGCTGCTTCCACTCGCTCGCGGCCCCCGTGCTGCGCGTGACGGGCTTCGACACCCCGTTCCCGTCACCGAAGCTGGAGAAGTACTTCCTGCCCTCGGTCGACCGCATCCTTGACACCGTCGACGCATTGCAGTGGGAGGAAACGGCATGAGCGTGAAGACATTCCTGCTGCCCGACCTCGGTGAGGGCCTCGCCGAGGCGGAACTGGTGAAGTGGCTTGTCGCCGTGGGCGACACCGTCGCCATCGACCAGCCCATCGCCGAGGTGGAGACCGCCAAGTCGATGGTGGAGGTGCCCAGCCCCTACGCCGGCACCGTGCACCAGCTGCACGGCGCCGCCGGGGAAATGATCCAGGTGGACACCCCGCTGATCTCCGTGCTCGAGGAAGGCGGCGAGGCCGAGCCGGCCGCAGCCCCGGAACCGGTGCGCGAGGTCGCGCAGTCCTACCGCGAGGAGGAACGCGCGGGCGCCACCGAGCCGGAATCCAAGGGTTCGGGCAACGTGCTGATCGGCTACGGCACCCCGGAGGGGCTTGCCGCCAAGGCCCGCAAGCGCCGCCCGCGCGGCGGCGCCGCGGAGGCCTCCGCCCCGCGCGCCCAGGTGCGTGCGGCTGCAGCGGTGCCGCTGCGCGCCCCGCTGGTGATCTCCCCGCTGGTCCGCAAGCTGGCCCGGGAACGCGGCGTCGACATCGCCACGCTCGCCGGTTCCGGCATCGGCGGGTTGATCCTGCGCAGCGACGTGGAGGCAGCTTCCGCGGCCCCGGCGGCCGCAGTTGCGGCACCGGCCCCCGCGGCCGTTCCCGTCGCGCAGCCCGCCGCCCCGGCAGCTCGTGCCGCAAGCGCCGCCACCGGCGAGCTCGATGCCCGCTCCGGCCTGGAAGTGTCCTCTCGCACCCCGATCTCCGGGGTACGCAAGACCATCGCCTCGGCGATGACGCGCTCGCGCAGCGAAATCCCCGAGGCCACGGTCTGGGTGGACGTCGACGCCACGGCGCTGCTGGAGATGCGCGCCGCGCTCAAGGCCAAGGACCCGGCCAACACCCCCGGCTTGCTCGCGTTCATCGCGCGGTTCGTCGTGGCCGGCCTGCAAAAGTACCCGGAGCTGAACAGCCGCATCGAGTCCAACGCGCAGGGCGAGTCGGAGATCGTCGGGTTCGAGGGCATCAACCTCGGCATCGCCGCGCAGACCGACCGCGGCCTGATGGTCCCGGCGATCCGCAACGCACAGCAGCTCAGCGCGCGCGGCATCAACGCGGAACTGGCGCGTCTCACCGAGGTCACCCGCGCGGGCAAGGCCACAGTGGCGGAGCTGACCAGCGGCACCTTCACGCTGAACAACTACGGGGTCTTCGGTGTTGACGGCTCGGCCGCCATCATCAACTACCCGGAGGTCGCCATCCTGGGCGTCGGGCGCATCATCGACAAGCCCTGGGTCGTCAACGGGGAGCTTGCGGTCCGCAAGGTCACCGAGCTGACGCTGGCGTTCGACCACCGCGTCTGCGACGGCGGCGTGGCAGCCGGCTTCCTGCGCTTCGTGGCCGACGCCATCGAGAACCCTGCGGGGGCCCTCGCCGACCTGTAGCGGTTGCGCCGCCAGGAAGGCCGAACGGCAAGAAGCTTGGACCACGCATGGGTTCAACGACAGAGCGGGTGTGCACCCCTTCCTCCGAACGGGGAAGCGGGTGCACACCCGCTCTTGCCGTGTTCCGGCGATCACCGGCGGGCAACCCGGGGCTTGCGAACCCGGGCGTGCAAACACGGCGGGTACAACAAAGGCAACGGACGGCGTTGTGGGACGCCGTGCGTTGCCTTTGGAGCAGGACGGACAAGGGATCCGCCCAAGTTTTTCGTTGGGCTAGTTTGCGTGCCTGGCCTTGCGGCGGCCGCGTGCTGCAAACAGCCAGCCGAGCCCAACAAGGCCCAGCCCCGTGGCCACTGCCACCCAGATGTCGGCGCCGGTTTCCGCAAGCGGGGGCTTTTTGCCTGGCTCGAGCGATCCGGGGTGGCTCTCGGTTGGATCCGATTCGGGGGAGTCCGTTTCCTGGCCCGGGTGGCTCTCGGTGGGCTCAGGGTCCTCCGTGGGAGGGGAGACCTCCGGATCCGTCGGAGGGGCCGTGGTTTCCTCGCCCGGCAGCTCGGTATCGCCGGAAAGCGTCAGCCGGACGTCGAAGGACGCCTCGCGCGGGGCGACGTTCGCCTTGTTGCCGCTGGTTGCCTCGATCGGGAATCGGTAGTCGATGGTGATCGGGACCGTCTGGCCCTTGGCAACGTCGACGTCGTAGATCTTTGTCTCGGCGCGTGAGGCGAGGTCCGTGAAGCTCGAGCTTCCGCCGTTCCAGCCCAGGCGCAGGTCGTCGTAGAAGTTGCCCTGGTCCTCCGGGCCATGGCCCAGGTCCCGGGCATCCACGGCCTCGGGGTCGAGGATCTTGACGTTGACGATCGAGGCGCGCAGCGTGCCGCCCGAGGGTCCGTCGTTGCGCACCATCAGGGTCCGCTCGGCCGAATCGCCGGGAACCGAGACCGGCACGCCCACGAAGGAACCGCCGATGACGGTGGTGTAGTCCGTGCCGTCCCAGGAGAGCGCTATGACGTCCTTGCCCTGCGCGGTGGGAGCCGCGGTGGCAGCGGAAGCCGGAGCGGTGAAGGCAAGGACCGCCACGCCGAACGCGGAGAGTGCGGCGGCGCTACGGGTGAACAGGGGTGTGGTGCGCATCATTTACCTGGCCTGAAGGTCTCGAAAGTGAATCCGACGGTGTGGTCCGGTTCCTTGGTGGCATCGGCGACCGAGGTTACGTTCGCCCACCACTGGTCCTCGTCGGTGACCTTCGCACCGCCCGCATCGGGGGTGGCCTCGACCGTTACCTCGTTGGTGTATGTGCCGGTGCCGGGTGCCTTGTCCAGGGTTGCGACGAGACACCAGTACTCGGAGGTCGGCACGGACGAAGCCGAGTAGTCGGAGCTCACCGGGGTGCGGGTGTAGTAGCTGGCCGGCTTCGTCGAGGGGGACTCCGGCTTGAGGGCCACGGTGCACTGTGCCGGCGATTCCACGCGGACCAGTTCGGTCTTGGCCGCGCCGAAGAGCGAGCCGTCGGCGAAGGTCGGCGGGGTGGCGGTGTAGCGCATGCCCTTGTTGCCCTGCGACAGCGAATCCACCTGCAGGGGGATGGCCACGGCCTTGGCGCTCAGCAGCGTTGCAGCCTCCGTCTTGCCGAACGTGAACTTCAGGGTCTGCCCGGCGGCGGTTGCCGACTGGGCCAGCGTGGTGCCGGGGGCGCCGACGGCGAAGGCGACCTTGCCGGTCTGGATCTGCGAGGTAAAGGTTTCCTCGTCGTGCCACAGGGCCAGGGTGGCTCCGCCGATGCTGCCGACCAGGACGGTGGCTGCCGCTGCCGAGCCGATCAGCAGGGCGGGCTTGATGCGCGGTGTGCGTTTCACTGGGTGAAGCCCTCTCCGGTCCGGACCTCGTCAAGGTCTACAACGATGTTTCCGAGCTTGGCCAGCTCGGCGGGATTGGTGAAGCGGTCCGCCTTGGATGCGGCGAACACCAGGTCGATCTGCACGGTCCAGGTGGCGGTGCCCGCGGGCAGGTCAGGGACCGAAACAGCGGTGCCCAGCGGGCGCGGCGCCGTCGAGGTTCCCGGTGCCTTCAGGATGTATGTGGCGGTGACGCCTGCCGGGAGTGCCTGGGGCTGGTCCCAGCCGACGGCGATCTTGCCCAGCATGTTCTCGCCCTCAAGGATGGAGGTGAATGCCTGCGTGATGCGGAAGGTGTCCCCTGGCGTGGCAAGGAACGTGGCCGGATCGATGGCCGTGCCGGCGTGGGTGGTCCGCGGGACGTCCGGGGACGTCTCGGTCCAGGTGGTCGTGCCGGACGGATCCAGCTTCAGGTTGCCGGAGGTGATGGTGCCGCCGGCGATGGCCGCCGGGTCGCTCCACAGCGAGTAGGTCGTGGCTCCGGAGGCGATGCCGAGGGCGATGACGCCCCCCGCCAGCGCGAGCTTGGTTGCGGATTTCACTGCTGCTCCTGGGTACGACGCCCGCGTTTTCCGGCGGACGAGGGGCGGATGAACATGAAGGCGCCATAGGCGATGAGTGCGGTTGCCGCGGCGACGAGGACGAATTGGCGGTGCTCGCCGATGGCCATGGCCGCGTGCCCGACGTAGGGAACGTGGTACATCACCACGCCCTTGATCTGGTCGCCGACGATCGGTTCGTCGGCCGCGTCGTTGGCGTCGCCCTGGGTGACAAAGAGGGTGCCTTCGGGGGTGCCGCCCAGCTGCTTGGAAATGACCCGGTGGGTGATCAGCAGGGGATCGCCGGAGTTCGGCTGGAACGTCACGACGTCGCCGACCTGGATCTCGTCGGCGTTTGCGGCCTTCACGGCGACCATGTCGCCGGGGGAGTAGGTGGGCTCCATGGAACCGGTCAGCACCGTGAGTGCCGAACCGCCCATGAGGCGGGGGACGATGGCCAGTGCGATGGCCAGCAGGCAGGCGAGAACGACCAGCGCCGTGGTGGCCCCGGAGACGATTCCCGAGACGACCGACGCTTTCGGGGGCGTCGCGGAGGCTCTGCGGCCCGACGTCCGTTCGATGGTGCTGGTCATGTCGCTGTCCTTTGCCTGCAAGTCCTGTGAAATGGTGTGTGGGGGAAACGCGGGTGTTTCCCCCACACACCGGGTGCTTCCGCGAGGGGAAGCGGCGGGCTGCTAGAAGCCGCCGCCGGTGCCCGCGGTGCGGTCCTGGGTCAGGGTGACGCCCAGGCCGGAGAGCAGGGCGCTTGCCTGGGTGTTGGTGCGTGCGTCGGTCGTCTTGTCGAAGGTGGCAGTGACGACGACGCTGTAGTCGGCGGTGCCGTCCAGGGACTTGCCGAGGGTCGGCAGGGCTGCAACGTTGTTGGAGTTGTCGGCCGAGGCGAATGCGACGGTTGCTTCCTGGCCCAGGGCGATGTCGGTGGCGCCGGCGACAGGTGCGCCGTTGGAGTCAACCAGCGAGTAGGTGATGGCAACGCCCTTCTTGTCGGCGGTGGCCAGCAGCTCGCCGGCAGCGGTGCCCTTGGCCATGAGGCCGAGCTTGGCGACGAGGTTGTCGCCTTCCAATGCTGCGTCGATGTTGAAGGTGCCCTGGATGGTGTCGCCCGGGACGATGCGGAAGGTGTCCAGGTCGATCGCGTGGGAGTTGTCGGTGCGGTCGGCGGAGACGTCGTTCCAGGTGCTGGTGCCCTCTTCCGGTGCAACGATCGCGACGTCAAGGTTACCGGAGGTGATCTGGCCGCCGTTGATGTTCGCGGAGTCGTTCCACAATGCGAAGGTCGTTCCGCCTGCGAGCAAAGCGATTCCGGCGATTCCGGCGATGGCGCCCTTGGTCTTGTTGTTCATGATGGTCGTACCTTTCGGGTTGTGCGAGGTTTGTGCCCGGGGCGGGCGGATTGGCGGATGAAGCGATTACTGGGCTTTGACGGGCCCGGTTGCGGTGCAATCCATGGAGGCGCCAGGCGCCAGGGTGGTGGCCGGGCAGGTGACCGGAACAGAGATCCGGTCATCGTCCACGAAAATGTTCTTCAATTTCGTGGTGCCCGTGTTGGTGACTGTGTAGGTCCAGGTCACCTGCGTTCCGGAAGGAACATTCGGGGCGTTCTCCGGACCTGTGACAGGTTTGCCGCCGTTGTAGGCTGCAGCCTTCTTCACGATCGAGATTTTCGAGGTGAGCTGCTTGTTGATGACTTCGCAGCTGATGACCGCAGTCTTGGGAACGGAGAGCTCGAATCCAAGGCTCCCGGAGTTGACTACCGGAACACTGGAATTGGTGGCGGTATTGATGCATTTGGCGTTGAAACCGGCCTGCTTGGAAAGCTCAAACCCGGTTTGTTGGGTTTCGGCGATGACGACCTGGCGGTTGACGGCGTTCGAGTCGTAGCCCGTGACCTTGAAGTTCAATGCTCCGTTGGCGTCGGTCTGGCCCGAGGACGTTCCCGTTGAGCCGGCAACGCTAACCCCAGAAGTCGTGGTCCCGAAGGTCCACCCGGATCCGGCCGTCTTGGTTCCGTTCGGTTCCAGGATGCTCTTGACGACGGTTACGGTTCCCTCGCAGTTCTTGGTCGCCATTTCCTTCAGGGTGCTTCCGAGCGTGTCGAAGCCAGTGGTGTAGTAGTCGGATCCTTCGGCTGATCCGGAAATCAACGAAAGTCGTTGCTTCCCGGCCGTGCTGCTTGCCGAGCCGCCGATGCCAACCGCAATCACGCGGCTATTGGCGTTCTTGACGCGGTTTGCGGAGTAGATGGATTCCTCCACCTTGCGCAGGTTGGTGGTGTTGCCCGAGCCGTCGTTGACGCCATCCCTGTAGAAGGTGGGGTCGCCATCGGTCAGGAAGACAACGGCGTCGTATCCCGACGGAATCTGGTCCAGGCCCTTGTCCCAGTTGGTGCCGCCCTCGGCGTTGTCTTTGGTGGCGCCCAACCCGTCGATCTTGGTCTTGACGTTTGCGGCACCGGTGCCCTGCGCCACAGACGTCTTTGGTAGCGTGGTGTTGTTTGTCTTGTTTGAGGAATTCTGGGCAGGTGCACGGGTGGCGAAGGTGTAGAGGCCGATCTGCGACGGAGTGCCCGTCAAAGCGTCCACGAACGTCTTTCCAGCGGACTTGTAAGATGTCATGAGCGACTCGGATGCAGTTACCGAGTTGGAGAGGTCGTAGACGAGCGCGATGTCCAAGCCACATTTGTTTGGCATGGCGACGTTGGCCCTCACAAACGGGTACGGGGTGGAGTTCTTGAGCTCAACCGTTCGTGAAGAGTCCCATGACTGGATCTCGCCGCTGTTGAATCGGATGAGGTTCGAATCCTCGCTGCCCCAGCTTTCTGCGACGCTCCAGCCTTGAGGTGCGCTGACAGCCTTGGCATAGAAGTTTCCGTATTTGTACCTAAACGGCCATGTCCCGCCCGTCCGATCAAGATCGACAATGAGTCCGCATCGCCCGCTGCTATCCGTTTGGCACGAATCAATCAGGGTTCCACCAGTGATCGCGTTTTCGTTGGAAACGCTGTAGAACTCGAAAGTGGCGCCCGCGAGTCCGCTGAGGTTGTCCCCGCTGGAGCGAAGTCCTGCAGCCGACACGATGAGCTTCGCTTGGTTCGTTCCAGGGCTGGTTGCTGGCACGCCTACGCTGACAATGGCTGCCGCGGCCCGCCCCGCAGGTGGTGTTGACTGCAGCTTTTCAGACTGCATCTTCGCTGTAGTCTTTCCGAGTTCCGGAGCTGCCGGAGTGGCACTGCTCGAAGAGCCATTGGACTCCTCCTGCGCGGGATCTGCCTTCTCTGTGCTGTTTGGCTGTGGAGTAGGTGTTGCGCTCGGTGTGGACTGAACGAGGGTTTCTTCAGTCTGTTCGGTCCCCGAAAGCGCACCCGTGATGGCATTGGTGGACGGGGAAACCGTGGAAACGGCGCTCTCGCTGCCTGGAGCGGCCGCTGCGGTCGGCAGTACGGCAAAGGCCACAGCGGCAGCTGTGGCGATGGCGGTCGGCAGCATGAAAAGCCGGCCTCGTACCGGTGAATTCGACATCAGATTCCCCAAAATCTTCAGGTGCTGGATCACCGTGACCCAGCCTCAACAATGAATCTAGGGTTCTTACCCTTCGCCAGTGTTGCGGAAAGCTTGCGATTCACTGACGTTTTCTCAGGGGGTGAGTGGGGTCGGTTTGGTGCACATGCGGCTGGAGGGACCTGGGCGGAATGTTACTTTTTCGGCGTTTCCCGTTGTCAGGGCACTCAATTTGCAGATAGCCTTGGGGCGGGGTATGGGCGAAGCGTCCGAACCCGATCCGGCAGGCGCCGTGGCGAACTTGTCACGGTGACATCGCTCCGCCTCTCGGTTTCGTTTTGGGAACGAGGCCTGAAGAAGAGGATGCGTGCGATTCGTGTCGAACCGTGGGGTTCGACGCAAGGTTTTGCCGGTTGTGAAAGATGCTTCGTCCGGATTGCTTGCCTTGGGGGCTGGCATGACCCAACTTGGGGGTGCCGTCTGGCATGAAAGCGCATGGGTTCCGTGTTGTTTTGTGTCCTGGCGGCCGTGTATTTGGGGGACATATGAATCGTCGCGTCGTGCTCATTGTCGACGGACAAGACCAGCTGCGTCATGCGCTGGATGAACGAGGGTTTCAAACCCGTGTTTCGAGCGCTTCGGACGCGCTCGAGGCCTATTCTGCAAGCCGCCCGGCTCTGGTGGTCGTCGACGGCAACGGGGTTCCAAGCGCGGGGCTCGAGGTCTGCCGCTCCGTGCGCGCCATCAGCGAGGTGCCGATCTTGGTCATTGCCACCGAAATGGATGAGGTCGACGAGCTGCTCGCTTATGCTTTGGGCGCCGATGACTGCATGATCGGCCCTGTGTCGATCCGCAGGTTTGTCGCCAAGGCAAAGGCAATGACCCGGCGCAGGAAGCACCATGCAATCGAAGCGGAACCTGCAGTGCTTCGACATGGAGTCCTCGGCATGGACGTGGCCACCCGTCAGGTAACGGTCTCCGACCGAGCCGTCGGCCTGACCCGCACCGAGTTCGACATCCTGGCCATGTTGATGCAGCGCCCGAACCATGTCGTCACGCGGGGAAACCTGGTCCAGGAGATCTGGCCCGACTGGTTCGGCGACGAGCGTGTCATCGAGGTCCACATCTCGCGCCTGCGCCGAAAGATCATGGATGCGGACGGCCCTCGCATCGTCGAAGCCGTGCGCGGCGTCGGCTACCGGTTGGGCCAGCTCCAGCCGGCCTGACCCATCACGGCTTTCCCGGGTCCCGCCGGACCTGGGAAACCGGCAACGGTGCGCATCTATGTTGCGGGCCGTTGCCGGTCCTATCCTGAGGTCATGAGCGAGATGAAAGAGTTGCCTGCAAGCTATGTCGAGTACCTTGAGTCCATCGAGGAACACCACGCAGCGATGGTGCTGCCCGTGATGCGCGAATCGGTGGCCGAGGGAAAGCACGGTGTCCACGTGCGCGGCCTCGGGGGCCACTACGAGCAGGCCTTCGTGGATGAGAAGGTTCCCTTCGGCCAGGTCAAGGTCACCGTTCCCTGACCAATACCGCCATGCCCGGTGGCTGATGAGGAGCCGTTCCATGCCCGATGTCCGCGTGCCCCCTCCCGGCGCCGAACCTGGCGATGTCCGTGCGGGGGAGCCTGGCGCAGAGAACCTGGCCTGGGAATCGCTGCCCGACGGGTGCTGGCGCTTGATCAGTCCCGGGTTCGCGATGAACAGCGGGCTGGTGGTGGGCAGCAAGCGCGCGGCCCTGATCGACACCGGTTCCGGCCCCCGGGAAGCCGAAGCGATACTGCGTGCCGTGCGGCGCATCACGGACGTCGACCTCGTCGTCGTCAACACGCATGCGCACGGCGACCACTTCCTGGGCAACGACTACTTCAGGGCCCACGGGGTTGGCGACTTCTACGCGGGAAACCTGGCGATCGGCCACATGGAGGCCACCGAGGCGGAACAGCGCGCGCTGGTGCTGGCGCTGGAACCCGAAATGGGTGCCGGGTCCGGGGAACACACGGCCATCCACGTGCCGACGCATGCGCTGGGCAGCTCCCCGTACGAGCTGAACCTCGGCGACAGGTTCATCACCCTGCAACAGGTCGGCTCCGCACACAGCCCCGGCGACGTGACGGTGCGCGCAGGGCGCGTGCTTTTTGCCGGCGACGTGATCGAGCAGGGCGGGCCGCCGAACTTCGGGGATTCGCGCCCTGTCCAGTGGCTCCGGCTGCTCGAGGAGCTCACCGTGCACGAGGCCATCGACACGGTGTTCGTGCCCGGCCACGGAAGCCCGGTGGGAAGGGACTTCGTGCAACGCCAGGCAGGGGAAATGCGCGAGGCCATCGCGCGGTGCAGGATCCTTGCCGCAAGCCTGCCGGCGGGCCGCGAACCGAGTGACAGCGAGCTGTCCGTGCTGCCCTACGGGGCGGAGGAGTCCCGCTTCATGTACGGGCGGCTGGTGGCCACCAGCCCGTAGCCAATGGATACCATGAGGTCATGGCGGATTCGGCGGCAAGTCTCAGGAGCATGGCGCTGAAGGTGTATTCGCCGTCGCTGCTCTACGCTGTGGGCCTCGGTGCCGTGACGCCGGTCATCGCGATCTCGGCCCGGGACCGCGGGGCAAGCATCGCGACCGCGGCGCTCGTTGTTACCCTCGTCGGCCTCGGGTCACTGGTGTCCAACGTGCCGGCGGCGCTGCTGACCAACAGGGTCGGCGAACGGATCGCCATGGTGGCCGCAGCGGGCTGGGCCGCAGCGGGGCTGGCGCTCGGGCTTTTCGATTCGGCGTTGCCGCTCTTCGCCGTGGGCGTCACCATGCTGGGCATGGCCGGCGCGGTGTTCAACCTCGCCCGGCAGAGCTACCTCGCCGAGGCCGTGCCGGTTGCCTACCGGGCGCGGGCCATGTCCACGCTCGGCGGGGTGATGCGGATCGGCGTGTTTGCCGGCCCGTTCATTGCGACGCTCGCGATGGGCTGGTGGGGCATCGCCGGGGCCTACTGGGTGGGCGTGGCGGCGATGCTGCTGGCCCTGGCCGTCTGCTTCGCGATTCCCGAGCTGCCCTCGCGCCGGGACGGCCGGGCCGCCCTCGAGCCCCCGGCCTCCTCGTTGTGGGCGGTGGCGCGGAACAACCGGAGGCTGCTTGGCGGCGTGGGGCTGGGGGTCGTCTGCCTGTCCGCAGTGCGGGCCTCCCGCCAGATCGTGCTGCCCCTGTGGGGCGAGCAGCTGGGGCTGGAGGCCGGGACGATCGCGCTGGTCTACGGGCTCTCCGGTGCCCTGGACATGTTGGTCTTCTACCCGGCGGGCCGGGTCATGGACCTGCGGGGGCGGGTGTGGGTGGCGGTGCCATGCCTGCTCATCATGGCCGTCGCCATGGCCCTGCTGCCGCTGACCTCGGGCCTGGCGATGTTCAGCGCAGTCGCCGTGCTGCTGGGCTTCGGCAACGGCATCGGGTCCGGCATCGTGATGACGCTCGGCGCCGACTACGCCCCGGCCAACGACCGCGCGCGCTTCCTGGGGGTGTGGAGGCTGATGGCCGACGCGGGTGCCATGGGCGGCCCCGTCCTGCTTTCCGGCACGCTGGCTGTGGCCACGCTGGGCATCGGGATTTGGGGGATCGCCGGGGTGGCGGCCCTCGGGGCCGGGCTCTTCGCCTACTTCATCCCGAGGTCGGGGTTGAAGCGTATCGGTGCGCCGTAGCGGCTGAACAGGCGCAGGACCAGGTAGCCGGCGAGGAACGCCGAACCCAGGATCAGGGCCAGGCCCGAGCCGAGGAAGACCAGCAAGTCGGGGGTCGAGACCTCGGTGATCCGCGGATGCGGCAGCTGCAGGGCAACGACCAGGCCGGCGGTGAAGGCGAGGGTCCCGGCCGTTGCACACCACGCAAGGATCCTCTCCGCCCGCCCCGAACCGCCGGTTCCGGCCGTGCCGCCCGGCGCCGCGGGGCCGTGCAGGTGGCGCAGGAAGAGGCCGGCCAGCAGCGTCCAGAACGCCACCACCAGGTAGGCGGCGACGACGTCGCTGGGACGGTGCCAGCCGAGCACCAGGGTCGAGGCGCCGGCGACCGCCGCGTAGCTCCACCCGCCGAGCGCCACCAACGGACGGCGGGCCGCTGAGCTCACCAGGAAGATCGACATCATTGCGGCAGCGGCAAAGGTCGTGTGGCCGGAGGGGAACGAATTGACGGTGGCGCCGGAAATGTTCAGGTCCGGGCGTTCGAGGACCACGTGCTTGAGCAGCTGCGTGGTTCCCGAGGCCCCCAGGATGCCCAGGCCGGCAACGACCGGGCGCACGAAGTCCCGCCTGCGGAACAACGCCCAGAGCAGCACCGCCCCGGACAGGACCGCGGAGAACGCCGGCATGTGGTCGAGGAACGCCAGCGCCGGTTTCCGGGTTGCGTCGGCCGCGAGGAACGCCTGGCCGCCCAGCAGCGCCGCATCGTCGATCCACTGGCCGAGGCGGGTGCGGACGAAAAAGACGTAGCAGGCGATGAAGGCAGCGGCCAGTGCCGCCATGGACAGGTACCAGGGCAGCAATCCGGCGCGCACCCGCTGCTCGGCGGGTGCCATGTCTTCGGAGTCCATCTCCCCAAGCCTTTCACACCGGGGCGGCCGATGCAGGTCCGGTGCCCGGTGGCCGCGCTGGATCGCTGTCCGGCAGGGGTCCGCCGCACCGTCCCGGATCTATTGACAAAAAAATTTGTCAGTGGGATTCTTGTGCCATGTTGGATCTGGCCGTACTTGAAAACCCGCAGGCCGCAGCTGCGACGCTCGACCCGATGAGGCGTCGCCTGCTCGGCGAACTGCGCGAGCCGGCGTCGGCGAGCATGCTGTCCCCCCGGTTGGGGATCCCGCGCCAGAAAATCACCTACCACCTGAACCAGCTGGCCGAACTCGGGCTGGTGCAGGAGGTCGGCCAGCGCCACAAGGGAATCATGACCGAACGGCTCATGCAGGCCACCGCCGCGTCGTACGTCATTTCCCCCGAGGCCGTCGGCGCACTGAACCCGAGCGCCGCCGACCTGCGGGACAGCTTCTCGGCCGCCTGGATGCTCGCCCTGGCCGCGCGGACGCTGCGCGAGGTCGGGCGCCTGCTGGCCGGGGCGCGCGCGGCGAACCGGCAGCTGGCGACCTTCGCGGTGGACGCCGAGGTGGAGTTCGCCAGTGCCGTCGACCGCGCGGAGTTCAGCCGCGAACTGGCCCAGGGCGTCGCTTCCCTCGCCGCCAAGTACCACAAGCCCTCCCCGGGCGGGCGCAAGCACCGCCTGGTTCTCACCCTGCACCCCACACTGAAGGAACCCGCACCATGAACAAGGAATTCGAGATCCACCAGGAGGCGGACCTGCCCGGAAGCCCGGAACAGATCTGGAAGGCCGTCACCGAAGACACCGCCGCATGGATGTTCCCCACCGGCGAGTGGGATTCGTACGTGAGCAAGCAGAGCTACCCGACGCACCTTGTCTCCCGCATGGAGGGCCCGGACGGGTGGTTCAACCAGCTCGAGCACGAAATGACCCCCGGGCCGGAGGGGACCCACCTGCGCTACGTGCACTCGGGCATCTTCGTCGAGGACTGGGATAACCAGTACGACGGCGCCTCCAAGCACACCACCTTCTACCTGCACACCCTCGGGCAGTACCTCAGGTATTTCAACGACCTCCCGGTGGCCTTCAGCGACGTCCAGGGGCCCGATGCCGCAGCAAGCGCCGACGCCCTCGAAACGTGGCTCGATGCCCTGGGCGTCGGTGCCGCGCAGCCCGGCGACAGCCTCCCCCTCGAACTCCCGGGACGCGGGCTGCAGGAAACCGTCGTCGACTTCAGGAACGAGAACTTCGTGGGACTGCGGACCCCGGACGCCATGATCCGCATCTTCGGGCGCAACGCCTTCGGGCACCGGGTGGGGTTGACGGTCCACGACTTCAGGCCCGGCGCCGACGCCGACGGCAACGCGGAGGCCTGGCAGGCGGCCCTCGACGCCGCCTACGCCGCGGGCTAGGGACCGGTATCCCGCCCGCCGGCCGAGGCCGCCGGGCGGGGGATAGGCTTGAGGCATGCTTGAACTGCCCGGCCTTGCCGACCTCGTCGAACGTGCCCATGTGGTGTCCCTGCCGATGCGCGTGAGGTTCCGCGGGGTTGAACACCGCGAGGCGCTGCTCCTGAACGGCCCTGCGGGATGGGGCGAGTTCTCCCCGTTCCTCGAGTACGGTCCCGCCGAGGCCTCCACCTGGCTGGCCGCGGCCATTGAGGCCGCCTGGCACGGTTACCCGGCTCCGGTGCGCGACGCAGTACCGGTGAACGCGACGCTCCCGGCCGTCGGGCCCGAACGCGTGGAACAGGTGCTCTCCAACTACGACGCCGTGCACACCATCAAGGTGAAGGTTGCCGAGCGCGGCCAGGACCTGGCCCAGGACATCGCACGGGTGGCCGAGGTCCGCCGGCTGTTCCCGGAGGCGCACCTCCGCATCGACGCGAATGCGGGATGGGACTTCGGGGAAGCAACCCGGGCACTCGAGGCGCTGGCCGGTTTCGGGTTGCAGTACGCCGAACAGCCGGTGGCAAGCATCGAGGAGCTGGCCCGGCTGCGGATGCACGTGCAGGACCGCGGCCTCGGGGTGTTGATCGCCGCCGACGAATCGGTGCGCAAGGCCGAGGACCCGCTGGCCGTGGCCCGCGCCGGCGCGGCGGACCTGATCGTCATCAAGGCGCAGCCGCTCGGAGGGGTCCGCCGGGCGCTGGAGATCGTGGCACAGGCGGGGCTTCCCGCGGTGGTCTCCTCGGCGCTGGACACCTCCATCGGCCTTCGCCAGGGGGCGGCGCTTGCCGCGGCGCTGCCGGAACTTCCCTACGCCTGCGGGCTTGCCACAGGCTCCCTGCTCGCTGGGGATGTCACGGCCGACAGGTTCCTCGCCGTCGGCGGTGCGCTGCAGCTGCGCGACATTGCCGCGGATCCGGACCTGCTGCGCACCCACGCCGTCGACGCCGAGCGCCGCCGCTGGTGGATGGACCGGCTGGAAGCCTGCCACCGAGTGCTCGGCACCCAGGCGGCCGCCGCCGGCCGATAGGGGCCTGCAGCCTGCGCGCGCCGGAATCCCTTCCGGCCAGCCCATGCATTTCCCGCGCGCAGGGGAGAGACTTGAAACGGCAGGGCCACGCCGCAGCAGGCCCTGCCGCCCGCGGTTTAACCCGTCGTTTCCCCGGCGTTAATGTCGCCCCGGCCTAATGCTCACCCACTCGTGGAAGGTTGTGAATCGAATAATTCACTTTCAACATTCCTAGTGGGGACCACGATGAACCAGAGCCGAACACTTCTGCCGATGCTTGGCCACACCCGCGGCAACCGGAACGCTGCCACCTGCCAGTTCAAGTGCGGCAACGCCTGCGCCAAGGACGTCTGCAACACCACTGACAACGGGTACTTCCGGGACATCGCCGACGCCGCGCTGAGCCGCCGTTCGCTGTTGGGCCTCGGCGCCGTGGCATCCGCCGCATTGGTGGTCGGCACCGAACTGCTGCAGGCCCCGTCCGCGAGCGCCGCGGGTACCTCCGCGGCCCCCGGATCCGGCGGCAAACTGCGGTTCGACGCCATAGCGCCGGTCCCGCGCAGCAGCGACACGCTCAGCGTCCCGGAAGGCTACGACTGGAGCCCCGTGATCCGCTGGGGCGACCCGCTGTTCAAGAACGCGCCCTCCTTCAACATCACCAAGCAAAGCGCCAAGGCCCAGGCCGGCCAGTTCGGGTACAACAACGACTACCTCAACGTGATAGCGGACAAGTACTCGGGCCGCACCGGGGTGCTTGTCGCAAACCACGAGTACACCAACGAAGACCTCATGTTCGACCCGGAGTGGTTTGCCGCCAACAAAGCGGAAGGCGTACGCATCGCCATGGCGGCGCACGGGTTCTCCGTCGTGGAGGTCAAGCGCAGCCGCACCAGCGAACGCTGGGAGTACATCCGCGGCGGCGAACGCAACCGCCGCATCACCGCCACCACCGTCTTCCGGGCCGACGGGCCCGCCGCTGGCTCGGAGCTGCTCAAGACCGCCGCCGACCCCACCGGCCGGAAGATCCTCGGCACGCTGAACAACTGCTCCGGCGGGACCACGCCGTGGGGCACCGTGCTCTCCGGCGAGGAGAACTTCAACCAGTACTTCCGCGGCACCGGCTCGGCCACCGACGCGCGCTACGGAATCGCCGACGCCCCCACCGAACGCGGGTGGGAGGACGTCGACCCGCGCTTCTCCGCACACAACCGTGGATTCGCGAACGAGGCAAACCGGTTCGGGTGGGTCATCGAGATCGACCCGCAGAACCCGGACTCGACGCCCGTCAAGCACACGGCCCTCGGGCGCTTCAAGCACGAGGGGGCGAACATCCGGATCGCGGCCGACGGCCGGGCCGTCGCCTACTCCGGCGACGACGAGCGCTTCGACTACGTGTACAAGTTCGTCTCCAAGGAGAAGTACAAGCGCGGGGACCGCCGGCACAACATGCAGCTGCTTTCCGAGGGCGACCTCTACGTCGCGCGGTTCAGCGGGGATTCCCCGGCCGGCCAGGTCGACGGTTCGGGCGCCCTTCCCTCCGACGGCGAGTTCGACGGAACCGGAACCTGGCTGCCGCTGGTGCTCGACGGCCGCTCCATGGTGCCGGGGATGGGCGTGGAGGAAGTGCTCGTCTACACCCGCCACGCCGCGGACAAGGCCGGCGCCACCAAGATGGACAGGCCGGAGGACGTGGAGCCAAGCCCCGTCTCCGGCAAGCTGTACATCGCGCTGACCAACAACACCCAACGCGGGACCACCGGCAAGACGGCCGCCGACGAGGCGAACCCGCGCACCAAGAACCGCGACGGCCACGTCATCGAACTGACCGAGCGCAGGAACGACGCCGCGGCCACGGAATTCTCCTGGAGCATCCTGCTGGTGGCCGGGGACCCGTCCAAGGACGCCACCACCTACTTCGCGGGGTACCCGAAGGAGAAGGTCTCGCCGATCGCCTGCCCTGACAACCTGGCCTTCGACTCCAAGGGAAACCTGTGGATCTCCACCGACGGGCAGCCCGGGACCATCGGCTACTGCGATGCCCTGCACAAGGTCACCCTCGCGGGCAAGGAACGCGGCAAGGTCGAACAGTTCCTGGCGGTCCCCGCCGGCGCCGAGACCTGCGGCCCGGTGATCCACGACCGCGACGGCTCCGTGTTCGTCTCGGTCCAGCACCCGGGGGAGGGCGGCAGCTACGACCAGCCGCTCTCGTTCTTCCCGGACTACGTCTCCGCTCCGGGCAAGGCCAAGCGCGGCCAGGTGTACGGACCGCGCCCTTCGGTGGTCCAGGTCTACCCGAAGGTCCGCCCGCGCGGCAGGCGCTAGCCCCACCCGCTGTTGCCGGCGCCGTGCGTGAAGGGGGAAATCTCCTTCACGCACGGCGCTTGCGCTCCATCGAGTAACGGCGGCAGGAACGGCGCACTCCGGGGTCGGAATTAGGATGGAAGGCATGCCGTCTCATTCCGACCCCGAACTCGCCTCCATGGATGTCGCCCGCAAAGTTGTCTCAACCCTCCAGCAGGGCGGAGTGCGCGACGTGGTCATCTGCCCGGGGTCGCGCAGCGCCCCGTTGGCCTATGCGCTCGCTGAGTCGGAGGCCGCGGGGACGATCCGGCTGCACGTGCGCATCGACGAACGCGTCGCGGGCTTCACCGCGCTCGGGCTGAGCCTTGCCGGCGGTGCACCAGTGCCCGTGGTGACAACTTCCGGCACGGCCGTGGGGGAACTGCTGCCCGCGGTCATGGAAGCCAACCACGTCGGTGCCCGGCTGCTGGTGCTCTCCGCGGACCGGCCCGCCGAGCTGCACGGCACCGGGGCCAACCAGACAACCAACCAGTCAGGTCTGTTCGGCGCGCACGTGCGGGCCAGCACGACCATCGATGCAGGCGCAGATCCCACAGCGAAGGTTGCCGCAGCCCTGGCTGCGGCAGCGGGTTCCGATACCGCGGCGCCGGGTCCGGTGCAGATCAACGTAGCCTTCCGCGACCCGCTGGTGCCTGCTGAAAACGACAGGCTGCCGGACTTCGGCGCCAACCTCAAGCACCCGCCGGTTGCCGTGGAGTCGGCGGAGACGGTTTCATGGGCCCCGCCCCGCACGGGCGAACCGCTGCGCACCGTGGTGGTGGCCGGACACGGCGCGGGCCCCGTCGCCGCAGATTTCGCGCACGCCCTGGGCCTTCCCTTGTTCGCGGAACCCAGCTCGAACGCCCGCTTCGGCGCCAATGCCATTGGCCCGTACCGGACACTGCTGGCCGCACACATGTCACGCATCCAGCGGGTGGTGCTCTTCGGGCGCCCCACGCTGAGCCGACCGGTGGCGCGCTTGCTGAACAACGCTTCCATCGAAACGGCGCTGTGGGCACCGGCGCCGGCTCCGTGGTTCGAGGAGGGCAAACGGCGCGAGAGGCTCGTCTCCGAAGCATTCGAGCTGGAGGCCTTTGCCGGGACCTCGCCGGCCGGGTGGCTGGAAGGCTGGCAGCGGCTGGGAACCTTGGCCAGCCACTCGATCCAGCAACGCACCGAAGCCACCGGCGGGCTCAACGGCCCGCTCGTGGCCCGGGAAATCTGGGGGACCGCCACGGGGAACCTGGTGTTCGGATCCTCGAATGTCATCCGCGACGCCGACCTGTGCGCCACCCCCGCTGCAGCACCGGCAGCCCACGTGTATGCAAACCGCGGACTGGCCGGCATCGACGGAACCATTGCCACGGCCACGGGCATTGCCCAGGCCCGCGCCGGGCTCAAGACCACGGTGCTGCTCGGGGACGTGACGTTCCTGCACGACGTGGGCGGCCTGCTGCTGGGGCTGGGTGAACCGGAACCTGATATGGACGTTGTCGTCCTCAACGACAGGGGAGGGGCCATCTTCTCCACGCTCGAGCACGGGGCAGTGGAGGAATCCGGCAGGTACGCCGACGCCGTGGAGCGGCTCTTCGGCACCCCCCACCGGGTGGGGATCGAAGCGCTTGCCGCGGCCTACGGGTGGGAGTACCTCGCCGTGGACGACGGCGACGGTCTTCGGAGGGCCTTGGCATCCACGGGTGCCCGGCGCCGCCTGATCGAGGTTGCCGTGGAACGCAGCGGCCTGAGGTCCCTGCATGCCCGGATCGGCAAGGCCGTCAACGCGCTGGAATGGCCCGAGGCTCCGTAGGCACCAACCAACGGCGCCCGGTTTCCGGCATGGACCATGCGGGAGACCGGGCGCCGTCCTGGTGCTGTCGCGTTCCTATTGCGGTGCGAGGGATGCGGAACCCGAACCGAGGTTGGGGACCGGCAGGATCCGCGGCGTGTTTCCGCGGGTTCCATCAAGTTCAAGGATCACGACCCGGTTTTTCCCGGGCTGGACGATCGGGGCCGGTATGTACAGCGATAGCTGCGGCCCCCTGTCCCAGAACCGGCCGAGGCAGAATCCGTTGACCCAGACATAGCCCTTGCCCCAGCCGCTGAGATCGATGTAACCGTCGGCAGTGAACTCCGCAGTGAACTCCAAGGAGTGGAAGGCCGCACCAGGATCTTCCCCGGACCGTTCGGACCCGGCCAGCAGCAGCAGATCGGCGGAAGGTGCCTGGGGCAGCTCCAGGGCAGTCATTTGCCAGCCATGGAGTTCCTGGCGCTCGTGCAGCACGGCGCCGAGGATGCCTTTCCGTTCGCCAACCAAGCGTCCGTAGTTGACCCGGCCCATTGATTCGACGAGGAGCTCGATTTCCAGCCCTTCGGGGGGAACCTGCACGTCATACGGCTGCTGGTCGGTTCGCTCGAAAACGTGGACGGCTTTCCCGCCGATGACCAGGTGTGCTCTGTCGTTGAGTCCGTCGATGGTCAACGGGTACGGCTGCCGCGGCCCCGGGATGGTGCTTGTGTAGCGAACCACCCCGTGCGCAATGCCGAGCTCCTCGAACGCCAACGGGTGTCCCGACTCGTGGATTGCGCCCCCGTTGGCGACCGAGGCATCCAGGTACCCGCGCAGCGGCACTGGCGCGCTGGCCCCAACCAGCTGGGTCACCGGCAGGAGCGGCTCGGTGAACTCCTCGAGTTCCGGGACCTCGCGGTATTTGGCAATCACCTCTCGGTAGGCGTGGAACTTGGGCGTAGGTGCGCCGCGCTCATCCAGTGGCGCATCGTAGTCGTAGGAGGTCACGGTGGGCTGGTACCTACCGGTTGTCACGGAATGCGGGGGATCGAAGTTTGCGCCCGCACCTGTGCCGAAATTTGTGCCTCCGTGGGCCATGTAGAAATTCACCGACCATCCGGCCGACAGCATCTCATCAAGCGTCTGGGCGGCCTCTTGGGGGTCGCGCGCATGGTGTTCCTCGCCCCAGTGGTCGAACCATCCGTTCCAGAATTCCATGCAGAACAGGGGGTCGTCGGAACGGTGGCGGCGGAACCCGGCGAAAGCCTTGGCCGTGCCCGATCCGAAATTCGCTGTGGCCGGAACCCCCGGAATCATGCCGCCGGTAAGCATGTGGTCCTCGGGGCCGTCGGAAGTGAACAACGGAACGTCGATGCCGCGCTCGACGAGCGCCTTTTGGACCTGCTCGAGGTACACGAAGTCGGAACCAAAGGACCCGTACTCGTTTTCAACCTGGACCATGGAGATCGGGCCGCCGTGCGATTCCAGCAACGGGACGATGCGGGGGATCAGTTCGTCGAAGAACGCCGCCACCGCCGCCGTATAGGCGGCTTGTCGGGTCCTGACCCGGATGCCGGGTTGCGCGGTCAGCCACGCAGGCAGTCCGCCGTTGTCCCATTCGGCGCAGATGTACGGCCCCGGTCGGAGGATGACCTTGAGTCCTTCCTCGCCCGCCAGCCGGATGAACCGTTCGAGGTCGGCACCTCCCGAGAAGTCGAATTCACCTTGGCGAGGTTCGTGGACATTCCATGCCACGTAGGTTTCCACGGAATCCAGGCCCATGAGCCTGAGCCAGTGCAATCGGGCTCGCCACTGTTCGGGATGGGTCCGAAAGTAGTGAAGGGCTCCGCTGATGATCACGCTCTGGTACCTCGGTTCTTGCTCGAAACTGCTGCACGTCGCCTGTGAGGCAGAAAGTGACAGGCCACGGAATCGACGCCGAAGGGATCTGCCCGTTTCGGAGACCGTGGTCATTCGATTGTTATCGATAACAACAGATTTGGCAATGGGCAGTGAAACGTGGAGATCAGTTCGGTTGGGTTCGGCGGTTGGCGGTGCTGGAACGCACTATCAATTCCGGGATGATGAGGCCGTCCTGATGGGGGAGGGGCTGTTCGCCACTTTCCGACAGGTCCTGGTCCAGCTGGCGCACAGCCTGGCGGCCGATCTCCTCAAGTGGTTGGCGCACCGTCGTCAATGGCGGCGAGCAGTAGGGGGCCAGTTCGATGTCGTCGATGCCGACAACGGAAATGTCTTCCGGGACCCGGCGTCCAAGTTCCTTGACTGCCGCGATCAGTCCGAAGGCCATCTCGTCGCTGGCCACGAACGCGGCCGTGACCTCGGGCATGCGTCCGAGGATCAGGCCCGAGCGGTATCCGGATTCGGCGCTCCAGTCTCCGAAGAGCTCGGGGGGAACGGGAAGGTCTGCCGCTTCGAGCGCCTCCCGCCATCCTGCGATCCGGGTTTCGGACTCGATCCAGTCCTTGGGGCCGGCGACGTGCCAGATGTTGGTGTGGCCGAGTGCGATGAGGTGCTCGACGGCAAGGCGCGCGGCCTGTGCCTGGTCGAAGGTGAAGGCCTGTTCGCCCGCGGGGAGCGGGGAATCGATGGCCACCGAGGGGACTTCGCTGAGCAGGCTGTCCACCTCCGCGGTGGAGTCCTGCAGTGGGACGGCCGTGATGATTCCATCCACCCCCTGGGCGACGAGCCTGCTCAGGCCTTCCTCGAGCGATCGTGCCGAGAGGTTGGTGATCGAGACAAAGGTTACCGAGTATCCGCGGGCTGCGGCTTCGCGTTCGATGCCGACGATAAGGGTCATGCGCGAGTACGAGCTTGTTGAAAGCGTGATCACGCCGATCATGTTGCTGCGCCCGGTTACCAGTGCCCTGGCCGTCGCGTTGCGGCGGTAGCCGAGGCTGCGCGCGGCTTCCTTGACGTTCTGGCGGGTGGCCGGCTGGACGTTGGGGTGGTCGCTGAGGACGCGGGACACCGTCTGTGCCGAGACGCCGGCCAGCTGGGCTACGTCGCGCATTGACGGGGAACGGGATGGCTTATGGTTCATCGTGTCCTTCTATTCGGGACGGCGGTCGGTTGTTTCGCTCGCAAGTTACATCTCATGCGTCAAGTGACTCTATGTTATGAAGCTGCTCATTGGCCATGGATGGTGAAGTCGGTGCGAAATGATCCGAGGTACTTGTTATCGATAACAAGCTATGGCATTCTGGTTTTCACGCTTGATGTTGCGCGGCTCACATGAGTTCACTCTTGGGGGTGCCCGGGCAGGTTCAGGTGTCGGGGATATCCCTCGAAGACCCAGCCTTAGATAGTCATTCCGGGCAAGCCATTGCCTGGTGGTAGCAAGTGGAGGAAACATGAAAAGCTTCAAGCGATGGGGCGCGGCAGCAGCCGGCACCCTTGCAGCGACACTCGCCCTGACGGCCTGCGGCGGCTCCAGCGGAGTGCCGGCAGCGACCACCCCTGCTCCCGCGGCGTCAAGCAGCGAATCCGGGAAACCGGCGGAGCTGACGTTCTGGGGCTGGGCTCCGGGCTACGCCGACAGCGTCAAGGCGTTCAATGCTTCCCAGAGCGACGTGGTGGTCAAGTACGAAGAAATCCAGCCAGGTTCGCGCGGTGGATACGAAAAGATGCTCAACGCAGTTCAGGCCGGCAACGCAGCCTGCTTGGGACAGGTCGGCTACGAAACCCTGACGAGCTTTGCGGCGCAGGGCGCACTCGAGGACGTCACCCAGTATGCGACGGCAAACCAGGGCGAGTATGTCGAGTTCGCCTGGAACAGCGTCACTGTCGGCGGCAAGGTGTTCGGAGCACCCGTCGACACCGGCCCCATGGCCATGTACTACAACAAGGACCTCTTCGAGAAGCACAAGATCGAGGTCCCAACCACCTGGGACGAATACAAGGCAGCTGCAGAGAAGCTCAAGGCAGCGGACCCGAAGGTCAAGATCAGCTCCCCATATGCGAACTACGACTACGCGGGCATGTCATGGCAGGCGGGAGCCCCGTGGTTTGGCATCGAGGGCGATAGTTGGAAGGTGTCCATTGATTCGCCGGAAAACCAAAAGATTGCCGGATACTGGCAGTCGCTGGTTGACGCCGGCACCATTGCCGAGGCCCCCATGTACGACCCCGCGTGGTTCAAGGGCCTGGGCGACGGATCCATCGCCACCCTCGTCGGTGCCGTCTGGCAGACAGGAGTCATCAAGGGCGACGTTGCGGACGGTGCCGGCAAATGGGCGGTTGCCCCGATGCCGCAGTGGGATGCGGCGAACCCGAAGGTCGGTAACGTCGGCGGCTCCGCGACCGCGGTGCTCAAGGGCTGCGAAACCCCCGAAGCCGCATGGAAGTTCGCAAACTTCCTCGCCACCGACGCCGAAAGCTACGGCAACCTTGTCGAGAAGGCGGCTCTTTACCCGGCAGCCAAGGCCTTGCTGGACCTGCCGCAGCTGACCAAGGAAGACAAGTACTTCGGCGGCCAGAAGATTTTTGACGTCTTCAAGGATGAAGCCTTGAAGGTCAACACCAACTGGACGTGGGGACCGAACATGCCCATGACAACCACCAAGCTCGATGACGGCTTGAACAAGGCATGGGCCGGCAACGGGAAACTTGCCGACGCCTTGGTCGAAGCCGACACCGCAACGGTTGAGAACATGAAGAGCCAGGGCATCAACGTCACTGACTGAATCGATTCCCGTGGCATCCCCCACGGGGTGCCACGGGTTTCAGTCGCTATACACACATTGAAAGGCAGCAACCCCCATGAGCGTCGCCACGACAAACCGACCTCGGAAACTCAGCGCAAGAACCAACAGCCGCCAGGGGCGCACCGCGGCACTGCTGCTTGCCCCCTTTGTTGTCATCTTCGCGGCCATGTACCTGGCGCCCTTGGGGTTTGCCGTCTACCGCAGCCTCTTCGTCCTCAAACGCGACGGCTTGGGGCTCACCGCACCGACGCTCGCCTTCGATCCGATGGCGAACTACCTGAAGGCGTTTGCGGACCCCGTATTCATTGAGTCCCTGGGCAGGGTCCTGCTTTTCGGCGTGGTACAGGTCCCTGTCATGTTGGGGCTGTCCACGGGTTTGGCCCTGCTGATCGATTCCCGGTCGGCGCGGGCCAAGGGCTTCTTCCGGCTATCCAGCTTCCTGCCCTATGCGGTGCCCGGCGTCATTGCGGCGCTCATGTGGTCGTTCCTGTACTCCGGAACCTCGAGCCCGATCAATGCACTTCTGGCGCCGCTGGGGATCGAGATCCCGTTCCTTGGTGAGGGCATGGTGCTGTGGTCGGTGGCGAACATCGTCACCTGGGGTTGGACCGGCTACAACATGATCATCATCTATTCCGCATTGCAGTCGATTCCCGGAGAAATCCTTGAAGCCGCCAAAATCGACGGGGCTTCGGCCTGGCGCATCGCCTGGAGCATCAAGGTCCCCATGGTCCGTCCGGCGATCATCCTGACGGCGGTCTTCTCCATCATCGGGACCGCCCAGTTGTACAACGAACCAAAGGTGCTGCAGAGCGTCTCCGGCGGGTCAATTGATTCCGCGTTCACGCCGATCATGGCTGCCCAGGCCGCAACCGCCGCGCAGAACTACCCGTATGCGGCCGCCATGTCCGTCATTCTGGCTGTGCTTGTCGGAATCCTGTCCATCACCTTCTTCAAGCTCACGAACAGGGGTTCCGACGCATGAGCACTCAAGTAATCGCAGGAAACGACAAGGATTCCGCGACCGCCAGTGCCAGCCGCTCCACGGCACTGGGGAAATCAGAGCGAGGCGGCCGGAACTTCGGGGGTCCCGCTGGCCGCAAACCCAGGGACAACCGAGAGACCTCGCTGACCAGTCGACTGGTCGTCACGATCGTACTTGGATGCTTCGCCATCTACTTCCTCGTTCCGATCTGGTGGCTCCTCGTTGCCGCATCCAAGCCCATGGGTGAACAGTTCTCGGCACCCGGCTTCTGGTTCAACGGCATGCACATGGGGAGCAACGTGGCCGAACTGCTCTCGACACGAGACGGCATCTTCACGCGCTGGATCTTGAACTCGATCTTCTATGCGGGAATCGGGGCAATCATCGGCACGCTGCTGGCCTCGATGGCAGGCTATGCGCTGGCCAAGTACCGCTTCCGCGGACGAGAGGTCGTTTTCGGCGTCGTCCTCGCGGCGGTGCTGATCCCCAAGATCCTCTTCACATTGCCGCTGTACCTGATGTTCTCCGAAGTGGGCCTGATCAACAACCCGCTGGCGGTGATCCTGCCGAGCATCGTGAGCCCCTTTGGCGTCTACCTTTCCAGGGTCTTTGCGGCGCAATCGGTCCCGGACGAAGTGATCGAGGCCGCCCGGCTCGACGGGTTGGGCGAGGTGGGGATCTACTTCCGGATCGGCCTGCGGATGATGACCCCGGCCTTGGTGACGATCTTCCTCTTCAACTTCGTGGAGATCTGGAACAACTACCTGCTGCCGGCGATGGTGATCAACGATTCATCGCTGCAGCCGGTGACAGTGGGCCTGGTTTCCTGGTTTGCCTCGAACGGCAAAGTTCCGATGTCGCTGGTAGTGGTCGGTGCCCTCGTCTCGATCATTCCACTGCTGCTGCTTTTCCTGTTCCTCCAGCGCTTCTGGAAGGCGGGGCTCACCGCGGGCGCGGTGAAGTAGGAAGCAAGAATTCCCGGTCGCGGTCTGCGAATACCGGGCAACGAGAATCGGTGTCGGTGGCCCCTGGGTGGGGTTGCCGACACCGATTCTCTTTTGCAAGCAAGGAAAAGCTTGGGCCGCCGAGGCGACTGCCCCGGGTGAGTTTCTTGATGCCAAGGACTAGTTACCGGTGGTGAATCGGCTCCGGCGGCCGAATCCGGCCGCACACGGGATGGTATGAGGCGATGAACACGGGGCGGCGAGAACCTCTCGGGCACCTGCAAAAAGGGCCGGTTGCCACTGCCAGTCGAATTTCAACTGGTGGTGGCAACCGGCCTTCAACCGAATTGCAGGAGGATTCCTAGTCGGTGATCTCCACGTGGGTGGGATCGAGCACGCGCTTGAGGAAGTCCTGCGTGCGCGGCTGCTGCGGGTTGCCGATGACGTCCTTGGCCTCGCCCTGTTCGACGACGACTCCGCCGTCCATGAAGATCACGCGGTCGGCGACCTCCTTGGCGAAGGACATCTCGTGGGTGACAACGAGCATTGTCATGCCTGCCTTGGCCATCGAACGCATGATGGCCAGGACCTCGCCGACGGTTTCCGGGTCCAGCGCGGACGTCGGTTCATCGAAGAGCATCAGCGTCGGGTCCATGGACAGCGCCCTGGCAATGGCCACACGCTGCTGCTGGCCACCGGAGAGCTGGTCCGGGTAGCGGTCGCCGAAGTCGCCTAGGCCGACACGGGTCAGGTTCTTGTGTGCCACTTCCTTGGCCTGCGCGGCGGGCCGCTTCAGGACCTTGGTCTGCGCCACGGTGCAGTTCTGCGTCACCGTCAGGTGCGGGAAGAGGTTGAACTGCTGGAAGACCATGCCGACCTTCTGGCGCATCTTGTCCAGGTCGACGTCCAAGTCGGTGGCCTCGAAGCCGCCCACGTGGATGGTGCCGGCGTTGGGCTGTTCCAGCAGGTTCACGCACCGCAACAGCGTGGACTTGCCCGAACCCGAGGGGCCGATCAGGCAGACGACCTCGCCGGGCTTGACCTCGAGATCGATGCCCTTGAGCACTTCGTTGCTTCCGTAGGACTTGCGCAGTCCGGCAATGCTGACGCCGGCGGCCTTGAAAGAGGATTGGTTTTGCGTGGTATCACTCATGACTCTTCTGCCTATCGCTTCGTCCGTGCGGAACGGGATTCAAACTTCCGAGCGATCAGGCTCAGTGGGATGGTGATCACCAGATACAACGTACCGGCCACGATCAGCGGCGTGATGCCGGCGCCCAGGGAAGTCAGCCCGTCGCGGCCGATCTTCGTCATCTCGTACTGCGCCATGCTTGCACCGAGGATGAAGGCCAGCGACGAGTCCTTGGTCAGCAGGATGACCTCGTTGGTCAGCGGGGGCAGGACGATCTTGAAAGCCTGCGGGATCACGATGGTGATCATCGCGCGCCAGGCCGGCATGCCGAGGGAACGTGCGGCCTCGATCTGTCCCTTGGGGACAGCCTGCAGGCCCGCCCGGAGGGTCTCGGCGATGTAGGCGGCCGAGACCAGGCCGAGGGAGACCATGACGACGACGGGCTGTGGCCACTGGGTTCCGGGGAACGCCGTGGGCACGCCGTAGCCGAAGGTGATCAAGACCAGGATCGCAGGAATTCCACGGAAGAATTCAATGAACCCTGTGGCAAACCAGCGGTACGGGGCAAAGCTGGCCATCTTCATGAGAGCCAGGAGCAAGCCGAGCGCCAGGCCGAAGGCGAAGGATATCGCGGTGTAGAAGATCGTGTTCTTCAGGCCCACAGTGATCAGGTCCGGGAAGATTGGCCCCAGCTTGTCGAAGGCGAAGAATTGTTCGCTGAGGGTCTGCCAGTTGACCTGCACCAGCACGGCCACGATAACGGCCACGAAGAGGACAATCTGGATGATTTTACTAAGACGGGCACGTTGACGGGTTGTCATTGCCATGGCGTTTAAGCCTTCCGTGAAAGGTGGCGAGGCCCCGGTTCCGTTAGGGAGCCGAGGCCTCGCCTGAATGCTTGCATCAAATGGGAATGACGTTAGTTGGTGGAACCGAACCAGGTCTCGGTGAACTTGGCCAGCGAGCCATCATCGGTGAGGCGCTTCAGCGTTGCGTTGACGCTGTCGAGCATGGCCGTTGCTCCCTTGGGTACTGCGACGCCGAGCTGTTCGCCGGTCTTGAAGTCGGCAACGCGCTTGAGCGTTGGGTCGTCCTTGATTGCGTAGCCCAGGACGGACTGGTTGCCCAGGGTCGCCACAGTGGTGCCGGCCTTGAGGGAAGCGATCTGCAGGCCCGAGTCTTCGTAGCCGGTGGCGTCGAGGCCGTTTTCCTTGGCGAACTTCGCGCCGGTGGTAGCCTGCTGGACGCCGACCTTCTTGCCCTTGGCGGACTCGAGGTCGGTGATCCCGGAGCCTTCCTTGGCCACGAGGGTCAGGTCGTCATCCATGTACGGGGTGGAGAAGTCCATGTTGCCCTTGCGGGCCTCGGTGATCGACAGCGAGGAGATCGCGATGTCGCACTGGGTCTTGAACAGGCCCGACTCGATGGCGTCGAAGCTGGAGTCGATGACGTTGAGCTCGAGCTTGAGGTCCTTGGCGATCTCCGCGGCGATGTCCATGTCGAAGCCGACGTTCTTGCCGTCCTTCACGAATTCGAACGGCTCGTAGGGGATGTCGGAGCAAACGGTGAGCTTGCCTTCGTTGATGAGCTTGACGGCGTTGGCGTCGGCCGAAGTCGATGCCGCCGGGGTGTTGCTGCTTCCGCACGCAGTCAGTGCGAGGGCGCCAACCGCTGCCACGGTCAGGGATTTGAGTACGGTGGTGGTGATCCGCATGGAGTGTGGTCCTTCTCTAGGTAATCGCTCGCAGGCTTGCGTCGATGATTATTCTAACCGTCTGAGCCCCAAGTAATGAGATGTGCATCACAGGCTACATTCATTTTCTGGGGGTAAACAACTTTCGACGATTATTTGTGAAAAGTGACCACAAACCGTTACCTAAAGACCCAATGCCTCCCGCATGGGGCGCATCTTGGCCCAGGACTCCGCCAGCTCGGCGGCGGGGTCGGAAGCGGAAACAATGCCGCACCCCGCGTAGAGCCTCACCGAGGTGGGGGATTCGATGACCCCGCCACGCAGTGCGATCCCGAATTCCCCGTTGCCGCGGGTGTCGATCCAGCCCACGGGCCCGGCGTAGGGGCCGCGGTCCATACCCTCGATCTCGCGCAGGGTGCGGCCGGCCTCCTTGGTCGGGGTTCCGCAGACGGCGGCGGTCGGGTGGAAGACCTCGGCAAGGTCGAGTGCCGAGGGGACACTGCCGTCGGCGCGGCGGGCCAGCGACGCCTTGACGTCGGAGGCGAGGTGCCAGACGTTGGGCAGCTGCAGGACGAACGGTTCCGCGGGGGCGTCCATGCCGGAGGCGAGCGGGCCGAGCTGCTCGGTCAGCGAGTCGATGGCCAGCTGGTGCTCGTGGCGCTGTTTCTCGTCCTCGACCAGCATCCGGTGCGCATAGTCCGGATCGCCGGCGGGCGCACCGGCCCTGTCGAGGGTCCCGGCCAGCACGCGTGCCTCGGCGATGTCCCCGCGGACCCGGACGAGCATTTCCGGGGTCGCGCCGATCAGGCCATCCACCGAATAGGTCCAGCAGTCCGAGTAGCGCAGCGCCAGCTGGCGCAACACCTGGGCCACGGCGATCGGGGAGGCAAGCTCGGCCACCGTGTCGCGGGCCAGCACCAGCTTGGTGACGCGCCCGGACTCGATGGCCGCGACACCCCGGCGCACCGAGTCCATATATTCGTCCTCGGTGATCTGGCCGGCCACCAGGCGGTCCACGCCCGAGGCGAGCTCGTGCTCGGCCGAGTAGTCATCCAGCAGCACCGCCAGTTCCGCCTCGGCGGCCTCCACGCTTAGTTCCGCTTCGGGGTCGTCGACGGTGTAGGTGATCCAGCTGCAGTTTTCGTCCCGCCCAACCACGATCCGCGGCACGATCAAGCGTGAGGCATAGGTGCTGGAGTAGGAGAAGGCGAACGCGCCGAAGGCGAGCATGCCCGTGCCGGGAAGTTCAAGCGGATCCTCGACATCCGCGGCCGCGGTGACCCCGTTCCACCAGTCGCGGGCCAGTGCGAAACGCTCCGGTCCGGTCGACTCGAACCGCGCCACCTGGCCGAAACCGATGACACCCTCGCCGCGGCGTGCCCACATCAGCGAATCGTCGCGCGTGGCGTAGTCAAGAAGTCCGTGCTCGCCCATCGCCGGGCGTTTGACGGTCAAGCTGCGCAGCTGCGGAACCGGGGGTGGCGTGTGCGGTCCCGTCCCGGCGGAAAGTTGGGAAGTCATGATGAGCTAAGCCTACCGCCGCCGCGACGGGCACCGGGCTCCCGAGTGGCCCTGCTCACCAGGACACCCCGGTGCCGTTTTTTCACGTTGCCGCCGAACTTTGCGACAATGAAACCATGAGCCGCGCATCGTTGGAAAAGCACACAGAAGAAGTCCAAGCAATGTTTGACGACGTTGCCCCGCGTTACGACGTGGTCAACGACATTCTCTCCCTGGGGCAGACCCGCCGCTGGCGCAAGATCGTCTTCGACGCGGTCGGAGCCACGCCGGGCCAGCGCGTGCTGGACCTCGCCGCCGGAACCGGGACGTCCTCCGAGCCGTTCGCCGACGCCGGGATCGGCGTCGTCGCCTGCGACTTCTCCCAGGGCATGCTCAAGGTCGGCAAGCGCCGCCGCCCGGACATCGACTTCGTGGCCGGCGACGCCACAAACCTCCCCTTCGAGGACAACAGCTTCGACGCGGCGACCATCAGCTTCGGCCTGCGCAACGTGAACGAGCCGAAGAAGGCCCTGGCGGAGATGCTGCGCGTGACAAAGCCCGGCGGCACCCTGGTGATCGCCGAGTTCTCCCACCCGACCTTCGCGCCCTTCCGCACCGTGTACACCGAGTACCTGATGAAGGCGCTGCCGCCGATCGCCAAGAAGGCCTCGTCGAACCCGGCAGCCTACGTGTACCTGGCGGAATCCATCCGCGCCTGGCCGAACCAGGACGGCCTGGCCGCCTGGATCGACGAGTCGGGTTGGGAGTCCTGCCGCTACCGCAACCTCAGCGGCGGCATCGTGGCCGTGCACCGCGCCACCAAGCCGCTGGACTAGGCGCCCCCGCAGGTGGGGGTCCGGGCGTCTGACGCCGGGCGACCTGCCGTGGGTCGCCCTCCTTGGCCTTGCTCGGGCCGAAGGGCGATAGAGTGAAACCTGTACTTGAGCAGCTGGCACCTACCGGCCAGCAACCAGAACCGGCCACGTGCCGCGGCTGGAACCGACCGCCGAGAGATAGTAAGTCTTAGAACTGTGACCGATTCCCAGACCAACTGGACCGCTGCCGGACACGGCGTGCCCGAATCCTTCGACCTGAACCCGGAGACCAGCGCGCTGGCCGCGGCGGTGAACCTGCCGGGCGGTTTCTCGCTGATCGCCCAGGACCCGGAGTTCGGCCCGGCCATCGCCACCGGCCTGGCCAAGGTGGAGAAGCTGCTGCGCGACGCTATCGCAAACTCCGACCCGTTGATCGACGCGACGAGCCGCCACCTCGTGGAGGCCGGCGGCAAGCGGATCCGCCCGCTGCTGGTGGTGCTGACCTCGCTGCTGGGCGACGGCGTGACCGACGAGGTCATCAAGGCCGCCGCCATCGTGGAACTGACCCACCTGGCCACGCTCTACCACGACGACGTGATGGATTCGGCGCCGTTGCGCCGCGGGGCCCCGACGGCCCACGAGGTGTGGGGCAACTCCGTCGCCATCCTCACCGGCGACCTGATCTTCGCCCGCGCCTCGGTCATTGGCGCGGAACTGGGCCCGGAGGCAGTCTCCATGCAGGCACGCACCTTCGAGCGCCTGTGCCTGGGCCAGCTGCACGAATCGGTGGGCCCGCGCGAGGGCGACGACCCGATCGAGCACCACCTCAATGTCATAGCGGACAAGACGGCCTCGCTGCTGGCGACCTCGGGAGCTTTCGGCGCGCTCTTCGGCGGAGTCCCGGAATATGTCGAGATCCTGCGCACCTACGGCGAGAAGGTCGGCGTGGCCTTCCAGGTCGCCGACGACGTCATCGACGTGACGGGCGCCCAGGTCCGCTCCGGCAAGACCCCGGGAACGGACCTTCGCGAGGGAGTTCCGACGCTGCCGGTCCTGTTGATGCGCGATGCGGCGGCAGCCGGCGACGCCGAGGCGGCCCGCGTGCTGGAGATCGTCGACGGCGACCTGACCGAGGACGCCGCCCTGGCCCTCGCGGTCCAGGCAGTTGCCGGCAACCCGGCCACGGCGCAGGCCTGGGCCGTGGCACGGAACTGGGCCGACGAGGCGGTCTCCGTGCTGGCGCCGCTTCCGGCCGGAACCGTCAAGGACGCGCTGGCGGCCTTCGCCGACGCGGTGGTCACCCGCGAGGTCTAGGCAGACCTAGGCGGGAAACCGCGCGGGGTACTCGTCCCACAGCTGTGCATCACCCAAGGCCGCCCGTAACTGGGCGGCCTTTTGTGCGCGCTCGGCCACCGGGACACGGTGGCGCAGGTGCCTGTAGAGGTCGTCGTCGCTGAAGCGCGGGAACACGTGCTGGTGGTAGTGCCAGACGTGCTGGTTGCCGGCCGGTTCGTTGTGCTGCCGGGTGCTGGTGCCCTCGGGGGACCAGGCGTGCTT
This sequence comes from Paeniglutamicibacter selenitireducens, assembly GCF_051550675.1. NCBI lineage: Bacteria > Bacillati > Actinomycetota > Actinomycetes > Micrococcales > Micrococcaceae > Paeniglutamicibacter > Paeniglutamicibacter selenitireducens. Next base: position 132,148 of record NZ_JBPULF010000006.1, on the reverse strand, counting down.
CATGGCCAGGGCGATGCGCCGGGTCTCGAACATGACCTGCGCGGCGACGGCCTCGGGCAGGTCGTAGAGCGCCTCGTGGTGCTCGGCGGGGATCACCATTGCGTGCCCGCCGTGGGGGCCGAACCCGTCGCAGGCCATGATGACGGCGACGTGTTCGGTCCGGTAGATCAGGTCGGTCGGCGCGCAGAGGTTCCCCGGGGAAAACTCAACGCCGGCCAGGAGCTCGCAGAACGGGCAGCGGTAGTCTTCCGGTGCGTGCGATTTCCATAGCCGGCGCATGGTGGTGGTTGTCCCGGGCTAGTCGTTCAGCTCGGGGGAAAGCTCGTTGAAGACCCAGCTGAACATGTCCAGCACGTATTCGCTGAAGGTTCCCTCCTCGCTCTTCCAGGTGCCGCGGGCATTCTGGCGGCGGTAGACGATGGGGTCCGGGACCTCGAGCTGGTCCAGGCGGAAGCCCCACACGTACTTTTCTTCCTCGTCCTCGAGGAAGAGCAGGTAGCCGTCCTCGACCTCCAACTCGTCGGGGTCGAAGAAGTAGTGGTACGCCTCCATCAGGTCCTCGCAGCCGCCCAGGGCCAGGTAGAACTCGCGCAGCACCAGCGGCAGCTGGACCGACAGGGTGCCCAGCGCCTCATCGAGCTCGGCGTCGGTCAAGCCGTCTTCGTTTTGCCACTCGTCCTCGAGGTACAACGGAACCAGCGAACGGAACTTCTCAAGGAACATTTCAGCCATGCCCCCCATTCTATCCGCAGCGCTTCTAGGTAATGTCCTTGGCGGTCAGCGCGAGCCACAATTGCACGCGGTCCGCGGTGGTCGTCGGGTCGTAGCCGCTGAGCTCGCTGATCTGCTGGAGCCTGTAGCGCACGGTGTTGCGGTGCAGCCCCAGGGTTTCGGCCACGGCGCCGACGCTGCCGTCCAGCTCCAGGTAGTTGCGCAACGTATCAAGCAGCTCCGCCGAGTGCTTGGTGTCGAACGCCTCCAGGGGACCCAGCGCCTCCTGGGCCAGCGCCTGCAGCGGAACATCGCGCGCGGCAAGCAGCAGGGAGGTGAGCGAGAGCCGCGAGGGGGTGTTGATCCGTTCGCCGTGGCGCAACGCCTCGAGCGCCTCGAAGAAGCTCCAGCGCAGGCCGTTGGCCTGGGCGTAGTTGCCGCCGAAACTCACGCGGGCGGTGATCCCCGCACCGTGCAGGTACCCGTCAAGCCGGTCGGCGAAGGCGGCGGCCCCGGCCCCGTCCACCACCAGGGCCAGCCTGTCATCGACGATGGCCGAGGTTTCGTGTTCGAGCTGCGGCGGGATGGGCAGGGTCCGCAGGGCCTTCTCGTGTCCGTCCGAGGCGTGCACCAGCACGAGCGAGTGCGGGCGGTCAACGGTGATGCCGATTCCCTGCAGCCGGGCGGCGGCCTCCGTGGAGCTGAGGTTCCCGGCGATCAGGTCCGAGAAGGCCTGCCCGGCGACGAGCCGGTTCGACTCGCGCAGCCTGGCCTGGTTCGCCAGTTCCAGCCCGATCAGGCCCTGTGCGTAGTCGACAAGCCCGTCGCGGGTGTAGGGCTCCGCCAGGTAAAGCGTGCACCTGTCCTTCAGGCCCGTGGCGATGGGAACCGGCTGCCACTTCTCCGCTCCCAGTTCCGGGCCGTGGACCCGCGCCCCGAACTGGGTCAGTGAGACGGCGGTTCCCAGCATGCGCGAGAGTTCGCGCAGCATCGAGCGCAACCCGCCGGTGAGCAACGTGGATGCCAGTTGCTGGTGGCCCTTGAGCAGGCGCTCGAGCCGGGCCAGGTGGTCGGCGTTCAATGTGTCGGCGATCAGCTTGGTGATGGCCACGAACGGTGTTTCGTAGGGGACCTCGAACACCGGAAGGCCGAGCTCGGTAGCCTTGCGGATGACCGCGGCGGGGACGCTGCGGTGGCTCAGGCCCGTCCCGTAGCCCAGGGCCAGGACACCCGCGCCGTGCAGGATCTCCACGAAGGCCTGCTGGTTGGCGATGGTGGTTTGCCGCAGGCCCGTCGTCAGCACGATTTCCCCGCCGCTGAGGAAGGGGGAGGGGTCGCGGAGCTCGGTGACTGCCGCCCATTCGATGGGGGTTTCCCCCGCCGCTGAGATGTCGGTCAGCGCGCGCAGCGACAGGCTGGGAGACCCGAGGAGTCGCGACAAGGTGATGGCCATGTACCCAATACTATGGAACTTCATGGTGCAACCGTACGATCGGGTGTTTCACAATGTGGTCAAATTCGTCCCGAACCACGGGACGAACGGCACTTGTGCGTATCATTTCTCCCCATGACCACTGCATCGACTGGGCCAAGCGGACAACCCGCACCGGCCCGACGAGAAACTTTCTCCTCGCGAAAACTCTTCATTCTCTCCGCCATCGGCTCCGCCGTCGGACTCGGAAACATCTGGCGTTTCCCCTACGTGGCCTATGAAAACGGCGGCGGCGCGTTCCTGATCCCGTACCTCGTGGCACTGCTGTGCGCGGGCATCCCGCTGCTCTTCCTCGACTACTCGGTCGGCCACCGCGGCCGCGGCTCCGCGCCGCTGTCCTACCGCCGGCTGAACCGCGCGGCCGAGCCGCTCGGCTGGTGGCAGGTGCTGATCTGCTTCGTCATCGCCGTCTACTACGCGGCGATCATCGCCTGGGCCGCCATGTACACCTGGTTCTCGGTCACCAAGGCCTGGGGGAGCGACGCCGAGGCGTTTTTCTTCAACGACTTCCTGAAGATGGCGCCGGAAGCCGGCCTGTCCTTCGACTTCGTCTCCAACGTGTTCTTCCCGATGTTCGCCGTCTGGGTCGTCGCCATCGTGATCATGGTCGCCGGCGTGAACAAGGGCATCTCGCGGGCCAACGCCATCTTCCTGCCGCTGCTGGTTGTCATGTTCGTGATCCTCGTGGTCCAGGCCGTGCTGCTCCCGGGCGCCATGGAGGGCCTGAACGCCTTCTTCACCCCGAACTGGGCCGCGTTGCAGGATCCGGGCGTGTGGGCTGCGGCCTTCGGCCACATCTTCTTCTCGCTGTCGGTGGCCTTCGGCATCATGGTCACATACTCCTCCTACCTCAAGCGCAAGACCGACCTGACCGGATCGGGCATGGTCGTCGCGTTCGCCAACTCCGGCTTCGAGATCCTCGCCGGCATCGGTGTCTTCGCGGCGCTCGGCTTCATGGCGGCTGCCTCGGGCACCGCGGTGTCCGAGGTGGCCAGCGGCGGCATCGGGCTGGCCTTCATCGCCTTCCCGACCATCGTCTCCGAGGCGCCGTTCGGTGCGATCCTCGGTGTGCTGTTCTTCGGCTCGCTGGTCTTCGCCGGGTTGACGTCGCTGATCTCGATCCTCGAGGTCATCGTCGCGGCCTTCCAGGACAAGCTGGGCTGGAGCCGCAAGTCGGCCACGCTGATCGTCACCATCCCGATCGCGCTGGTGTCCCTGGTGCTCTTCCCGACCACCACGGGCCTTCAGCTGCTTGACACCTCCGATGCTTTCGTCAACCAGTTCGGCATCCTGGCCTGCGCCCTTGTCACGGTCATCGTGCTGACCGCCGGCCTGACCGCGCTGCCGAAGCTGCAGCAGCACATGAACCGTTCCTCGTCGATCAAGATGGGCACGATCTGGCGCATCCTCGTCGGCGGCATCGCACCGGTGGCGCTCGGCTACATGCTGATCAACGAGATCCAGTCCAAGGGCGCCGAGCAGTACTCCGGCTACCCGGCGTGGTTCAACGGCGTCTTCGGCTGGGGCATGGCCGGCGCGCTGGTAATCGGTGCGGTCCTGCTCTCGATGATCCCGTGGAGCGAGAAGTCCAAGCTCAACGACCCCGAGTACGACGAATTCGAGGCCGAGCTTTCGGCCGACGCAGCAGCAGAGGAGCTGAAGGCATGACCCCGGTAGCCATCACCATGATGATCATCGCCATGGTCACCGTCTGGGGAGGCCTCGGCCTCGCCATGTGGAACCTGGCCCGCCACCCCGAGGACGAGGGGCACCTTCCCGAGGAAATGCCCCACGAGCTCTGACCTGCCCGCGCCACGCACGGCGTGAAGGCAAGCGGCGCGTTCCCGCCCGGTGACCCCGGGCGGGAACGCGCCGCTTTTTCATGTCTCGCGGGGGTTCGCTTCTGTGCACATGCACTGCGAACTTCGGGCACAACTGTGCCGATTTCACTAGCGGGCATTCTCGCCCGCGGCATAGGCTTCATGACAGTACACAACACCAACACACCGGTTCCCCTCATGCGTGCCCAATTTCCCGCCCTCGGCGCGGGATCCGGGCCCGCGCCGCGCGGACCGGGAAAGGAATGAGCGTTCATGGACGTCACTTACCGCATTGAACAGAAGCGCCAGATCAACGGTGCCTTCCCCGGACCGAAGTCCGTTGAGCTGGCAGCGCGTCGCACCGCGGCAGTGGCCCTGGGCGTGGCTTCCTCGCTCCCGGTCTACGTTGCCGACGCCGATGGCGGCGTGATCGTCGACGTCGACGGCAACTCCCTGATCGACCTGGGCTCGGGCATTGCGGTAACCAGCGTTGGCGCCTCCAACGAAAAGGTTGCAGCGGCCGTTGCCGCACAGGCAGCGCACTTCACCCACACCTGCTTCATGGTGACCCCGTACGAGGGCTACGTCGAGCTGGCCGAGAAGCTTGCCGAAATCACCCCGGGCACCCACGAGAAGAAGGCCGTCTTCTTCAACTCCGGTTCCGAGGCCGTCGAGAACGCCATCAAGGTCGCCCGCGTGGCAACCGGCCGCACCGCCGTCGTCGCCTTCGACCACGCCTACCACGGCCGCACCAACCTGACCATGGGCCTGACCGCCAAGGCAGCTCCGTACAAGCGCGGCTTCGGCCCGCTGGCCTCGGAAATCTACCGCATGCCGATGAGCTACCCGTTCCGCGAGGAAAACCCGAACATCTCGGGCAAGGAAGCCGCAGAGCGCGCCATCCTGGCCATGGAGAAGCAGATCGGCGGCGACCAGATCGCAGCCATCATCATCGAGCCGGTCCAGGGCGAGGGCGGCTTCATCGTCCCGGCCGAGGGCTTCCTGCCGCGCATCGCCGAGTGGGCCAAGGAACAGGGCATCGTCTTCGTGGCCGACGAAGTGCAGGCCGGCTTCTGCCGTGCAGGCGCCTGGTTCGCCTCCGACGTCGAGGGCATCACCCCGGACATCATCACCGTTGCCAAGGGCATCGCCGGCGGCATGCCGCTCTCGGGCATCGTCGGCCGCGCCGAACTGCTCGACGCAGTGCACCCGGGCGGCCTGGGCGGCACCTACGGCGGCAACCCGGTTGCCGTTGCCGCAGCGCTCGAGACCATCAAGTTCATGGAGGAGCAGGACCTCGCCGGCCGCGCCCGCGAGATCGAAGAGCAGTTCTTCACCCGCATGCGCAAGCTGCAGGGCGAAGTCTCGGTCATCGGCGACATCCGCGGCCGCGGTGCCATGGTTGCCATCGAACTGGTCAAGGCCGGCGGCATCGAGCCGGACGCCGACATCACCAAGAAGATCGCCGCCGACTGCCTCGCAGCAGGCGTCCTGATCCTCACCTGCGGCACCTACGGCAACGTCATCCGCCTGCTGCCGCCGCTGGTCATCAGCGACGAGCTGCTTGCCGACGCCTTCGACGTGCTCGAAGCCGCAATCCGCGCCAACGCCTAGTCGTTAGCCGCACACAGCCAAGAAAGGGGCTGGCCGTTGTTCAGGGCTTTGGACAACGACCGGCCCCTTTCTTAATGCCCGCACAGAGGGCCGGTGCCGGATGGCCGCGGGCAGTGCCCGCGGCCCGGTGGCTACTCCTTGGACGCGGGAACCCCGGCGGGTGCCCCGGCCGGAACCCCGGTGGGCGACACGGTGCCCGCCGGTCCGGCCGCCTCGGCTGCGGCCCGTGCGGCGCGGTCGCGGCGCGGTTGGGTGGCCATGTCGATGCACAGCAAGACCACCGCGACCCAGACCAGGCAGAAACCGATGAGGCGTTCGACGGGCATCGGCTCGTTGAACACCGTCAACGCCACGATGAACTGCAGGATCGGTGCCAGGAACTGCAGGGTGCCCAGCGTTGTCAGCGGCAGGCGGCGCGCGGAAGCGCCGAAGAGCAGCAACGGGACGGCCGTGACGACGCCGCTGGCCGCCATCAGCCAGAAGTGCGCGGGCCCGGCGGACAGCACGGTGTCCTGGCCGCGCGCCACGAGCCAGGCCATGAAGCCCAGCGCCGGGATGCTCAGGATCGCCGTCTCCATGCTCAGCGAGGTCAGCGCCGTGGCGGTGCGGCCCACCCGGTTCTTCACGAACCCGTAGAAGCCGAAGGAGAACGCCAGCACCAGGGCGATGTACGGGACGCTGCCGTACGCGAAGGTCAGCGTGAGCACCGTGGCCAGCCCGAACCCCATGGCCGTCCACTGGAGCGGGCGCAGCCGCTCCTTGAGGAAGACGACGCCCAGTGCCGTGGACACCAGCGGGTTGATGAAGTAGCCCAGCGAGGCCTCGACGGCGTGGCCGTTCAGGACGGCGAAGGTGTAGGTCAGCCAGTTCACGGCGATCAGCACCGAGGCCACAGAGAGCCGGAGCATGGCCCGCCTGTCGCGGCCCAGGGCCAGGAACCCGTGCCAACTGCGGGTCAGGCTCAGCAGAATGGCACAGAAGACCAGCGACCAGACGATCCGGTTGGCAACGATCTCCAGCGGCGAGGCGATGGAGATCGTCAGGAAGTAGAGCGGCAAAAGGCCCCAGAGGCCGTACGCCCCCAGGCCCTGCAACAGGCCGGCGTTGCGCTCTGCGGCGGGGGAGGAGCCCGCGGGCGCGCCCGTGGACGTGGTGGTGCTGGTTCGGGTCATGACTGACTCAACAGGGAAAACATGGATTCCATTCCGTGCTGCGCGGCAGCACCGGGTTCTGGCGCGTGCGGGGCAGAGGGAGGGCCGGGGCCGGGACCCCCGCCCTTCAGACTACAACCGGAACCCCCGGGCGCCGCTCCCGCGCCGGGAACGTGAGCATGCGCACACCGGTTCCCCCGCGGAACGAAACAACAATTAGACTAGGGAGCCGTGCGTTATTTGTGCGCGCCCGTGAACATCCTCCGGAAGGAACCCCCGTGTCCGATTCAGCAGTACGTCCGCTCCGCGTCGCCATCATCGGGGCGGGTCCGGCCGGCGTCTATGCTGCCGACATCCTCACCAAGGCGGAGCGCGAGTTCGAGGTCAGCATCGACCTGCTCGACGCCTACCCGGCGCCCTACGGCCTGATCCGCTACGGCGTGGCCCCGGACCACCCGCGCATCAAGGGCATCGTCAATGCCCTGCACAAGGTGCTGGACCGCGGCGACATCCGCTTCCTGGGCAACGTGACCTACGGCCGCGACCTCACGCTCAGCGACATCCGCGACATGTACGACGCCGTCATCTTCGCCACCGGCGCCATCAAGGACGCCGACATGGACATCCCGGGCATCGACCTGGAGGGCTCCTACGGCGCCGCCGACTTCGTCTCCTGGTACGACGGCCAGCCCGACGTCCCGCGCACCTGGCCGCTCGAGGCCAAGGAAATCGCGGTGCTCGGCAACGGCAACGTCGCCCTTGACGTGGCGCGCGTGCTCTCCAAGCACGCCGAGGACCTGCTGGTCACCGAGATCCCGGAGAACGTCTTCGCCGGCCTGAAGGACTCGCCCGTCACCGACGTGCACATCTTCGGCCGCCGCGGCCCGGCCCAGGTGAAGTTCACCCCGCTGGAGCTGCGCGAGCTGTCGCACAGCCGCGACGTGGACATCGTGCTCTACCCGGAGGACTTCGAGTTCGACGAGGCCTCCGACGCCCTGATCAAGTCCAACAACCAGGTCAAGACCATGGTCAACACGCTGACGAACTGGATCGTCGAGGAGCAGGACACCGGGGCCTCCCGCCGCCTGCACCTGCACTTCCTGCACAACCCGATCGAGGTCATTGGCGAGGACGGCAAGGTCTCCGGCATCAAGTTCGAGCGCCAGGAACTCGACGGCACCGGCAACGTCCGCGGCACCGGCGAATTCGTCGACTACCCGGTCCAGGCCGTGTACCGCGCCATCGGCTACTTCGGCTCCGAGCTCGCCGAGCTTGAATTCGACGAAAAGCGCGGGGTCATCCCCAACGCCGGCGGCCGCGTGCTGGATGCCCAGGGAACGCACGTCCCGGGCCTCTACGCGACCGGCTGGATCAAGCGCGGCCCGGTCGGCCTGATCGGCCACACCAAGGGCGACGCCCTGGAGACCATCGGCAACCTGCTCGAGGACCGCATGGCGCTTCCGCCTGCCGCGAACCCGGACGAGGACGCCATCATCGAGCTGCTGCGCTCCCGCGGCGTCGAATTCACCACCTGGGAAGGGTGGAAGAAGCTCGACGCGCACGAGATCGCACTCGGCGCCGCAGCCAGCCCGACCGAGACCTCGGTGGGCCCGGTGGACCGCGCCCGCATCAAGGTCGTGGACCGCGACGAAATGGTCAAGGTCTCCCGGGACCAGTAGCCTCCAGGGGCCAGTAGCCTCCCGGCAGCCCCGGCGCCGCTCGGCCGTCCGCGGAACGGCGCCGCAACGGCAGAAGCCCGCCGCCCCCGTCGACGGGTGCGGCGGGCTTCTGCGTGCGGGCGGGGTGGTGCCGCGTATGCCCTGCGGCACGGAGGCACCGTCGTTGTCCAGCGGCCCATGACTAGACTCGATGGGTGCCACGACTACTTGCCGACCTGACCCCGCTGCGCGAGAGCCCCGCCTTCAAGCGGCTCTGGATCGGCAACGCGCTTTCCGCCGTCGGAAGCCAGCTCACGCTCGTTGCGGTGAGCCTGGAAGTCTACGAACTGACAGGCTCAAGCTTCCACGTCGGCCTGCTGGGGGCCTTTGCGCTGGTGCCCCTGGTGCTGACCGGGCTCTACGGCGGGTCGGTCGCCGACGCACACGACCGCCGCAAAGTGGCCCTGGCCTCAGCCCTCGTCCTGTGGGCCGCGACGGCGGCCATCGCGGCACAGGCCTGGCTGGGGGTGGACAACGTCTGGGTTCTCTATGGCCTCGTGGCCGTCCATTCGGCCGCGGGCGGCATCAATCAGCCGGCCCGCGGCGCCATCATCCCGGCCATCGTCGGCCTCAAGCTCCTGCCCGCGGCGAACTCCCTGAACATGGTCACGTTCGGGATCGCGCAGATGGTCGGCCCCCTGCTCGGCGGGATCCTGGTGGCGCAGATCGGGTTCGGCTGGACCTACGGGATCGACGTGCTGACCTACACGGCAGCTGTCTGGTCCGTGTACATGCTCCCGGCGCTGCCGCCGGAAGGGAAGTCGGGGGTCGCGGGACTGCGCTCGGTCATCGAGGGTTTCCGCTTCCTGGCTACCCAGCCGAACGTCCGCATGACCTTCCTGATCGACCTTGCGGCAATGGTGCTGGCGGCCCCGCGCGCCCTGCTACCGGCCGTGGGTGCCGTGTTGATCGGGGGCGGTGAACTGACGATGGGCCTGCTGCTGGCTGCCACGGCGATGGGCGCCTTCCTGGCGGGGCTGTTCTCGGGCCCGCTGGGGCGCATCCACCGCCAGGGGGTCGCGGTGTTCGTCTGCGTGGCCGTCTGGGGCGCAAGCATCGGTGGCTTCGGCGTGGTGGTGCTGTTTGCCTCGCGGCAGCCGCTTCCCGCCGGCGGGGAGGCCGGCGGCTGGCTGTGGCCGGCCGCGCTGTGCATGGCCGTCGCCGGTGTCGCCGATGCGATCTCCTCGGTCTTCCGCACCACCATCCTGCAGACGGCGACGCCGGACCACTTGCGCGGGCGCCTCCAAGGCGTGTTCATCGTGGTTGTCGCGGGCGGGCCAAGGCTGGGGGAGATGCTTTCCGGCGGCGTTGCCGGCGGGATCGGAGAGGGGGCGACGCTGCTGCTGGGCGGAATCGCGTGCATCGTTGCGGCGGTGCTCCTGATCCGGCTGCAGCCCGGGTTCCTGCGCTACGACTCGCGCCGCCCAACCCCCTGAGAAGCGCCAGCCAACCCCTTGAGGCGCCGCGCCGAAACGCAGCGGCCATTCCCCCGGCAACATCCCGGAGCGGAACAAAGACGTGCGACTGCTCGTTGACTACAGTAGATACAACCCGCGGCAGAAGAACCGGCCGCGAACCGTTCCCGAGGAGAAAACCACAGTGCACAATCACAACAACGGCTTGAAGACCGCGGCCCTGCTGGGCGGCATGTTCGCCCTGCTGCTGGCCATTGGAGGCCTGTTGTCTTCGGGAACCGGAAGCAGCAGTTTCATCTGGATCTTTGCACTCATCGGCGTGGCCACCACGGCCTACGGCTATTGGAACAGCGACAAGCTGGCCATCCGCTCCATGCAGGCCTACCCCGTCACCGAGGCAGAACAGCCCGCCATGTACAAGATCGTGCGCGAGCTTTCCGCCGCGGCCCAGCAGCCGATGCCGCGACTCTACGTCTCGCCCACGGCGGCTCCGAACGCCTTCGCCACCGGGCGCAACCCGCAGAACGCCGCAGTGTGCTGCACCGAGGGAATCCTCCAGCTGCTCAACGAGCGCGAGCTCCGCGGCGTGCTGGGGCACGAGCTCATGCACGTCTACAACCGCGATATCCTCACCTCCTCGGTCGCCGCCGCTGTCGCCGGCGTGATCACCTCGTTGGCCCAGTTCCTGCTCTTCTTCGGCGGGGGAGACCGCCGCAATGCCAACCCGCTGGCCATGATCGCGATGTCCCTGCTCGCGCCGATCGCCTCCAGCGTGATCCAGATGGCCATCAGCCGCACCCGCGAATACGATGCCGACGAAGACGGCGCCAAGCTGACCAACGACCCGCTGGCACTCGCCTCGGCCCTGCGCAAGCTGGAAGGTGGTGTGCAGCGTGCTCCGCTGCCAAGCGACGACCAGCGCCTGGTGAACACCTCGCACCTGATGATCGCGAACCCGTTTGCCGGCGGTGCCCGGAAGCTCTTCGCCACCCACCCACCGATGGACGACCGCGTGGCGCGACTGGAAAAGATGGCCGGCCGCCCGCTGGGCTACTAGGCAACGCCCGGCCGCACCAGCGCCGTCGCGCACGAAGCTCCCGTTTCCCCCGGAAGGAAACGGGAGCTTTTCCATGTCCGGGAGTGGTTCCCGGTGCCGCGCGGTCAACGCACCGGGGAAAGACTCCGGCCACACACGGGGGAGGAGCGCGCCCTGAGTCCGGGGTGCCGTGGCTCCGTGGCGTCAGATGAAAGGCGGGATTGCCGCACACCGGCGCGCCGATGGGCCCTGTTTGGCGCGCGGCCCGCGCGCGCCCGGTTTGCAGCTCGAAGTAAGCAAGGCGTAACCTCATTAGGCAATGGGCACGTGGCCTATTGGTACCAGTCACGCCTATGGGTGGGGCGCCGCACGCTCGGTGCCTGCCGGTTGACGCTGAACCTACGAAAGCAATTCATGACCGCGAACTTTCTCATTGGCCTGCGCGAAGGGCTCGAAGCCGTCCTTGTGGTGGTGCTCCTGCTGGCATACCTGCAGAAGACCGGCCGGACCCAGCTCGTCCCACGGATCTATGCCGGAGTAGGCATCGCCGTTGCGGTATCCCTGGGCTTCGGTGCCCTGTTGACCTTCGGGCCGCGCGGCCTGACCTTCGAGGCCCAGGAAGCGATCGGTGGGTCCCTGTCCATCGTTGCCGTGGGCTTCGTGACCTGGATGGTCTTCTGGATGGCGAGCGCCTCAAAGACCCTCGCCACCGACCTCCGCGGCAAGGTCGACCAGGCGGCCGAAGGCTCGGCCTGGGGACTGGTCATGGTTGGCGCATTCGCGGTGGGCCGCGAGGGCCTGGAAACCGCGATGTTCCTGTGGGCGGCGACCCGGGCCACGGGCGAGACCTGGCAGCCGCTGGTGGGCGCCACGCTCGGAATCCTGGTGGCCATCGGCTTGGGGGCACTGCTGCACCGGGGCGTCCTGAGGATCAACCTCTCCAAGTTCTTCACATGGACCGGTGCCGCGCTGATCGTCGTCGCCGGCGGTGTCCTTGCCTATGGAGTGCACGACCTGCAGGAAGCCGGGATCCTGCCGGGCCTTCACAACCTCGCCTTCGACGTTTCACACATCATCGCCCCGGGCAGCTTCCTGGGAACGCTGCTCAAGGGCGTATTCAACTTCTCGCCCGCGACAACGTGGCTCGAGGCAATCGTTTGGGTGGCCTACGTCGTCCCCGTGATGTTCATCTTCTTCCGCCGCATCGGGGCGCCGAAGAAGACCGAACCGGCAGCACCGGCCACCGCAGCGGCATCGCTCTAGAACTCCGACCACCTTCCCATCCTCAAAGGAAACCCTCATGAAGCTTGTTCGACCCCTTCACTACACCGCGGCTGCAGCCGCGGCGGCGCTCGCGCTGACCGGCTGCACCACCAACACCCCGGCCGCCGAGGGTGAAGGAGCCATCCAGGTCACCAGCACCGCGGATGCCTGCACCGTTTCGGCCGTCACCGCGCCGGGTGGGACCCTGAAGTTCTCCGTCAAGAACGAGGGCTCCGAGGTCACCGAGTTCTACCTTCTGGCCGAGGACGGCCTGCGCATCGTGGGTGAAGTCGAAAACGTTGGCCCCGGCCTGAGCCGCGACCTCGTGGTCATGGCCCCCGAGGGCAAGTACTTCACCGCATGCAAGCCCGGCATGGTCGGCGACGGCATCCGCGCGGCATTCACCGTGACCAAGGCCCCGGAAGGGGAGACTGTCAGCGCCGACCGCGCCGCACTCCAGGCCACCGCGGTGAGCCTGTACGCGGCGTACGTCAAGGACCAGTCCCAGCAGCTGGTTGAGGGCACCAAGGAATTCACCGATGCCTTTGCCGCAGGGGATGCGGAGAAGGCGCGCGAGCTCTACCCGGCGGTGCGCATGCACTGGGAACGCATCGAACCCGTTGCCGAGTCCTTCGGCGACCTGGACCCGATGCTCGACGCCCGCGAGAAGGACCTGGAAGAGGGAGATGCCTTCACCGGCTGGCACCGCGCGGAGAAGGACCTGTGGGCGCCGAAGGGATACACCGCCATGACGCAGGCTGAACGCCAGGAAATCGCCGACAAGATGGTCGCCGACACCGCCGAGCTCAACAGCCGTACTAAGGAACTCACCTTCACCGCGGACAAGCTGGCCAACGGCGCCAAGGAATTGTTGGACGAAGTTGCCACGGGCAAGATCACCGGTGAAGAGGAAATCTTCTCGCACACCGACCTGTGGGACTTCCAGGCCAACGTCGAGGGTGCACGCATCGCCTACGAGGACCTGCGTCCGCTGCTTGCGGAAAGCGACTCCGAGCTTGACGCCGCACTGGAAACCAACTTCGCGACCCTCCAGGGCCTGCTGGACCAGTACAAGAAGGGCGAAGGATTCGTCCTCTACACGGACCTGACCGAGGCACAGATCCAGGAACTCAGCTCCGCCGTCGACGCCTTGAGCGAGCCGCTGTCCAAGCTGACCGCCGCAGTGGTGAAGTAGCGCCCCATGGAGAAGCCCGAAGACATCGCCGCCGAAGACCGGAAGAAACCTCGCGGAATCAGCCGGCGCGGGCTCTTCGGCGCCGCCGGCGCCGGTGGAATCGGCTTGGCCGTAGGGGCCCTGGGAGCCACGGCCGTCAACGCGGCCGCCGTTCCCAAGCCCGCCGACAAGATCGTCGATTTCCACGGCGAACACCAGGCCGGCATTGTGACCGAGGCGCAGGACCGCATGCACATGGCCGCGTTCGACGTCACGGCAAGCACGCGTGAGTCGCTGGTGGCCCTGCTCAAGGACTGGACCGAAGCCATCGCCGAGCTGACACAGGGACGCGAGGTTGGCGACGGCGCCACCGGCGGCAGCTACGACGCGCCGCCGGATGACACCGGCGAGGCCATGGACCTGGACGCCAGCCACCTCACTGTGACGATCGGTTTTGGGCGGACCCTGTTTGAGAAGGACGGCAAGGACCGCTACGGACTGGCCGGCAAGCTCCCGGCCGCCCTGATCGAACTGCCGCACTTTGTCGGCGACGCACTCGAGGCGGAACGCAGCGGTGGCGACCTGGTGGTCCAGGCCTGCGCCGACGACCCGCAGGTGGCCGTGCACGCCGTGCGCAACCTGGCCAGGATCGCCTTCGGTCGGGCGCGCGTGCGCTGGTCGCAGATCGGTTTCGGCCGGACCTCCTCGACTACCACCACCCAGAAGACGCCCCGGAACCTGTTCGGATTCAAGGACGGAACGGCGAACCTCAAGCAGGAGAACGCCGACCTCCTCAACCAGCACGTCTGGGTCCGCGATGCCAGCGGATCCGAGGCCTGGATGAACGGCGGCACCTACCTGGTTGCGCGTCGAATTCGCATGCACATCGAAATCTGGGATCGAACCTCACTGGGCGAGCAGGAAGGTGTCGTCGGCCGCACGAAGAAGGAGGGTTCACCGCTCTCGGGCGGCGGGGAATTCACGGAGCCCGACTTCGAGATGCAGGGCCGCGAGGGTCCCCTGATCGCCACGGATTCGCACGTGTCGATTGCGCACCCGAGCCACAACAACGGCGTGCACATGCTGCGCCGCGGCTTCAACTACACCGACGGGTCTGACGGGCTGGGCAAACTGGATGCCGGGTTGTTCTTCATCGCCTTCGTCGTGGACGCGAGGACGCACTACGTCCCCATGCAATCGGCAATGGCCAGGAACGATGTCCTGTCGTTGGAGTACCTGCGGCACACGGGATCGGGACTCTTTGCCGTTCCGCCCGGCGTCCAGCCGGGTGGCTACCTTGGCCAGGGGCTCTTCGAATCCTGAGCCGGGCGGCTTGCGACGCACCACATGACGATGGGCCCGCCACCTCGAGAATTCGAGGTGGCGGGCCCATCGCCGTTTGGTGTCGCTGTTTAGCGGAAGTTCACAAACTGGAGGTCTGCATCTTCGAAGGTCCGCAGCAGCGCCATGGTCGCCTGCAGGTCATCGCGGGACTTCGAGGAAACGCGCAGTTCGTCACCCTGGATGGTGGACTTGACACCCTTGGGTGCCTCGTCGCGGATGAGCTTGTTGATCTTCTTGGCCACGTCCTGGGCAATGCCCTCGACGATGGAGGCCTCGATGCGGTACTCCTTGCCCGACGCGTACGGCTCGCCGGCGTCAAGGGACTTCAGTGAGATGTTGCGCTTGACCAGCTTGGACTGCAGGACGTCGAGGACCGCCTTGACGCGTTCCTCGGAGTTTGCCTTCATGAGGATCTTCTCGCCGCTGAAATCGACCTCGGCGCCGACGCCCTTGAAGTCGTAACGCTGCACGATTTCCTTCTGGGCCTGGTTCAGTGCATTTGACACTTCCTGGCTGTCTACCTTGCTGACAACGTCAAAGGTTGAATCGCTCGCCATGTGAGCCTCCTATGAGTAGAAATGGGCTTTGAATACAAGCCTACCGGGGCTCCGCAAATGCCCCAAAGGGGGCTGTGGGGCAGGTCACGTGCCATTCGATTTTATCTTTCCCGGAAAGTCATGTAGAGTTTCTACTCGTTCCGAAGGGAACAAATTCGGCAGATTACCCGAGTGGCCAAAGGGGGCTGACTGTAAATCAGCTGGCAACGCCTTCACTGGTTCGAATCCAGTATCTGCCACCGAATGAAGCTCGAGCCCAAATCGAAAGATTTGGGCTCGAGCTTTTTTGTGCCTAAGCGAGCATGTTTTCGGGGCCGTCTTCGGCGTTCTTGTGAGCTGCGGATCCCTACGCCGCCATTCGTTCCCCCATGGGCACGACGAACACGTCCCAGAGCAGCATCATGGAGTCGCTCGGAGCCTGGAGCACCGCGTTGTAGTGGGCCCACTGCCATTCGGTCGCCCCGTTGTCGGTGGGCGGCTTTGGAGGGCAGGAACCCGGCGTCAGCCACGCGTTTCCATTCCAGATGGCCTGGAGCGGCCCTACGGCGGTTGCCGCGGCGCTGGGATCGTCCAGCGGGCGCGGGTACGAGACCCGTTCCTGGATCCGCGACGCCGGCGCAATGGCAAACGGCATGGACTCGGTGATGGCCAGGTCCATGGGCAACCCGTCGACGTAGCGTTCGGCGAGCAGCATTCCTTCCGAGAGCGCCTTGCGCCCCGATTCCCCGGTGGTGATCAACAACAAGGTGCACCGTGTCATGACCCGTTCCCTTCCTGTGTGGTGGGTTCTCCGTTCCACCGAGGATAGAAGCCCCGCAGGGTGGTGGGCGTGGGTTTCGCGGGGTTGTGGACAGGCTACGTCCGGGGATCAAGCGAGCCGGGGGAGGGTTCCCTGACGCCCCAAACGGGGGGCAACTCAGGCGTGGAGATCAGTTCGCGGTACCGTGGAGGTATGGCTACCATCAACATCACCGAAGCTGAGTTCACCGCCGCACTCGAAGAAAACGACATCGTCTTCGTCGATTTCTGGGCGGAATGGTGCGGACCCTGCCGCCAGTTCGCCCCCGTGTACGAGCAGGTTTCGGAAAAATACCCCGACGTAAAGTTCGCCAAGGTCGACACCGAGGCCGAGCAGGGACTGGCACGCGCCGCGAACATCACATCCATCCCGACCTTGATGGCGTTCCGCGACAAGGTGCTCGTGTTCTCGCAGCCCGGCGCACTGAACGCCTCGCAGCTCGATGACCTGGTGATTGCCGTGAAGGGCATCGACATGGAACAGGTGCACGCGCAGATCGCCGAGCAGGAAGCCCAGGCCCAGTAGCCGGGCTTCAGCGCCGCCGGTGATCCATCGGCGCCAGCCTGGGCCCGAAGGTCTGCTTACGCACGCCCGAGGCGCCCAGAAGCCTCACCACTCGCTGCCGGTGCCCCGCATACGGGGCAAGCAACCGCAGCATCCCCTCGTCGTCGACCCGGCTCCCGGTCAGGACCTGTCCGACGAATGCGGCCAGGTGGTAGTCGCCGACCGACACGTGGTCCGGGGCCCCGTGGGTGCGTTGTACGACCTCGGCAATGCTCCAGGGGCCGACCCCGGGAATCGAGCCAAGCGCGGAATCAATGGTTCCGGCCCCCGCGACGCCCTCACGCTTCTCACCCAACCCCAGGGGACCCCATCGTTCCAGGCTGGGAGCCAGCACCGCGGCACGCACGGCGGCGGCCGAGCGCTTGGAGTCGACGCGCGCCTGGTGCCACTGCCAGGGCTGCAACGATCTCACGGCGGACGGGGTCGGAGGCAGCCGCATCCCGGCCGGCGCCGGCGCCGGGGGGACCTCGCCCACCGCAAGCGCCAGGTACCTCCAGGCATGGTGTGCCTCGATGACGGTGACCTTCTGCTCGAGGATCGCCGGGAGCAGTGCGTCGAAGATGCGGCCCGTGGCGGGGAAACGCATGCCGGGGTTCATCCTGCGGGTTTGCCGGACCACCGGGGGAACGTTGTCCGTGAAACCGGGTTCGTCGAAGTCGCTCCAGTCGTCGTGGGCGCCGACAAGCCGCAGGCCACCGTCCACCGCCGCCTGCGCGCCCGGCCCCCAGGCGCGCAGCAACACCTGCGCATGGAGTTCCCCGGAGCGGGAGACCAGCAGGGTGACGGGGCCTTCGCCGGTGTGGAAGCACAGCCAGGCCTGCGAGGTGCCCACACGGGTGGTGGGGTCCTGCGGCCCGCGCTGCAGGATCGCGAGGGTGGCGCGCAGCGAGTACGGTCCCCGCGGATCCCAGTGCGCCTGTGCATCGGCTGGGGGGAGCGGGGGTGCGACATCGTGGGCCATGGATCAATCCTCCCACCGGGCCGCAGCGGGTTGTTACGTGCGGCCCGTCGCTCATGAAGAATCACTACGGGCCACCACGAAATTGTTACGCCGCGCCGGTAGAGTGTGCGCCATGAAGTACGCGCGCACAGTCCTTGACCTGATCGGCAACACGCCATTGGTCCAGCTCAACTCAGTTACCGACGGAATCCAGGCGAAGATCCTGCTCAAGCTCGAATACCTGAATCCGGGAGGGTCCATCAAGGACCGCATCGCCCTGAAGATGGTCCAGAACGCCGAAGCCAGCGGCGAGCTGCAGCCCGGCGGCACGATCGTCGAACCGACAAGCGGCAACACCGGCGTCGGACTGGCGATGGTGGGCCAGCTCAAGGGGTACAAGACCATCTTCGTCACCCCCGACAAGGTGGGCGAGGAAAAGCGCGACGTGCTGCGCGCCTACGGGGCGGACGTCGTTGTCACCCCCACCGCCGTCGCCCCGGACTCGCCCGAGTCCTACTACGGCGTCTCGGACCGCCTGGTGCGCGAGATCCCCGGGGCCTACAAGCCCGACCAGTTCTCCAACCCCGCAGCCCCGGACAGCCACTACGAATCCACCGGCCCGGAAATCTGGGCCGACACCGACGGCACCGTCACCCACGTGGTCATCGGCGCCGGTACCGGCGGAACGATCACCGGTACCGGACGCTACCTCAAGGAGATCTCCGCCGACCGGCCGTCCGGGCGCGTGCGTGTCATCGGAGTGGACCCCGACGGGTCGGTGTATTCCGGCGGGACCGGGCGCCCCTACTTCGTCGAGGGCGTGGGGGAGGACATGTGGCCGGAAAACTACGACAAGTCCGTCCCGGACGAGGTGCTGCCCGTGGGGGACGCCGAGGCGTTCGAGATGACCCGCAGGCTGGCCAAGGAGGAGGGCCTGCTGGTGGGCGGCTCCTCGGGCATGGCCGTGGCGGCAGCCCTGCGCCTGGCCCGCACGCTGCCCGCCGACGCGGTGGTGGTAGTCATCGCCCCGGACGGCGGACGCGGCTACCTGGCCAAGATCTTCAACGACACCTGGATGCGCTCCTACGGCTTCCTGTCCACCGACGGGCAGGACACCGTGGCCAAGCTGCTGGGCTCCAAGGACGCGGCCCTGCCGGACCTGGTGCACGTGCACCCCAACGAGTCGGTGCGCGACGCGATCGGCATCATGAACGAGTACGGTGTCTCCGCCATCCCGGTGCTCAGCACCGAACCTCCCGTGCGGTTGGGGGAGGTGCGCGGCTACCTTGACGAGCGTACGCTGACCGAGAAGCTCTTCCGCAACGAAATCGCCCTCACCGACCCCGTCGGCCCGCTGGCGAGCGTCCCGCTGACCATGATCGGCGTGCACGAATCCATCGACAACGCCCGCACGCTGCTCGCCGGGCACGATGCCCTGCTGGTCACCCACGACGGCGCGGCCGTCGGGGTGATCACCCGCCACGACCTGCTGACCTACCTCACCCACTAGCACGCCCCCGCAAAGGACCCGTACGCCATGAGCCAGAACAACCACGCCGACCAGGGCTTCAACACCCGCGCCGTCCACGCCGGACAGGCCTTCGAACCGCGCACCGGGGCCGTCGTGCCGCCGTTGCACTTCTCCTCCACCTACGCCCAGGACGGGATCGGCAACCTCCGCGACGGCTACGAGTACGGCCGCGGCGGAAACCCCACCCGCGATTCCCTGCAGGAACAGCTCGCCGCGCTGGAGGGGGGAACGCACGCCTTCTCCTTCGGCTCGGGCCTCGCCGCGGAGGACTCGCTGATCCGCGCGCTGACCGCGCCGGGCGACCACATCGTGCTGGGCAACGACGCCTACGGCGGCACCTACCGCCTGATCGCACGGGTGCTCGGCGGCTGGGGGATCGGGAACACCCCGGTGAACATGGCCGACCACGCGGCGCTCGCCGAGGCCATCGCCGCGAACAACACCAGGCTGGTGTGGGTGGAGACCCCGTCGAACCCCATGATGCGCATCTCCGACATCGAGGCCATCGCGAAGATCACCCACGACGCCGGCGCCCTGCTGGTCGTGGACAACACCTTCGCCTCCCCGTACCTGCAGCAGCCGCTGGCCCTGGGCGCGGACGTGGTGGTGCACTCGACCACCAAGTACATCGGCGGGCACTCCGACGTCGTCGGCGGCGCGGTGATCGTCAAGGACGCGGAGCTGGCGGAAAAGATCGGCTTCATCCAGTTCGCCGTGGGTGCGGTTTCCGGCCCGATGGACGCGTTCCTGACCACCCGCGGGCTGAAGACCCTGGGCGTGCGCATGCGCACGCACTCGGAGAACGCCATGGCCGTCGCCACCTGGCTGGCCGGGCGCCCCGAGGTCGAGGCCGTGCACTACCCGGGCCTGGAGGACCACCCGGGGCACGAGCTGGCCAAGAAGCAGATGCGCGACTTCGGCGGCATGGTCTCGGTGCAGTTCACCGGCGGCGAGGCCGCGG
This sequence comes from Paeniglutamicibacter selenitireducens, assembly GCF_051550675.1. Classification (NCBI taxonomy): domain Bacteria; kingdom Bacillati; phylum Actinomycetota; class Actinomycetes; order Micrococcales; family Micrococcaceae; genus Paeniglutamicibacter; species Paeniglutamicibacter selenitireducens. The sequence continues at coordinate 112,058 of NZ_JBPULF010000006.1, read as the reverse complement.
CCCGCACCGTGGCGGAGGCGACGCGCATCTTCACGCTTGCCGAATCCCTGGGCGGCATCGAGTCGCTCATGAACTACCCCTCGGAGATGACGCACGCCTCCGTGAAGGGCACCGAGCTGGCGGTTCCGGTGAACCTGCTGCGCCTCTCGGTGGGCATCGAGGATGTCGCGGACCTGATCGCGGACCTCGAGCAGGCCTTCGCCAGGCTCTGAGCCGGCGCTCCCGGGGCCGGGTAACTCAACTCACCGCCCGGCGCGCCACGGCGACCCGCGGCCCAACCGCCCGATCCGGCATCGTGCCGGTAATCTGGAGATGATCAGTCTTTTTGTGATCCATGTCTGGAGGGTGGTGTCCGGGCCGCTGCCCCGGCCCGGGGTCCCGGGCCCGCGCCGGGCCCCGCGTTGTCCGAGGAATGGGGAAGTGCCCGTGCAGGGGATCATGTTCAACCTTGTCGAAGAGGTCGTGGGCCGCCACCAGGGCGAGGACGCCTGGGACGCCCTGCTGGAGCGGGCCGGCCTGGGCGGCGCCTACACGGCCGCGGGCAGCTACCCCGACGACGAGGCGCTGCGGCTGCTCGACGCCGCCGTCGGCGCCCTGGGTTCCACGCGGTTCGACGTGCTGCGCTGGTTCGGCCGCGAGGCCATCCCGATGCTCGCGGTCCGGTACCCCGCCTACTTCTCCGGGCACCGCGACGCGCGGTCGTTCGTGCTCCGGGTCAACGGCGTCGTCCACCCGGAGGTCGGCAACGTCTACCCGGGCGCCGCAGCCCCGTCCTTCGGATTCAGCGACGGGCCCGACGGCTCCCTGGTCATGGACTACGCCTCGCCGCGCAGGCTGTGCGCGCTGGCCCACGGGCTGGTGGAGGGGGCCGCCGACCACTTCGGGGAAACCGCGTCGTTCGAACACCTGCGCTGCATGAACGACGGAGCCGCATCCTGCCGCTGCCGCATCGACTTCCACACCGTGCAACCGGCCACCGCGGCATGAGCCGGCCGGTGCAGGCACAGCCGGAGATCCGGAAGCTGCAGCGGCGGCTCGAACGCGAGCGGCGGATCCGCCGCGAGGCGGAGTCGATCGCCGAGCAGGGGCTGCGCGAGCTCTTCACCAAGCACCAGCAGCTCCAGCTGCTCGAGGCCATCGCGGACGCGGCCAACCACGCCGAGTCCCTGCCCGACGCCCTGCAGGCCGCCGTGCGTTCGGTGTGCCGCTTCAGTCGGTGGCAGGTGGGCCACGCGTACGTTGTCGAGGAGGGTGCCGGCGGGCAGCGCCTGGTCTCCACCTCCATCTGGGACGGGGCGGGGGAGAGGCACTTCGAGGACTTCCACCGCTCCACAGGACTCATCGAATTCACCTCCGGCTTCGGGTTGCCCGGCCGCGTGTTGGCCGACGCGGCCCCGGTCTGGATCGGGGACATCGCCGCCGAGCCGGGCTTCGCCAGGTCCGCCTCGGCGGAACGCGCGGGGCTGCGGTCCGCGGCGGCGTTCCCCGTGTTGCTGGGCACCGAGGTCATCGCGGTGCTGGAGTACTTTGCCGACCGGGTGCAGGAGCCGGAGGAGACGCGGCTGCGCCTGATGCAGAAGGTGGGCACGCAGCTGGGCCGGGTCGCCGAGCGCGAGCGCGCCGAACGCCGGCTGATCCACGACGCCTTCCACGACCCGTTGACGCAGCTTCCCAACCGGGCCCTCTTCGCCGAGCGGCTGGCCGGCGCCGTGGCGCACAGCCGCCGGCACCGGGACGAGGATTTCGCCGTCCTGTTCATCGACATCGACAGATTCAAGCTTGTCAACGACAGCCTCGGGCACCCGGCCGGCGACAGCCTGATCACCGAGGTTGCGGCCCGGCTGCGGGCGCGCCTGGGCGGGGAACACACGCTGGCGCGGCTCGGCGGGGACGAGTTCACGGTGCTGATGGACGGGATAGCCGACGTCAACGACGCGGTGCGCACCGCCAAGGCGCTCATGGGCGCCTTCGACGAGCACTTTGCCGTGGCCGGGGAGGAGATCTTCGCCAGCGCGAGCATCGGGATCGCCACCGGCAACGGGGAGGATGTCACCGGGGACGAGGTCCTGCGCCACGCGGACCTGGCCATGTACCGCGCCAAGACCCAGGGCAAGGGCGGCTTCGAACTCTACGACCCGGACATGCACGAGTCGGCCGTCAGCCGGCTCGCGCTGGAGAGCAGGCTGCGCCGGGCCCTGCAGGACCAGGAGTTCGTGCTGCACTACCAGCCGATCATCTCCCTGGCGGAAGGCTCCATCGTCGGCGTCGAGGCCCTGGTCCGCTGGCGCAAGTCGGACACCGAGCTTGTGCCTCCCGCCGAGTTCATCCCCGTCGCGGAGGAGACGGGCCAGATCCTGTTCCTGGGCGTGTGGGTGCTGCGCGAGGCGTGCAGCACCATGGCCCGCTGGCACCGCGAGGTCCCGGGAAGCGCGGGCCTCTCGGTCAGCGTCAACGTCTCGGCCCGCCAGTTTGCCCAGCCCGACTTCGTGCAGCAGGTTTCACGGGTCATCCGGGAGACCGGCATCCGCCCAGGGGCACTGAACCTGGAGATCACCGAGGGGATCTCGATGGCCGATTCGGAACACACGATCGCGGTGCTCACCGAGCTGCGCGGACTCGGGGTGCGCATCAGCATCGACGACTTCGGCACCGGGTACTCCTCGCTGGCCTACCTGCACCGCTTCCCGCTGGACATCCTGAAGATCGACAGGTCCTTCGTGGCGCAGCTCGACGCGGGCGAGGAGGGCCGGCACGTCGTGCAGACCATCATGAACCTGGCCCGGAACCTCGGCCTGAACGTGGTGGCCGAGGGCACCGAGAACTCCGGCCATGTCGCCAGGCTCAAGACGATGGGCTGCGGGTTCGCACAGGGCTACTACTTCTCCAAGCCCGTCGCTGAGGAGGACCTGTCCCGGCTGCTGCGCAGCCGGGCCGCGGGGTCCGGCCAACGGAACGACAGCTGCCTCGACCCGGAGGCAACCCCGGAGGCAATCCCTGGGACACACCCGGAGCCGGCACGGACGCTGCGCACCTAGCGAGCTCCGGCCCGCTTGCGTGCCGCACGGCGTTCCGCACGCGCCGCCCGCGCCTGCGGGGCGAAGAACCTGGTGCTGCCCGGGGTCCACAACAGCGCGACGCCAACCAGCACCAGCCCCGCGAAGATCCCCAGGCGCAGCCCGCGGGTCATCAGCGGAAGCCCGATGATCAACCCGCACCAGGTCAGCGACATCCGTGCCGCAAGCTTGCCGCGCCACAGCTGGACGACGGCGAAGCCGACGAGCAGCCCGATCCCGACAAGCACCAGGCCCGCGGCCCAGAGCCCCGGTGCCTCGGCGGGCGGGCGCTGCGTGGAGTTGTGGAAGAAGCTCGCGGCGAACCCCAGCGCCGCCAGCGCCGTGGCAACCCACCACCAGCGCGCCACCACCAGCGAATGCGGAACGGAGGCCCGGGGCGTCACCTGCGGGGTCTGCGGGGATTGCTTGTCCGGTCCCAACGCCCTACTCGGCGACCTTCGCGGGAACGGCCCGGTAGTCGAGCACGTCCTCCTCGTTCCAGCAGTCGATGTTCTTCAGCTCGGGCAGCTGGGAGTGCACGAACGTGGGGTTCAGGCCCTGCTTGTGCTGCCGCGAGTAGTTCTTGAGCATCTTGAACGCCACGGGGGACAGCAGTGCGATGGCGATCAGGTTGATCAGCGCCATGATGCCCATGACCATGTCCGCCAGGTTCCAGACCACGTCGGCGGTGGCCATCGTGCCGCCGAGCACCGCGAGCGTGACAAGCACGCGGTAGGCGGCCATGACCTGCGGGTTGTCGGTGATGAAGCCGATGTTCGATTCACCGTAGTAGTAGTTCCCGATGATCGAGGAGAACGCCAGCAGGAAGATGATGATGGTCAGCAGCACGGCCGTCCAGGAGCCCAACGATGCGCTCAGCGCCTGCTGGGTCAGCTCGATGCCCTTGCCCGCGCCCACCGGGTCCTCGATCGCGACAAGGATGATGAAGGCGGTGATCGAGCAGATCAGGAACGTGTCGAAGTAGACGCCGAGGGTTTGCACCAGGCCCTGCTTGACCGGGTGCGTGACGGCAGCCGTCGCCCCGGCATTCGGAGCCGAGCCGAGGCCCGCCTCGTTGGAGAACATGCCGCGCTTGACGCCGATCATGATGACGGTGCCCAGGCCGCCGCCGATCACGGAGCTGAAGTTGAACGCCTCGGAGTAGATCGAGCCGAAGACCGCCGGAACCTGCTCCAGGTTGGTGAAGACGACGGCCAACCCGAGGAACAGGTAGAGCACCGCCATCGAGGGAACCAGGGACTCGGTGACCTTCGCGATGCGGCGCACGCCGCCGAAGACCACGGCGCCGGTGAGCAGGGCCAGCGCGACGCCCACGCCCAGCAGCAGCCCGGTGTTCGATTCGCCGGGGGTCCCGAACGCTCCTGCCACGGTGGCGCCGATGGTGTTCGCCTGCAGGGAGCTGAAGGCGAACGGGAAGCAGATGATCAGGATGACGGAGAATGCGACGCCCATCCAGCGGGCGTTCAGGCCCTTCTGCATGTAGTAGGCCGGCCCGCCCCGGTAGCCGTCGGCGGTGCGCACCTTGTACAGCTGGCCCAGGGTGGATTCGACGAAGCTCGAGGCGCCGCCGATGAACGCCATGGTCCACATCCAGAACACCGCGCCGGGTCCGCCGATGGCGATGGCCGTGGCGACGCCTGCGATGTTTCCCACACCCACGCGCGAGGCCGCGGAGATGGTGAACGCCTGGAACGCGGAGATCGACTTCTTCTCGCCCGCCTCGTTCAACAGCGCCTTGTCCGTGAGGGTCTTGAACATCGCGGGGATCATCCGGAACTGCACTGCCCCCGTGCGCACCGTGAAGTAGATGCCCACGACGGCCACCACGGGCAGCACGGCGAATGTCCACAGGAGGTCGCCCTGGTCGGCCAGCCATCCGGCAAATGCGTCATTATCTAGCAAGTTCATGTTCCGGAGGATACCGGAAATCGGGTGGCGGCGAGAGCGTGCCGACGCCGACGGGCCTCTCCCGGACGGTCCGTGTGCATGTGACAAACGATGACCCGGCGGCCGCTGCCGGTTCGCAGAAATTACCCCCGGGGGCATATTCTCAAGGCATGGAACTGGACCCAACAGAACTCAAACCGGTGCTCAACAGGCTCAAGCGCGCCCAGGGGCAGCTCGGCGCCGTGATCCGCATGATCGAGGACGGCCAGGAATGCGCGGACGTGATCACCCAGCTCTCGGCGGCCTCCAAGGCGCTGGACCGTGCCGGGTTCAGCATCATCGCCAGCGGCCTGGAATCCTGCATGCAGGCCGAGGCTGCGGAGGAAGGCTCCGGTGCCATGGACCGGCAAAAACTCGAGAAGCTCTTCCTCTCCCTGGCATAGACTGCAAGCCATGAGCGCACAGGTCAACATCGAAACAGCGAACCACCCGAAGCCCGGGACACTGGAGCAGGTCTGTGTCGTCCACGCGTTGAAGCCCGACCGGGGCATCGGCGTCACGGCGATCGACAAGCGAGCGGTTCCCGGTCCGGTCAAGGCCACCAAGGTCGGCCTCTACGCCGACGTGCAGGCCGACCGCGTCCACCACGGAGGCTACGACCAGGCGATCTACGCGTATTCGGAGGCCGAGGCGCAGCGTTGGGCGCTGGAGCTGGGCCGCGAGGTCCCCGGGGGAGGCTTCGGCGAGAACCTGAGGGTCTCCTCGCTGGAAACCACCGATGCCATCGTGGGGGAGCGTTGGCGGATCGGGCGGGACGTTGTCCTCGAGGTCACGCTTCCGCGCACCCCCTGCTCGACGTTCGCCCGGCACATGGAGGAAGACGACTGGGTTTCGCGTTTCACCGCGCGCGGCGACGTCGGCTGCTACCTGCGCGTGGTGAGGGTCGGCAAGATCCGGGCAGGTGACTCCATTGAAGTCGTTTCCCGTCCGGCGCACGGCGTGCGCGTGCGCGACGTCTTCACCGGCCCTACCGCGGAGCAGGCGCGTGCCATGCTCGACGAGCAGCGGGATACGGGAAACCCGCTGCCGGAGAAGATCCTCAAGAAATTCGGGCAGCTCGGGTTCGCAGAGTAGCGTTTTCCGGCCGCGGCGAACGGAGGGGAACTGCCGTGTGCGCAAGCTCACCGGGCAAAAAGGACCCCTGTTTGCGCCGGGGGCGATAAGCTTAGGTGTTCACTGTATCCGGCTTCCCTCGCATTCTGCCCAATTTTTGAGGCAGGAGCTCGTCGTGTGTGAGCCCGCCAAATCGTGCGGGAAGTTTCTTTCATAGGGGAGTCGCCGGACCAAGGTGATTGAGTCCGAATGTGCTGCGGAGCCTCGTTGAAACGGGGTGCATCCGCCCCTATGAATGAGGTTATTTTCCTTGTCTACTGACATGCCCGAAAACCAGAACACCAACGCCGACGCCAAGACCGAGGAGAACACCGTTCTCTTCACCGAGCTCGGCCTCGACGGCCGCGTCCTTGCCGCGGTTTCCGACCTCGGCTACGAGAAGCCGTCGCCGATCCAGGCGGCCACCATCCCGCTGCTGCTCGACGGCCACGACGTCGTTGGCGTCGCACAGACCGGCACCGGCAAGACCGCCGCGTTCGCCCTCCCGGCCCTGTCCAAGATGGCCGAACTGGCCGACCTGAACGGCACCGCACGCAACACCCAGGTCCTGGTCCTCGCCCCGACCCGCGAGCTTGCACTCCAGGTCGCCGAGGCCTTCACCTCCTACGCCAAGCACATGGGCGACTTCACCGTCCTCCCGGTGTACGGCGGATCGGCCTACGGCCCGCAGCTCAATGGCCTCCGCCGCGGCGCCCAGGTCGTCGTCGGCACCCCCGGCCGAGTCATCGACCACATCAACAAGGGTTCCCTGGACCTGTCGGACCTGCAGTACGTGGTCCTGGACGAGGCCGACGAAATGCTGCGCATGGGCTTCGCCGAAGAGGTCGACAAGATCCTCGAAGCGACCCCGGAAGAGAAGCAGGTCGTGCTGTTCTCGGCCACCATGCCTTCCTCGATCCGCCGCATCTCCAAGCAGTACCTGCGCAACCCGAAGGAAATCTCGGTCAAGGCGCAGTCCACCACCGGCAACAACATCCGCCAGCGCTACGTGCAGGTCATGGGTGCCCACAAGCTCGATGCCATGACCCGAATCCTGGAGTCGGAGTCCTTCGACGGCGTCATCGCCTTCGTGCGCACCAAGATGGCCACCGAGGACCTCGCCGACAAGCTCAAGGCCCGCGGCTTCACCGCGGCAGCCATCAACGGCGACATCCCGCAGCAGCAGCGTGAGCGCACCATCGACAACCTGCGCGACGGCAAGATCGACATCCTGGTCGCCACCGACGTTGCAGCCCGCGGCCTCGACGTCGAGCGCATCTCCCACGTCATCAACTACGACATCCCGCACGACACCGAGTCCTACGTGCACCGCATCGGCCGCACCGGCCGTGCCGGCCGCTCGGGCGACGCGATCCTCTTCATGACCCCGCGCGAAAAGTACCTGCTGCGTGCCATCGAAAAGGCCACCCGCCAGTCTGTTGAGCTGATGCACCTGCCGAGCGTCGACGCCGTGAACGACAAGCGCCTCTCGAAGTTCGCCGACAAGATCTCCGAGACCATTTCGTCGCAGGACCTGACGGTCTTCCGCAACCTGGTCGAGAAGTTCTCCGCCGAGCACGAGGACATCGACGAGGTCGAGATCGCAGCTGCACTGGCCCACATGGCACAGGGCGGCCGCCCGCTGCTCATGCAGGAACTCCCGGTTCCGCCGGCCAAGCAGGCACGCATGTCCAAGGGCGCGAACGACGGCTTCGGCTCCCGCGGCCCGTCGCGTCCGCTGACCGAGGGCAACGCCACCTACCGCCTTGCGGTTGGTCGTCGCCAGCGCGTCATGCCGGGCTCCATCGTTGGCGCGCTTGCCAACGAGGGCGGCCTGACCTCCGCACAGATCGGTGGCATCGACATCCGTGCCGACCACACCCTGGTGGAACTGCCGGCGGACCTCTCCTCGGAGCAGCTGCAGTCGCTTTCCCGCACCCGCATCGGCGGCGAGCTGATCCACCTCGAGCTGGATTCCGGCCGCAAGCCGCGCGGCGAACGCGATGACCGCGACGGCGGCCGTGGCGGCTACCGCGGCGGCAACGACCGCGGTGGATACCGTGGCGGCAACGACCGTGGCGGTTACCGTGGCGGCAACGACCGCCGCAGCGAAGGCGGATCCTCCGACGGCGGCCGTGGCGGCTTTGACCGCGACCGCGGCGGCTACCGCGGCAACGGCGGCGAGAACCGCTTCGGCGGATCGCGCAAGCCGCGTACCGCAGGTGGCGCACCGCGCCGTCGCGACTACTAGGCGCTGAATAGGCGAAGCCCCCGGCAAAGACGTCCTCCCCGCAAGTGGAGGCTCGTCCCTGCCGGGGGCTTTGTCGTGCCCGGCCAAGCACGCCATGCGGACAGGCCCTTTCGAGGGTCCTGGCGGGCCTCCGACCGCGTTGTTTCCCAGGGGCGAGCGGATGCCGCCCGGTGGACGGCCTGCGGTTGGAACCCGGGCATTGTGGGCAAATTACCCTCGATGCGCCCGCAGTGCGACTCGGAGGGCGCCTTGGACATCCGGATTCTGCCTCCGGCACTCCATCGGAGCGAGGTCCACGGTCGGCCCGGGCGAACTGCGGCCCGGATTCATGGCAAGCTCGCGCCGAGTGCCCAACTGCGGCAAGGCTTGGGCGGAGCCAGGGAGCAACTGCGGGCTAGTTCGTGGCAAGCTGCGGATACGAGCGGCGGTGCTCCGGACCTGGGGTCACCAAGAACCGTGCACTCACCGGCGCCGACCTGAACGACATGATCCCGGTCACCACTCGAGGCCCGATGAGGTACTCCAAAGACCAATAATCAGGCACTTTTGTGTCCTCTGACACAAAAGTGCCCATCGATTTCACAGTGCCGAAAATTGCTGGTAGAGTTCTTACTCGTTGCCCCCCTAGCTCAGTGGTAGAGCGCGTTCTTGGTAAGAACGAGGTCACCGGATCGATTCCGGTGGGGGGCTCTGAATGGAATGGCCCGCGTGTGATTCTGCCCGAAAGGGAACGTGATGCGGACGCGGGTTTTACCATTCGTGGCGGCTTAGCTCAGCTGGTTAGAGCGCACGACTCATAATCGTGAGGTCCCGGGATCGAGTCCCGGAGCCGCTACAGAATGATCCCCGTCTCCCTCGTGGAGGCGGGGATTTTTTGTGTTTTCGGATGTTGCCCGTATCTGCTTCCGGGACGAGATCCTGCAACGGGGCAGTCGTGGTTCCAGACGGTGCTGGACAGGATGAGACGGTATCGTCGCCTGGACGGCCTTGCATGAGTAGAGGCACCGCAATCACGGAGCGAGCCGCGCCAACTCGGTGGGCGCAGGTGATTCACAGGGTATTTTTCGCAGGTGCACAGTTCGCCCAGGGGCTCGTCGAGCGGAAATCAGCCTAGTCTCATTTCAGGACGAGGGCCGCGGCCCCCCCCGAAACGTTGTTGAGCCAAGGAATGGAAGCGGCCATGGGTTTCGTGAATTCGATCAGTTTGATTGGCGGTTGGTTTCCCGCAGTTGTGTGGATCTGTGGGGTGGTCGGGTTGTTGGTCCTGATTCTTCCCCGCAATCAGTCCAGATGGCTGCTCAAGGTCCTGACGTTGGCCGTCGTTGCGATACTCGTGACATTGCTGGGTCATTGGTTGCTGGTCTGGGTCTTCTATCTGCTTCCCGAGCCAATGCCCGGAGTCGTGATCACGTGGGGGTGCGTGGGCGTCTTCGCGGTGTTGCTGGGAGTCTTCGGGATGAGGGGCCTCGAAACGTGGCGCAGACTGGCCACGCCCTTTGCCGTGGTCGCGGTGGTCCTGTTGTCCGCGGTGCAGGTCAATGCCTATTTTGGCCAGTACATAAACATCGGGAGCTTCTATGATGCCGACACGTCGGGACTGCCAACCCTGAGTCAGCAGGACATGCGCACACCTAGGGAACTCGCCCATGAAATCGCCTCCAAACTCCCGGCCAGCGAAGGCTGGAGGCCGCCGGCCGATATGCCCGCGGGAGGCAAACTGTTCGAGAATGGCATTCCTGGAACTGTCTCAGGGTTCTCGGCCCGCAACGCGGTGATCTATCTTCCTCCGGCATATCTGGTTGCGAAACGCCCCCAACTGCCGGTGATGGTCATGGTGGCCGGCCAGCCGGGCAGTCCTCAGCGATGGCTCGACTCTGGGAACCTCGAGCGCATCATGAACAAGTTCGCCCATGGGCACCATGGTCTGGCCCCCGTTGTGGTCGTGGTCGATCCCAACGGCAGCGAGAACGGGAACACCATGTGCATGGATAGCCAAATCGCCATGGCCGGAACCTACCTCGCAGTGGATGTCCCGACGTGGGTCAAGGAGAACCTCGACGTCCAAACCGACACCTCCCGGTGGGCCTTCGGTGGTTTCTCCTTTGGCGGGACGTGCGCGATCCAACTGGGCACCGAGCAACCCGACATCTACCCGAACATCCTGGACCTGTCTGGTCAGCTCGAGCCGGCGCTGGCGGCGAACCGGTCCGTCACGATCCAACGCTCGTTCGGGGGCAACGCCGCCGCATTCAATGCCAAGACGCCGCTGGCCCTGCTGAGCCGGAACAAATACCACAAAAGCTTCGCGTACTTGTCCGTTGGTTCCGACGACCAGCACTACGGTCCGGAGATGAGTACACTCTCCGCAGCGGCCAAGGCATCGGGAATGACGGTCGTCGTGGCCTCTGTCGCGGGCATGGGCCATTCATGGAAAGCCGCAAAGGTCGGGCTGGCGGACGGCTTGAATGCGTTGGCCCAGCGGATGGGGTTGTCCCCGTAGTTCCGTGTGCTTTCTGAGCCTTGGCCATGAATTAACTGCGAGCCTGTTCCTGCGGAAACAGATCCGTCCATGGGCGACTGTGTGTGGCCTAGTGTTGGGTGGTGATTTCTTTTTCGAACGTACATGCGGCACTTGCCGCAGTTTCGGTACGGCCCGTAACCTCGAGTTTTCTGCCGGATTGGTTGAATCCGGACGTGTTCCTTCGTGATCCGGCCCTCGGCCCATGGGTCATCCTGCTGGTTTGCGGCATTGTGTTTGCGGAGACGGGCCTTTTGGTCGGATTCTTCCTGCCCGGCGATTCCATGCTCTTCACGGCGGGACTTTTGGTCGCGACTGGCGCGCTGGACGTCAGCCTGCCGGTTTTTGCGCTGCTGATATTCATCGCCGCATTCGTGGGCGACCAAACCGGGTACTTGATCGGACGCAAGGCGGGCCCGGCAATTTTCAACCGCCCCGATTCTCGGTTCTTCCGCCAGGAATACGTCGAGAAGGCCCACGCGTTCTTTGAGCGGTTTGGTGGCAGGGCGGTGGTCCTGGCCCGGTTCGTGCCCATCGTCCGGACCTTCGTGCCCGTCATCGCGGGAGTCGCACACATGAGCTACAAGGTCTTTGCGCTCTACAACTTGCTCGGCGCAATGCTGTGGGGCGTTGGCGTGACACTCCTGGGGTACTGGTTGGGGCAGTACGAATGGGTCGGCAAGAACATCGACGTGATCTTCGTTGTCATTGTCCTGATCTCCGTGATTCCCATCGGTCTGGAATTGTTCAAGGCAGGACGTAAGAAGGCCCGGTAAAGCTGGACACGGTTTCGGTGGCTTTGCTTTTCCCGGCAGGGCCTGAAGCGGTTTCGACGCCGTCACATCGGCAACAGAATGCGAGCTTCGTCACTTTCGGTGCTCTCGATGTGCATTTTGGGTCGGTTGTTGGGTAGAGTATTTCTTCGTTGCCCCCCTAGCTCAGTGGTAGAGCGCGTTCTTGGTAAGAACGAGGTCACCGGATCGATTCCGGTGGGGGGCTCGGAGATGAAAACCGCCGTTCACCCATGTTGATGGGTGAACGGCGGTTTTTTGTTGCCCACTAATTTCCTTTTCCGTTTTGCTGCAGCTTCTACTTCCGGAGCGACGTGTTGCCGCTGATGCGGGCGACGACCCTGTCGATCGCGATGCCGAGTGCCAATGCCACAATCACTGCGACCACCATTCCCAGAAGGTGGTACTCCTGGAACCACTGCCCGGCCAGCATGCCGATGAGCACGGAGTATGCGGCCCAGCCAACACTGGAAAAGCAGGTGAGCACAAGGAAATTGCGATGCGGGTAGCCGGTGGCTCCGGCGACCAGATTGACCGCAACACGGCCAATGGGCACGAAGCGGGCCACAAGGATCAATGACACGGGCCGTAGACGCAGCTCGTAGCCGGCCCAGGCAAAGGCGTGCTGAAGCCGTTTGCGGCGCATCCATGCGAATCGATCCGTGCCGATGGCCCTGCCGATCAAGTAGGCGACGTTGTCGCCCACGAACGCGCCCATCCCCGCCATGAGACCCAAGAGCCAAGGGTTGGGCATGCCCCTGCTGGGTATCAAGGACGCCAGCGCCACGACCAGTGACTCGCTGGGAACGGGCGGGAAGAAGCCGTCAATAGCGCAGAACAGGAAAATCATCAGGTAGGAGAGTGGGTGGCCCGCAGCCGAAAGGATAAAAGCGCTCAATGCGTCCAATGCGGTGCTGAGAATATCCATGGGCGGTCCTGTTCGTTGCGTGCATGGCGTCGTCCGCGCCGAGCGATGGGTCTCCACCAAGGCTAGCCATCGTCGAAATCAAAACCTACTTCGGTGTCCGATGGCACCATGCCGGGGGCAATCTGCTGGTTCGGCCGGGTTCCCCGATATGATGGAAGAAGTGCGAAATCTGTGGTCATGGGTGGCTTGTAGCTCTATGAAGGGCCGATGAGAGTAAGCGCTCGTGACGACGAAGACCCTTTATGAGAGGACAAAGCGCATGCCCCAGGCCGACTTCAACCAGGAGTTCCCGACCCGAGCCTCACTGAGACGTGCACGCCAGGGCCAGCCGGATTCGGGGAACCTGAGGGGTAACGCGGACGCTGAGCCGGCCGCAGCGCCCGAGCCTGCGGATGAGTTTGATTCGGTTCCGGAATCTGCGCGTCGGGAAGTTCCAACGCCCGATAGTGCTGCCACGGCGAAGCCGGTGGCTCCAGTCCCGGCAGCAATCAAGAAGGGTGCGCCGACCGCCAAGAGCGGCGCATCCACCTCGGAGCCAAAGCCCGCGAAGAACGCCAAAAAGGCGGGGAAAGCGACGGCGGACTTCACCAAACCTGCCAAGAAGGCCGAGCAGAAGGCTTCTGAAGGCGCAGGACCGGCGACAACCAAGGTTCCTGTCGTGGGTGATTCCCCGAAAGCAGGCGCCACGAAACCTGGGCCGACGGCAGTGTCCGAGGCGAAGGCTGCAATTGTCTCCGCACCCGCTGCTGCAGGCAAGCCCGGCGAACCTGGCCAGGCTATGGCTGCTCCCGCCCCATCCGCAGCTGCGGAGACAGCCCCGGTCGATGCCGAAGCAGGGGCGGCCGCCAGTGCGTCCGGGGAGACCGGTCCCGCAACTCGCGAGGACCTCTCCACTGCGGATGGACGGCGCCAGGCTTTCAGGGACATGACGCCGGGAGCGGGGGAGCGCGACACCTTCCTGAGGCCCGAGGACGAGACATCGTTCCGTGCCGAGCGAGGGTTCCGCGGTTTCCTCTCGCGGATGGGCTTCAACATGGAGCCATCGGCGCAGGAAGTGGAGGAGCGCAACTGGCGCCGGGCCGTGGGTACCCGCCTGAACGAGCCGAAGACCATCTCCGTGGTGAACGGCAAGGGCGGCGCCAACAAGACCCCGACTGCGGTGTTGCTCTCTGCGGTCTTCGGGCGCAACGGCGGCGACCCCGTCTTGGTCTGGGACAACAACGGGACGCGCGGAACCCTCGGATGGAGAACCGTCCAGAACTCGCATTCCCGGCACTCGATGGACCTGCTGGGGGAGGCTGGCAAGCTCAAGGACGTGAAGGTCGGCGATCCGGTCATCCACGACTACGTGCACTACCAGCCGGAGGACTGCTACAGCGTGCTGCGCACCGACCCGACGCTGCTGGCCTCGGAGCAGCACGTGAACGCCGCGGACTTCGACGTCCTGCACGAAATCGTCTCGCGCTTCTTCGCCCTGACCATCGTCGATTCCGGGAACGACGAATCGGCAGAGCGCTGGATGCGCATGATCGACCACACCGACCAGCTCGTCATCGCCAGCACCACGGTGGAGGAACATGCCGAAGCGGGCGCGCTGCTGCTCGAAGCACTGGCCAAGCGCGGCGGACACTACGCCGAGCTGGCGAAGAACGCCGTCGTCATCGTTTCTCAGCACCAGCCGCAGGGCAACAACGACCAGCTCAACCGGATCACCCACGGATTCCGCCGGCTGGCGCGCTCGGTGGTGACGGTTCCATACGACGCGGCGCTGGTGAAGGGGCAGATCCGTTTCGACGAGCTGCGTCCGGCCACCCGCCGGTCGTGGTTGCACGCAACGGCAGCCGTCGCCGATGCCTTGACCGACTAAATGCCGGATCAAGCGCTGCTGTGCCGGGGCGTCCTCTGGCCCGCCGGTCCCGGCGTTCCCCGGTTGGCCCTGCGCGATTCGGGCGACGGGGACCGCGGCATTGCGCTTCTCGCAGGGGTAGAACTCGGTTTCGAGGTACTTCCCGGGCGCTGGTGCCTGGGGTACCAGATGGTCCACGACCGGATACACCGTACCCAGGTTCCGTGCCCCGCCGGTGCGAGTGTGACACGCGGAACCCAGTGCGCTTCCTGCGAGGCTGCGGACCAGTCGCGGGCAATGCACGACTTCCACCGTTCCGGACGCGCCGGCGCCGGGCTGCGGGACTACCTCATGCAGGAACATTGGCTCTATGTGGCGTCTTTCGCCCACGGGGTCAGCAAGATCGGCACTGCGGCGAATCCCAGCAAGTGGCGCAGGCTTGCCGAGCAGGGAGCCGTCAGCGCCCGCTACGTCGGGCTTGCCGCCGACGGCGGCCAGGTGCGCATCCTTGAAGACCTGGTGACCGGGGAGCTGGGACTCACGCAGCAGGTGCGTGCCCGCTCGAAGGTTCGCGGCCTGCTGGACTCGCGCAGCAGCCTCGCCGCGCTGGAGGCCGCAACCGCCGACCGCGCGGCGCAAGTCAGGGAGTTGCTCGAGGGGCTTCCGGACCGGGGCGACGGCACCTTCACGGTTCTCGACGAACCCTGGACCGCCCCGGCGCAGGCGTCGGCCTTGCTGGAAGGCTGGGAATCCAACGCCCTGCAGCCCTATCCCGCTGACCTGGCCGCCGGCGGGCACGGGTTCACCGTGGATGCGGTCTTGGGGCAGGGCCTCGGCGTCCGGCTCGGGAACGCCCCCGATCTGTTCGTGGCCGACGCCTCGCTGCTCAAGGGAAGGAAGCTGGTGCCGGGGCCATACGTGACGAAGTCCCCGGCCATCCAGTCGGCCTTGTTCTGATGTCCGTGCGTGCATCTGAACTAGGATTGACCCATGACCAACACTCCCTGGGAAGCCTCTTCCGGACTCTACAAGAAACTGGCCTTCGGGTCGATGATCATCTCGGGAACCGGCATCATCCTGGCCGTCATTGGCGCCAACCTCAAGAACCAGCCGCTGATGTACACGGCCATCGGCATCATCGGCGTCGGGGTGCTGACCCACCTGGTCGGCATGACGGTGCGCGCCCGCGACGCACGGGCGTGGCGCGTTTCCCAGGGCCTGGTCCCGGCCTCACGGCCACGGCGCGAGCGCCGGAAGAAGTCCTAGCGCCACCCGCACTGCCCCTTTGTTTCCACACACCTGCCCAGGAGAGAAATATCCGATGAGCATCAACCCCGAGCTGGCCGGGCGCGTTTACCCGGCCCAGGATCCCTACGTCGTCGGCCGCGAGAAGGTGCGCGAGTTCGCCGCGGCCGTGAAGGCCACCCACCCGGCGCACTTCGAGCTGGCCGCCGCCGCCGAACTTGGCCACGCGGACCTGCTGGCCCCGCCGACCTTCGCCATCATCGTGGCCCAGCGTGCCGACGCGCAGCTGATCGCCGACCCGGCCAGCGGCATCGATTTCTCGCGTGTGGTCCACGCCGACCAGCGCTTCACCCACCACCGCCCGATCCTTGCCGGTGACGAGCTGCTTGCCGAACTGCACGTGGACACCGTCCGTGCCATGGGCGGCGGCGCGATGATCACCACGCGCGCCGAAATCACCACGACCGCGGGCGAGAAGGTCGCCACCACGGTTTCCTCCCTTCTGGTACGCGGAGAGGACCAGTAATGATCGACTTTGCAACCCTCGAAAAGGGCATGGAGATCGGCTCCACCACCATTCGCGTGAACCGCGCCGACCTGGTGCGCTACGCCGGGGCGTCGGGGGACTTCAACCCGATCCACTGGAACGAGCGCTTCGCGACAGAGGTCGGGCTGCCCGGCGTCATCGCCCACGGAATGTTCACCATGGGCTCGGCAGTGCAGCTGGTCAGCAACTGGGTGGGCAACCCGGGGGCGGTCATCGACTACCAGACGCGCTTCACCAAGCCGGTCCCGGTGGCCGATCCCGCCGGCAGCAACCCGAGCGACCACGAAGGCACGGCCGTCGAGGTCAGTGGCGCGATCGGCGCCCTTGACGCGGAGGCCCGCACCGCGCGCGTCGACCTGACCGTCACGCTCGATGGCACCAAGGTGCTCGTCAAGGCGCAGGCCCTGGTGCAATTCTGAGCAGCGGATCCCGTGCCGGGCGCGGCGCCGCGGGGCCGCGCCCGGCCAAGGCCGTGGCCAACCCCGAGGTGCTGCCCTGGCGCAATGGCGTCATCGCGGCGTACTTCGCCTCCGGGCTCGTCATCTCCACACTGGTGGCCCGGCTGCCTTCGGTGCGCGATGCGCTGGGGCTGAGCCACGGGGAGATCGGCCTGCTGCTGCTGTGCATGACGGCCGGGTCCTTCCTCTCCGTCTCCGCCTCCGGGTTCATCGTGATGCGGCTGGGTTCCAAGCGCACCATGGTGCTCGGTGCGACGCTTGCCTCAGTGGCCATGGCGGCGGCGGGCATCGGCTCGGCGGTCTTCGGATCAGTCGCCCTGACCGGGGTGGCCCTGGCGCTGCAGGGCCTGGGCACCGCCAGCTGGAACGTCGCCTCGAACGTACAGGGCGCGGCCATGGAACGGGCGCTGGGCAAGGGCATCATGCCCGCGCTGCACGGCTTCTTCTCCGTGGGCACGGTGGTCGGCGCGGCCGCCGGGGCACTGGGCGCTGCAGCAAACCTGTCGATCGCCTGGCACTTCGGGATCATGGCGCTGGCCGTGGCGCTGCTGGTCCACCTCGGCGCGCGGTCCTTCGGCGCCGAGACCGCGAGCACCGGCAGCGGTTCGTCCAACAAGGCGCTGTTGGCCGCAGCCTGGCGCGAACCGCGCACCCTGGTGCTCGGCGTGCTGGTGCTCGGTATGGCGCTGGCCGAGGGCGCCGCAGGCGACTGGGTCGCGCTCGCGCTTTCCGACGGCTACGGTTCGGCGAACACCGTCGGGGCCCTGGGCTACGGCGTGTTCGTGACGGCCATGACGGTGGCGCGGATGCTCGGCGGGCGGATCCTGGACAGGTTCGGGCGCGTGCTGGTCATGCGGGTCTCCGCGGCAAGCGCGCTGGCCGGGCTGCTGCTCTTCGTCTTCGGTCCCTCGGTGCAGGTGGCGATGGCCGCACTGGTCCTGTGGGGGCTGGGCGTGGCGTTGAGCTTCCCCGTGGCGATGACCGCGGCCTCGGACGACCCGATGCGGGCCGCTGCGCGGGTCTCGGTGGTCTCCACCATCGGCTACGGCGCATTCCTGGGCGGGCCACCGCTGCTGGGCCTGCTGGCGGACCGGATCGGGCTGCTCAACGCGCTGGCCTCCGTCGGGGTGCTGGTGGTCGTCTCGTTCCTGTTGGCCGGTGCCACGGCCCCGGAAGCCGGACGCGACGCGGAACCCGCACCCAACACGGAACCCGCAACGGTCCGCGGGCCTGCCCCCGCGGCGGCACCGGGTGCGTCCGATCAGCCGCAGGCGCATCCCGGCGGGCATTCGGACACCGGCGCGGCTACCATCAAGGAGTAGGCGCGCAAGCCACGGGCACCGCCGGCCACCGATCCTTCCACAGCATCCAACCACCCGCATCCTCCACCGCCGGGCATCGCACCGGCACCCATTCCCAGAACAGGTGCAAGAAACAGTGAACACCCCGTTGCTCTCCCAGATGACCACCACCGGCGTCGGCGGCCCGGCCCGCACCCTGGTGCGCGCCACCACGGAACAGGAGATCGTTGCTGCCGTCGCCGAGGCCGATGCGCGCCGCGACCCGCTGCTGATCATCGGCGGCGGGTCCAACCTGGTCATCGACGACTCCGGCTACGACGGAACCGTGCTGCACATCGAATCCCACGGGGTGCGGATCGCCGGGGAACTGGGCGACGGGCGGATCCGCGTGGACATCGCCGCGGGCCACCCCTGGGACAACGCCGTGGCGCAAACCCTGGCCGCCGGCCTCAGCGGGCTCGAAGCGCTCTCCGGCATCCCGGGTTCCGCCGGCGCCACCCCGGTGCAGAACGTGGGAGCCTACGGGGCCGAGGTCGCCCACACCTTGCTTGAGGTCCGCGTGTTCGAACGCTCCACCGGCAGCACCATGCACTTCGGCAACGCGGGCCTGGGCTTCGGGTACAGGGATTCGCTGCTCAAGCGGACCACCGTCGAGGGGTCCCCGGAATACGTGGTGCTCTCGGTCAGTTTCGCCCTCGAACGCCGCGCGGACTCCGCGCCGGTGCGCTACAAGGAACTTGCCGCCTCGCTCGGCGTGGAGGTCGGCGAGCGGGCCGACGCCGGTGCTGTGCGCACCAAGGTACTTGAACTGCGCGCCTCCAAGGGCATGGTCTTCGACCCGGCGGACCGCGACACCTATTCCACGGGTTCCTTCTTCACCAACCCGATCGTCGACGCCTCCGTGCTGGACACGCTGCCCGAAGGAGCGCCGAACTTCCCGGCCGCCGAACCGGGCAAGGTCAAGCTCTCCGCCGCATGGCTGATCGACCGCGCGGGCTTCGGCAAGGGCTTCGGGCTGCCCGGAACCCCGGGCGAACACGTGGCCCAGGGTCGCGCCTCGCTCTCCACCAAGCACACGCTTGCGATCACCAACCGCGGGGAGGCCGGCAGCGAGGACATCCTGGCCATTGCCCGGGCCGTGCGCGCCGGTGTGAAGGAACGCTTCGGAATCGAGCTGCACAACGAACCGCTGCTGATCGGCTGCGGCCTCTAGCGGCGGCACCCGACACCCGGCAGGCGGACCCCATGGCGACAGCACCCGCACCCCTCGGCGCCGGCGACAAGCTCCGCCTGGCGCGCCTGCGGCTCGCCGCGCAGGGCCTGCTGCCCGGGATCGCGGACGGAGCCGCTCATGCGACCACCCCGGCCGACGTGGTCCGGCGCATGGGCATGATGCAGGCCCAGGACCTGGCGCAGGCCTGCTGGGCACTGGGTGTCCGGCTGCCCGGGAGCACCCTGGCCCAGATCCACGCGGCCCTCGAGTCCGGCGGCGTCGTTCGTTCCTGGGGTGCCCGCGGAACGCTCATGTTCCTGGACCCTCAACTGCTCCGCCCGTTGCTGAGTGTCACAGCGCCGCGCATGCGGGCCCAGGCCGCTGCAACCTGGCGGCGGGAAGGCATCACCGAGGCGGAACTCGAAGTACTGCTGCCGGTGCTCGTGCAGCGCTGCGGCACGGCGGGCGCAAGCCGCTCCGATTTGATCGAGGAAATGTCCGCCGCCGGGTCTGATGTCTCCGGGCAACGCGGCTACCACCTGCTGGTCGCCCTGAGCCTCACCGGCGAGCTGGTGCAGGGACGCATGGAGCCAGGCTCCGCTACCCGCCAGTTGTTCATGTCCAGCGCCCGGTGGTCGCCCGGCCCCGAACCAACCGGCATCGACCCCGAAGATGCCTTGCGGGGGATTGTGCTGCGCTACTTCCTGTCGCATGGGCCGGCAACAGCCTCCGATTGCGCCTGGTGGCTTGGTCTTGGGCTGACACCCATCCGCGCGGCGCTGAAGGCCATTGGGGGCCAACTGGCCACCCGCGAACTCGGCGACAACGCCTACCATCTTGCGCCGGAGGTCGACGCCCTGTGGGACGACGCCCCCGGGGCACGCAGCATGCTCGCGCTGCCGGGGTTCGACGAGTTCCTGCTCGGGTACAAGGACCGCAGCGCCACGCTCGACCCGGAACATTCGGAGGCCATCGCCCCGGGCGGCAACGGGGTGTTCCGTCGGACGCTGGTCAGCGGCGGGCAAACGATCGGCACCTGGCAGGTGGACACCAAGGGCAGGGACGCCCGTGCGGTTGCGGTGCCCTTCGTGGCCGGGACATCGGCCGCGCTGCTGGCGCGGATACGCACCCGCATGGACGAGCACTTGGATTTCCGGGCCGGCTAGATCAGCGGACGCCAGGGCGTGTTCAGGCGGCCGCGGGTTGGGCGGCTGGGTGGAAGATCCAGTTGCGGCGGGGCACCTGCCGGGGGTCCATGGACGGGGGTTTGATGACGTGCGGGAGCCCGTTGAGCATCACGATGCGGAAGTGCCCGGCGTGGTGGTCGACGTGGCAGCGCACGCACAGCAGGCAGCCGCGCGAGACGTCGGTCCGTCCTCCGGCGCTCCATTCGTCGATGTGGTGCGCCTCGGTGCGGTTCACCGGCATGGAGCAGCCGGGGTTGCAGCAGCCCCTGTCCCTTACAGCGATGGCGCGGCGTTGGGCGCGGTTGAAGTAGCGCCGCGTGCGCCCCAGCTCCAGGGGGACGCCGTTGCCGTCGAGCACGACGGGGATGATCCCGGCGTTGCAGGCCAGGCGCCGGCAGGTGGCTGCGGAGATGTCCTGTCCGTGGTCGGTGACCCCGGCGTTCTCCAGTTCCCCGGTGAGGGTCTTGAAGTCGATGGTGACGGCGAGCATCACGTGCGGGGGCATCGGCATCATGTCCCCCTCCGATGTCCCGGGTTCCGCATCCCCGGACCGGGCCTGTTTCCCCTTGCGGGGGTCGCGGCCCGGCGAGGCGGCGATGATGCGGATGGAGTCGATCACGAAGCGGTGCAGGCGGGCGGCGCGTTGGCGGGCGCGGGCCTCGTCGGGGGTTTCCCCTGGGAGCGGCTCGACACCCGGCTCCCACGGGGCGGGCCCGGCGGGGATCCCGAACCCTTCCACGGGGCGTTGGGCCTCCGGGGTGGAGGGGCCGATGGCCCATTCGGGGATCGGCCGGGGTCCGTCGGCGGGTCCCTGCGCGGGTGCCTGTGCGGGTGCCTGTGCGGGTGCCGCGGCGGGCCCGGCCACCGGCGGGGTTCCGGCAGGGGTCTTGGGGTTGTTCAGGATGTCTGCGGCGGTGGCGAGCAGTTCGTGGCCTTCGGCGTCGGTGACGAGCAGGTACTCGTAGCCCTTGTGGGTGTGTCCGAGGTAGGTCAGTCCGGTGAACCGGGACTCCTGGTCCTCGCGCCGTTGGACGACGCCGGCGTTGAGCCGCTTCCGTTGGTCCTTCACGAGCATGTCGGTGCCCTTGGCGTCGCGGGTGCGCACGGCGGCGGCCAGTTCGGCGTCCAGGGCGCGGGCGGCGGAGGCGGGGTCCGGTTGCCGGGCGATCTCCGGGGCCATGGCCTCCAGCCGGACGGCCAGCCCGGCCACGGTCCGCGGGTCCGCCACGGCCTCGCCGAACACCTTTCCCAGCTCGGGGAACTTCGGCGGGACGGGTTTGCCGTTGAAGCCGGTGCCCGGGAGCAGGTTCCCGGGCGTGCGGAGGCGGTGGGTGGCTTGGAAGTGCGTGAGGTGGTGCTGGTTCTTCAGGAACTCCGCCTCGTCGCGGTACAGCGGTTTGCGGCCGGGGCGGTTGGTTTCATCGGCGGGCAGGTCGCGTGCCCCGCGCAGGAAGTCCGCGGGGTCGGCGAGCAGGGCGTTGAGTTGGGACAGCGGGGCCTCGGTGATGGTGTGCAGGTCGGCCTCGGTGGCGCGGGCGGCGGCGAGGACCTGGCCGTAGCCGGCGATCCGGTAGAGGTCCTCGGTGAGGGAGATGAATGCGGCGGCGCGGACCTGGGAGGAGCCGATGGAGGATGCGGCGGCGTCGGTCAGCTCGCGGAGGACCGGTTTGAGGGCGGCCAGCAACCGCAGCGCGCGGGCAGGGTCGTGCGCGGATGCGTCGATTCCGAGGGCGTCGGCGATCGCTGCCGTGATACCGCGCGTGGGGTCCTGCCGGGTGTTCATGGAACCCAGCATGCGCCATGGAACGCCGGGCCGGGGGCCGCGCGCAGGGACTGTGGAAAAACGGCGCCCCGGACAAGACCCGCGGGGTGAACCGGATCGATGCGCGCTGCGGGTGGGTCGGTCCCGTGCGAATCACGGGACCGGCGGGACGGCCTGCGCACTCCGGGACGGCTCCCCGCCGCACCGCTGAAGGCCCGCGCCGTGCGGGCAGCTTGGGCAGCCGGCAGTAGCGTCCGTCCCCGCCCACAAGAAATGCCGGGTATCGTCGCCCTCCGTTGGCGGAAGGCGACGATACCCGGCGTGGGGGTCCTGCCGGCGGGATACGGCGACGGGCTAGAGGCGTCCCTGCGCGATCGCCAGCATGCGGCGCAGCGGTTCCGCGGCGCCCCACAGCAGCTGGTCGCCGACCGTGAATGCCGAGATGTACTGCGGACCCATTTCGAGCTTGCGGATGCGTCCCACCGGGATGTCCAGGGTGCCGGAGGCGGCAACCGGGGTCAGCGCGTCGACCGTGGCTTCCTTGGTGTTCGGCACCACCTTGGCCCACTCGTTGTCCTCGGCGAGCAGCTTCTCGATCTCGGCGACCGTGAGGTCCTCGGTGAGCTTGAGCGTCAGTGCCTGGGAGTGCGAGCGCATGGCGCCGATGCGCACGCACAGGCCGTCCATGACGACCTTGTTGGCGTCCGTGGTGCCAAGGATCTTGTTGGTTTCGACGCCGGCCTTCCACTCCTCCTTGGACTGCCCGTTGCCCAGGTCCGAGTCGATCCACGGGATCAGCGAGCCGGCCAGGGGCACACCGAACTGGGTTGCGTCGAGCCCGCCGCGCTGGGTGGCAAGGACCTTGCGGTCGATCTCGAGGATCGCCGAGGCCGGGTCGTCGAGTTCGGAAGAGACATTGCCGTTGATCGTGCCGAACTGGTTGAGCAGCTCGCGCATGTGGCGGGCGCCGCCGCCGGAGGCAGCCTGGTAGGTCATCGCGGTTCCCCACTCGACCAGGCCGTTCTTGAACAGTCCGCCCAGGCCCATGAGCATGCAGGAGACGGTGCAGTTGCCGCCGATGAAGTCCTTGGTTCCGGCGGCCAGCGACGCGTCGATGACGTTGCGGTTGATCGGATCCAGGACGATGACGGAATCGTCGTTCATCCGTAGGGTGGACGCGGCATCGATCCAGAGGCCGTCCCAGCCGCGGGCGCGCAGGTCGCCGTGCACGGCCTTGGTGTAGTCCCCGCCCTGGGCGGTGACGATGATCGGCAGCTTGGCCAGGGCATCCAGGTCGTAGGCGTTCTGGAGTGCGGGTGCTCCCTCGGCGAATGCGGGGGCTGGGCCGCCGGCATTGGAAGTGGAGAAGAACACGGGATCGAGATTCGCAAAGTCGCCCTCGTCCTGCATGCGTTGCATCAGAACGGAGCCAACCATGCCACGGTAACCAACAAAGCCTACGGAAGAAGTCATGAAGCCATCTTAAGGCTTCCGCTCCGTGATTGGGGTGTTGGTTACGCCACGCAGCTGCCGCCATCCGGCTGCCGCGCGGGGCAGCTGAGGGCACAGTGCGGTGTGCCGGTGAGCCACATGAAAGACGCCGCACCCGTGCGGGAATGGTTCCCGGCGGGTACGGCGTCGAACATGGTGCGTGGTTTGCCGCTACTGATTCTTCTCGTCGTCGGCAAGCAGTTTCTTGCGCGCGCCAACGGCCCAGAGCGAACTGAACGCGAAAACCTGGGTCAGCGTGAGCAGCAGAATGAGGCCCGCGATCTTGGACCCGGTCAGGATCAGGAAGAACCCGAGTCCGGCAAAGATCAGGGCAAAGAGCGGGAAGAACATGTACCCGAGGATGAACAGGGCCTCGGGGTTGGTCTTCAGCGCCTTCAGGCTTTCCTTCACGCGCCGCGCTCCCATGCCTCGATGCGGTACTCGGTCCCGTTGGCCGAGGTGAGCCATCCGTTGTCCGGATCGCTCATGGCCTTGGACCATGCGCCGTCCAGCGCCGGGGCAGTGGTGTCGCCCTGCGGGCTGGCGTTGATGACCGTGACGACCGCGAGATTGGCCTGAGTGGCCAGCGCCGCGTAGATCTCTCCTCCGCCGATGACCCAGATTTCCTCGGCGCCGTCGCTGGCGCGCGCTACCTGGAGCGCTTCCTCCGGGGAGGACACCGGGGTTGCCCCGGCGGAGGCCAGTGCCGCGTGGTTCGATGCGTCGCGGGTGATCACGATGTTGGTGCGGCCGCTCAGCGGACGGAACTTTTCCGGGAAGGACTCCCAGGTTTTGCGGCCCATGATGACCGGGTGGCCCAGGGTGGTGCGCTTGAAGTGGGCCATGTCCTCGGGAAGGTGCCACGGCATGGTGCCGTCCAGGCCGATGACGCGGTTTGCCGCCTCCGCCCAGATCATGCCGAGTCGTTCGGGGGTGGTGGTCTCGGCGCGGTGTCCGGCGCTGGAATTCAGGGTGCTCATACGGCGATGGGGGCCTTAATCGTCGGGTGGTGTCGGTAATCCTCGATGACGAAGTCGTCGATCGTGTAGTCGAAGATCGAATCTGGGGTGCGCGTGATGCGCAGCTGCGGGTAGGGGTACGGCTCGCGGGTGAGCTGTTCCTTGACCTGCTCCACGTGGTTGGCGTAGATGTGCGTGTCGCCGCCGGTCCAGACGAACTCGCCGGGCTCAAGGCCCAGCTGGTCCGCCATCATGCGGGTCAGCAACGCGTAGGAGGCGATGTTGAAGGGTACGCCCAGGAACATGTCGGCGCTGCGCTGGTACAGCTGGCAGGAGAGTTTGCCGTCGGCGACGTAGAACTGGAAGAAGGCGTGGCATGGCGGCAGCGCCATGTTCTCGATCTCCGCGACGTTCCAGGCGGAGACGATGTGGCGTCGGGAATCCGGGTTCTGGCGCAGCGAATCCATGACCTGGGAGATCTGGTCGATGTGTCGGCCGTCGGCAGTGGGCCACGAGCGCCATTGCACGCCGTACACCGGTCCGAGTTCGCCGTCCGCATCGGCCCATTCGTCCCAGATCTTCACGCCGTTCTCCTGAAGGTAGGAGATGTTCGAGTCCCCGCGCAGGAACCACAGGAGTTCCGCGGCAACGGACTTGAAATGGACGCGCTTGGTGGTGATCAGCGGGAATGATTCCGACAGGTCAAAGCGCATTTGGCGGCCAAAAACACTGAAGGTGCCGGTGCCGGTCCGATCGCCTTTGGCGGTGCCGTGGGCCAGGACTTCGCGCAGCAAGTCTTCGTATGGGGTTTGAATCGTCACCCGCTAAGTCTAGTCGGGAGCACCGAATCGGCCTGCCCCATGTGACATCAACACGCGAAATGCGCTGATGATCACTACGAAGGCCGTCGTCGGCATTCCCTCGCCAAGCGCCCTATTCGGTGGCGCGCAGCCGTCCCCGGACCAGGGCCAGGACGGTCTCGTCGGCCATGCCCGCAGCGCGTGACTCCGCCACCAGTTCGGAGATCCGCAGCTCGATCCCCGGGGCGGCGGTAGCTCCGCCGTCGTTGACCGGGGAGCGCGCGACAATGGTGCCCAGACGCCGGCGGCTTTCGATAAGCCCGGCCACTTCGAGTTCCTTGTACGCGCGAGCCACGGTGCCTGTTGCCACCCCGAGGTCGGAGGCCAGGGCCCGTACCGTGGGCAGGCGCGATCCTTCGACGAGCCGTCCGACGGCAATCAGAGAAGCGATTTGGGTGCGGATCTGTTCGAACGGCGGCGTGGCGTCCCGCAGGTCGATCGTGACAAGGGCGCTCAACGCCGACCCGCGCTCAGTGCGCTGGAGCTGGGCTTGGGGGATCGGTAGGCCGTTGCAGCAGGTAGCATGCACAACGCCGCGCCAAGTATCAGGAATGTGATCTGGAATCCAGTGGGATCAAGCTCGGGGTTCATTCCTTCGCCATAGGTCATGCTTGCCGGTTCCCAGTACCTGGGCGAACCCAAGATGGCGGCGATGAGGAAAGCGATACCGCCGAACATTCGGGCCCCTCGGTGGGCTACGAGGATACGCACTTCATGGTCTTCCCGGATGCCGGCCTCGCGCAGAGACGCACGGGTTGCGGCCATTCGATAGAGCCCCACGGACGTCAGGCCGGCCACCAGGAGGAGGCCCAGCATCCGCCATCCCGCCACAGCAAGCGCCGGGGGACCCTTTGTTAGGAAGACGGTGATGCTCGCCAGGGCCGTGACTCCGGCAACGACGAGGATCGTGATGAACCAGGTGGGCAGCAATTCCGGGCGGGGCACGTCCAGCGGGATGCCGCTGCCCAGCCTGTTGGCGACTAGGCGGGCGGCAAGTGCCTGAATGAGGACGTAGCCGAGCAGGACAAACAGCATGGTTGCCGCGAAGGCTGCAAGTTCCGCCAACCTCGTTGGCCCGGTGGCGGAGACCAGGTTGTGTACCTCTTGCCCGTCGACGTTGACCATTTCCCACGTGGGGGTGTCGGGACTACTTGCAACCCAGGACGGAATCATCCCCAGGAAAGCGAGGGCAAAAACCGAAGCGCACTGGGCCAGCAACAGGAAATCACGAGCGGTGGTGTATGAAGCGGAGGGGATGCCCGCGGGGTGCGAGCCCGGCGACACGTGGTTCAGTGCCGGGGGACGGCAGGCAAGCACGACGATGACCAGGATCAACATTGATGAAAAACCGATCATGCTCAGGGCGTTGGCCTGGTCCTGTGCGGCCATGTCGATATCGAATCCGGGGCCGCCGACGGGAACGGCCCAGTCGGCGCGTGCACGTATCGAGGCAGCCAGGTAGTTCAACGACATGGCTCCGAACCCGCCGATGACAACACTTGCGGTGCGCAACAAACGGTTGATCCAGATGATGCGCAACACCGTGTTGGCCTCGTCGTCAAGGGCGTCCAGTGGTGGACGACGCACCACGAGTGCAGTGACGACGGCGACAGACGCCAGCACCAGGGCCAGCCCGCCGAGCAGGTAGGGACCGACGAAGGTGCCGGGGCGGGCTCCGGTGATGGAGGGGACGAATGGCTGGTTGGCCGCTTCTTCGGCTGCTTCCTCGTCCAGGAGGTTCCCGTATTCGTCCACGGGGTGGCCGTCTTGGTCCACCGGCACTCCGTCGATATATGTCTGCTCGTAGGTGCCGGATGACTCGGTGCCCACCCGGTTTGGGGCGCCGGGGTCGCTCCAGGCGAAAGCGATGGCTACGGTGCTGAGCAAAGTGCACACCAGGAGGAGACTGGCCAGGAACCTGGGAATCACGGTCCTGATGCTTCGTGCCTCCAGGGAGGCCGAGCGCACGGGTTTGAGGTGCCGCGGCCAGGTGAACTGACCCAGGGCGTAGATGACGCCCAGCCAGAGGCCGGGGGCAGCAGCGTGCATGACCAACACGGGAGAGCTGGTTTCCCCTGGGTAGTTTGGATCCGGGTTGGTCCACAGGTTCGCCAGCCCGGTCGTGCCGGAGGCGAGGAAAGCGATGACAGCCGTCCACATGGCATGACTGGAGACGGCCTTGCTGCTGTCGCGTGCCGACGGGTTGGCGACGAAGAAGCGCAACACCAGATAGAGGAGGGCCGCGGAAACGGCCAGCCCCACACCGATCGCGGTGAGCTGAGACAAGGTGGACCCCCTGGATTGAACTTTGTCTCAATGTATCAACTCATTGTGACAAAGTTCCACCGTCCAGGAGGTGTGTCAGGCGAAAAGTCAGGCAGCGAGCATGTCGTTGTACTCGGGGTAGCGGCGCAGGTAGTCCTGGACGTAGGTGCACTCGGGTACGACCGCCGCACCGTGCTTCCGCAGGTCCTCGAGGACGAGTGTGACAAGCGCCCGGGCGTAGCCCTGCCGGCTGTACTCTTCCTTGATGATGGTGTGCTGCAGCGTCGCCACGCCCTCGTCGAGGTGGTAGCCGAGGAAGCCGACGTAGGTCGGGCCCTGCCACAGGCTGTAGCGGCCGCGGTCCGCGTCGTTGTCCAGGCGCAGGCCCTGGTGGACGATCTTTTCCGGGACGGTGCCGTGATTTGCAACAGCCATGGTGCACTCCTCTTGTTCGTCAGGACCACGCCCCGCAAACCTCGCGCGGGGGGGGCTTGCTCCGAGCCTACCGCCAAGAGGAGGGGCTAGTCCTCGAACGCGTCGTAAACTTCCACCGAAACGAGCTTCCGCTTGCCGGCGGAGGGCTGGTGGAGCACCAGCAGGGACCCCGGGCGCAGGTAGGGGTCCTCGGCCGGGAGGAACGCCGCCAGCGATTCGTCCATCCGCCCGGTGAGCTCCGCGAGGACCAGCGGCAGCACCGGCCGGTGCGTGCAGAGTACCTGGGGGCGGCGCTTGTCCAGCAGCTTGGCCACGGCCTTGCGGGCCTTGGCCGGGTGGCGGTTTGCCTCGTGCTCGGTGGTGGGGTTCAGCAGCTTGACGGTGAAGCGGTGCTGCTTCACGTACGGGGTGATGGTCTGCACGCACCGGGTCCACGGGCTCGAGGCCACCCGTTCCGGACGCCAGGCATCGAGCAGCCGGGCGACGGCCAGGGCCTGGCGCTGGCCCGTGGCGGCCAGCGGGCGCTTGCCTTCCTCCCGGGTCCAGTTCGAGCGGGGCTTGGCCTTGGCGTGGCGGACCACCAGGAAGGGCTGGGTGTCCAGTATCCCGGCCTTGTGCGCCTGGACCAGGGACTCCAACGGAGCCATGTCGCCCGGGTTCGTCAGCCACTTGCCGGCGGTCTTCGGGGTGCACCAGCGCACGGCGTCGGTCTCCCTGCCGTCGGGAACGGGCTTGGTGGACGGTGCCTTGGCGGCCCAGTAGTAGACGACCTTGGTGCCGCTGCCGACCTCGTAGGTCATGGCAGGCAGGGGGATGCCGAGCTCGATGTCGAGCCCGACCTCCTCGAAGACCTCGCGGGCCGCGCACTCGGGCATCGTCTCGCCCTCGTCGAGCTTGCCCTTGGGCCAGGACCAGTCGTTGTAGCGGTCCCGGTGGATCATCAGGACTTCCAGCTCGCCGCGGTTGAGCCGCCAGACGATGGCGCCGGCAGCGACCACGGCGAAGGAACCCTCGCGAACCTCCAGGGAATCGCAGGAGCGAAGCATGTGCACGGTTCTAGCGCCTCACTGCCGTCCGCTGGCGGGCCCGCGAATCAAGCAACCACGACTGGATGTCCTGCAGGGGTGCCCCGTCCGCGTCCTTGTGGTGGCGCGTCCAGGCACCCTCCGCATCGAGGTGCCAGCTGGCGGTGCCCGGGGCCATGTAGCGGTCCAGCAGGTGCACGAGCTCGGTGATGTCCTCGTGGCTGCTCAGCGAGACCAATGCCTCCACCCGGCGGTCCAGGTTGCGGTGCATCATGTCGGCGGAGCCGATGTAGACCATCGGGGAGCCGGCGTTGGCGAACATGAAGACACGGCTGTGCTCCAGGAAGCGGCCGAGGACCGAACGCACCCGGATGTTCTCGCTGAGCCCCGGGATGCCCGGGCGCAGCGCGCAGATGCCGCGCACGATCACGTCGACCCGCACCCCGGCCTGGCTGGCCCGGTACAGGGCGTCGATGATCGCCTCGTCGACCATGGAGTTCACCTTGATGACCACGCGAGCGGCAAGCCCCGCCCGGCGGTTGGCGATCTCCGCCTCGATCCTGTCGATCAGCCCGGAGCGCAGCGAGCGCGGGGCGACAAGCAGGCGCTTGAAGGTGGAGCGCGGGGCGTAGCCGGAGAGCTGGTTGAACAGGTGCGAGAGGTCCTCGCCGACCTGCTCGTCGGACGTGAGAAGGCCCAGGTCCTCGTAGTAGCGTGCGGTGCGCGGGTGGTAGTTGCCGGTGCCGATATGGCAGTATCGGCGCAGCTTGTCGCCCTCGCGGCGGATCACCAGGGAGAGCTTGGAGTGCGTCTTCAGGCCCACGATGCCGTAGACCACGTGCACGCCGGCCTGCTCGAGCTTCCGCGCCCAGGAGATGTTCGCCTGCTCGTCGAAGCGGGCCTTGATCTCCACCAGTGCCAGCACCTGCTTGCCGGCCTCAGCGGCGTCGATCAGCGCGTCGACGATCGGCGAGTCGCCGGAGGTCCGGTAGAGCGTCTGCTTGATGGCCATGACCTTGGGGTCGTTGGCCGCCTGCTCCAGGAACGCCTGCACGGAGGTGGAGAAGGAGTCGTAGGGGTGGTGCAGCAAGATGTCGCGCCGGCGCATCGCGGCGAACACGTTGGCGGCCTTTGAGGTCTCCGACTCGTTGAGGTGCCGGGAGGTGTGGGCCAGCTGCTTGGGGTAGTGCAGGTCCGAGCGGTCGATGCCGGCGATGACGCCCAGCCCGCGCAAATCCAGCGGGGCCGGGAGCGCGAAGACCTCGTCCTCCTCGATGCCCAGCTCGCGCACCAGCAGGGCGCGGATGTTCGGGGCGATGTCGTCGACCACCTCGAGGCGCACCGGGGGGCCGAAGCGGCGGCGCAGCAGTTCCTTCTCCAGGGCCTGCAGCAGGTTCTCGGCGTCGTCCTCCTCCACCTCCAGGTCCTCGTTGCGGGTGACGCGGAAGAAGTGGTGCTCGACGATCTCCATGCCGGCGAAGAGGTGCTCCAGGTGCTGGGCTATCACGTCCTCGAGCGTGATGAAGCGAGCCACGCGGCCCGCGGTGTTTCCGGCGCGCGGCCCGTCCACAGAGATCAGCCGCGGCATGGTGTCCGGCACCTTCAGGCGGGCGAAGAGTTCCTTGCCGCTGACCGGGTTGCGGACCACCACGGCGAGGTTCAGCGAGAGCCCGGAAATGTAGGGGAAGGGGTGCGCCGGGTCGACGGCCAGCGGCGTCAGGATCGGGAAGACCTGGTCGATGAACCAGCGGTGCAGCTCTGTCTGCGCGCGGGCGTCGAGCTCGTCCCAGGTGGTGAGCAGGATCTGCTCGGCCTCCAGGGCGGGGCGGACCTGCTCGGCGAAGACCTTGGCGTGGCGCAGCTGCAGCGCGTGGGCGTCGGCCAGGATCATTTCCAGCTGGTCGATGGGGCTCATGCCGGCGGCGGAGGGCACCGCAAGGCCCGTGGCGATGCGGCGCTTGAGGCCCGCGACGCGGACCATGAAGAACTCGTCGAGGTTCGAGGAGAAGATCGAGAGGAAGTTGACGCGTTCCAGAAGGTGCAGGTCGGGGTCCTCGGCGAGCTCGAGCACGCGGGCGTTGAAGTGCAGCCAGCTCAGCTCCCGGTCCAGGAACCTGTCTCCGGCGAAGTCGCCGTCGGGCACCGCCGAGGGGCCGAAGTCGGGCAGTTCGATCCGGTCTTGGGTCGCGCGGGCTGCCGGCACGTCGGTGAGGCCCAGGGTGGTGGTGACTGGGTGCGGGTCCATTGCTCTGCCCCTAGCGTGGTGTGAAGTAGGAAGCCGCGTGCCCGGCGGCGGAACCCCGGGCACGCGGCTTTGCGTCTGGTACTTACTCTACCGAATCGCGCGAGGATGCCGGCGCATACATGACATCGACATCCCACTTGGTGAAACCGAGCTTCCGGTAGAGCGCGACGGCGGCCGTGTTGTCCGCATCCACGTAGAGCATCAGCGCGTCGAGCCCCTTGCCGTTCAGGTGTTCGATGCCGGCCAGCGTCAGGGCCTTGCCCAGGCCGGTGCCCTGCGCCTGCGGGACCACGCCGACCACATAGATCTCGCCGAGGGCCTGGTGTTCCCCGGTGGTGGGGGAGGAGGTGGCGGGGTGGACCTTGGTCCAGTGGAAGCCCAGGATGCGGTCCTGCGCATCGACGGCGAGCAGGAAGCCTGCGGCGTCGAACCAGTCCTCGTCCATGCGGGCCTGCAGGTCGGCCAGGGTCATGGCGCCCTGCTCGGGGTGGTGAGCGAAGGCTGCGGCGTTGGCGGCGACCCAGGCGGGGCCGTCGGAATGGGGGTCGAAGGCGCGGATCGCGACGCCTTCGGGCAGCACCGGGGCGGGCACCGGGGCGCCGTGGACCAGGCGCATGCGCCACAGTTCGCGCACCGGGGCGAAGCCGAAGCGCTCGGCAAGCTTCGCGGCACCCTCGTGGTTCCCGTGCGCCCAGGCACGCAGCTGTGCGAGGTCCGTGCGCCCGGCCAGGGCATCGAGCAGCGCGCCGGCGATCCCGTCCTCGCGGAACGAGGGGTGCACCGCGAGCTCGAGGGTGCCCGGCTGACCGCCGGTGCCCAGCACCGCGACGGCGGCACCGACCAGCTCGCCGGAATCGTAGTCGGCGCTTTCGAGCAGGTAGGCGTAGGCGCCGAGGATGGCGTCCGGGTCCTGCTCCCCGCGCAGCCGCAGCAGTGTCTGTTCGCCCAGCGGCGGGTTGCCGTCGGCCTCCTCGGCCGCGGCGGCAAGCGTGCGCACCGCACCTTGGACCGAGTGCTCCGGCGAGCCTTTGACGATGTCGATGGAGACGAGGGGGTTTCTGGCGGCGTTCATACCCCTAAACATAGCGCCGCGGTCCCTAGGCGTCGACGACCTCGTGGTTTTCCTGCCGTTGTGGCGTGAAGCGGTACCCGACGTTGCGGACCGTGCCGATGAGCTGCTCGTGGTCGGTGCCGAGCTTGGCGCGCAGGCGCCGCACATGCACGTCCACGGTGCGGGTGCCCCCGTAGTAGTCGTAGCCCCACACCTCGTGGAGCAGCTGCTCGCGGCTGAAGACCCGGCCGGGGTGCTGGGCCAGGTACTTGAGCAGCTCGAATTCCTTGTAGGTCAGGTTCAGCGGGGTGCCGTGCACCTTGGCGGTGTAGCTTGCCTCGTCGATCAGCACCCCGGCGGCGCGGATCGGGGCGGCCTCGGGTTCGTCCTGCGGAAGGTTGCGGGCCAGCGCCAAGCGCAGCCGGGCCTCGACCTCGGCGGGCCCGGCGGAGTCGAGGAACACGTCGTCGACCTGCCATTGCCCGGACACCGCGGCCATCCCTCCCTCCGTGAGGACCAGCAGGACAGGCCTGCTGATGCCCGTGGTGCGGAGCAGCTGGCACAGGGTGCGCGATGCCACGAGGTCCTTGCGTCCGTCGACCATGATCACCTGCGCATCCTCGGCATCCAGGAGCGCCGTGGCCTGGGCCGGGAGGATGCGGACCTGGTGCGAGAGCAGCTCGAGGGCGGGAACGACGTCCGGGGACGGGCCGGGTGCGTTTGTCAGCAACAGGATGCTTGCCATGGATGCCCCTCCTCAAGGTTGTGAATAAGAAACCGAGCACATCTACGGGATCGGGTGCATAAGAGCAGTATAGGTTGTCGGGTGTTTCACATCCGAGCATGTGACGACGACCCAGGTCCCGGATCCCGCGTCAGGGCCGGCCGGCGTGCCGCGAGCCCCGCGGGGACGGCTGCCGCGCCCGGTTCGCCCGGTCCGGATGGGGCCGCCCGGTGCCGGATAAGGCAGGATGTAACCTGTGAGACTCAAAGTTTTGGCCACAGGAACCATCATCCTTGCCCTGGTCGTCGGGGCGAGCTACCTCCCCGGTGCCGCCGCGTGGCCCGTGCTTGCTGTAGTGCTGCTGCTCCTGGGCGCCTTCGCCTTCGGCTGGCCCCGGTTGCTGAAGCTGCCCGCCCCGAACCCGGTGGGTCTTGTCATCTTCCTGGTTTCCGCGGCCGCCGCCCTGCTCGCGGGCCTTGGCGAACCGTTCCCGGGCCTGATGTGGCTGGCCCCGTGCATGGGCATCGGCGCGATCCTGATGTTCCTCACCCAGCTCTTCCGCGGCACCGATGCCCGTCAGCGCCTCGAATCGGTGGCCGTCGGCATCGCCGGCATGGTGGTTGCGGCGTTCGGCGCCGGGTGGGTGGCGCTTGGCACGGATCCCGAATGGCGCGTGCTCATGCTGATAGCGGGCCTGAGCATCCTCGCCGCTGCGGCCCCCGGCATGTCACGCCTGCCGGACCGCATCGTCTTCCCGCTGGGCTTCATGCTTGCGGCCCTGGTCGGCGGAGCCGCGAGCATGCTGGACATTGGCGTCAACGTGCTGCCTGCCATGCTGATGGGCGCCGCCTGCGGCCTGGTGGTGGTCGGCTGCCGAGCCATGCTTGTCACGGCCGGAGGCCCGCGCAACACCGCCGAGGTGCTCGCGGCGGCCGGCGCCCCGCTGCTGGTGTGCGGATCCGTCGTTTGGTACGCCCAACTGCTGATGGCCTAGGAGCCTTCCGCGGCCTTGGGCCCAGTGGTCTTTGTCACGCACAGAGTCCCGGACGTGGTGCACGGATGCGCTCCGGCGGGCCGGTGAATGCCCCGTGTCGCCGCCGATTCCCCGGAGTCCGCCGGCATGTCCCGGCGCGAAGGGGAGGCTCCTGTCGCAAAGATCGGTGGGTTGCTGCGGAAGCGGTTAGGATGGAGCCATGACTGAAAACTACCTTGGCCTCGAGATCTTCTTCCTTTCCCTGCTGACCCTCGCGGGACTGGGCATGGCCGGCTTCGCCGCACTTGTCGTCACCCGCCTCTTCAAGGGCCAGAAGTAACCAGGACACGCAGCAGGAAGCGCACGCCCCATGGCCATTGAGATCCCCACGGACCTGACCCCCGAGCTCGTACCCCTTTCCTGGCTCCTCGGAACCTGGGAAGGAAACGGCCGCCTCGGCGAGGGGGAAGCGGACGACGAGTTCTTCTGGCAGCGCGTGAGTTTCACGCAGAACGGCTTGCCGTTCCTGGAATACCGCTCCGAATCCTGGATCACCGACGAGCAGGGCACCAAGTTGCGCCCGCTGTCCGTTGAAACCGGGTTCTGGTCCCTGGAGCGCCCCATGGTGGACGGCGACCTCGGCCCGGGCATGGTGCCGGGAGACATCGTTCCGACCCTGCGCTCGGCCGAGGATGTCGAGGCACTGCGGACCGAGGACAACGGGTTCAAGATCCAGGCGAACATCGCCCACCCCGGGGCGATCTCCGAGCTCTACTACGGCGTCATCAAGGGCCCGCAGATCCAGCTGGCCACCGACCTGGTGATGCGCGGTTCCAACGCCAAGGAGTATGCCTCGGCGACCCGCATCTACGGGCTGGTCAACGGCGACCTGTACTGGCGATGGGACGTATCCACCGGCGGCAACGAGCTGAAGGCCCACGCCTCGGCCGCACTCAAGAAGCAGGCATAGGCCATGGCGCTCTCGCCGTTGCTGAAGCGACCTGCCGCAGTGGCCGGATCCGGCGTCGATGAGGGCGTTGCGGCCCACTACGGCGAGCTGAGTGCGGAGCAGCGCAGGCTGCTCGCCGGAACCGCAGTGGCCGACATGTCCCACTTCGACGTGGTGACCTTGGCCGGTGAAGACCGGTTGAGCTGGCTC
Source organism: Paeniglutamicibacter selenitireducens (assembly GCF_051550675.1). Taxonomy (NCBI): domain Bacteria; kingdom Bacillati; phylum Actinomycetota; class Actinomycetes; order Micrococcales; family Micrococcaceae; genus Paeniglutamicibacter; species Paeniglutamicibacter selenitireducens. Next base: position 76,711 of record NZ_JBPULF010000006.1, on the reverse strand, counting down.
AACACGCTCTCCAGCCAGATGCTGCTGGGGCTTCGGCCCGGACAGAGCACCCAGACGTTGCTGCTGACCGTCCAGGGGCGCGTTGAATTCGACATCCGCATCCTCGCCGACGAGGACAAGCTCTGGCTGCTCGTCGAACCGGGCCAGGGTGCGCCGCTGGCCGCGTGGCTCGACCGCATGCGTTTCATGCTGCGCGTCGAGGTCACGGACGTGAGCGCAGACTTCGGCCTCGTCGGTGCATGTGCGCCGCAGCCCGCGCTGGAGAAATACCCTTGCTGGGTCGATTCCTGGCCCGAGATCTCCCCGGGCGGCTATGCCTACTCGGCGGGGGAGCACCCGGGTGCCGAGCGCCCGTGGCGCGAGTACATCCTCCCGCTGGGCGACCTTGAGTCGGCCGTCGCCGACCTCCCGCTGGCCGGCATGATGGCGGTGGAGGCCTTGCGGATCGCGGCGTGGCGTCCGCGCTTCGGCTTCGAGACCGACGAGAAGAGCATTCCCCACGAGCTCGACCTGGTCCGCACCGCGGTCCACCTGAACAAGGGATGCTACAAAGGCCAGGAAACCATCGCGCGCGTGCACAACATCGGGCACCCGCCGCGCCGCATCGTGTTCCTGCATCTCGACGGTTCCATGCACACGCTGCCCGTCGCAGGGTCGGAGGTCCGCCTCGGCGGGAAGACCATCGGCAGGCTGACCTCGGTGGCCACCCACTTCGAGGCCGGACCGATCGGCCTGGCCCTGGTCAAGCGCACCATCGACCCCGAGGCCGCGCTGCAGGTCGTTGACGGCGAGGAATCCTACGCGGCATCCCAGGAAACGATCGTGGCCACCGACGCCGGGCAGACCGCCGGTCGCTTCACCGGTTTCCTGCGCCAACCGCACTAGTCCCGCCCGCACGCGCGGGCGGGACGACACCCCGGGCGTGCCTACAGTCCGTTGTGCAGCCGCACGCTCAGCAGCGATCCCACCAGCTCGAAGCCCAGGGACGTCGCCAGCGCGCTGGCAGCCTCCTGCCCGTCCTTGATGCGTGCCTGCGGGACAAGGCCCTCGCTCAGCGCGTCGTCGACGGCCAGCGCCGCCGCGTACTTGCCCAGCCCGTAGCCGCGCATCGCCGGGTGGGTGAGCACCGTGGTGTCGGCCAGCAGGCCGCCCGGTGCCCAGTAGCTGGCCGCCGCCACGGGATCATCGCCCGACTCGGGGAACAGCACGAAGCAGTTGTCGCAACCCTGCAGCGCGGTGGTCGAGGCGTCGTCGCGCGGGCTGCGGTCCTGCAGCCTGGCCAGGTCCGCGCGTGCCGTGGACATCGAGACGTGCTCGGAGTCGACGATCTCGAACGGGGCATCGACATAGGTCAGGGCGTCGATGCCCAGCGAGCGCACCGACGGGGCCAACCCGCTGCCGTGCAGCAGCGCCACAAGCGCCCGGTCGTCCATGAAATGCTCGTCGGGCGCGGAGCGCAGCAGCGGCAGCAGCGATTCGGGGGCGCGGACCACCTGGTGGTCGCCCAGGTGCAGGACCTGGACCATGTCCGTGCCGGTGGCCGGGACGAAGAGCCGCACCGGTGCCCGGTCCGGCTGCAGGGCCGAGTCATCGACGCCGAAGTCGCGCGCCCACGCCAGGGCGATGATGGCACGGGTGCCGAATTCAAGATTCACGCTTAGAGCCTAGTGCAGGGTGCCGGTTTTGTGTGGTGCCCGGCGCCGCGCACACGCGCGCGTCGCCGGGCATATGGCCGAAGGCGGTTCAGCCGAAGAGGATCCGGGCCTCGTCGTAACGTTCCTGGGGGACGCGCTTGAGGTTGTTCAGTGCCGCCTGGAACGGAACCCGGTTGATCTTGGTGCCGAGCAGCGCGACCATCGAGCCCCAGGCGGCGTCGTGCACCGAGTCGACGGCGGCCATGCCCAGCCGGGTGGCGAGCACGCGGTCGAAGGCGCTGGGAACCCCGCCGCGCTGGATGTGCCCGAGCACCGTGGCGCGGGTCTCGAGTCCGGTGGCGGCCTCGATGAACGGGGCCAGCTGCTCGCCGATGCCGCCGAGCCGCGGGCGGCCGAATGCGTCGAGCCCGCGGTCGGAGAACGCCGCGTCGGCGCCCTCGGGGACGAAGCCCTCGGCGACCACGACGAGCGGGGCGCGACCGCGCTCGTGCGCCTCGCGCACCCAGGTGTAGATCTGTTCCATGCTCGTGGGCTGCTCGGGGATGAGGATGGCGTGGGCACCGGAGGCCATGCCCGCGTGCAGTGCGATCCAGCCGACGTGCCGGCCCATGACCTCGGCGATCATGCAGCGGTGGTGGGATTCGCCCGTGGTGCGCAGCCGGTCTATGGCCTCAACGGCGATCTGGTTGGCGGTGTCGAATCCGAAGGTGTAGTCGGTGGCGTCGAGGTCGTTGTCGATGGTCTTGGGCACGCCGACGATCTTCAGGCCCGCCTCGCTCAACCGCTTGGCCCCGGCCAGGGTGCCCTCGCCGCCGATCGCGATGACCGCGTCGACGCCGATGCGCCTGAGCGTGGCCTTGATGTTCTCCGGGCCGCCGTTTTCGCCCTCGAACGCGTTGGTGCGAGAGGTTCCGATGATGGTGCCGCCCTGCTTGGAGATGCCGCGGACAGCCTCGCGGGGGAGCTCGATGAAGTCGCCGTCCTTCACCCCGCGCCAGCCGTCGCGGAAGCCGACGAACTCGTGCCCGTAGCTCTTGATGCCGTTCAGGACGGCGCCGCGGATGACCGCGTTCAGTCCCGGGCAGTCTCCGCCGCTGGTCAGGATCCCGATGCGCATGCAAACTCAATTCTCTGTCGGTGCTCGTGTCCGGGCCGCGGGGCCGGGACTGGGTGGTGGGAGCGCGACGCTGAGCTCGACAGGAACCAGTCTAGCCACGGGGCGGGTGTGATCGCCAACACGCCGGCGCAGTGCTACGCGGCGGCGCCGGGGAACGGTGTCCCCGTGGACGCGCGAAGGCCGGTGTCCCGCCTTCCGCGCGGGGCGGGAGGCGGGACACCGGCAGGGATCGCCGGGTCCTACTTCTTGAAGGAGCGGATGATCTTTTGCAGGGCGATGGTGTCGTCCTGTGCCGGAATCAGCAGCCACGCCACGAGGTAGAGCGGGATGCCCAGGACCGGCAGCAGGAAGCTGAGCAGCAGGCCGATGCGTACCAGGGTGACGTCCCAGCCGAACTTGTCGGCGATGCCGCCGGCGATGCCTGCGACGAGGCGCTTGGGGCCGCGGCGCAGCGGGACGGAACGGAGTGAGTTGAAGAAGGAGTCCATGTCGGCAAGTCTTTCATGCTGCGGGCCGGGTGGGGCCGTTGGTTGGGTGGGAATTATGTGTGCCGGGCGCGTGTTGCGCCCGGCACGGCGGTGTGTGGCGGCTAGCGGGTGCGGCGTGCCGCGGCGATCCCGGAGACCACGAGGATCAGTCCGGCGCCGCCGAGCAGCCCGATGAACACCAGCGGTCCGTTGAGCTGGATCCCGAAGAGCAGCCCGGCGAGCAGGAGCGCGCCGACCACCAGCAGGATCAGGCCGAAGACCAGGGTCCCGGTGGGGAACTTCGTGGGGGCCGCGTTTTCGGCCCCGGGGTGCGGGAATTGCTGGCTCATGGTGCCACCTCTGCTTTCTGGACGCTGACCTCGACGCTGTTGAAGGCGCCGTCGAGGTCGATTCGGAGGGTCGGGCCTGTGGCCGCGGGGTTGAGCCTGGTGCTGCCGCCGGTGGTGGCGGTGTCCGCCCCGTTGACGTTCAGCGAGGTGAAGGCTCCGCTGAACTCGAGCACGACGGGGATGTTGTCGGGAACCACCAGCTTCAGCGAGGAGAACACGTTGTCGATCGAAACCTCGGTGTCCTCGGTGATCGTCGAGTAGTGGCGCAGGTCCATCTCCCCGGAGTGGAAGACGTTGGTGCTGCCGCCCTCGTCGGTGGTGCTGATGCCGCTGCTGAACATGTTGAACTCGGCCATGCGCAGGGCGCCGCCGCTCCAGATGAGGGAGCAGACCAGGGTCGCGATGCCGAAGCCGACCAGGGCACCGCCGGTGCGCTGGTTCAGGGCCGCGCCCACCAGGCCCAGGGCGATGACCACGAGCGCCGCGGCGAAACCGACGGCGACGGGGCTGGCGGGAAGGTCCAGCCAGCCGAGCTCGTTGAGCCCGACGACCAGCGCGAAGACCAGCACCGCCAGCCCCAGCACGATGCTTGCGGCGTAGCCGGGCATGGCGCGCAGGCGCGGCGGCTTCGGTGCGGGCGCCTGGGGGGTGTAGACGGGCGGGACGTAGGGCGGGGGAGTGAAGCCGCTGCCGGTGTCCGGGGTTCCGGGCCATGCCGGATCCAGCGGCGGCAACGGCTCGTCGATCCTGGGCTCGCGCGGGGATGCGGCTGCTGCGAACGGCATGGTGCGCTCCTGGTCCGCGGGCCCGAAGCCCGCCTCGGCGGTGTCCGGCGAGGCCGCCGGGGTTGTTTCGGTGCTTGTGCGCGGTGTCCGGTCCAGCGGCGTCGTCGCATCGCCGTAGGTGTCGTTGTCGGCGGCGGCGGTTGCCGCTGAGCCGGTTGCGGAACCGGCGGCCGGCCCGTGGGGTCCGTGCACGTCGAACGGGATCGTGAGGTCCGAGTCCGGGTCAGAGTCGGGGTCCGGGGTGGACCCCTGCCCGGCCTCGGGCCCCATGGTGGTCGGGGACTGCCCGCCATGGGCGGTGTCGCCGGGGGAGGTGCGGGCCGGAACAGCGCCGAACGCCGAGGGGGCGCCCGGCGTGCCGGGGGCCTCGGGCCGCTGCCCTTCGGGGGAGGAAGGGTATTGCGCCGCCCAGGGGCCGGTCTCCGGAGTGCCTGCCTGGTTGGCCGCCATCGGGCGGTCCCCGAAGCGGCCGCTGCGGGAGAAGACGATGAAGAGGATTGCGGCAATCACCGCGAAGGTCCAGAAGCCGCCGTCCCACCAGCTGAAGAACCAGGGGAAACCGATGGCGCCGCCGACGAAGAAGACAAGCGCCCCGGTCATGCCGTTGCTCCAGCGCCCGGCCATGGCTTGCTGGGCGTGGATGCTGCCGTCGGGGCCCGGCAGCAGGGCCCAGGCCAGGCCGTAGACCAGCAGGCCCAGGCCCGCCAGGCAGGAGAGGGCAACAAAGATGCCGCGGACCAGGATGGGTGCCAGGCCCAGGCGTTCGGCAAGGCCGGAGGCCACGCCGCCGATCCAGTGGTCGGTGCCCCGGCGGACCTCCAGTTCCCTGACCCAACGGAAAAAACCGTGTTCGACTGGTGTTTCATTCATGACACCAATCCTTCCGCGCCCGAACGGCGCCCGCCATGGGGGTCGCCCCTGATTGAACCCTGAAGAACCCCCTGAAGCGGCCGGGGAAGCCCCTCCGGCGGCCCCGGACGTGCTTGTATTGAGGAATGAACACGACGCTCGAACGCCCCGAACTGGTCCGCGGACACTCCCGCGTGCTGGCCGGGGTGTGTTCCGGCCTGGCCGCGCACCTCGGGATCCAGGTGCGCTGGATCCGCATCGGGTTCGTGCTGGCCACGGGCCTGGCCGGGGCCGGCATCGTCCTCTACGCCTGGTTGTGGATCTTCCTGCCCAGCGCCACCGACGTCCGGCGCGAGGCCGAACGCCGCGAGGGCACCCGCCGGTTCGGCCTCGCGGAGGAACTGAACAAGCCGGTCGCCGGGGACCCCGACGACCCGGCCGGGGAGCAGCGGCAGCATTCGATGCGCCAGGTCCTCGTGGGTGCCGGGCTGCTGGTTGTCGCGGGGCTGGTCTCCGCGCAGATGCTCGGGGCCGAACTCCGCCTGGAGAAGCTGTGGCCCGTGCTCGTGGTGCTCGCCGGGGCCATCCTGGCCTGGCTTCAGCTCGACGACGAGGGCCGCGCCGGACTGCGCCGGAGCACCGGCACGCTGAGTACCGGCGCGCTCGTGCGCCTGGTGGTCGGGGTGGCGCTGGTGGTGACAGGGCTGCTGCTCTTCCTCAGCGGCATCGTCGGGTTGCGCGAGCTGCTCTCCGGCCTGGCCGTGGCGGTGGCCGTCATCGCGGGCCTGGCCCTGGTGTTGCTCCCGTGGGGCCTGCGCTTCTGGCGCGACTACGTTTCCGAGCGCTCCAACAGGGTGCGCGCCGCCGAGCGTGCGGACATCGCCGCGCACCTGCACGACTCGGTGCTGCAGACCCTGGCCCTGATCCAGAAGCGCTCCCACGACCCCGCCCAGGTGCTGACCCTGGCCCGGGCCCAGGAACGCGAGCTGCGCCAGTGGCTCTACAACACCCAGGATCCCGAGGAAGGCGAAATCACCGAGGCCATCCGCCGGGAGGCTGCGGAGGTCGAGGAGCTCTACCTGGTCTCCATCAACGTGGTTGCCGTCGGTGAACGCAGCGGCCTGGCCGGGCACGATGCGCTGCTCCAGGCAACCCGGGAGGCCATGACGAACGCGGCAAAGCACGCCGGCGGGACGATCTCGGTCTACGTGGAGGCCGGGGCGGAGCGTGTGGAGGTCTTTGTGCGCGACCGCGGCGACGGGTTCGAGGTGGACCAGGTCTCCGGGGACCGCCACGGCGTGCGCGAGTCGATTATCGGGCGCATGGAGCGCAACGGCGGCAGCGCCGGCATCCGCAGCACCGAGGACGGCACGGAAGTGCACCTGACAATGAACGAGAGAACCAAGGACGACGATGACCGAGCAGGCAGCAACACCCATTGACGTGGTGGTGGTCGACGACCACGCCATCTTCCGTTCGGGCCTCAAGGCGGACCTCGACGGGCGCATCCGCGTGGTCGCCGAGGCCGCCACCGTGGAGCAGGCCATCGCCGCGGTGCACGCCCACGCGCCGGCCGTGGTGCTGCTGGACGTGCACCTGCCCGGCGGGCGCGGCGGGGGAGGCGCCGAGGTGCTCGCGGGATGTGCCGACATGTTCGCCACCGTGCGGTTCCTGGCCCTGAGCGTCTCGGACGCCGCGGAGGACGTCGTCACGGTCATTCGCGCCGGCGCGCGCGGCTACGTCACCAAGTCGATCTCCGGGAAGGAGATCTCCGACGCCGTGGAGCGCGTGGCCGGCGGCGACGCCGTCTTCTCCCCGCGGCTTGCCGGGTTCGTGCTCGACGCGTTCGGGACGCAGGCCGCCGTCAGCGCCGACGACGAACTTGACCTGCTCAGCGCCCGGGAGCTCGAGGTGATGCGGCTGATCGCCCGCGGCTACAGCTACAAGGAAGTCGCCAAGGACCTGTTCATCTCCGTCAAGACCGTCGAGACCCACGTCTCGAGCGTGCTACGCAAGCTGCAGCTCTCCAACCGGCACGAACTGACCCGCTGGGCCGTGGACCGGCGGATCCTCTAGCCTCCCGGCCGGCCTGATGGGGCCCGGCCCCACCTGCCCGGGATGCAACAGTGGCCGGCAACCTCCGCGAGGAGCTTGCCGGCCACCGCCGTTTGTCGATGTGCTACCTACTTGGCCTCGCCCAGCAGGGCGGCCATGCGCCCGACGCCCTCGGCGAGGTCGGCATCGCCCAGCGCGTAGGACAGGCGGATGTATCCCGACGGGCCGAAGGCCTCGCCCGGAACCACGGCGACCTCGGCCTGTTCCAGGATCAGCGCGGCGAGCTCGGCCGAGGTGGTCGGGACGACACCGCGGATCTCGCGGCCCAGCAGGCCGCGGACATCGGCGTACGCGTAGAAGGCACCCTCCGGGACCGGGCAGTGCACGCCGTCGATCGCGTTCAGCGCCGAGACCATGGCCTTGCGGCGGCGGTCGAAGGCCGTGCGCATCTCGGCCACGGCGTCCAGCGGGCCGGAAACGGCAGCCAGCGCGGCGATCTGCGAAACGTTCGAGACGTTGGAGGTCGCGTGCGACTGCAGGTTGGTGGCAGCCTTGATGACGTCCAGCGGGCCCGCCATCCATCCCACGCGCCAACCGGTCATGGCATAGGTCTTGGCGACGCCGTTGAGGATGATGACCTTGTCGCCCAGCTCCGGTGCGGCGGTCGCGATCGAGGTGAAGACGGCATCGTCGTAGGTGAGGTGTTCGTAGATCTCGTCAGTGATGACCCACAGGTCCTTGGATGCGGCCCAGCGGCCGATCTCCGCAACCTGCTCCGGTGCGTAGACGGCACCGGTCGGGTTGGACGGCGAGACGAAGAGCAGCACCTTGGTCCGGGGCGTCACGGCCGCCTCGAGCTGCTCGATGGTGACCTTGTAGCCCTGCTCCGGTCCGGCGAACACCTCGACGGGCACGCCGCCGGCCAGGCGGATGGCTTCCGGGTAGGTGGTCCAGTACGGTGCCGGGACGATGACTTCGTCTCCCGGATCCAGCAGCGTGGCAAAAGCGTTGTACACGGCCTGCTTGCCGCCGTTGGTGACTAGGACCTGGGAAGCGTCAAGCTTGTAGCCGGAGTCGCGCATGGTCTTCTCGGCGATGGCAGCACGGAGCTCCGGCAGGCCGGCCGCGGGGGAGTAGCGGTGGTACTGGGGCTTGCGTGCCGCTGCGATGGCTGCTTCAACGATGTAGTCGGGGGTGGCGAAGTCCGGTTCGCCCGCGCCGAAGCCGATGACCGGGCGTCCGGCGGCTTTCAGGGCCTTGGCCTTTGCGTCTACGGCCAGCGTTGCGGATTCTGCGATGGACCCGATACGTCGGGAAATGCGTGACATGTCGTCGCTTCCTGGATGGGGAGGTGGGTTGGGGTGTGGTTTCAGCTTAGTGCTCCTCCGCCCCGCAAAACGACTAAATCAACCAATGCGACGCGCGGTGTTCACGGGCGCCGGCCGGCTGACGTTCCGGGTGCCGTCCACTCTGCGGGCAGGCGGCCGTAGCGACTGAGGTGGAGCTCCTCCCTGTGCTGCTCGTCCAGATCGATGTCCTGGGCCTGTGCGCGGACCTGGTGCCACTGGAAGTACGCGGCCGCGCACAGGAAAACCGGGACCGTGACGACGAATGGCAGGTACATGGCACCGGAGTAGTTGATCAGGTGGAACTGGGCTCCGGCCGCCAGCACCAGCAGGCTGGTACCGGCCCAGGAGAGCAGGTTCTGGCCCAACCGCATTGACCAGAGCACCAATCCCGCGCCCAGGTACCAGCTGACGGGAATCGGCGAAGCAAATTCGACGAACCAGGCGGGGAATGCCAGTGCGAACATGGCGATGCAGGTGCCGGAGAATTCCCGGTGCTTGCGCAGGACAACCCAAACGCCGGTGGCCACGAGCAAGGGAACCGTCGCGGCCATGGCCCGGATGGCAGCGAAGGGGCCGGGCCCTGCCAGGAGGGCGATGCCGAGAATGGCATCGAGGATCGAACCGCCGGCGAAGACCAGCAGGATCAACGCACTGGCGAGCTCATGTCGAATGGGCCCTGATTTGGATGTACGCACGCAAGACAACCTAACAGGGACGCCGGAAAACCCTTGAAAACACGGGGAACTTGTCCCCGGTTCGACAATCGACCCAATTCATGCGTAAACTTGTTCCTCGGTGTTGGAAAACATCTGAATCACTCAAGTCGCCAGCGGTTTGTGTGGTTGAACGAGTCCCTGGACTCGAAGGGTAGTGGCGCAATTGGTAGCGCAGCGGTCTCCAAAACCGCAGGTTGCAGGTTCGAGTCCTGTCTGCCCTGCGCAGTAGCAATCATTCTGGATTGCTCGGCGAAATTCACGTCACGGTGTGTCGTGGTCGATAAGACTGCGGCACACCGTGATTGTTTCAATTGGCATAATCTGAAACGAGGAACCGGTGACTGAAACGACTGCGAGCGATTCGCACGGCGCAGGGCGCAACAAGAAGCCGGCCAAGGCGGGTTTCTTCGCCGGAATCGCCTTGTTCTTCCGCCAGATGATTTCTGAGCTGAAGAAGGTCGTTACGCCGACTCGCAGCGAACTGGTGAACTACACGCTAGTGGTCATCGGCTTCGTCGTGTTGATGATGGTCATCATTTCCGCCCTGGACTTCGTGTTCGGCAGCGGATCTATTTGGATCTTCACCAACCCGGCCGAAAAGTAAGCCGGACGATTCGCCCCATATTTCTGGTGAACCAGTAACAGAAAGCAGGAACCGCAGTGTCCGATCAGGAACTCGAACCGCAGGCCATCGAAGAAGTTGAAGGCCAGGAAGCAGAGGTCGATACCGAAGAGGTGTCGACCGATTCCGTCGTTTCCGAGGACGCCGAGCAGGCTCCCGAAGAGGTAGCGGCCGAGGAAGCCCCGGCCGTTGACCCCATCGAAGAATTCCGCACCAAGCTGCGCCGCCAGCCCGGTGACTGGTACGTCATCCACTCCTACGCTGGTTACGAAAACCGCGTCAAGGTGAACCTCGAAACCCGCATCCAGACCCTGGGCATGGAAGAATTCATCTATGAAATCCAGGTCCCGATGGAAGAGGTCGTCGAGATCAAGAACACCACGCGCAAGATCGTGCGTCGTGTCCGCATTCCCGGTTACGTCCTGGTCCGCATGGAACTGACCGACGCCTCCTGGGGTGCCGTTCGTCACACCCCCGGTGTCACCGGCTTCGTCGGCAACGCCCACAACCCGGATCCGCTGCGCCTCGAGGAAGTCTTCTCGATGCTTGAGCACACCATCGTCAGCGAAGAGCAGGCTGCCACGATGAAGCCAGGGCGCGTCCCGATCACCGAGGTCACGGTCGACTTCGAGGTCGGCGAATCGGTCATCGTCAACGACGGCCCGTTCGAGACCCTGCCGGCAACTATCAGCGAGATCAAGCTGGAATCCTCCACTCTCGTGGTCCTGGTTTCGATCTTCGAGCGCGAAACCCCGGTGACCCTGTCGTTCAGCCAGGTCACCAAGATCCAGTAACATTAGTCTTCGTGCCTTTCCCGGTTTGCTTTACCGGGATATCGGCATGACCCGGCCGCCGCGCCACGGCGGCCAACCCCCCGAGGTACGCTCCTGTGCAACGGGGCAACGCATAAGAAGAAGGACCCGACATGGCCCCCAAGAAAAAGGTCACCGGACTCATCAAGCTGCAGATCCAGGCAGGCGCCGCCAACCCGGCACCTCCGATCGGCCCGGCGCTTGGTCAGCACGGCGTCAACATCATGGAATTCTGCAAGGCTTACAACGCAGCGACCGAGTCGCAGCGCGGTAACGTGATCCCGGTTGAAATTACCGTCTACGAAGACCGTTCCTTCACCTTCATCACCAAGACCCCGCCGGCCGCAGAGCTCATCAAGAAGGCTGCAGGCGTTGCCAAGGGTTCCGCAACCCCGCACACCGTCAAGGTTGCCAACCTGACCCAGGCTCAGGTTGAAGAAATCGCCGCTTCCAAGATGGAAGACCTCAACGCCAACGACATCAAGGCTGCTGCCCTGATCATCGCCGGCACCGCCCGTTCCATGGGCATCACCGTAGAAGGCTAATAGCCTCTCTGCACACCGCGCCGCCGGATTGATACCGGCAGCGTACCCCCATAACAAACAAGACGACCGGGACACTCTCCACCGCAGGGTGGGCACCCGATCGCAAGTGGCAGGGTCGCGCGCGACCCATACAGACCACGACTGCACAAGGAGAAAAAGCAGATGGCAAAGCGCAGCAAAGCATACGTAGCCGCCGCGGCTAAGATCGAAGCCGACAAGGTTTACGCACCGACCGAGGCAATCGCCCTGGCCAAGGAAATCGCTTCCTCGAAGGCCGACGAGACCGTTGAGGTTGCATTCCGCCTCGGCGTCGACCCGCGCAAGGCTGACCAGATGGTCCGCGGCACGGTCATCCTGCCGCACGGCACCGGCAAGACCGCCCGCGTCCTCGTTTTCGCAAACGGTGACAAGGCCGAGGCAGCAATCGCAGCCGGCGCCGACTTCGTTGGCTCGGACGACCTGATCGCCAAGATCGCCGGCGGCTGGACCGACTTCGACGCAGCAGTTGCGACCCCTGACCTCATGGGCAAGGTTGGCCGCTTGGGCAAGGTCCTGGGCCCGCGCAACCTGATGCCGAACCCGAAGACCGGCACCGTCACCATGGACGTCGCCAAGGCTGTCAACGACATCAAGGGCGGCAAGATCGACTTCCGCGTCGACAAGCACTCGAACCTGCACTTCATCATCGGCAAGGTTTCCTTCGATGCGCAGAAGCTGGCCGAGAACTACGCAGCAGCACTGGACGAGGTTCTTCGACTGAAGCCTTCCTCCTCCAAGGGCCGTTACATCACCAAGGCAACCGTTGCAACCACCTTCGGCCCCGGCATTGCCGTTGACCCGAACGTGACCCGCGTGGTCGTCGAAGCCTAAACAGCGCTTCGTTTTTCACCGCAGGCCCGGATCCCCGTCGCAGGGGGTCCGGGCCTGCGGTCTTTTTGTTCCCGATTGCGGGGCCCCATCTTGCACCGCATGGTGCGCAAGTACGCCCTGATAGGGGCAAACGGAAACGCAAAATTTGCAATCGTTCACCGCGATTCACCTAGCCAGCGCCGCTGGACTCTGGTTAGAGTGCACTCATGACCACAGGCGAAACCACACCGGGCATTGATTCCCCTGCCGCCGACGCGCTCCTGAGCGTGGGGCGGTTTTTCACGCGCTGGGAGACCTCCGAGGACCAGCGCGCGGTGTTCCGGGAGGGGGGCCGCCGCGGCGACGTCTTCTACCGGGACCGCTGGAGCCACGACAAGGTCGTGCGCTCCACCCACGGCGTGAATTGCACGGGTTCATGCTCCTGGAAGGTCTACGTCAAGGACGGCATCATCACCTGGGAGGCCCAACAGACGGACTACCCCTCGGTGGGTGCCGACAGGCCGGAGTACGAACCGCGTGGCTGCCCGCGCGGCGCCGCCTTCTCCTGGTACACCTATTCGCCCACGCGCGTGCGCTACCCCTACGCCCGCGGCGTGCTGCTGGAAATGTACCGGGAAGCCAAGGCCCGGCTGGGGGACCCGGTGCTCGCCTTTGACGAGATCGCCTCCAACCCGGAAACCCGCGCCCGCTACCAGCAGGCCCGCGGCAAGGGCGGGCTGGTGCGCACCAGCTGGGCCGAAGCCGTGGAAATCGCCGCAGCTGCGCACGTGAACACCATCAAGAAGTACGGCCCGGACCGCGTCGCGGGATTCTCGCCGATCCCGGCCATGTCGATGGTCAGCCACTGCGTCGGCACCCGATTCATCCAGTTGGTGGGCGGCGTGATGACAAGCTTCTACGACTGGTACGCTGACCTCCCCGTGGCCAGCCCGCAGGTCTTCGGCGACCAGACCGATGTGCCCGAGTCGGGGGACTGGTGGGATTCGACCTACCTGATGATGTGGGGCTCGAACGTGCCCGTCACGCGCACCCCTGACGCCCACTGGATGGCTGAGGCCCGCTACAAGGGCACCAAGGTCGTCTCCATCAGCCCCGACTACGCCGACAACACCAAGTTCGCCGACGAGTGGCTGCCGGCCCAGGCCGGGACGGATGCGGCGCTGGCCATGGGCATGGGGCACGTGCTGCTCAAGGAGTTCTTCGTCGACCGGGAGGTCCCGTTCTTCACCGACTACGTGAAGTCCTACACCGACCTGCCCTTCCTGGTCACCCTCAACGAGCACCCCGACGGCCAGGGGCTGGTGCCGGGCAAGTTCCTCACCGCCGCCGACCTCGCAGGGGAAGCGGCCGCCGCGGCGGACCCGCAGTTCAAGACGGTCCTCTGGGACACCGCCACCGCTGGCCCCCGGGTGCCCAACGGCTCGCTCGGCTTCAGGTACAACGAAGCCGACGCCGGCAAGTGGAACCTGGACCTCGGGGACATCGAGCCGGCGCTGAGCCTCGCCGGGGTTCCCGGCGGCGCACACGCGGCCATCCGGCTGCCGGTGTTCGACGACCCCGAAGGCGAAGGATCGGTGCTGCACCGCGGCGTCCCGACGGCGCGGGTCGGGCAGAACCTTGTCACAACCGTGTTCGACCTGATGCTCGCGCAGTACGGGGTGGGCCGCGAGGGGCTGCCCGGCGACTGGGCCGCGGGCTACGACGACGCAACAACCCCCTACACCCCGGCCTGGCAGGAGGAGATCACCTCCGTCCCGGCCGAGGCCTGCGCCCGCATCGCCCGCGAATTCGCGCAGAACGCCGAGGATTCCGGCGGCCGTTCGATGATCATCATGGGCGCCGGCATCTGTCAGTGGTTCCACGGAGATGCCACCTACCGGGCCATCCTCTCGCTGCTGCTGCTCACCGGGTCCATGGGGCGCAACGGCGGCGGCTGGGCGCACTACGTCGGGCAGGAAAAGTGCCGCCCGATCACCGGCTGGGTGTCACTGGCCAACGCCCTGGACTGGCAGCGCCCGCCACGCACCATGATCGGCACCGGCTACTGGTACATGCACACCGACCAGTGGCGGCAGGACGGGTACTCGGCCGACGCCCTGAAGTCCCCGCTCTCCGAGGGCTCGCTGGATGGCATGCACACCGCCGATTCGCTGGCGCAGTCCACACGCATGGGCTGGATGCCGTTCTACCCGCAGTTCAACAGGAACCCGCTGGACGTCGCGGAGGAGGCCGCCGCCGCGGTGGCTGCCGGGACCGCGGAGAACCCCGGAAGCCACATCGCCGAGGCGCTGCACAACGGCAGCCTCACCCACGCCATCGAGGACGTCGATGCCCCGGAGAACTGGCCGCGCACCCTGGTGCTGTGGCGCTCGAACCTCTTCGGGTCCTCGGCCAAGGGCAACGAGTACTTCCTCAAGCACCTGCTGGGCACGCACAACAACGTGATGGGCAGCGACAACCACGAAACCGAAACCCACCCGAAGGACGTGCGCTGGCACGAGAAGGCGCCCGAGGGCAAGCTCGACCTGCTGGTGAGCGCCGACTTCCGCATGACCAGCACGACGCTGCTCTCGGACATCGTCTTCCCGGCCGCCACCTGGTACGAGAAGCACGACCTTTCCTCCACCGACATGCACCCGTTCGTCCACGCGTTCACCCCCGCCATCGACCCTCCGTGGCAGGCAAAGACCGACTTCGAGACCTTCCACCTGCTGGCCCGGGAATTCTCCCGGCAGGCCGAAACCCACCTGGGCGTGCGCAAGGACCTGGTCTCGGTGCCCATGCAGCACGACACCCCGGGACAGCTGGCGGCCCCTGGCGGCCGCGTGGATGACTGGAAGGGCAGCGGCGCCCCCGGGGTGCCGGGGCGGAACCTGCCGAACTTCTCGATCGTCGAACGCGACTACACGGCGATCGCCGACAAGCTCGCGGCCGTGGGCCCGCTGGCCGACACCCTGGGATTCACCGTCAAGAACGTCACCTACCGGCTGGAACACGAGACCAAGCGGCTCGCGGACCTGCACGGGGTCATGAGCCACGGGGCAGCCGCCGGCCGCCCGGCCATCGACACCGACGAGAAGATGGCGGAGGCGATCCTCGCCTTCTCCGGCACCACCAACGGCGAACTGGCCGTGCAGGGGTTCACCGACCTGGAGAAGCGCACCGGGGTGAAGCTCGCGGACCTCGCGGAGGGCTCGGCGGAGAAGCGCATCACCTTCGCCATGACCCAGGCGGCCCCGCAGCCGGTGATCACCTCGCCCGAATGGTCCGGCTCGGAGACCGGCGGGCGGCGCTACGCACCGTTCACCGTGAACGTCGAGCGGCTCAAGCCGTGGCACACGCTGACCGGGCGCATGCACTTCTTCCTGGACCACGACTGGATGCGCGACACCGGCGAGCAGCTGCCGACCTACCGGCCGCCGCTTGACATGCACCGGCTCTTCGGCGAACCCAAGCTGGGGGCCGACGGCTCCAAGGAGATCACGGTGCGCTACCTGACCCCGCACTCCAAGTGGTCCATCCACTCCGAGTACCAGGACAACCTGTTCATGCTCTCGCTCTCCCGCGGCGGCCCCACGGTCTGGATGAGCCCCGCCGACGCGTCGGCCATCGGCGTCAAGGACAACGAGTGGGTGGAGTGCGTGAACACCAACGGGGTGCTGGTGGGCCGAGCCGTCGTCTCGCACCGCATGCCCGAGGGCGTCGCCTACGTCCACCATGCGCAGGAGCGCACCATCGACGTGCCGAAGTCGGAGGCGACCGGACGGCGCGGCGGCATCCACAACTCGGTGACCCGCCTGCTGGTCAAGCCCACCCACCTGATCGGCGGCTACGCGCAGCTGTCCTACGCGTTCAACTACCTCGGCCCGACCGGCAACCAACGCGACGTGGTCTCCACGATCCGTCGCCGCTCACAGAAAGTGGTGTTCTGATGCGAGTCATGGCCCAAATGGGAATGGTGATGAACCTGGACAAGTGCATCGGCTGCCACACCTGTTCGGTGACCTGCAAGCAGGCCTGGACCAACAGGGCCGGCACCGAGTACGTGTGGTTCAACAACGTGGAGACCCGGCCCGGCCAGGGCTACCCGCGCCGCTACGAGGACCAGGAGACGTGGCGCGGCGGCTGGACGCTGGGGAAGAACGGGCGGCTCAAGCTCAAGTCCGGCGGGCGGCTGCAAAAGCTGCTGGGCATCTTCGCCTCCCCGGTGCAGCCGGAGCTGAAGGACTACTACGAGCCCTGGACCTACGACTACAAGACGTTGATCGACGCCCCGGCCGGCGACGACTTCCCGGTGGCGCGGCCCAAGTCGCTGATCACCGGCAAGGACACCGAGATCACCTGGAGCGCCAACTGGGACGACAACCTCGGGGGAGTGGCGGAGCTCGGCCACCTCGACCCCATGGTCGAACAGGTCCGCCGCGAATCCAACGAGAAGATCCTCTTCGAGTTCGAGAAGACCTTCATGTTCTACCTGCCGCGCATCTGCGAGCACTGCCTGAACCCCTCGTGCATGGCCTCCTGCCCCTCCGGCGCCATCTACAAGCGGGTCGAGGACGGCATCGTGCTGGTTGACCAGGACAGGTGCCGCGGCTGGCGCCAGTGCGTGACGGGCTGCCCGTACAAGAAGATCTACTTCAACCACAAGACCGGCAAGGCGGAGAAGTGCACCATGTGCTACCCGCGCGTCGAGATCGGCCTGCCGACGGTCTGCTCGGAAACCTGCGTGGGCCGGCTGCGCTACCTCGGGCTGTTCCTGTACGACGCCGACAAGGTGGGCGCCGCGGCAGCGGCCGACGAGAAGGACCTCTACGAACGCCAGCTCGAGCTGATCCTGGATCCGCACGATCCGGCGGTGATCGCCGAGGCCCGCCGCCAGGGCATCGCCGAGGACTGGATCGACGCGGCCCAGCGTTCCCCGGTCTACAAGCTGGCCAAGGTGTACAAGGTGGCGCTGCCGCTGCACCCGGAATACCGGACCATGCCGATGGTCTGGTACGTGCCGCCGCTTTCCCCCGTCGTCGACCTGCTGCGCGACCAGGGCCACGACGCCGAGGGCGCCGGGAACCTCTTCGGGGCCATCGAGGAGCTGCGCATCCCGGTGGAGTACCTCGCCGGGCTGTTCACCGCGGGGGACACCGGGAAGATCACCGAGGTGCTGCGCAAGCTCGCGGCAATGCGCGCCTACCTGCGCGGCATCACCCTGGGCCAGGACCCCGACGACTCCATCCCCGAGTCCGTCGGCATGGACGGGGAGACCCTGTACGAGATGTACCGGCTGATGGCCATCGCCAAGTACGAGGACCGCTACGTGATCCCGCAGGCGCACCGCGAGCAGGCGCACGACCTCGAGGAGATGGGCTGTTCGCTGGATTTCGACGACGGACCGGGCATGTACGGCAACTCGCCGTTCGGCGAGGCCAGCGGCGCGCCGACCCCCGTGGCCATCGAGACGTTCAATGCGCTGCGCGACAGGCAGACCTCGGAGACGGCCCCGGGCAGCGAGTCGCTGCGCGGCAGGGTGAACCTGCTGAACTGGGACGGCACCGGGGCCCCGGACGGGATGTTCCCGGCCAGGAGGGACGGGAAGTGAGCGAGGTGCGTTTGCTGCACCGGGTCATCTCCGTGCTGCTGTGCTACCCGGACGCCCAGGTGCGCGGGGAAATCCCGGGGCTGCGGGCGGCGCTGGCGGACTGCAGGCCGCAACGGCCGGGCAGGTTCGCCCGCGCGGGGCGGGTTGCCGAGGCGGCCCGGCTGGCCGAGGCCCGCGGACTGGTTGGCTCGTTCCTCGAGCACGTCGAATCCACGGCACCGGAATCCCTGGAGCGCGGCTACGTGGAGACCTTTGACCTGAGCCGCAAGCACGCACTGTACCTTTCCTACTGGACCGACGGGGACACCCGGCGGCGCGGGGAAGTTCTTGCCGCCTTCAAGCAGGCCTACCGGAGCAGCGGGTTCCTCGTCGACACGCAGGGGGAGCTGCCCGACTTCCTGCCGATGGTCCTTGAGTATGCCGCCGTGGCAGACCCCGACGGCGGGCTGAAACTCATGCAGGACTACCGCGCCAGCATCGAATTGCTGCGGCTGGCCCTCGAGGAGGCGCAGTCGCCCTATGCGAAGCTGCTTCAGGCGCTCAGCGCCACGCTTCCGGGCCCGACCGTCAAGGACAGGGCGGAGGCGATGGCCCTGGCCGGGCACGGGCCGCCCGTCGAATCGGTCGGGCTCGAGCCGTTCAACCGCGAATTGTTGCCCGTGAGGAGTGTTTAGCATGCCCGAACAAGCCGTAGGTGCCTGGGACATCGTCCTGTGGGGCGTCTTCCCCTACCTCATGCTTGCCGTCTTGGTGGGCGGACTGATCTGGCGGCACAGGTACGACCAGTTCGGTTGGACCACGCGCTCGAGCCAGCTCTACGAGTCGCGGTTGCTGCGCATCGCTTCGCCGCTCTTCCACTTCGGCATCCTCGCGGTGATCGTCGGCCATGTCGTCGGGCTGATCATCCCCAAGGCCTGGACCGATGCTGTGGGCGTCAGCCAGGAGTTCTACCACTTCAACGCGCTGCTGGTGGGCGGCATCGCCGGCGTCGGCACGCTGGGCGGCGCCGCCCTGCTGATCTACCGACGGCGGACCAGCGGGCCGGTGTTCGCGGCAACCACCAAGAATGACAAGATGATGTACGTCGTGCTGGTGGCGGCGATCGTCTTCGGGCTCGCCACGACGGTGCTGTCCGTGTTCGAGTCCGAGCACACCCACAACTACCGGGAAACCGTGTCCCCGTGGTTCAGATCGATCTTCATCCTGCAGCCGGATGTCGCGTCAATGGCGCAGGCCCCGTTGTCGTTCCAGATCCACACGGTCATCGGCATGGTGCTGTTCGTGATCTGGCCGTTCACCCGGCTGGTCCATGCCCTGACGGCCCCGATCCACTACCTGTTCCGCCCCTACATCGTCTACCGGAGCCGCGACAAGCAGGGAACCTCGGCGATGCATCGCCGAGGCTGGTCGAAAGTCGGCACGAGCGACAACGCAAAGGAGTGATCCGCGATGACTATTGAACTGGATCCGAAGAAGGCCACCCTGAACCTGGTGTTGGCGACCCTCGCATCGACCGTCGGTTTCTGGGGATGGATGGTGATTTCACCGCTGGGGGCCAGATACACCGAAAACATGGGGTTGAGTTCGACATCGATTTCGGTGTTGGTCGCCATGCCGATCCTGGTGGGATCGCTCGGGCGCATCGTCGTTGGCTCGATGACGGACCGTTTCGGCGGCAAGGTCATGTTCACCGGCATCCTGGGCATCTCCGTGGTGCCGGTGCTGGGGGTGGCCTGGGCCGGCAGCGTCTCGTCGTATTGGCTGTTGCTGGTATCGGCTTTCTTCCTGGGTATTGCCGGCACGGTTTTCGCCATCGGCATCCCGTTCGTAAGTGCCTGGTACAAGGCTTCCCGACGCGGGTTCGCGACGGGTGTCTTCGGGATGGGCATGGGAGGCACCGCCATTGCGGCATTCATGACCCCTCGGCTGACTGCATCCATCGGGTACGTCCAAACGCACCTCCTGGTGGCGGCCCTGATGGCGGTCATGGCCGTGGTGGTGTGGTTCACCATGAGCGAGTCCCCGGCTCGCGTGCCGGTCGTCGACCCGTTCATCCCCAAGGTGATGGGCGCGGCCCGGCTTCCGGTGACCTGGCAAATGACGTTCCTGTATGCGGTGGTATTTGGCGGGTTCGTCAGCTTTTGCGCCTACCTCCCGACCTACCTGCGCGATATCTACGACATGAATCCCACCGCGGCAGGCACCCGCACCGCGGGGTTTGCCTTGGCAGCCGTGATTGTGCGGCCCATCGGCGGCATCCTCGCCGACAAGATCGGTCCGAAGCCGGTGGTCATCGTGTCGCTGATCGGAGTGACGGTGCTGGCCTTGGTGGTGATGTCCCAACCGCAAACGGAAGTCGCAACGGGCGCCACGTTCTTGTCCATGGCCAGTGCGCTTGGATTGGGAATGGGTGGCGTGTTTGCCTGGGTGGGACGGCTGGCCCCGGCTAAGAATGTGGGTGCCGTTACCGGTATCGTTGCAGCCGGCGGGGGACTGGGCGGCTATTTCCCGCCGATGGTGATGGGTGCCACCTACAACCCGGTCACGAACAGCTACGGGATCGGCCTGTTCCTGCTGGCGATCACGGCGGCAGTCGCGTTGGTGGTGACCTTGTTCCTGCAGCGCAAATCGTCGGAGCAGGCCAAATCGGCTCCCGCGAACAATCCGGGATAGGTGCTTGACGCACCCGGGAAGAATCCGGAGGCCGCGGGTTTCGGAGAGCACTGTCCGGCCCACCGGCGTGGAACGGCCGCGCGGCATGCGAGTGCAAGGTCGTGTCCAGATTCAGGTTCAGGTCCGGGTAGCCTTGCCACGGAAGCGTTGCGCATCGGTGGGCCCAACCTGTCCGGCAACAGGTTCGACATTCCCTTTGATTGTGGTCAAAACCACAATTTGTCAATTTTGCTCGCCTAAACATCTTGTGTCGGAAGTCTTTGCTGATACTCTTATTACGTTGCAACATGGTTGCGGCAGGTGATCTGATCACCGGTGTTTTTAGCGGAGACCCCAAGCCCCGTTTCAAACATTTATCGCGGCAATGCGTTCCCCCAAGTTGCATTGCCGCATTCGCAGAACCCCGCTTCCGTTATCCCCCAAGTTACGGAACCGGGGTTCTGCCTTTTAATCTTCAGGGCGGAATGTTGACCCTGGGGCAGGGGTCGCGGCGTCTGGCCTGCGGCGTTTGCCGGCGCCGCCGGAATGCTCCACGGAGAAGGGGCTCCGCGGGTCGGTCGGCGGCAAGGCCAGGTGGGAACCTGCGCGCTTGACCTGCCGATTTGGTTCTTCACTCGTCGCGCTGTTAGGCTGGGTAATACCGAAGACCGTCGGTCGAGATTAGCTGCTTATTGTAGTGAGGCTCCGAAAGTCCCACAAAGGACGACCTGCGCAGGTGAACGAAGTGAAATTTTCACATACTTTTGTGTGTTCTTTCCGCCCCGTGCATCCTGCATGGGGCGTTTTTTATGCCAGTACTCCTGGCCGGGTCAGATCGACTGGTATCAGATCTATACCCCGGAAGGAGTGTTATGGCAACGCCGACTAAGGTTTCCGCAGTTGAGGAAATCACCGCCGACTTCAAGGAGTCGACCGCCGCTGTCCTGACCGAATACCGTGGGCTTACTGTTGCGCAGCTCAAGCAGCTCCGCCGCTCGCTTGGTCAGGAGACCAAGTACGCGGTTGTGAAGAACACCTTGACTGGTATCGCAGCAAAGGAAGCCGGCATCGATGCATTCGATGGCCAGCTCGCCGGTCCGACCGCAATCGCCTTCATCAAGGGCGATGCAGTTGCTGCCGCTAAGAGCCTCACGGATTTTGCTAAGGAAAACAAGCAGCTCATCATCAAGACCGGTTACTTCGAGGGTAAGGCCCTTGACGCAACCGAGGTTGCCGCTCTGGCCGCCCTTGAGTCGCGTGAGCTCCAGCTTGCACGTGTCGCTGGTGTACTGAAGGCTCCGGCTTCCGCCGCTGCCCGCACCATCGAAGCACTGCGCGCAAAGCTCGAAGCAAACGGTGGCGCTGCTGAAGCACCCGCCGAGGTTGAGGCACCTGCTGCCGAAGCCGCCACCGAAGAAGCCTAAGCTTTTTCGAACCCCTCACCCAGTAACTTGCGGTGCGCATGTGCCGCGAACGGAAAGGACGCCCTATCATGGCGAAGCTGTCCACCGAAGAGCTTTTGGAAGCCTTCAAGGAAATGACCATCATCGAGCTCTCCGAGTTCGTAAAGACCTTCGAGGAGACCTTCGAGGTCACCGCAGCTGCTGTTGCAGTTGCAGGCCCGGCCGGCGGCGCAGCTGCTGAAGCCGAAGAGCAGACCGAATTCGACGTTATCCTCGAGTCGGCTGGCGACAAGAAGATCGCAGTCATCAAGGAAGTTCGTGCCATCACTTCCCTGGGTCTGAAGGAAGCCAAGGAGGTCGTTGACTCGGCTCCGAAGGCCGTCCTCGAAGGCGCAACCAAGGAAGCTGCCGAGAAGGCAAAGGAAGCCCTCGAGGCTGCCGGCGCAACCGTTACTGTCAAGTAACTCTTCGCACCCTTCGCTGCGGGCCCGTGGAACCGATTGGTTCCACGGGCCCGCGGTCTTTAACCGCAAACAGCATGCCGGCGGAGATTTTTGGCCTCTGCAGCGTGAGAAACCACCCAGTCTCGATCCGCACGCAGTGAACTTTGCTACCGTTGATAACAATACGACAACGCAAATCGAGTAAGGGTGGGGTATGGCTTTGCCTGAATCCGGAACTTCGCTCCTGGATGTCCGGCGCCAAGACAGCGCTGCGACGCAGGCAGTGCCCCAGTCGCGGCGCGCGCCGCGGCTGGCCTTGCTGGACGGGCTTCGGTTCCTTGCCGCTGTCCTTGTCCTGCTCTACCACTACACCGCGTGGCACCACGAGTTCTGGGGAACCCCCGTGGCCAGGGACGCCTGGCCGGTACTTTCTCGGTTCACGATGTACGGCAACATGGGTGTACAGCTCTTTTTCATCATTTCAGGATTCGTGATCCTGCTTTCGGCCTACGGAAAGAGTGCGAGCAGGTTTGTGGGTTCACGGGTAGGCCGGCTGTACCCTGCATACTGGGTCGCGGTGCTTGCCACGGGATTCCTCGTGATCGTCTTGTGGCCGGCACTGGGGGACGGCCGGGGAATGAAGGAACTGCTCGCAAACCTCACCATGTTCCATCCGTTGATGGGGTTGCGGCATATCGATGGCGTCTACTGGACCCTGTGGGTCGAGTTGCGCTTCTACATGGTCATCCTTGTCATGATCATGCTGCGCATGTTGACCATTCGGCTTGTGACGGTATTTGCAGCAGCCTGGCCCCTGCTGGGCCTCGTGGCCCAGCTGACGGGCAACGAGTACGCGGCCAATTGGCTGATGGCCGAGTATGCGCCGCTTTTCGCCGGAGGCATGATGCTCTTCGTGATCTACCGTTTCGGCCACAGCGTCAAGCGATGGGGCATACTGCTTCTCAACGTAGTCCTTTCCGCGTATTTCACGGGCTTGAAGGCTCCGCTTGAGGCGATGGAACTCGTTGGCTACGACGTCGCACCGTGGACCTATTGGCTGATCGTCGTCGGAATGTTTGCCGTAGTTGCGGCGCTGAGCCTGACTCCGCTGCGCAACGTCCAGTGGAAATCCATGGCGATTGCCGGGGCCCTCACTTACCCGGTCTACCTACTCCACCAGGTGTGGGGCTGGTGGCTGATAGACCAGCTGAACCCCATTTTTGGCCAGTACCTGACACTGCCGATCGTCATGGGAACGGTGTTTACCGCAGCGTACCTGGTGCATCGATTCGTTGAGCGGCCTTTGGCCAAGCCGCTGGCTACGGGTACGACGAAGGGTCTGGACTTCCTCGGATCGTGGGGGGAGGAAGCTGCTCAGTCCGGTGCTTCAACGTCGCTGATGTCCGCGACCGTCGCGTTGAGGGCAGAAACCAATTCAGCGGAGTCGACGAATGCCGAATGGCCGTGGGCCCCCGCGCCCAGGCAGATCCTGCCGGAAACCACGCTCGAATCCACGTAGACCGGCCATGGCGTTGTCGCACCCAAGGGAGTGATCGTGCCCCGCTCGTAGCCGGTTGCGGCGAGCGCCACGTCCGGGCGCGGCAGGGAGAGTTTGTTGACGCCAAGCAACGCACGCAGCTTGGGCCATGAAATGGTCCGGTCCCCGGGAACCAAGGCAAAGAAGAATGAACCGTCCTTGTGCTTGACCACGAGTGACTTGACGATTTCATGGACCTCCAGGCCCATCTGCGCCGCTGCCTCTGCCAGGCTTCCTGCCGGTTGCCGGGTCACCACCTCGACCTTTAGCCCTCGGTTGAGGGCATCCTGTTGCATGCGTTCGAGTCCGTCGGCCGGCGACTGGTGTGTCACCGTTATGCCTCCCGTAGCAGCAACAACGCATCGCCCTGTCCGCCGCCGCCGCACAGGCTGACGGCCGCCTTGCCTGAACCGCGGCGCCTGAGTTCGAGTGCCGCACTCAAGGCCAAACGCGCACCCGAAGCGCCGATCGGGTGGCCAAGCGCAATCGCACCACCGTGGATGTTTGTCCTTGCCAGCGGGTATGCGAGGTCCTTGAGTGACTGGCAGGTCACTGCGCCGAATGCTTCGTTGATTTCGATGAAGTCCAGATCGGAAGTCTCCCAGCCGGCTGCCATTAGTGCTTCGGTGATGGCATGGGACGGCTGTGAATGAAGGGAATTGTCGGGACCTGCAACCTGACCGGCCGCGCCCACGGTGGCAAGGATTTCCAGGTTGTGCGCAGTGGCGTACTCACGCGAGGTCAGGACAACGGCTGCTGCGCCGTCCGACAGGGGTGACGAGTTGCCGGCGGTGATGGTGCCGTTCTGGGCGAAGGCAGGGCGCAGTCCGGCAAGGGTTTCAACAGTGGTTCCCGGACGGACCCCTTCGTCGAAGGACACTGTTAGCGGCTCGCCCTTGCGTTGCGGGATGCTGAGCGCCACGATTTCCTCGGCGAAGATGCCAGCCTCGATGGCTGCGGCCGCGCGTTGGTGGGATGCAGCCGCAACCTCATCCTGCTCGGTACGCGTCAAGGCGAGGGCGGCGTTCCCTGATTCGGTGCTGCTGCCCATTGAATTCCCGTCAAAGGCATCGGTCAAACCGTCGTTGGCCACCGAATCGATGGCGGTGATGTTCCCGTAGGTCCACCCTTGGCGGGAACCCGGAAGCAAATGCGGGGCGTTTGTCATGGATTCCTGGCCCCCGGCCACGACGACATCGGCATCGCCGACGCGAATGAGGCGCGCGGCATCGGTAATCGCAGCGAGGCCTGAGAGACACACCTTATTAATCGTGATGGAGTTCACTGTCCAACCTATTCCTGCGGCGACGGCACTCTGGCGGGCAGGGTTTTGCCCGCACCCGGCTTGGACGACATGCCCCATGATGACTGCCTGGACGTCGTCGACGGGAACCCCTGATCGTTCCAGTGCCCCGCGGATGGCTGCCGCGCCGAGCTGGACGGCGCTGAGCGTTGAGAGTTGACCGTTCAGGCGTCCAAACGGAGTGCGGGCCCCTGCGATGATGACCGCGTCACGGTGTGAAGCCATGATCGAATTCTCGCTTTCGGTGGAACGTGGAGTCTTCTTGCTACAAGGTTAGCGCGGAGTGGTTTGCACCACACGGAGGGCCTTTCGTAGTGACGCATCTCTCACCGGTAGGCCGCTTTTCCGGGATGGGTTTGCGAGTTCCATGGTGGACATGGTAGGCCGCATGGTGTAACGTGGAGATTTGCGTCTTCTCTTTTCATCTCCGGCCTTCATATAGCGGTGGGCCTGCTCAACGGTGCTGTTGCGAGTGAAACTCGGGCAGAGAGACGGCGTCGGAAACCTGACGGTCTGTGGAAGGATCCATCTTGGTCGCCTCGAGCACCTCTAATAACCAAACCGCTAGTTCGGCCCGCACCGCGGAATATGCTGGCCGACTTTCTTTTGCAAAGATTCACGAACCGCTGGATGTTCCTAATCTTCTTGCACTCCAGACCGAGAGCTTTGACTGGCTCGTCGGCAACGAGCGCTGGAAGAACCGTCTGGCATACGCCCAGACCATTGGTGACACCAGTGTAGCCACGACCTCGGGTCTGGCTGAGATCTTCGAAGAGATCTCCCCGATTGAAGACTTCCAGGAGACCATGTCCCTGAGCTTCTCGGAGCCCGAGTTCGCTGATCCGAAGTACACCATGGCCGAGTGCAAGGACCGCGACGCGACGTACGCGGCGCCTTTGTACGTTAAGGCCGAGTTCATGAACAACAACACGGGCGAAATCAAGCAGCAGACCGTGTTCATGGGCGACTTCCCGCTGATGACGGACAAGGGTACCTTCATCATCAACGGCACCGAGCGTGTCGTTGTTTCCCAGCTCGTTCGTTCGCCGGGTGCCTACTTTGAGCGCACCCCGGACAAGACCAGCGACAAGGACATCTTCACCGCGAAGATCATCCCGTCGCGTGGTGCATGGTTCGAGCTGGAAATCGATAAGCGCGACCAGGTCGGCGTTCGCCTCGACCGCAAGCGCAAGCAGTCGGTCACCGTTTTGCTCAAGGCACTCGGTTGGACCGAAGGCCGCATCCTCGAAGAGTTCGGACAGTACGACTCGATCCGTGCCACCCTCGAGAAGGACACCACCGATACCCAGGAAGAAGCCCTCCTGGATATCTACCGCAAGCTTCGCCCGGGAGAACCGCCGACGGTTGATGCCGCACAGGCGTTGCTCAAGAACCTCTACTTCGAGGCCAAGCGCTACGACCTGGCAAAGGTTGGTCGCTACAAGATCAACCGCAAGCTCGGTGTTGAAACCCCGCTGGATTCCCCGAACGCCTCGGTCCTGAACATCGACGACATCGTCGCGATGATCAAGTTCCTTGTCGCTCTGCACGCCGGCGAGAAGACCACCCCGGGTATGCGCGACGGCAAGCCCGTCGACCTGACCGTGAGCATCGATGACATCGACCACTTCGGCAACCGTCGCATCCGCGCCGTTGGCGAGCTGATCGAGAACCAGGTCCGCACGGGCCTCTCCCGCATGGAACGCGTCGTTCGCGAACGCATGACCACGCAGGACGTCGAAGCGATCACCCCGCAGACGCTGATCAACATCCGCCCGGTTGTTGCGGCGATCAAGGAGTTCTTCGGAACCTCCCAGCTCTCGCAGTTCATGGACCAGAACAACCCGCTGGCCGGTCTGACGCACAAGCGTCGTCTTTCCGCGCTGGGCCCGGGCGGTCTGTCCCGTGACCGCGCAGGCATGGAAGTCCGAGACGTCCACCCGTCCCACTACGGACGCATGTGCCCGATCGAAACCCCAGAAGGCCCGAACATCGGCCTGATCGGTTCGTTGGCGACCTACGGCCGCATCAACGCCTTCGGCTTCATCGAAACCCCGTACCGCAAGGTCGTCGAGGGCCGCCTCACCGGCGAAATCGACTACCTGACCGCTGACGAGGAACTCGAGAACTTCATCGCACAGGCCAACGCGCCGCTGGATGCAGACAACCGCTTCATCGAAGACGGCGTCCTGGTCCGCGAACGCGGTGGTGGCGGCGAGCCCGTCATCGTGGATCCGTCCGAAGTCGAGTACATGGACATTTCCCCGCGCCAGATGGTTTCCGTGGCAACCGCCTTGATTCCGTTCCTCGAGCACGACGATGCCAACCGCGCACTCATGGGCGCGAACATGCAGCGCCAGGCTGTGCCGCTGCTGGCATCCGAATCCCCGCTCGTGGGTACCGGCATGGAGAAGTTCGCCGCTGTCGACGCCGGCGACTCGGTCATCGCTACCACCGGAGGCGTCGTCTCCGAGGTTTCTGCCGACCTCGTCACCGTCATGAACGACGACGGCACCGAAGCGGCTTACCCGATCATGAAGTTTGCGCGCTCCAACCAGGGCAACGCATACAACCAGCGCGTGATGGTTTCCGAAGGCGACCGTGTTGACTACAACTCGATCATCGCCGACGGCCCGTCCACCGACAAGGGCGAGCTCGCCCTGGGCAAGAACCTGCTGGTTGCCTTCATGTCATGGGAAGGCCACAACTTCGAGGATGCCATCATCCTCTCGCAGCGCATGGTCTCCGACGACGTCCTCACCTCGATCCACATCGAAGAGCACGAAGTCGACGCCCGCGACACCAAGCTCGGTGCCGAAGAGGTTACCCGCGACATCCCGAACGTCTCCGAAGAGATCCTGGCGCAGCTCGACGAGCGCGGCATCATCCACATCGGTGCAGAGGTTGAAGCCGGCGACATCCTCGTTGGCCGCGTCACCCCCAAGGGTGAAACCGAACTGACCCCGGAAGAGCGCCTGCTGCGCGCCATCTTCGGTGAGAAGTCCCGCGAAGTGCGCGACACCTCCCTGAAGGTTCCGCACGGTGAGTCCGGCGTGGTCATCGGTGTCCGCATCTTCGACCGCGACAACGACGACGACCTGCCCCCGGGCGTGAACCAGCTGGTTCGCGTCTACGTGGCACAGAAGCGCAAGATCACCAACGGTGACAAGCTTGCAGGCCGCCACGGCAACAAGGGCGTTATCTCCAAGATCCTGCCGATCGAGGACATGCCGTTCCTTGAAGACGGAACCCCCGTCGACGTCGTCCTGAACCCCCTGGGTGTTCCGGGCCGAATGAACGTCGGACAGGTCCTGGAAATCCACCTCGCGTGGGCTGCCAAGCAGGGTTGGAAGATCGAGGGCGAGCCGGATTGGGTCAAGAACCTGCCGGACCTGCCGCGTGAAGTCGGCTCCAGCAAGGTTGCGACCCCGGTCTTCGACGGCGCCACGGAAAGCGAAATCCGCGGCATCCTCGACCACACCAATGTGACCCGCGACGGCAAGCGCCTGATCGGCAACACCGGCAAGGCCCGTCTGTTCGACGGCCGTTCCGGCGAGCCGTTCCCGGATCCGGTTTCCGTTGGCTACATGTACATCTTGAAGCTCCACCACCTGGTGGACGACAAGATCCACGCACGTTCCACCGGTCCGTACTCCATGATCACCCAGCAGCCGTTGGGTGGTAAGGCACAGTTCGGTGGCCAGCGCTTCGGTGAAATGGAAGTGTGGGCCCTGGAGGCCTACGGTGCCGCATACACCCTGCAGGAACTGCTCACGATCAAGTCCGATGACATCCACGGTCGCGTGAAGGTCTACGAGGCCATCGTCAAGGGCGAGAACATCCCGGAACCAGGTGTCCCGGAATCGTTCAAGGTCCTGATCAAGGAAATGCAGTCGTTGTGCTTGAACGTCGAGGTCCTCGGAACCGACGGCAACACCATCGAAATGCGAGACTCGGATGAAGAAGTCTTCCGGGCCGCGGAAGAACTCGGCATCGACCTTTCCCGGTCGGAACCGAACTCCGTCGAAGAGGTCTAGTTCCAACTCGTGTCCTGTGGTCGGGGGAGCGGTGCCGGTGGCAACACCAGCGCAGCGCTCCTTCGACCGCCAGGAACACCAAGGAACTGGAAATCTTCCAGACCCACGGTGAGCGCCGAGCCTTCGGGTTCCGCGAACACCTCACCACATTAGACTT
Organism: Paeniglutamicibacter selenitireducens; assembly: GCF_051550675.1. Lineage (NCBI taxonomy): Bacteria > Bacillati > Actinomycetota > Actinomycetes > Micrococcales > Micrococcaceae > Paeniglutamicibacter > Paeniglutamicibacter selenitireducens. The sequence continues at coordinate 47,394 of NZ_JBPULF010000006.1, read as the reverse complement.
CAGAAACTTAGAAGAGAGATAAGGACCATATGTCCAGCGAATCCTCATTCGGCCTCATGCGCATCGGCCTGGCAACTGCGGAAGAGATCCGCGGGTGGAGCTACGGCGAGGTTAAGAAGCCCGAAACCATCAACTACCGCACCCTCAAGCCGGAGAAGGACGGTCTTTTCTGCGAAAAGATCTTCGGTCCTTCCCGCGACTGGGAGTGCTACTGCGGCAAGTACAAGCGCGTGCGCTTCAAGGGCATCATCTGCGAACGCTGTGGTGTTGAAGTTACCCGCGCCAAGGTCCGTCGCGAACGCATGGGCCACATCGAGCTTGCAGCTCCTGTGACCCACATCTGGTACTTCAAGGGCGTTCCCTCGCGCTTGGGCTACCTGCTTGACCTGGCACCGAAGGATCTTGAGAAGATCATCTACTTCGCCGCCTACATGGTCACCTCCGTGGACGAAGAGCGCCGTCACGCCGAACTGCCGAACCTCCAGGCGCAGCACGACCTGGAACGCAAGCAGCTGGTCGACACCCGCGACTCCGATATCGCCTCCATCGCCCGCGACCTCGAGGACCAGCTTGCTGCCCTCGAAGCCGAGGGTGCCAAGGCCGCGGAAAAGAAGAAGGCCCGCGACCTGGCCGACAAGACGATGGCCCAGGTGCGCAAGCGCGCCGACGCTGACATCGAACGTCTCGACCAGGTCTGGGACCGCTTCAAGAACCTCAAGGTCGCAGACCTCGAGGGAGACGAAGGCCTGTTCCGCTCGCTGCGCGAGCGCTACGGACTGTACTTCGAGGGCTCCATGGGTGCCGAAGCCATCAAGAAGCGTCTCGAGTCCTTCGACATGGCCGCGGAAGCAGAAATCCTCCGCGACATCATCGAAAACGGCAAGGGACAGAAGAAGACCCGTGCGCTCAAGCGCCTCAAGGTCGTCAACGCGTTCCTGACCACGTCCAACTCCCCGTTGGGCATGGTTCTCGACGCCGTCCCGGTGATCCCGCCGGAACTGCGCCCGATGGTACAGCTGGACGGCGGCCGCTTCGCGACCTCCGACCTCAACGACCTGTACCGCCGCGTCATCAACCGCAACAACCGCCTCAAGCGCTTGTTGGACCTCGGTGCGCCGGAAATCATCGTCAACAACGAAAAGCGCATGCTGCAGGAAGCTGTTGACTCGCTCTTCGACAACGGTCGCCGCGGCCGCCCGGTTACGGGTCCAGGCAACCGTCCGTTGAAGTCGCTTTCCGACATGCTCAAGGGCAAGCAGGGACGATTCCGCCAGAACCTCCTTGGCAAGCGCGTCGACTACTCGGGCCGTTCGGTCATCGTCGTCGGCCCGCAGCTGAAGCTGCACCAGTGTGGTCTGCCCAAGCAGATGGCCCTGGAGCTCTTCAAGCCGTTCGTGATGAAGCGCCTGGTTGACCTCAACCACGCACAGAACATCAAGAGCGCCAAGCGCATGGTCGAGCGCTACCGCCCGCAGGTGTGGGATGTTCTCGAAGAGATCATCACCGAGCACCCGGTGCTGCTGAACCGTGCACCTACCCTGCACCGTTTGGGTATCCAGGCGTTCGAACCGCAGCTGGTTGAAGGCAAGGCCCTTCAGCTGCACCCGCTGGTTTGTGCCGCATTCAACGCCGACTTCGACGGTGACCAGATGGCAGTGCACCTGCCGCTGAGCCCCGAAGCGCAGGCGGAAGCCCGCATCTTGATGCTGTCCTCGCACAACATCCTGAAGCCGTCCGACGGCCGCCCGGTTGCCCTGCCTTCGCAGGATATGATCATCGGTCTTCACCACCTGACCACCAAGCGCCTGGATGCAGTGGGCGCCGGTCGCGCGTTCTCCTCGCCGGCCGAGGCGATCATGGCCATGGACCGCGGCGAGCTGCACCTGAACGCACCGGTCAAGATCCGCGTCACCGGCTTCGTTCCTTCCGAGGAACAGCCGGCGCCGGAAGGCTGGGTCGAGGGCGAAGAGGCACTGATCTCCACCTCGCTGGGCCAGGTCCTGTTCAACGACACCCTGCCCGCCGACTACCCGTGGGTCGAGCAGGTTGCCGGCAAGGACGCACTCTCCGAGATCGTCAACGACCTCGCCGAGCGCTACCCGAAGATTGTCACCGCGGCAACGCTGGACAACCTGAAGGATGCAGGCTTCAAGTGGGCCACCCGTTCGGGCGTCACCGTCGCGATCTCCGACATCACCTCGAACATGGACAAGGCCTCCATCCTTGCCCCGTACGAGGAGAAGGCACGTCGCGTCCAGTCGCAGTTCGACAAGGGCCTGATTGCGGACTCCGAGCGTCGCCAGGACCTGATCGACATCTGGACCAAGGCTACCGACGAGGTCGCCGAGGCCATGAAGAACGGCATGGAAGAGCTGAACACCATTAACCGAATGGTGACCTCGAAGGCTCGTGGTAACTGGCTGCAGCTGCGCCAGATTGCCGGTATCCGTGGCCTGGTGTCCAACCCGAAGGGCGAGATCATCCCGCGTCCGATCAAGTCTTCGTACCGCGAAGGCCTGTCGGTTCTCGAGTACTTCATCGCCACCCACGGTGCCCGTAAGGGTCTGGCCGATACCGCACTGAAGACCGCAAACTCGGGTTACCTGACCCGTCGTTTGGTCGACGTGTCGCAGGACGTCATCGTGCGCGAACTCGACTGCGGCACCAGCCGCGGCCTGAACGTGCCGATCGCCTACACCGACGAGATCGGCACCGTGCGCATGCACGAGACCGTTGAGAACTCGGCGTACACCCGCACCCTGGCCACCGACGTCGTTGACGCCTCGGGCAAGGTGCTGGCAGCCAGCGGTTCGGACGTGGGCGACGTGCTCATCGATGAACTGTTCGCAGCCGGCGTCACCGACATCAAGGTCCGCTCCGTGCTGACCTGCGAGTCGGCAGTCGGAACCTGTGCACTGTGCTACGGCCGTTCGCTGGCAAGCGGCAAGACCGTGGACATCGGCGAGGCCGTGGGCATCATCGCGGCACAGTCGATTGGTGAACCGGGTACCCAGCTGACCATGCGTACCTTCCACACCGGTGGCGCTGCCTCCGCGGAAGATATCACCCAGGGTCTGCCACGTATCCAGGAGCTCTTCGAGGCACGTACCCCGAAGGGTGTTGCCCCGATTTCCGAGGTTGCCGGTCGCGTGTCCATCGAGGACTCCGAGAAGCAGCTGCGCATCGTGATCACCCCGGACAACGGCGACGAAGAAATCGCCTACCCGGTTCTGCGCCGTGCACGCCTGCTGGTCGCCGATGGCGATTCGGTGGCCGTTGGCCAGCAGCTGGTGGCCGGTGCCATCGACCCGAAGCAGGTTCTTCGTGTCCTCGGCCCGCGTGAAGCGCAGAAGTTCCTGGTCCGCGAAGTCCAGGAGGTCTACCAGTCCCAGGGCGTAGGCATCCACGACAAGCACGTGGAAGTCATCGTTCGCCAGATGCTTCGCCGCATCACCGTCATCGAGTCGGGCGAAACCGACTTGCTGCCGGGCGAGCTTGCAGACCGTTCGCGCTTCCAGAGCGAGAACCGCAAGGCCGTTTCCGAGGGCAAGAAGCCTGCATCGGGCCGTGACGAGCTCATGGGTATCACCAAGGCCTCCTTGGCGACCGACTCCTGGCTCTCCGCTGCATCCTTCCAGGAGACGACTCGTGTCCTGACCCAGGCTGCAATGGAAGGCAAGTCCGATCCGTTGCTCGGCCTGAAGGAAAACGTCATCATCGGTAAGCTGATCCCGGCCGGCACCGGCCTGGACCGCTACACCCAGGTGAACGTGGAACCGACCGAGGCAGCGAAGGCTTCGCTGTTCACCGGGCAGTCCGCCTTCTCCACGGGCATGGACTACGACGGCTTGGAGCCGGGCCTGAGCCCGGAATTCCACGCCATCGCCATGGATGACTACGATCTCGGCAACGATTTCCGCTAAGGCATGAGACGGTGCCCCGCCCCCAAGGCGGGACACCGCTGATGTAACACCGCTGGCCGGCATCCCCGTGAGGGGATGCCGGCCAGCGTCGTATCCGGGGGAGGACGGGTCGTGCATCGCCAGGGGAACCGGTCAACCGCCGTTGCCCGTGAAACGTGTCGCAACCCGCGTCCCCAAGGAGGCATGCAAGCATGTAGCAATGAAGATCCGCTATCCGAACCCGTTGCAGCCAGGTGACCTGATAGGCGTCACGTCTCCCTCCAGCGGGGTGGAAGCCCACAATATGGGTCGTCTCGAGTTCGCCGTCGGATTGCTGCGCCAACGAGGCTTCGAGGTCGAGGTCGGCGCATGCATGGACGGTTCCCGTCACACCAGTGCCACGGCAGGGCAACGCGCGGAGGAGCTCATGCGCATGCTGCTCGATCCCCGGATCCGGGCCGTGGTCCCACCGTGGGGCGGGGAGACCGCGATCGACTTGATACCGTACCTGGATTTCGAGGCGATAGCCGCGGCCGAACCCACGTGGTTTGTCGGCTACTCCGACATTTCGACGCTGCTCATGCCCGTCACGCTCCGGTCGGGCCTTGCCACGCTGCACGGGAACAACCTCATGGACACCCCCTACGCCGTGCCTGCGCCGCTGCTTTCGTGGCTGGATGTGGCATCGCTGCCCTCCGGCTCCAGCTTCAGGCAGTCATCGCCGAACGTTCACCGGGTCAATGACTGGGACGACTGGGCGGAAAACCCAGAGGTTGCCGAGCATCAATGGAACGGCAAGGGATCCTGGGTTCGGCTGGACGAAGGACGCAATCCAGTGGATGTCACCGGGCGATTGCTCGGCGGGTGCATCGAGACGTTGGCCAACCTTGCGGGTTCTCGATACCTGGATACGAATCGATTGCTGAGCGCCACGGGGGATTCGCTGATCGTGTACATCGAGGCCTCGAGCATGGGGGCCACGACGATCTGCCGGCACCTACACGGAATGCGGCTTGCGGGGTTCTTCGAACAAGCCAAGGCCATCCTCGTTGGTCGCACTGGTGCACCCGATTCGCCCACTCTCACACAGGACGAGGCAGTGCTCGATGCGCTGGGCGTTCTCGAGGTCCCCCTCATCGGCAATGTCGAATGCGGCCACGTCCCGCCGCAGCTGCCGATCATCAATGGCGCCCTCGGCCGTCTCGTGTTCTGTCCCGGGGAACAGTTCCTGGAACAGGAACTTCGGTGAGCGCTGGCGGTCGGGAACGCGGCGCGAGGCCGTGACTCAGCGTCCGGCTTCAGAACGAAGGCTGACGCGACGAGTGCCGCGTAAGCCCGCCGGTCTGCCGCACGGGGCATCCAGCTCGCGGAGAATGATTGAAGGGAAGACGTGCGTGAAGGAGGCAGCCCGAATGGAAGCGGCCCCGTGCTTCGATCCTCTAGTGGCTGGCAATGATGCTCGGGCGCGGCCCAAGTGGCCCGAACGCGGGCGATTCCCTTGTGTTTAAAGGCAACCGGGGGAGCCTGTGATGAGAGCCATGTCATTAAGGGCCGCGCACTCGTGCTAAGCTTGAGCTAATTGTTTTATAGGTGTGGCAAATGGACACGGTCCGGGTTGCGGGTAGGTTGCGCAACAGATGCCACACTTTCGCACGCCTTGGGTTCAACCCGAAGTCGCTGTGATTAAACGACTATAAACGCAGCGTCTCCAAAGCAGTTTTTTGTGGGCGGCGCCGCAGAACAAAGAAACCGGAGGACACGAAAGTGCCTACTATTCAGCAGCTGGTCCGTAAGGGCCGCTCGCCGAAGGTCAAAAAGACCAAGGCTCCCGCCCTTAAGGGCAACCCGATGCGTCGTGGCGTATGCACCCGTGTGTACACCACCACCCCGAAGAAGCCGAACTCCGCACTTCGTAAGGTTGCACGTGTGCGCCTTGCCGGTGGCGTTGAAGTTACCGCTTACATCCCGGGCGTTGGCCACAACCTGCAGGAACACTCCATCGTGCTCGTTCGCGGTGGTCGTGTGAAGGACCTTCCGGGTGTGCGCTACAAGATCGTACGTGGTGCGCTCGATACCCAGGGTGTTAAGAACCGTAAGCAGGCTCGTTCCCGCTACGGTGCCAAGAAGGAAGGTAAGTAATGCCTCGTAAGGGCCCGGCGCCAGCGCGCCCCCTCGTCTCGGACCCGGTATACGGTTCCCCGCTGGTTACCCAGCTGATCAACAAGGTTTTGATCGACGGTAAGAAGTCGACCGCAGAGCGCATCGTCTACGGTGCACTCGAAGGCGCAGCAGCCAAGAACGGTGCTGACCCGGTTGTCACCCTCAAGAAGGCCATGGATAACATCCGCCCGGCCCTCGAGGTTCGCTCCCGCCGTGTTGGTGGCGCAACCTACCAGGTTCCTGTTGAAGTTAAGCCGGGTCGTTCGACCGCACTGGCACTTCGCTGGCTCGTTGGCTACTCGAAGGCTCGCCGCGAGAAGACCATGATCGAGCGTCTCATGAACGAGATCCTGGATGCGTCCAACGGTCTGGGTGCCGCTGTAAAGCGTCGCGAAGATACTCACAAGATGGCAGAGTCCAACAAGGCCTTCGCCCACTACCGCTGGTAAAAAGCGTTCTATTCAGATGGCGGGATCGATCATTGATCGGTTCCGCCACTGGAATGGACACCACCAACTTAGGGAGACATCGTGGCACAGGAAGTGCTTACCGACCTGAATAAGGTCCGCAACATCGGCATCATGGCGCACATCGATGCCGGTAAGACCACCACAACGGAGCGCATCCTGTTCTACACGGGTGTGAACCACAAGCTCGGCGAAACGCACGATGGTGCCTCGACGACTGACTGGATGGAGCAGGAAAAGGAGCGCGGCATCACGATCACGTCTGCCGCCGTGACCTGCTTCTGGAACAAGAACCAGATCAACATCATTGACACCCCGGGTCACGTTGACTTCACCGTTGAGGTTGAGCGCTCCTTGCGCGTCCTCGATGGCGCCGTTGCCGTGTTCGATGGCAAGGAAGGCGTGGAGCCGCAGTCGGAGACTGTTTGGCGCCAGGCTGACAAGTACAACGTTCCGCGTATCTGCTTCGTCAACAAGATGGACAAGCTGGGCGCTGACTTCTACTTCACCGTGGACACCATCATCAAGCGCCTTGGTGCCAAGCCGCTGGTCATGCAGCTGCCGATCGGCTCGGAGTCCGAGTTCACCGGTGTTGTCGACCTGATGACCATGAAGGCTTTCGTCTGGGAAGGCGACGCCAAGGGCGACGTCACCATGGGTGCTGCCTACGAGGTCCAGGAAATCCCGGCCGACCTTCAGGAAAAGGCCGAGGAATACCGCGCGAAGCTGGTTGAGGACGTCGCCGAGGGCTCTGACGAGCTCATGGAGAAGTTCCTCGAAGGCGAAGAGATCAGCATTGCTGAACTCAAGGCCGGCATCCGCAAGATGGTCATCAACTCGGAGATCTACCCGGTCTTCTGTGGTTCCGCCTTCAAGAACCGTGGCGTTCAGCCGATGCTCGATGCTGTCATCGACTTCCTGCCGAACCCGATGGACGTTGGCGCGACCATCGGCCACGACCCGAAGAACGAAGAGATCGAGCTCAAGCGCGAGCCTTCCGAAGAAGAGCCGTTCTCTGCTCTTGCCTTCAAGATCGCTGCTCACCCGTTCTTCGGCCAGCTCAACTTCATTCGCGTGTACTCCGGCAAGGCTGTCTCCGGCACCCAGCTGCTGAACTCGACGAAGCAGAAGAAGGAGCGCATTGGCAAGCTCTTCCAGATGCACGCCAACAAGGAAATGCCGGTAGACGAGATCCACGCGGGTCACATCTACGCCGTCATTGGCCTCAAGGACACCACCACCGGTGACACCTTGTGCGATCCGGCACACCCGATCGTTCTTGAGTCGATGTCCTTCCCGGATCCCGTGATCTTCGTGGCCATCGAGCCGAAGACCAAGGGTGACCAGGAAAAGCTCTCGACCGCTATCCAGAAGCTTTCGGCTGAGGACCCGACGTTCACCGTCTCCCTCAACGAAGACACCGGCCAGACCGAAATCGGCGGCATGGGCGAACTCCACCTGGACATCCTGGTGGACCGCATGCGCCGCGAATTCCGCGTCGAAGCCAACGTTGGCAAGCCGCAGGTTGCTTACCGCGAAACCATCAAGAAGGCTGTGGAGAAGGTTGACTTCACCCACAAGAAGCAGACCGGTGGTTCCGGCCAGTTCGCAAAGGTCCAGGTTTCGTTCGAACCTCTGGAAGTTGTTGACGGTGTCATCTACGAGTTCAAGAATGCCGTAACCGGTGGCCGTATTCCTCGCGAATACATCCCGTCGGTTGACGCAGGTATCCAGGACGCCATGCAGTTCGGCATCCTGGCCGGCTACCCGATGGTGGGCGTGAAGGCGACCCTCCTCGACGGTGCCTACCACGACGTCGACTCCTCGGAAATGGCGTTCAAGATCGCCGGATCCCAGGTGTTCAAGGAAGGCGCACGCCGCGCCAACCCGATCATCCTCGAGCCGGTCATGGACGTTGAAGTCCGTACTCCGGAAGAGTACATGGGCGACGTTATCGGTGACTTGAACTCCCGCCGTGGTTCCATCTCCTCGATGGAAGACGCCGCAGGCGTGAAGGTTGTTCGCGCAACGGTTCCGCTGTCTGAAATGTTCGGTTACATTGGTGACCTGCGTTCGAAGACCCAGGGTCGTGCCGTTTACTCGATGACCTTCTCGAGCTACGCCGAGGTCCCGAAGGCTGTAGCCGACGAGATCATCCAGAAGTCCCGCGGCGAGTAATCTCGTTCAGGACCAAAAATTGGCCGTGACCCCGGTTTTCGGGTGAATGGCCGCACGGCGGGGCCGGGCGAGAGAAATCACGACCGGCCCCGCCAGGCCAAGCAAAGGAACCTTGATCGGTGCCGGAGCTAACCGCAATTTAAACATTTCACCAAGCCCCCAGTAGACTTGTATAAGTTTCGCCCGCGATCCGAGTGGGCGAGGTACGTCTTCTGTAAACGTTTCTAGGAGGAACCTGTGGCAAAGGCAAAGTTCGAGCGGACCAAGCCGCACGTCAACATCGGCACCATTGGTCACGTTGACCACGGTAAGACCACGTTGACTGCCGCCATTTCCAAGGTACTTGCTGACAAGTACCCGGATTTGAACGAACAGCGCGATTTCTCGCAGATCGACTCGGCGCCGGAAGAGCGCCAGCGCGGCATTACCATCAACATCTCGCACGTTGAGTACCAGACCGAGAAGCGCCACTACGCGCACGTTGATGCCCCGGGTCACGCCGACTACATCAAGAACATGATCACCGGTGCTGCTCAGATGGACGGCGCGATCCTCGTGGTTGCCGCTACCGACGGCCCGATGGCTCAGACCCGCGAGCACGTTCTGCTTGCTCGCCAGGTTGGCGTTCCGTACCTGCTCGTCGCACTGAACAAGTCCGACATGGTTGAGGACGAAGAGCTCCTCGACCTCGTGGAAATGGAAGTTCGCGAACTTCTCTCCTCGCAGGGCTTCGACGGCGACGAGGCACCGGTTGTGCGCGTCTCCGGCCTGAAGGCACTCGAAGGCGACCCGGTTTGGGTCAAGGCCGTTGAGGACCTGATGGATGCCGTTGACAACCACGTGCCGGACCCGGTTCGTGACCGCGACAAGCCGTTCCTGATGCCGGTTGAAGACGTCTTCACCATCACCGGCCGTGGCACCGTTGTTACGGGCCGCGCCGAGCGTGGTACCCTCGCCATCAACTCCGAGGTCGAGATCGTCGGCATCCGCCCGGTCCAGAAGACCACGGTTACCGGTATCGAGATGTTCCACAAGCAGCTCGACGAAGCTTGGGCTGGCGAGAACTGTGGTCTGCTGCTTCGCGGCATCAAGCGCGAAGACGTAGAGCGTGGCCAGGTCATCGTGAAGCCGGGTTCCATCACCCCGCACACCGAGTTCGAAGCCAACGTCTACATCCTGTCCAAGGATGAAGGCGGACGCCACAACCCGTTCTACTCGAACTACCGCCCGCAGTTCTACTTCCGTACCACGGACGTCACCGGCGTTATCACCCTGCCGGAAGGCACGGAAATGGTTATGCCCGGCGACAACACCGAAATGTCTGTCGTGCTGATCCAGCCGATCGCCATGGAAGAGGGCCTCGGCTTCGCTATCCGCGAAGGCGGCCGCACCGTTGGTTCGGGACGCGTTACCAAGATCACCGCGTAAGTTTACTTCGCAGATCTTGACCTGACGGTCTAAGGAGAAGGCCCCCGCTGCTTCGGCAGTCGGGGGCCTTTTCTGTTTTGTTGCCACCTTCGCCCACAAGTGACAGCGGTAAATAAAACGATTGGTTTGAATGGTGTACTCTGGAACGCGACCCGGAGCCGTCGCCGGTTGCCGGTCGGGGAATCGTCCGCGAAAGGTGCCAGCTCCATGACAACGTTGATCGTTTCGGTGGCCGTGTTCTTCATCGGCTTCTATGTCGGGAGGAAAGCCGGCCCTGGGCGGAATGCCCCACAGAACCAGCTGGACGCCGTGGCGTTGGCCCGTGCGTGGCAGGAGGGTTTCGATGCCGCGCGTGCCGTTGCCAATGCCGCTGGCAGCGGTGCGGAACGCGGTGAGAGCGTGCAGCTGCCGGCCGTTGGGGGAGATGCGCCACCCCCGGGCTTGGCTCCGGCCACCGGGTCGAGGGTTCCCCGCGAGCCTGTCCAGTTGCCGGCCAACGGACTTCCGTGGATGGCCGGTGCCGCGGGCCCTGTTCCCGTGCAGGCGCCGCTCCCTGCCACGCCGCCGAGGGTCCCCATCGACCCGCGTGCCCGTGCACTTCGGAACATCAACATCACGCTGTACGTCGCGGCGTTGCTCCTGGTTGCCGCGGCCTCCCTGTTCATCGCCATCGCCCTGCCGCCAACCGCAAAGGTTCTGGGGCTGGCGCTTGTCACGGCCGGCTTCTACTCCGGGGGCTTGGTCATGCACTCTCGCAGCGAACGACTGCGGCCCGCGGCCGCGGCCTTCACCGGAACAGGGCTTGCACTGCTTCCCATGACGGGGCTTGCCCACTATGTGCTGCTGCCGTCCAGCCCCGGGGTTGTATGGCTGGTGACCTCCGTGCTCGGAACCGCCGCCTTCATGTACGCGGCGGGCAAGTTGCAGTCCAAGGTCGTCGCGGCCTTGGGGACGACCTTCATGGTTTCCACGGCATATGCCGGCGGCGCGGTGCTCAACCGCGGCCTGATCTACTACTTCCTCTTCAGCATGCTGCTGGCCGCGGCCATCACGCTGGTGGCGGTTCGCGGTCCACGGTGGAAGGACAGCATCTACCTGCAGTCCTTTACCGCGGCCCACCGCTACTTGGTTCCTGCGACGGCGCTGGCGGCGCTTGCCTCGATCGGTGTCCTCGAGGCGCTCGACTACGTGTGGATCTTTGTCGCGGCCTGCATCTACTACGTCGTCGCATTGGCTGTGGCTGACCCCGCAGAGAGGTTCCGCAACCTCGCAGCCGTCCGCGCTTCGGCGATGGCGGGACTCGTCGCGCTCCTCATCCACTGGGATGCGCCGGCGGATTCGACAATGCGAATCCTCTGCGTGGTGTTCGTTGCGCAAGCGGTCCTTGTCGCGTACTTCGCGCGCCGGTACGAGCAGGCGTTGGTGCGCAAGGCCGAGGTCGTACGCGCCGAAACATGGGCCTTGCTGGCAGCCGGCGCGGCGTGCGCCGTTGCGGCATCCGAAGGGTTCCTGCGGTACGCATTCCTCCCGGCGGGGCTCCAGGAACCGGGAATCAACTGGTCGTTGCCGGTGGTGTTGGTCGGTGCCGCAGTGCTGGCACGCAGGTTCGGCGGCGGGTTCCTGTGGGCCCCGTTGGGGGCCGGAATGCTGGGGCTGCTGGAAACCGGAGTGGGTTCCGCGGGCCTCCAAGCCAGCCTTTTGGTCGCTGCTCTTGCCGCCACCTGGTGGCTGGCACGCCGCGAGAAGACAGCAGGCACCGGTGCACTGGCGTTCTCGGCGAGGTTGGCGGCACCGGTGGCTGTCGGCTCGGCGTTCAGGTTCGCCGCGTTGGGCTGGATGCCGCTGCCCACCTCGACGACTACGACGTTGGACGAGGCCGGCGGCCTAACAGCCTATGCGGCCGGCATCCGGGCCGGGCAGGTGGCTGCCGTCGTCGGCTTCACGCTGGCACTGCTGGTCCTCGTCGCGGTTTCGGCGTTCACGTTGCGACGCGGCGTCCCGGTGGCACGCCCCGGCACAGGCGATCCGACGGGCGAGCGCTTCCAGATGGGGGAGTCGGCGGTCTTTGCCGGCGGCCTGCTGCTGGCCACGGCGTCGAGCTTCCTTGCGGGCGGCCTGCGGGGTGCAGAAGACCTCGAAACGGCAGCACACCGCGGATGGAGCACCAACTTCTGGCTGGACTTCAACTGGGATCCGGTATTCATGTGGCTGCTCCTGGCCTGCGGGCTCGTGGGGGCGACGGCGGTGTTGGGGGTGCGGCTTCGGGCAGGCGGAAAGCCGGCATCGACCGTCAGCGACGATGCCCGACTGTCGCGGGGGCCCCGGATCATGGTGCATGCGGGTGGGCTCGCTGCAATCCTCGGGGCCTTGTTCCTGGCTTCCGGGCTGACACCGGAGTGGCTGCTGGAAGTTGTTGCAGTGCTGTCGCTGGCCTACGTCGCATCCCGTCTGGTGTCGGGTGATTCATCGGTGCCCGGCGCCCTCTACGTGGTGCTGGCCCAGGTTCTCTTCTCCGGTACAGCGTGGCACGTGGCCGGCCGTTTCAACATGGACGGCGACGGCCAACTCGCGTTGCTGGCCCTGACAACGTCCGTGGCCCAGGGCGCCCGTGTCCTGGCGGGAAAGCGCATCGCTGCTGCAGGTTCGGCGCAGCAGCAACTGTGGTTGAGCGTGGCGACGGCTGCGCTTCTCGCCCTGATTCCTGCGGTCTATGTTGCAGGGGGAGAGGGGCACTACGACCAGGCTGCGCTGCTGGTCCAGTTCCTGGGCCTGGTCTTCTTTGCTGCTTCCTTCGCCCTGAAGCGGGGAACGACGGATGTGTTCTTCCATGGGGCGGGGATGCTTGCGGGGCTCGGCGTGCTGGGCCTGGTGATGACACCGCTGCTTGGCGAGGAGCTGCGTGCCGGGGGCTTGCTACCCCGGCAGCTGTGGGGCGAGGGTTCTGCCGGCACTGCCTTGGCGGTGCTGGTCGGCGTCCTCATGGTGGCCGAATTGCGAAATGTGCGCGGTTCGGACCACCGGCTGCTGCGCGGGCTGCTGGGCCTGCTGTTCTTCATCTCGCTCCTGCTCCTCGTGGATGACATGGGAGAAGGATGGAAGGTCGTTGCCGGGATCCTGGGAGTGGCCGGAGGCCTGGTTCTCGCGACGACATGGGGGGTGCCGCTGCTCGTTACGGGATCGGCGGCATTCCTGGTGTACGCGACGGCGCACGGACTCGACTGGTTCCGTGATGCCGCGGGGATCCCAGGACGCGAGCCGCAGGACACGATGCTTGGGCTTTGCCTCAGCGCGCTGTTCCTTCTGATCATGGCGATCTTCGGTGGGAGGTTCTCCGGAGAACGGGCCTCCATCCCAGGCGTGCTCAGGCGAACGGAAGGCTGGTCCGCCGCCCACGCGAGGGTACTCTTTGCGGGAAGTCTCCTGGCCATTGCCTCGGCAGGCCTCCTGGGGCTGGCCGAGGGAACCCGCGTGCCGACCTACATCGGCGCAGCGCTGCTTGTTGGAGCATTGTGCGCAGCCTCCGCGTTGGAGGTTCCGCTGAGGCAGCGGGAAAACGCCTTCGAAATCACGGCGATGTTGGGCGCCGCAATTGCCCAGCGCTGCTGGTGGATTGCCCTTGGCGGGTTCGGGCACTTCGCCTTCGCCTATTACTGGGTGGCTGTCCTGTCGGTGCTGGCAGCATACGAGTTCCGCAGGAAGCGCCAGGGCCGTGCCGTCCCGGCCTTGCTCGCGGCGACGGGACTGCTGTCGCTCACCGGACTCGGCACCATCCTGACCTCGACGCTGGGGCAGCAATTGCTGGTGCTGTTGAGCTTCACGGGACTGCTGGTATTCGGATTGCTCTCCAACCGCAAGATCTTCACCCTCTGGGCGGCAATCGGGATCGGGGGAGCCGTGCTCTGGTTCCTCCGCGGCTACACATTCCTGCTCTTGCTCGTGCTTGCGGCAGGGCTGATCGCCCTGGCGCTGTGGCGCCTCGGCGGCATGAACAAGACGACGCCGGATCCCGGCGGCACGCTCCCGTCCCCCGAGCATGCTCCGGCGCCACCCGATCGTGACGCTGGAGCCGAGTAGTCTGCAGACACCGGTCCAGGAAACCGGATGGCAAGTGCATGGGCAGTAAGCGGCAACGGGGCTAGTGTTGTGTGCATGGAATTCCTGATTGTTGTCGCGGTGCTGGCTGCCGTCGGCGTAGCGTTCCTGTGGGCGCGCAAGCACTTCGCCAAGGAGGTTGCACGCGCAAGGGAAATCCGCCGGGCAAGTCGAGGCGAGAGCTAGCGCAGAGGCCGTCTCCCGGCGGTGATCTTGCTCACCGGCGAACGGGCCCGGAAGCCACGGACCGGCCGATCCTCAAGGGGGAGTCGAGGGCCTCGTGCCCCGTGCTGTCGGGGTTTTCGTCGCTAAGGAACCCTGATGGCGGCCGCACAAGTGACCCATGGGCGGACTTCGGTGCCGCAAATGCTGTCCCTGAAGGAAGGCCACATTTGGTGTTTCGGCCCGGCATCTGCCAGACTAGACAAGTTGTTCATGGGTAATTCCATGGTTCATGCCTGCTGATCGGGAAACCGAGACCGGGGCAATGAGCTTTCAACCGAGATCGTGTCTCACCCGGGATAATGCCCGGGGCTGGGGAGCGATACGACCGAAATTCCTGGAAACATGAACAACACCTCCACGCAAACATGCGGGTTAGTATCGCCTTCAACCGCGACACGCCCGAGCGCGGGGGTCGGGTCTCGGCGGATTGAGGAACCCGGAATTATCCGGATTCAGTTCGATGCGAGGCGTGCCGGTCCGTAAAGGGCCCGTAGGGCACAGTAACTGTACAGAGAGTGCTAATTAGAAAGAGGCATGACGCCATGGCGGGACAAAAAATCCGCATCCGGCTGAAGTCGTATGACCACGAGGTCATTGACGTTTCTGCCCGGAAGATCGTTGAGACGGTCACGCGCGCAGGCGCAACCGTAGTCGGCCCAGTGCCGCTGCCGACGGAAAAGAACGTGTACTGCGTTATCCGTTCGCCACACAAGTACAAGGACAGCCGTGAGCACTTTGAAATGCGCACGCACAAGCGTCTGATCGACATCATCGATCCGACCCCGAAGGCCGTAGATTCGCTGATGCGTCTCGACCTGCCGGCGGATGTCAACATCGAAATCAAGCTCTAGGGGAGGTGGCGAGAAAACTATGACCGCAACCCGTAATGTAAAGGGCCTGCTGGGCACGAAGCTCGGCATGACCCAGGTTTGGGACGAGAACAACAACCTCATCCCGGTAACCGTTGTACAGGCCGACAGCAATGTCGTGACCCAGCTGCGCAACGCCGAACGCGATGGCTACGTTGCCGTTCAGATCGGCTACGGCCAGATCGATCCGCGCAAGGTCACCCAGCCTTTGGCTGGCCACTTCGAGGCCGCCGGGGTTACCCCGCGTCGCCACGTTGTTGAGCTGCGCACCGCCGACGCCGAGTCCTACGCCCCGGGCCAGGAACTCTCCGTCGAAATCTTCGCCGCCGGCCAGAAGGTCGACGTCGTTGGAACCTCCAAGGGTAAGGGCTTCGCCGGTACCATGAAGCGTCACGGCTTCCACGGTGCCCCGGCATCCCACGGTGCTCACAAGAACCACCGTAAGCCGGGCTCCATCGGTGGCGCGTCCACCCCGGGCCGTGTATTCCAGGGCCAGAAGATGTCCGGCCGTATGGGTGCCGAGCGCGTTACCACGCAGAACCTCACGGTTCACGCTGTGGACGCAGAGAAGAACCTGCTGCTCATCAAGGGTGCCATTCCAGGCGCTCGCGGCCGCGTCGTTCTCGTACGCACCGCTGTGAAGGGAGCATAACTAAATGTCTAAGGCACTTAACGTAGAACTCCCTTCGGAGATCTTCGACGTCCAGACCAACGTTCCGCTGCTGCACCAGGTCGTTGTGGCCCAGCTTGCAGCTGCTCGTCAGGGCACGCACAAGGTCAAGGACCGCTCGGAAGTTTCCGGCGCCGGTCGCAAGCCGTTCAAGCAGAAGGGTACCGGCCGCGCCCGTCAGGGTTCCATCCGTGCTCCTCACATGACCGGCGGTGGCATTGTCCACGGTCCGACCCCTCGCGACTACAGCCAGCGCACCCCCAAGAAGATGAAGGCTGCTGCACTGCGCGGCGCCCTGTCTGACCGCGCTCGCAACAACCGCGTTCACGTCATTGAAGCCCTGGTTGCCGGCACCACGCCGTCCACCAAGGAGGCCTTGGCCACCCTGCGCTCGCTGTCCGAGCGCAAGAACCTGCTCGTAGTCATCGACCGCAACAACGACGTAGCAGCACTTTCGTGCCGCAACATCGCTGCTGTGCACGTTCTCTACGTAGACCAGCTCAACACCTACGATGTTCTGGTTTCCGATGACGTCATCTTCACCAAGGCTGCTTTTGAAGCCCTGGTCCAGAAGGAGGAAGCCAAGTGAGCACCTTCTCTAAGGCTCCGCACGATGTGGTCATCGCACCCGTCGTCTCGGAAAAGAGCTACGGTCTGATCGACGAAGGAAAGTACACCTTCCTCGTTGACCCGCGTTCGAACAAGACGGAAATCAAGAACGCCGTGGAAGCCATCTTCTCGGTCAAGGTTGACTCCGTAAACACCCTTAATCGTGCCGGTAAGCGCAAGCGCACCAAGTTCGGATGGGGGACGCGCAAGGCTACCAAGCGTGCGATCGTCTCCCTGAAGGAAGGCTCGATTGACATCTTCGGCGGTCCGCTTTCCTAAGCGGAGACCACTTTAACGAGGAATTAAACTATGGGAATCCGTAAGTACAAGCCGACAACCCCGGGCCTCCGCGGCTCGAGCGTTGCCGACTTCGCAGAAATCACGCGTTCGACTCCGGAAAAGTCGTTGCTTCGCCCGCTGCACAAGACTGGCGGCCGCAACAACACCGGTAAGATCACCACCCGTCACAAGGGTGGCGGACACAAGCGCCAGTACCGTCTGATCGACTTCCGTCGTCACGACAAGGACGGCGTGCCGGCAAAGGTCGCTCACATCGAGTACGACCCGAACCGTACCGCTCGCATTGCGCTTCTTCACTACATTGATGGCACCAAGCGTTACATCATTGCACCGAACAAGCTCTCCCAGGGCGATGCCATTGAAGCCGGCCCGACCGCCGACATCAAGCCAGGCAACAACCTGCCGTTGCGCAACATCCCGGTGGGTACTGTTATCCACGCTGTGGAACTGCGTCCCGGCGGCGGTGCCAAGATGGCTCGTTCCGCAGGTGCATCGGTTCAGCTGGTTGCCCGTGAGGGTCGCTACGCGCAGCTCCGTTTGCCGTCCGGCGAAATCCGCAACGTTGACGTGCGCTGCCGCGCAACCGTCGGCGAGGTTGGCAACGCCGAGCAGTCGAACATCAACTGGGGCAAGGCCGGCCGCATGCGTTGGAAGGGCGTTCGCCCGACCGTACGTGGCGTTGCCATGAACCCGATCGACCACCCGCACGGTGGTGGCGAGGGCAAGACCTCCGGTGGTCGTCACCCGGTCAACCCGAACGGTAAGCGCGAAGGACGCACTCGTCGTCCGAACAAGGAAAGCGACAAGCTCATTGTGCGTCGCCGTCGTACCGGCAAGAACAAGCGATAGGAGCCTGGAAACATGCCACGCAGCCTGAAGAAAGGCCCCTTCGTCGATCAGCACCTGTTTGTCAAGGTAGCTGCTGAGAACGAAAAGGGCACCAAGAACGTCATCAAGACGTGGTCCCGCCGTTCGATGATCATCCCCGACATGCTCGGGCACACGATCGCCGTACACGACGGACGTAAGCACATCCCTGTGTTTGTCACCGAGTCGATGGTCGGGCACAAGCTCGGCGAATTCAGCCCGACGCGGACGTTCCGTAGCCACGTAAAGGACGACAAGAAGGGCAAGCGCCGCTAACCCGCGAGGGTTAGTGAGTGCTTAGCACTTCTTCGAGAAGACGAGAGAAGGAAAGCAATGGAAGCCAAGGCAATTGCGCGCCATATCCGCGTGACGCCTATGAAGGCCCGGCGCGTCGTCAACCTTGTTCGTGGTTTGCAGACGAACGAAGCGCTGGCAATTCTGAAGTTCGCCCCACAGGCAGCTTCTGAGCCAGTGTTCAAGGTTGTTGCATCGGCCGTGGCTAACGCCCGCGCCGCTGCTGATCGCGAGGGAATCGCGTTCAACGAAGACGAGCTGATCATCAGCGAAGCGTTTGTTGACGAGGGTCCGACCATGAAGCGGTTCCAGCCGCGAGCCCAGGGTCGTGCATACCAGATCAAGAAGCGCACGAGCCACATCACTGTGGTCGTCGCGACCCCTAAGAAGGGTGGGGAAAAGTAAATGGGACAGAAGGTTAACCCGCACGGGTTCCGCCTCGGTATCACCACGGACCACGTTTCGCACTGGTTCGCTGATTCCACCAAGGCCGGCCAGCGATACAAGGACTTCGTAAAAGAAGACATCCGTATCCGCGAACTGATGACCACCGGCATGGAGCGCGCCGGCATCGCCCGCGTCGAGATCGAGCGCACCCGCGATCGTGTTCGTGTGGATATCCACACCGCACGTCCGGGCATCGTTATCGGTCGCCGTGGCGCCGAAGCCGATCGCATCCGTGGCGAGCTTGAAAAGCTCACCCAGAAGCAGGTTCAGCTGAACATCCTCGAGGTCAAGAACCCCGAGATCGAAGCTCAGCTTGTTGCACAGGGCATCGCCGAGCAGCTTGCTTCGCGTGTGGCTTTCCGCCGCGCGATGAAGAAGGCAATGCAGTCGGCAATGCGCGCAGGTGCCAAGGGCATCCGCGTTCAGTGCTCGGGTCGTTTGGGCGGTGCAGAAATGTCCCGCAAGGAGTTCTACCGCGAAGGCCGTGTGCCGCTGCACACCCTCCGCGCGAACATCGACTACGGCAAGTTCGAAGCCAAGACCACCTTCGGCCGCATCGGCGTGAAGGTTTGGATCTACAAGGGCGACGTGACCTCGAAGGAACTGGCAGCCCAGGCTGCAGCAGCTCCGGCTCGTGGCCGCGGCGACCGTCCGGGCGGACGTCCGGCCGGTGGCGAACGTCGTCGTCGCAACGACCGCAACACTGCACCGGAAGCAGCAGCAGCTGAAGCTCCGGCAGCAGGCGCAGAAGGAGGACAGGCTTAAATGCTTATCCCACGCCGCGTAAAGTTCCGTAAGCAGCACCACCCCAAGCGGAGTGGCGCAGCAACGGGCGGTACCACGGTAGCTTTCGGTGAGTTCGGTATCCAGGCCCTTAGCCCGGCCTACGTTACCAACCGCCAGATCGAGGCTGCTCGTATCGCCATGACCCGCCACATCAAGCGTGGCGGTAAGGTCTGGATCAACATTTATCCGGACCGTCCGCTGACCAAGAAGCCTGCCGAAACCCGCATGGGTTCCGGTAAGGGTTCGCCGGAATGGTGGGTCGCAAACGTAAAGCCGGGACGAGTTCTCTTCGAACTCTCCGGTGTCAGTGAAGAGGTAGCACGCGAGGCCCTGCGCCTGGCAATCCACAAGCTGCCGTTGAAGGCACGCATTGTGCGTCGCGAAGGTGGTGAATAAGGAATGGCAATCGGATCCAAGGATCTAGCAACCGAAGCACTGGACGGCTTTGATAACGCCCGTCTGGTCGAGGAGCTCAAGAAGGCCAAGGAGGAGCTTTTCAACCTCCGTTTCCAGTCGGCCACCGGTCAGCTTGAATCGCACGGCAACCTGAAGGCTGTCAAGCGCGATATCGCTCGTATCTACACGGTACTGCGCGAACGCGAGCTGGGCATTCGTCCCGAGGTTGTTGTACCGGTAGAGGAAGCCCCGAAGGCTAAGAAGTCTTCGAAGAAGGCCGAAGCTGCTGAAGCAACTGAGGAAGCCAAGTAATGAGCGAGAAGGAGAACGTAGTGGCTGCAGCAGCAGAGCGCGGCGACCGCAAGACCCTCCGCGGGTACGTGGTTTCCGACAAGATGCAGAAGACCATCGTCGTTGACGTTGAGGACCGTGTTAAGCACGCCCTCTACGGCAAGGTCATGCGTCGCAACAAGAACGTGAAGGCTCACGACGAAGAGAACATTGCCGGCATCGGCGACCTCGTTCTGATCGCCGAGACCCGTCCGCTGTCCGCTGACAAGCGGTGGCGCCTGGTAGAGATCATCGAAAAGGCCAAGTAAGCCTTTCGACTCTCGACGCTTAGCGTTTGCCGAGACCCGAAATCCTGTGCTATGCACTCGATTTCGGGTCTCGGCCTTTTTAACGTAGACTAGATAACCTGTGCGCGTTGCATTTGCAGACTATCCACCTCAAGTGCCATGCATAGTGCAGCCGGACGGGCGTATACGGGCCCGAATGGTTGTGCGGCACAGCTCTCGGCTAACGCCTCGGCCCTGCTTCCCCAGCATGAAATCCGGACACCGCTATGCGGTACGGATGGAAGTGTTTGGAGGTGGGGGTAAGTGAAGGCTGGGATGGACCATATCCGTTCCGCAAGGCTCCCTAGGAGAACCAGCGAGACGACAGGAGTAAAAAGTGATTCAGCAGGAATCGCGACTGAAGGTTGCCGATAACACCGGTGCTAAGGAAATCCTTACCATTCGTGTTCTCGGTGGCTCTGGCCGTCGCTACGCAGGCATTGGCGACATCATCGTCGCCACCGTCAAGGATGCTATCCCTGGCGGAAACGTAAAGAAGGGTGACGTCGTCAAGGCTGTCATCGTTCGCACCAAGAAGGAGCGCCGTCGTGCAGACGGTTCCTACATCAAGTTCGACGAGAACGCAGCTGTCATCCTCAAGGCTGACGGCGAGCCCCGCGGTACCCGTATTTTCGGCCCGGTGGGTCGTGAACTTCGCGACAAGAAGTTCATGAAGATCGTTTCCCTGGCTCCGGAGGTACTGTAACCATGGGTGCAAAGATTAAGAAGGGTGACCTCGTTCAGGTCATCAGCGGCGCTGACCGCAACAAGCAGGGCAAGGTGCTGAAGGTATTCCCGGCAGCACAGCGCGTCCTGGTTGAAGGCGTAAACCGCGTCACCAAGCACACCAAGGCCGGCCAGACCGAGCGTGGCACGCAGACCGGTGGCATCGAGGTCGTTGAGGCCCCGCTGCACATCTCGAACGTGGCAGTCGTTGACCCGGAAACCAAGAAGCCGACCCGCGTTGGCTTCCGCGAGGAAACCGTAGAGAAGAACGGCGTCTCCAAGACCGTCCGCGTTCGCTACGCCAAGTCTTCCGGAAAGGCACTGTAATGACTGAAGCAGCTGTGAACATCCAGCCTCGTCTGAAGACCAAGTACACCGCCGAGATCCGCGAAGCACTCACCGCTGAGTTCAACTACGCCAACCCGATGCAGGTTCCGGGCTTGGTCAAGGTTGTCGTCAACATGGGTGTCGGCGAAGCCGCCAAGGACTCCAAGCTCATCGAAGGCGCAGTCCGCGACCTCACCGCCATCACCGGCCAGAAGCCGTTGGTTACCAAGGCTCGCAAGTCGATCGCACAGTTCAAGCTGCGCGAAGGCATGCCGATCGGTACCCACGCTACGCTTCGCGGCGATCGCATGTGGGAATTCCTGGACCGCTTGGTTACGCTGGCACTGCCGCGTATCCGCGACTTCCGTGGCCTGAGCCCGAAGCAGTTCGACGGCAACGGCAACTACACCTTCGGTCTCACGGAACAGTCCATGTTCCACGAAATCGATGTTGATTCCATCGACCGCGTCCGCGGCATGGACATCACCGTAGTGACCACCGCGAAGACCGACGACGAAGGTCGTGCCTTGCTCAAGGCACTGGGCTTCCCGTTCAAGACCGCCAACTAGATCAACTACGTTGCAGGTCCGCGCTTGCGCGGAAACCGTAGCGAGGAAGGGCAGAAGCCCAAATGACAATGACAGATCCTGTCGCAGATATGCTGACTCGTCTGCGTAACGCCAACTCGGCTTACCACGACACGGTTTCCATGCCGTCGTCGAAGCTGAAGGTTCGCGTTGCCCAGATCCTCAAGGAACAGGGCTACATCGCCTCGTTCGTTGAAGAAGCAGCAGAGGTTGGCAAGAAGCTGACCATCACCCTGAAGTTCGGCCCGAGCCGCGAGCGTTCGATCGCTGGCGTCCGCCGTATTTCGAAGCCGGGCCTGCGTGTATACGCAAAGTCCACCAACTTGCCGCACGTCCTTGGTGGACTCGGCATCGCCATCCTGTCCACGTCCTCCGGTCTGCTTACCGACCGCCAGGCAGCCAAGAAGGGTGTAGGTGGGGAAGTCCTCGCCTACGTCTGGTAACGGGAAAGGGAGAAAGAAACCATGTCACGTATTGGACGTCTTCCGATCACTGTTCCTGCCGGCGTCGAGCTCAAGATTGACGGCGACGTTGTCTCCGTCAAGGGCGCCAAGGGCGAACTGTCCCACACCGTAGCAAGCCCGATTGCCGTTGCTCTCGAAGAGAACATCGTCACCGTGTCTCGCCCGAACGACGAGCGCGATTCGCGTTCGCTGCACGGCCTGACCCGCACCCTGATCGAGAACATGATCATCGGTGTCACCGCTGGCTACGAAAAGAAGCTGGAAATCCACGGTACCGGTTACCGCGTTGCACTGAAGGGCTCGACTCTCGAGTTCGCCCTCGGCTTCTCGCACCCGGTTGTTGTTGAAGCACCGGAGGGCATCACCTTCGCTGTAGACGGCAACACCAAGATCACCGTTTCCGGTATCAACAAGCAGCAGGTTGGCGAAGTTTCCGCCAACATCCGCAAGCTCCGCAAGCCCGACCCGTACAAGGGTAAGGGTGTTCGCTACGCTGGCGAAATCATCCGCCGCAAGGTCGGAAAGGCTGGTAAGTAAACCATGGCTATCGGAATCAAGGGTAAGAGCAAGGCTGCCGCACGCGGCCGCCGCCACCTGCGCGTTCGTAAGCGCATCACCGGCACCGAGTTGCGTCCGCGCCTGGTCGTTAACCGCTCGGCACGCCACATGTTCGTTCAGATCGTTGACGACAGCAAGGGCATCACCGTGGCGTTCGCGTCCACGCTTGAAGCCGACTTGCGCGCCTTCGATGGCGACAAGACCGCCAAGGCCAAGCGCGTTGGCGAGCTCGTAGCCGAGCGCGCCAAGGCTGCCGGCATCGAAGCTGTGGTCTTCGACCGCGGCGGCAACAAGTACCACGGTCGCGTGGCTGCTGTTGCTGAAGGTGCACGCGAAGGTGGGCTGGCACTGTGAGCGAAGCAACTAACAAGAAGGAAACTCAGGTGTCTGAAGCTACTGAGGCAGTCGAGACTGCTGCTGCTCCCGCCACGGAGAACGCCGGCGCTCGTCGCGGCGAAGGCCGTGGCCGTGGCGAAGGCCGTGGCCGTGGCGAGGGTCGTGGCCGTGGCCGCGATTCGAAGGACAGCCGCAACGAAGACAAGGACAAGTTCCTTGAGCGCGTTGTAGCTATCAACCGCGTGTCCAAGGTCGTCAAGGGTGGTCGTCGCTTCAGCTTCACCGCACTTGTTGTTGTTGGCGATGGCAACGGTCTCGTTGGCGTCGGCTACGGCAAGGCCAAGGAAGTTCCTGCAGCAATTGCCAAGGGCGTCGAAGAAGCCAAGAAGTCCTTCTTCCGCGTTCCGCGCATCGGCACCACCATCCCGCACCTAGTGCAGGGTGAAGCCGCTGCAGGCGTTGTCCTCCTCCGTCCGGCATCGCCGGGTACCGGCGTTATCGCCGGTGGTCCGGTTCGCGCCGTCTTGGAATGTGCAGGCATCCACGATGTCCTGTCCAAGTCCATGGGCTCGAGCAACCAGATCAACATCGTTCACGGCACCGTTGCCGCACTGAAGGCTCTTGAAGAGCCCCAGGCTGTTGCCGCCCGTCGTGGCTTGCCGCTGGACGAAGTTGTTTCGGAGCAGATGCTTCGCAACATCCAGAACCAGAAGGCAGGTGCGTAAGTAGTGGCAAAGAACATTGTCCCTAGCGACGCTACGCTGGTAATCACCCAGATCAAGTCCACCATTGGTGGCAAGCAGAACCAGCGCGACACCCTTCGCTCGCTCGGTCTGAAGCGCATCGGTCACACCGTGACCCGTACCGCTGACGCCGTGACCGTGGGTATGGTCAACACGGTTCCGCACCTCGTAAAGGTTGAGGAGGCGAAGTAATCATGGCTGAAAAAGAAAACGCATTGAAGGTACACCACCTGCGTCCGGCCGAAGGTGCCAAGAAGGCCAAGACCCGTGTGGGTCGTGGTGAGGCATCCAAGGGTAAGACCGCTGGTCGCGGTACCAAGGGCACCAAGGCACGCTACCAGGTCAAGGCCGGTTTCGCCGGCGGCCAGCTGCCGTTGCACATGCGCCTTCCGAAGCTTCGCGGCTTCAAGAACCCGTTCCGCGTCGAGTTCCAGGTTGTAAACCTGGACAAGATCTCGGAGCTGTTCCCGGAAGGTGGCGAGGTCACCGTTGAGGCATTGGTCGCGAAGGGCGCCGTTCGCAAGAACGAGCCAGTCAAGGTCCTTGGCTCGGGCGAGCTCACCGTCAAGGTCGATGTGAAGGTCAACGCCTTCTCCTCGTCCGCAGCAGAGAAGATCGTCGCAGCCGGCGGTTCGGCTGTAGAGCTCTAAGCTAAGTGATCTCTTGATCGCATAGCTGAAAGAGGGGTTTCAGGAATCCGGAAACGGGTTCCCGGAACCCCTCTTTTTGTCATCTCGATACACCGGCATGTTCCAGCGAGCCCGGGGGAGTGCGTCGAATCCTGTCCGGAATTTTCAGTCTTGCATGGGATTCATTTCACTTTTGCCGCGGCGCATTTGGTTAGTAACGCTAGTCACCCGGTAGAATCGATAGGTCATCTCCGGGTATCCCGGCCACCACCATTCAGGAGGACGCTTGTTTAGCGCCATTGCCCGGGTATTCCGGACGCCTGACCTGCGACGCAAGTTGTTGTTCACGCTCGCCATCATCGCGATCTACCGCGCCGGTGTGTACATTCCTGCACCCGGCGTGGACTACACAAACGTCCAGCAGTGTCTGGCCGCCGGCAACACCAGCGGCGGTCTCTACCAGTTCGTGAACCTGTTCAGTGGCGGAGCGTTGCTGCAGGTATCGATCTTCGCCATGGGCATCATGCCCTACATCACGGCCTCGATCATTATTCAGCTGTTGCGCGTGGTTATTCCGCGCTTCGAGGAACTGCACAAGGAAGGCCAGTCCGGCCAAGCCATCCTGACGCAGTACACCCGCTACCTGACGATCGCCCTGGGCCTGCTCCAGGCAACGACACTTGTCTCCCTGGCACGCAGCGGTACCCTGTTCCCGAGCTGCCAGCTGCCGATCGTTCCGGATCAGAGCCTGATCGTGATTGTGCTGATGATCATCACGCTCACGGCCGGTACGGGCCTGATCATGTGGATGGGTGAACTGGCAACCGAGCGTGGCATTGGCAACGGCATGTCCCTGCTGATCTTCACCTCCATTGCCTCCGGATTCCCGGTCTCCATGGGTGCCATCATCAAGTCCCAGGGCTGGGGCGCCTTCACCGGCGTCGTACTCGTGGGTCTCGCCGTCATCGCCCTGGTCGTTTTCGTCGAGCAGTCACAGCGACGCATCCCGGTCCAGTACGCCAAGCGCATGGTTGGCCGTCGCACCGTGGGCGGAACCTCCACCTACATTCCGATCAAGGTCAACATGGCCGGCGTGATCCCCGTGATCTTCGCTTCCTCCATGCTTGCCTTGCCCGGCATGCTGGTCACGTTCAACACGCGCCAGGACGGAACGCTTCCGGACTGGGCCCTGTGGATCTCGACCCACTTCTCCGGATCCTCCCCGCTGTACATGGTTGTCTACTCGTTGCTGATCGTGGGCTTCACCTACTTCTACGTGGCCATCACGTTCAACCCGACCGAGGTTGCGGACAACATGAAGCAGTACGGCGGCTTCATCCCCGGCATCCGCGCCGGGCGCCCCACGGCCGAGTACCTTGAATACGTGCTCAGCCGCATCACTCTCCCGGGTGCCATCTACCTGGCATTCGTGGCACTGATTCCGTTGATTGCCTTCGTGCTCTTCAACGCCGATCAGAACTTCCCGTTCGGCGGAACCTCGATCCTCATCATGGTTGGTGTGGGTCTGGAAACCGTCAAGCAAATCAATGCGCAAATGCAGCAGCGACACTACGAAGGACTTCTGCGATGACCAGACTCTTGATCATTGGACCGCCGGGTGCCGGCAAGGGCACCCAGGCCGTACGTATCTCGGAGCGCCTCAACGTTGTGGCAATCTCCACGGGCGATATCTTCCGCGCCAACGTCAAGGGCGGAACCCCCCTCGGCATCGAAGCCAAGAAGTACATCGATGCAGGGAACTTCGTTCCCGACTCCGTCACCAACTCGATGGTGCGTGACCGTCTGTCCCAGGAAGACGTCAAGGACGGCTTCCTGCTCGACGGATACCCCCGCACCAGCGCCCAGGTCGACGAGCTTGACTCGATTCTTTCCGACGCCGGCGTCGAACTGGACGCCGTCTTGCAGCTCACCGCCGACGATGAGGAACTCGTTGTCCGGTTGCTCAAGCGGGCGGAAATCGAGGGCCGCGCGGACGACACCGAAGACGTCATCCGCCACCGCCTCGGCCTCTACCACGCGGAAACCGCAGTCGTAGTGAACCGCTACCAGGAGCGCGGCATCGTGCGCCAGGTCGACGGAATCGGCGAGATCGATGAAGTCACCAACCGCGTCCTTGACGCACTGGCCCAGAAGGCCTAAGGCAAGACAGTAAGCAATAAGCCGTGGGGATCCGCACATAGCGTGCAGGTCCCCGCGGCTTTTTGCG
Organism: Paeniglutamicibacter selenitireducens; assembly: GCF_051550675.1. Classification (NCBI taxonomy): domain Bacteria; kingdom Bacillati; phylum Actinomycetota; class Actinomycetes; order Micrococcales; family Micrococcaceae; genus Paeniglutamicibacter; species Paeniglutamicibacter selenitireducens. The sequence continues at coordinate 20,490 of NZ_JBPULF010000006.1, read as the reverse complement.
ATAATGGAGGTAACCAGTCTTCGAAGGGACAATCAACATGGCTTTCGGCCAACCAAAAATCGAGTACAAGACCAACCAGCAGATCCTGAAGATGCGTGAAGCCGGCTTGGTTTTGGCCGAAGCCTTGGATGAGGCGGTTGCCGCGGCGCAAATCGGTGTCACGACGGCACACGTCGATTCCGTGTTCGCAGCAGTTCTGGAACGCCACGGAGCCAAGTCCAACTTCAAGGGCTACCACGGCTTCCCGGCAACCATCTGTGCTTCCGTCAACGAGGAAGTTGTCCACGGCTTCCCGAGCGAGTACGTGCTGAAGGACGGCGATGTGCTCAAGATCGACGGAGGCGCCATCGTCGACGGGTGGCATGCGGACTCCGCCCGCACCGTCATCCTGGGTACCGCCGACCCCGAGGACCAGAGGCTCTCCGACGTCACGCAGGAAGCCATGTGGCGCGGTATCGCTGCTCTTGCCGAGGCCCGCTTCGTCGGACAGATTGGCGATGCCATCGACGACTTCGTTTCCTCCGTGCCGGGGGCGCCGTTGGGCATTCTTGAGGACTACGTTGGCCACGGCATCGGTTCGGAAATGCACCAGGCACCGGACGTGCTGAACTACCGCACCGGCCACCGTGGCGCCCGGGTCAAGCCGGGCATGTGCCTGGCGATCGAACCGATGCTCGTTCGCGGTGACCTCGAGACCAAGGTGCTCGAGGACGACTGGACGGTAGTCACGGTTGACGGCGCGCGAGCCTCCCAGTGGGAACACAGTGTTGCAGTGCACATGGGCGGCATTTGGGTTCTGACGGCGCACGACGGGGGAGTAGCTGGTCTTGCTCCCTTCGGAGTGACACCGTCCCCGATCGTGCCTTAGCAAGCGGATCAGCGAAGTGGGCCGGCGTTCTTGAACCCGTCCCACTTTTGTCCACGTGAGTTCCTCCGACCCGGCACGTCGTCGCGTTTACGGACTTGTGTGCCTGCTTCGACCCGTCGCGGGTGTGGGCAAACTAACTAAAGTGCGGACCCGAGGGGATTTCCCTTTAAGCCACCCACCGCGTAGGCTTGACTGTTGGTTGTCTGTTCCTTGGTGCCCAAAAGCAATTGCTCGGGTTTCCGGGTGAACGACGGCCAGAACCATAAACCTGTCGGTGATAAATGTTGCCGACAACAAAAGTTAGCGGAGGATATGGCCAAGAAAGAGGGTGTCATCGAGGTAGAAGGCACCGTATCAGAGGCGCTGCCCAATGCGATGTTCCGTGTTGAGCTGCCCAATGGACACGTTGTGCTTGCAACTATCTCGGGAAAGATGCGCCAGCACTACATCCGAATCCTCCCGGAGGATCGCGTAGTGGTGGAACTCAGCCCGTACGACCTCAACCGCGGCCGTATCGTGTACCGCTACAAGTAAAGACTTTTCATTGTCCAGGTTCCCCTCGGGGAATCCGGGCGACGAAGGTAGTTACGCTCCACTGAAACCGCAACCGCCAAAGGAGTAAGCCGTGAAGGTTAACCCTAGCGTGAAGCCGATCTGCGATAAGTGCAAGGTGATTCGACGTAACGGTCGAGTCATGGTGATCTGCGAAAACCCACGCCACAAGCAGCGTCAGGGCTAATTTCCCTCACGGGAAACCCCTGCGCGTAGTAATGAAATCGGCAGTACAGCATCCAAACGCGCGATGCATCCCTCGGCACGGAGGCCGGGGCCTGGGTAATCAGGATGTACTGCTTAAGACCTCCGCACATCGAAAGGTAGACATAGCATATGGCTCGTCTAGCTGGCGTAGACATCCCACGCGAAAAGCGTGTGATCATTGCGCTCACCTACATCTACGGCGTGGGCAAGACCCGTGCAGAACAGACCATTGCCGAGACCGGGATCAACCCGAACACTCGTGTCAAGGATCTGACCGACGCTGAGCTGGTTCAGCTGCGTGACTTCATTGAAGGCAGCTTCAAGGTTGAGGGTGACCTCCGCCGTGAAGTGGCAGCTGATATTCGCCGCAAGGTTGAAATCGGCTCCTACGAAGGCATCCGCCACCGCAAGGGCCTGCCGGTCCGCGGTCAGCGCACCAAGACTAACGCCCGTACCCGCAAGGGCCCGAAGCGTACCGTCGCCGGTAAGAAGAAGTCCCGCTAAATCTAGCGGTCGACTAAGCCAAATTTCTCGTAGGAGTAAGAATGCCCCCCAAGACTCGTGGAGCGGTACGCAAGCCGCGTCGCAAGGACAAAAAGAATATCGCGCTGGGACAGGCGCACATCAAGAGCACCTTCAACAACACCATCGTTTCCATCACGGATCCGACCGGTGCTGTAATCTCCTGGGCTTCGGCCGGCGAGGTTGGATTCAAGGGCTCGCGCAAGTCGACTCCGTACGCTGCTCAGATGGCCGCCGAGGCCGCTGCAAAGCGCGCACAGGAGCACGGCATGCGCAAGGTTGACGTCTTCGTCAAGGGCCCGGGATCGGGACGCGAAACCGCGATCCGTTCGCTGCAGGCTGCTGGCCTTGAGGTTGGGTCCATCCAGGACGTTTCCCCAAGCGCTCACAACGGTTGCCGCCCGCCAAAGCGTCGCCGCGTCTAATTGACTGTCTGGCTTTCCTGCCGCCGTGTTCATCATCCTCAGGGTTTTGACACGGCGGCAGGATCGCCACGGCAAGCCAGACCGAACCAGACGAACGCCGACGAGGCTTACGTCGTTTCCACCCCCTGTGTTGCGTCATATAGCGGACGCTCGCTGAAAGGAAATGTAAGTGCTTATTGCACAGCGCCCCACCCTGACCGAAGAAGTCGTAGCGGAGAACCGCTCCCGTTTCGTAATTGAACCGTTGGAGCCTGGCTTCGGCTACACCTTGGGTAACTCGCTTCGCCGTACCCTGCTCTCCTCCATCCCTGGTGCAGCTGTCACCAGCGTTCGGATCGACGGAGTACTGCACGAGTTCACCACCGTAGCCGGCGTGAAGGAAGACGTCACCGAGCTGATTCTTAACATCAAGAGCCTCTCGGTGTCCTCCGAACATGACGAGCCGGTCGTCGCCTACCTGCGCAAGCAGGGCCCGGGCGTCGTTACCGCAGCCGACATCACCCCGCCAGCTGGCGTTGAATTCCACAACCCGGACCTGCACATCGCGACTTTGAACGCGAAGGGCAAGTTCGACATGGAACTGACCATCGAGCGTGGCCGTGGCTATGTTTCTGCCTCGCAGAACAAGAACGCGGACGCCGAGATCGGTCGTATCCCCGTGGATTCGATCTACTCGCCGGTAATGAAGGTGACCTTCCGCGTGGAGGCCACCCGTGTTGAACAGCGCACCGACTTCGACAAGCTCATTGTCGATGTTGAAACCAAGGATTCGATTGCCCCGCGCGATGCTGTTGCATCCGCAGGTACCACCCTGGTTGAACTGTTCGGCCTGGCACGCGAGCTGAACACCGCCGCTGAAGGCATCGAGATCGGCCCGTCCCCGACGGACGCCGCACTCGCAGCCGACATGGCGCTGCCGATCGAAGACCTCGAATTGACCGTTCGTTCGTACAACTGCCTCAAGCGTGAGGGCATCCACTCCGTGGGTGAACTCGTTGCTCGCTCCGAGGCAGACCTGATGGACATCCGCAACTTCGGTGCGAAGTCCATCGACGAGGTCAAGGCGAAGCTGATCGATCTGGGTCTGGCCCTGAAGGATTCCCCTCCGGGCTTTGATCTGGCCGCACGTGCCGCAGCCATTGGCGACGATGACGTCTACGGTGACGAAGAAGTCTAAGACTTCTTAGCTACCCGCTACAGAACTTAAACCTTCGCGCCCGGGCTTTCCCGGGTCGCGAAGGCCACCATATTAGGAGAACACTATGCCTACCCCGCCAAAGGGTCCGCGTCTCGGCGGCAGCGCAGCTCACGAGCGTTTGATGCTCGCGAACCTGTCCGCGCAGCTGTTCGAGAACAAGTCCATCACCACCACGCTGACCAAGGCCAAGCGCCTTCGTCCGCACGCTGAGCGTCTGATCACCTTCGCAAAGCGTGGCGACCTGGCCTCGCGTCGCCGCGTCCAGGCAGTCATTGCCTCGCGCAGCCGCACCAACAAGTCGATCGTTCACGAATTGTTCGAGAACATCGCACCGCTTATGGCTGAGCGCCCGGGTGGCTACACCCGCATCACCAAGATCGGCAACCGCAAGGGCGACAACGCCCCGATGGCTGTTATCGAATTGGTCATGGAGCCGGTTTCCCCGAAGCAGGCCGTTGTGAAGGAAGCCGAAAAGGCTGCCGCAAAGGCTGCTCCGGTTGAAGAGGTCGTAGAGACCGAAGCAACCGAAGCTGCAGAGGAGAACAAGGCCTAGTCCTTGTCTGCTCGGCAATAGCTGAATCATTGGCCCGGTGCACTTATGCACCGGGCCAATGTTTTAATTCAATATCCAACGCCTCGGCGCGGTCGGCGAGCACTCGATATGTAGACCGAGGCGACGTGGTTTGCGGTTGCACCGCGGAACCGCGTGGCAACCGAACCGGGAAAGCGCCAATGAGCACTACAGAGTCGAACATCAACCACCCTGCCTTGGCGCCAGTGGATGGCCTTTCCGAGCCCGCCACGGTGCGCATGTGCCTGCGCTTGGGGTACGACGGCAGCTCGTACAACGGCTGGGCGTTGCAGCCCGGTCTGCCCTCGGTGCAGGGAGCCCTTGAGGATGCATTGGCGATGCTCATCCGCCGCCCGGTCAGGACGACCGTTGCCGGACGCACCGACGCCGGGGTTCATGCCCGAAACCAGATGACACACTTCGACCTCACGGAGACGGAGTACGCAGGCCTGGCGCGCGGCGCCAAGCTGGAGCCGGGCCATGCCCTGGTGCGCAGGCTTCGCGGAGTCCTGGGGCGCACCGGCGGAAGCATCCTCGTGCACGAGGCATACCGCGCCCCCGTGGGGTTTGACGCCCGTTTCTCGGCGCTGTGGCGCCGCTACTCCTACCGCATAGCCGACGGACCGGACCGGTTTGACCCGCTGACCAGGGCCTACACCATGTGGCACAAGAAGGACGTCGACGTAGAGCTCCTCAATGCCGAGGCCGCAAGCCTGCTGGGTCGGCATGATTTCCTGTCCTTCTGCAAACCCCGCGAACGAGCAACCACCATTCGAACGCTTACCGAGTTCAGCTTCGAAAGGGACGCATCCGGGATCATCGTGGCCCACCTGAAGGCCGATGCCTTCTGCCACAACATGGTCCGGGCCATGATCGGCGCGTGCCTGACCGTCGGGGACGGGCGCGAGAAACCCGGCTGGGTGGCCCACCGCCTGGAGGCCGCCGTTCGAGACGCGAAGAGCTTCCTCGCCGATCCACGTGCGTTGGTGTTGGAGGAAATCGCCTATCCAGACGACGTGGACGAGATCGCGTCGCGCGCCGAGCTTACCCGCACCAGGCGCAAGCCCCACGAAATCACCACCGACCTTCCGGAACTGCGCGACACAGGAGTTTGAAGGCTGCCTCCCGGACGCCACGAATGCTTCCGCCAGCCCCGCCACAGGGGCAACGTAGCGGGGCTCACGCCACGCACTTTGGTAGAGGTGGGTTTAATCCGATAGACTATTGGCTGTTGTGCGTGTCCTTTGTTCGACACAACCTTCTTCGCGTGACGGCTCAGTTGCAGAGCCACTGGTCTGCGGGGATTGCGAACATTCATGGACGGCCGGTCTTTTCAGTCCTCACCTGGCGAACTGGTTACAGCGCATCGAAACACGGCGCATTCTATGGATTGTGGATCTCACAGCCGCATTCCAGGGATGTGCTTGACCAGTAACCAATAAACAAAGGCAATTACAGTGCGTACGTTCACTCCAAAGCCGGCCGACCAGACCCGTCAGTGGCACATCATTGATGCCTCGGACGTTGTCCTTGGTCGCCTCGCCGTCCAGGCCGCAACCCTGCTGCGCGGCAAGCACAAGGCTACCTTCGCCCCCCACATGGACATGGGCGACCACGTCATCATCATCAACGCCGAGAAGGTTGCCCTCACCGGCGCCAAGCTCGAAAACAAGCGCGCTTACCGCCACTCGGGCTTCCCGGGCGGCCTGAAGTCCGTTACCTACGCCGAACTTCTTGAGAAGAACCCGGTTCAGGCTGTGGAGAAGGCCATCAAGGGCATGCTTCCGAAGAACTCCCTGGCTGCACAGCAGCTGTCCAAGTTGAAGGTCTACCGCGGTGCAGAGCACCCGCACGCTGCACAGCAGCCGACGACCTTCGAAATCACCCAGGTCGCGCAGTAGCGCTGGGCCCCGAGAAGAATACTTTAGGAGATTATCGTGGCTCAGAACACTGAAGAGATCACCGAATTCGAGGGTGAAGCTCCGGCTTCTTACACCTCGGAGTCCGCATCGGCAGAAGCCGTTGTTGTCAAGGAACGTCCGGCACTGACCGTTGCAGGCGCAGCTGTCGGCCGTCGCAAGCAGGCCATCGCCCGCGTGCGCGTTGTTCCGGGCACCGGCCAGTGGACCCTCAACGGTCGCACGCTGGAAAACTACTTCCCGAACAAGCTGCACCAGCAGGATGTCAACGAGCCGTTCAAGCTCCTCGAACTGGATGGCGCCTACGACGTCATCGCACGCATCCACGGTGGCGGCCCCTCGGGCCAGGCCGGCGCTCTGCGTCTGGGCATTGCCCGTTCGCTGAACGAAATCGACCGCGACAACAACCGCGCGCCGCTGAAGAAGGCCGGCTACTTGACTCGTGACGCACGCGTCATCGAACGCAAGAAGGCTGGTCTCAAGAAGGCCCGCAAGGCTTCGCAGTTCTCCAAGCGCTAAACCGCTTGCCTCGGGCAGTTGCCCGAGACGAAGGGCCCAGGGATTTTCCCTGGGCCCTTCGCCCGTTTAAGGGACCGTGGTGTGGCAAACATCGCTGGCATATCGGGTATTGAGTTGATGCCGACGCACGAAGATACCGGCCGCGCGGGACTTGTGGCCCTATGATGGATGACGATGGCAAGGTTATTTGGGACAGACGGTGTCCGCGGAAAAGCAAACGAACTCTTGACCCCGGAATTGGCGATGGCGCTTTCGCAGGCAGCCGCGATGGTTCTGGGGCATGAACAAATAAGCGACGGGCGAAGGCCCCTGGCAGTGGTGGCCAAGGATCCCCGGATCAGTGGCGACTTCCTTTCGGCTGCCATCGAGGCGGGGCTCGCTTCCTCCGGCGTCGACGTGCACGATGCCGGAACGCTGCCGACACCGGCCGCCGCGTACCTTGTGGCGGACCTGGGTGCGGATTTCGGCGTGATGATTTCCGCCTCGCACAACCCGGCGCCGGACAACGGCATCAAGTTCCTGGCCCGTGGAGGCAAGAAGCTGGACGACGCCTTGGAAGACGCGATCGAGGCGGCCATGGACAAGCCCAAGTACCGTCCCCTCGGTGGGGACGTGGGGCGCGTTGCCCGCTTCGCCGATGCCGAGGACCGCTACATCATGCACCTTCTGCAGTCGCTGCCGAACCGCCTGGACGGGATGAAGATCGTCCTTGACTGCGCGCACGGCGCTGCAAGCGGCTGCTCTCCCGAGGTGTTTGCCGCGGCCGGCGCCAAGGTGATCGTCATCGGGGCTGAACCCGACGGCATCAACATCAACGACGGGTACGGATCCACGCACCTGGAGAACCTCCAAGCCGCAGTGGTCGAGCACCAGGCGGACCTGGGAATCGCACACGACGGCGACGCCGACCGCTGCCTGGCGGTCGACCACGAGGGGACCGTCGTCGACGGCGACCAGATCATGTCGATCATGGCGACCGCCATGAAGGACCTGGGCGTGCTGAAGGACAACACCCTCGTCGCCACGGTGATGAGCAACCTGGGGCTGAAGATCGCCATGCGCGAAGCCGGGATCACCGTCAAGGAGACCGGCGTGGGGGACAGGTACGTGCTGGAGGGCATGCGCGAAGGCGACTACAACCTCGGCGGCGAACAGTCCGGCCACGTGATCTTCGCCGACTACGCCACGACCGGCGACGGCGTGCTGACCGGCCTGCAGATCGCCGCCCGGGTCAACGCCACGGGCAAAACGCTGAAGGAGCTTGCCGGCGCGATGACGGTGCTTCCGCAGATCCTGATCAACGTCAAGGGCGTGGACAAGGCGGCAGCGCCGTCGAACGCGGTGCTTGCGGACGCCGTTGCCGCGGCGGAGGCCGAGCTTGGCGAATCGGGTCGGGTGCTGTTGCGCCCCTCGGGCACCGAGCCGGTGGTCCGGGTCATGGTGGAGGCGACCTCGCAGTCGGTCGCCGAGGACATCGCCAAGTCGTTGGCGGATGTCGTTTCACGCGAGCTGGCGCTCTAGAAAACCACGCTGTTCCGTGTGGCCGGGGGGAGCGGACCGAGGTCCCTCCCACCCGGCCACACGCATAAGACCGTGCCGCAGGAAGCGAGCACAAGACTTGGAAAGGGTGTCCCACGGGCATGACGTTGAAAATTTCGGTGGTGGGCACCGGGTACCTCGGGGCCACACACGCCGCATGCATGGCAGAGCTGGGTTTCGAGGTCGTCGGCCTGGACATCGACGAGGCGAAGATCGCCTCGCTGGCCCTGGGCCAGCTGCCCTTCCACGAGCCGGGCTTGCCTGAGCTGTTGCGCAAACATGTGGCATCGGGCAGGCTGCGCTTCACCACTGACTACGACGAGGTCGCCGCCTGGGCGGACATCCACTTCGTCGGCGTCGGAACGCCCCAGCGCGCGGACGGGCACGGAGCGGACCTGCGCTACGTCGATTCCGCGGTTCGGGAACTGGCCCGCAGGATCCGGGGCGAGGCCCTGATCGTGGGCAAGTCGACGGTGCCGGTGGGCACGGCGCGGCGCCTGGCGGCGTTGATCGAGGCCGAGGCGCACCCGGAGGCCCGGATCGCCCTGGCCTGGAACCCTGAGTTCCTGCGCGAGGGCTTCGCCGTGGCCGACACCATGACACCGGACCGCCTGGTGATCGGTGCGCAAGACGCCGGGGCCGTGCAGACGCTGCGAGAGGTCTACGCCACGGCGCTGGCCGCCGACACCCCGCTGATCGTCACCGACTTCGAGACGGCCGAGCTGGTGAAGGTTGCTGCCAACGCGTTCCTTGCCACGAAGATCTCCTTCATCAACTCCTTCGCGGAGGTCACCGAGACCATCGGCGGGGACATCACGACGCTTGCGGACGCGTTGGGACACGACGTGCGCATCGGGCGGAAGTTCCTCAACGCCGGTGTCGGGTTCGGCGGGGGTTGCCTGCCGAAGGACATCCGGGCGCTGCAGGCCCGCGTCAGCGAACTCGGCCTGACCCACACCATGGGGTTCCTGGCCGAGGTCGACGAGATCAACCTGCGTCGCCGTGAACGCGTGGTGCGGTTGACGCATGCGATGCTCAACGGGGAGCTGGCCGGCAAGAAGATCGCCGTCCTGGGCGTGACGTTCAAGCCGGACAGCGACGACGTGCGCGACTCGCCGGCCCTGGACATCGCCGTGCGGCTCTACAACGCCGGAGCCGAGGTGTCGGTCCACGACCCCAAGGGCAGCGCCAACGCCGCGGCCCGCTTCCCGCGCCTCGACTACGCCCCGGGTCTCACCGAGGCCGTCGCCGGTGCCGACGCGGTGCTGCTGCTGACCGAATGGGAAGAGTTCAGGAAGCTGACGCCGCAGGATCTCGACCCGCTGGTGGCTTCACGGCGCATCATCGACGGCCGCAACGTCCTGGACCGCGCGACGTGGGAAGCCGCCGGGTGGGAAATCGTCGGCATGGGCCAGCACTACGCCCCCTTGGACGCACAGCCCTGATCGGGCCCTGCCTTCCGGAACGACGACGGGCCCCGGTCCCGCTTCCAGGTGGAGCGGGGCCGGGGCCCGTCGGTTTGCCTGCTGCGTGAGGCGTTGGGGCGCGTCTCAGAGCCCCAGGTCGCGGGCTGCGGCCGGAAGCGCCCTGAGCAGTTCCGCGGCGCCGAGCGTGCCTTCCAGCGCCGCCAGCGCGCCGGCGTGTGCGTGGATGAGGGCCCCGCTTGCCGCGATGTCGGTCAGCCGGTGCATGGCGTGGGACCCCGAGGATTTCGGCGGCAGGCTGCTGGCTGCGGCAAGTGTCCCCAGGAGTCCGGTCAGCACATCCCCGCTGCCGGCCGTTGCTAGTTCCGGCGTGCCCGCGTGCACGATCAGCGTGTAGCCGTCGGGTGCCGTGCAGATCGTCGCCGGGCCCTTGAGCAGGATCACGCAGTCGTAGGCGACGGCCGCCCAGCGGGCCCATCGCAGGGGGTCCTCGGCGATGTCCGACGCACCCACCCGGACCCCTGCCTTTGAGAGCAGGGAATGCAGTTCGCCGCCGTGGGGGGTCAGGATCCGCAACTGGTGGTTTTCCCCCGGCTCAACCATGCCCAGCGCCCCGGCATCGAGCACGCAGGGGGTGTCGGCGGCCAGGATCTGGGCCAGGGTCTTGCGGTTCTCCGGGGTATCTTCCAGACCCGGGCCGGCCGCCCAGGCGCCGATGCGCTTCGCGTTTTCACGGTCGTTGCGCCGGCTGTGGGTGAGCAGTGATGTGAGCTCGTGCTGCGTGAGGGGAACAGCCTCGGGAACCGCGGCGGACAGGGCCGGCGCTACCTGCTCGGGAACCATGCTCCGCAGCAGTCCCAGGCCGCTGGAGGCGGCGGCCCGTGCCGCGAGCACCGCGGCCCCGGGGTAGCGCTGGGAGCCGGCCAGCAGGCCCAACACGCCCCTCTGGTACTTGTGCTGGCCGGGCACCCGCCAGCCGGTGGGGCGGTTGAGCAGCACCCCAAGGTCCTCGCCCTGCACCACCCAGGCTTCGGGAGCCGGCAGGGTCTCGCGCAGCCCGATGTCCACGACGTTGATGCGACCCGAGACAAGGTGGCCCGCTCCCACGACCAGGCCCGTCTTCAGGGCGCCGAAACTCACGGTGCGGTCCGCGGCGATGACACCGGGGGAGACGGCCCCGGTGTCTGCGTCGACTCCGCTGGGCAGGTCGCAGGCCAGCACGGGTACGCCGGCCGGGATCTCCGGCAAGTTCGCGCCGGGACGCAGACCCGTGCCGTAGACGGCATCGATCACCAGGTCGCAGTCCTCAAGCAGCAGGGGAAGCTGCGAGGCGTCGGAAGTGCGCCCGCCGGCCCGGGTGAAGGCCTTCATGGCCTCGGGGTGGGCGCGTTCCTCGAGCAGCACGGCGGTGCATTTGACCCCGCGCTTGGCCAGGGTGGCCATCGCGTAGAGCCCGTCGCCGCCGTTGTTTCCGGGACCCACCAGGCCGATGACCCGAGATCCGTAGAGTTTCCCCGGATGCTCGCGAAGCATCAGCACCGCGTGGTGGGCCAGCGCATCCGCCGCCAATCGCATCAGCCGGAAAGCCCCGGACCCACGTACCAGTGGGATTTCTGCCGTACGTACCTGGGAACCTCTGTACACGGGAATCATAGTGACAGACTACCGACTCTGCCCGGCCCGTGTCCTATTCGTTGCTGCGTGCCTGCCGCAGGAAGCCCGTTCCCACCACCAATCTTGTGGGGCGCTCAGCGCTCTGCAACCACCATGGCCGTGGCAAGGTCGCCGTCGTGGCTCATGGAAAGGTGCCAGTAGAGGATGCCCTTGGCCTCGGCTACTTCGGCGACGGAGCCGTCCAGCAGCACCTGGGGGTCTCCCGCTTCGTCCTTGACGATCTGGCAGTGCTGCCAGTTCATCCCGGCCGGAGCACCGAGTGCCTTGGCGATGGCTTCCTTGGCTGCGAAGCGGGCCGCCAGCGACCGTACGTGCAGGTCGCGTTCCGCGGGGACGAACAACCGTTCGATGAGTGCGGGCGTGCGCTCCAGCTGCGCTTTGAACCTGGATACCTCAACAACATCAACACCAATTCCCACGATCATGCACTTGAGTGTATCCGCGAAGGCGATGCCGGACCGAAACAGCCCTTGACCTTTCGCGACCCGTGGACGAGTCTTGGCTGGTGTGCAGCGGAGTGGCCGGCTCCATCCGCCGGCGGGGACCAGCGTTGCCTGGAGGGCGAAATGACCAAGGACACCGTGGCCTGCGCGTTGCTGCGTGACGGCTTTTCCCGGGTCATGGAGGGGACAGGCGACCTGCTTGCCTCCGCCGGAACCGAGCTGCTGAGCTTCAGGCCCACGCCGGGCACCAACCACATCGGGTGGCTCATCTGGCACCTGACCCGAGTGCAGGACGACCATCTCGTCCACCTTGCCGACAACCTGTGGCCGGGGGACCCCATGGAGCAGTGCTGGATTGCAGAGGGGTGGCAGTCGGGCTTCGGATTGCCCTACGGCGTGCTTGACACGGGATACGGCCACAGCCGCGGGCAGGTCGATGCCTTCGGGATGTTCGACGCCGGACGACTGCTTGGTTACTGCCGTTCGGTGCACGGACTCACGGAAACCGTGCTCGACAGGCTGGAGGCCGGCGATTTCGAGGTGGTTGTCGACCGGCGGTGGGATCCGCCGGTGACCGCTGGGGTCCGGCTCGTCAGTGTCCTCTCGGAGACCACCAAACACTTGGGCCAGGCCGAACTCATCAAGGGAATGTTTGCCGGCCAGCGCTGATCCGCTCATGCGCAGGAGTGAAACCGGTAGATAATTCCACTGGTTGAACAGTCTCCTGCTATTGGATGCGCGATTGTCGGAACCTCGACCGCAACCGTGCTCCGTGGCGGGCCGGCATGGTTTGGGGGAGGGGCCGGTTAAACAGCAAGGGTGTTGGTTTCGTACCCTCGCGGGAACGGAACCAACACCCTTGCGGTGAGTGCTACTCGACGGTGACGGACTTTGCCAGGTTGCGCGGCTGGTCGACGTCAAGGCCCTTGGCCGAGGCCAGCTCGCAGGCGAAGAGCTGCAGTGGAACCGTTGCCAGCAGCGGCATCAACAGGGTCGGGGTTTCCGGAACGTAGAAGACGAACTCGGAGAACGCGCGCACCGATTCGTCGCCTGCCTCGGCGATGACCAGGGTCTTGGCGCCGCGGGCACGGACTTCCTGGATGTTGGAGACGACCTTGGAGTGCAGCGAATCGCGGCCGCGCGGGGAAGGAACCACGACAAAGACCGGCTGCCCTTCGTCGATCAGCGCGATCGGGCCGTGCTTCAGCTCGCCAGCGGCAAACCCCTCGGCGTGGATGTAGGCGATTTCCTTCAGCTTCAGTGCACCTTCCATGGCGACGGGGTAGCCGACGTGGCGACCCAGGAAGAGCACGGAGTTGGCCTCGGCCATGGAACGCGCGAGGGCCTTGATCTCCTCGCCGCGGTCCAGGATGTCCTGGATCTTGGACGGGATCTTGCCGAGGTCGGCAAGGATGTCCTTGATCTGACCCGAGAACAGGTTGCCGCGCAGCTGAGCCAGGTACAGGCCCAGCAGGTAGGTGGCGGTGATCTGCGCCAGGAAGGCTTTGGTGGAGGCCACTGCGATTTCCGGTCCGGCGTGCGTGTAGAGCACTGCATCGGATTCGCGGGGAATCGTCGACCCGTTGGTGTTGCAGATCGACAGCGTCTTGGCGCCCTGCTCCTTGGCGTAGCGGAGGGCCATCAAGGTGTCCATGGTTTCGCCGGACTGCGAGATGGAGACGATCAGGGTGTTCGCGTCCACGATCGGATCGCGGTAGCGGAACTCGTGGGACAGCTCGACCTCGACGGGAATGCGGCACCAGTTTTCGATGGCGTACTTGGCTACCGAACCCGCGTAGGCGGACGTGCCGCAGGCGAGAACGACGATCTTGGTGACCTTGGCGAGTTCCTCGGGGTCGATGCGCATCTCGTCGAGGGTCAGGCGGCCGAAGGCGTCCGAGCGGCCCAGCAGAGTGTCGGCGACGGCTGCCGGCTGGTCGTTGATTTCCTTCTCCATGAAGGAGGCGTAGCCGCCCTTCTCGGCGCTCGCTGCGTCCCAGTCGACCGAGAATTCCTTGCCCTCGGCCGGGTTGCCGAAGAAGTCGGTGATGCGGTGGGATTCCGGGGTGATGGTGACGATCTGGTCCTGGCCAAGCTCCACCGCACGGCGAGTGAAGTCGATGAACCCCGAGACATCCGAGCCCAGGAAGTTCTCGCCGTCGCCCAGGCCGAGAACAAGCGGGGAGTTGCGGCGCGCGGCAACGACAACGCCGGGGTGGTCCGCGTGCACGGCCAGCAGGGTGAAGGCGCCTTCGAGCTGGCGGGCGGTCAGCTCCATGGAGCGGGTGAGGTCGCCCTCGCCTGCGCCGCGGTACACGGAACCGAGCAGGGCAGCAGCAACCTCGGTGTCGGTGTCGGAGAGGAACTCGATGCCCTCAGCGAGCATCAGCGACTTCAGTTCCGCGAAATTCTCGATGATGCCGTTGTGGATCAGCGCCAGCTTGCCGTTGTCGGCCTTGTGCGGGTGCGCATTGAGGTCGGTGGGGCCGCCGTGCGTTGCCCAACGAGTGTGTCCGATGCCCGTGACTGATTCCGGCAACGGGTTCTCGTCGAGGTTGGCGATGAGGTTGGCGAGCTTGCCGGCCTTCTTTCGCGTGTCTACGCCGTTTTCGGTGACGACGGCGACACCCGCCGAGTCGTAGCCACGGTACTCGAGGCGACGGAGGCCTTCAACAATGACGTCGAGCGCGCCGTGAGAGGCCGTACGTTCTGGGTTACCTGCATATCCAACGATTCCACACATGAAAAAAGACTACATGCCGGGAACCACCGAAATGTTCATTTTCGCCGTGAGTGAGCGCAGCATCCGTATGGGCTTTGCCATGCCGGTCCGGCGCATCCATTCGTGGAAGTTTGGGTTAAGAGGGGCTTTCTTGGCACAATTCAAGGCGTGAATGGACAGCGTACGGTCGACTTCGGTGCGACACCCTTCGTGGAATTGGACCGTCAGACATGGGCGCGTCTGTCCAACGAAATGCAGCAGCCGCTCGACGAAGCTGACCTGCAGCGGCTTAGTGGCTTGGGCGAACAGCTGAACCTCGAGGAGATCCGCGAGGTCTACTTGCCCCTCTCGCGGTTGCTGAACCTCTATGTCCAAGGTGCTGCTTCACTTCACCAGGCCACGAACACCTTCCTTGGCGAGAAAACCAGCCGCACCCCGTTCGTGATCGGCGTCGCCGGATCCGTTGCCGTAGGGAAGTCGACCACCGCGCGCGTGCTGCAGGAGCTGCTGCGTCGCTGGCCCGACACCCCTGACGTGCAGCTGATCACCACCGATGGATTCCTGTATCCAAACGCAGACCTTGAAAAGCGCGGGATCATGCACCGCAAGGGGTTCCCCGAATCCTATGACCGCCGACGGTTGCTGCGTTTCGTTTCCGAAGTGAAGTCCGGGGCCCCCGAGGTCCGTGCGCCGTGGTACTCGCACCTGACCTACGACATCGTTCCGGACCGCGAAGTCGTGGTGCGTTCTCCGCAGGTGCTGATTGTCGAGGGGCTCAACGTACTCCAACCGGCGCGTCCACGCATGGACGGAATCGCGGGACTCGCGTTGAGCGATTTCTTCGATTTCTCGGTGTTCGTCGATGCGCGCACCGCCGACATCGAAGAGTGGTACATCAGCCGGTTCATGAAACTGCGCTCCGGCGCGTTCTCCGATCCCGCATCGTACTTCCACCGCTATGCGAACCTGAGCGATGAGCAAGCCAGGGAAACCGCGCACGGAATCTGGAAGCGCATCAACGAACCGAACCTGCGCGAAAACGTCATTCCCACGCGCGGGCGGGCCCAGCTGGTGCTCAGCAAATCGGCGGACCATTCCATCCGCAGAATGCTGCTGCGCAAGATCTGAATTGGCGGCCCGCGAGCCGAATTTTGGGGAAACTGCGGGTCAAACCATTAAAAGTGCCCGTGTTCTGTGAAAAGCTGGGCTCATGCTTAAGGGATTCAAAGATTTCATCATGAAGGGCAACGTCGTCGACCTTGCCGTAGCCGTTGTCATTGGCGGGGCGTTCGGCGCCGTCGTCACCGCCTTGGTCGACAAGATCATCATGCCGCTGATTGCAGGTCTCGTAGGCTCACCGAATTTCGATGCCTTCTTGGTATGGACTATTCGACCGGGCATCGAAGTGCAGTTCGGTGCCTTCCTCACCGTTCTCGTGAACTTCCTGCTGGTGGCAGCTGCGATCTACTTCGTGGTCGTGGTCCCCATGAAGAAGCTCAATGACATGCAAAAGGCCAAGTTCGGCATCGAGGAAGAAGAAGTGAAAGCCCCCGTGGATCCGCAGCTGGCGCTGCTGGCCGAGATCCGGGACGAACTCAAGAGCCGGACGAACTAGTCCGGCCCAAACCCGCACTCTCCAACGCCCCGTTGCCTCGTCCAAGGCAGCGGGGCGTTTTCGTGGCGGTGCTGGCGTGTCGGCCCACATGAAGCAACCATGGGGCGAAGGTGGGATAATCATTCGGTGAGTGCTCAATCAATTGAACAGCCCGAGAACCAGACCCACGACCGGAAGCCGGCAGCGACATCGAACTGGGAGCGCCGAGCGATCGTCGACCTCGCGAACGTGCGCGAAAACGTCAAGCGCGTGTCCGAACTCGTTGCCCCCGCAAAGATCATGGCGGTCGTCAAGGCCGACGGGTACGGGCACGGTGCCGTCGCCGTGGGCCGGGCAGCACTTCAGGCCGGTGCAACGTGGCTGGGTTGTGCCCACGTCACCGAGGCGCTGAAGCTCCGCGAGGCCGGGCTCAACGCACCGCTGCTCGCCTGGCTCCACACCGAAGGCACTCCCTTCGAGGAGGCGATCGCCGCGAATATCGACATCGCCGTCTCGGGTTGGGAACTCGACTACGTGGCCCGTGCCGCGGAGGCTGCCGCGCAGCCCGCCCGGGTCCACCTGAAGATCGACACCGGCTTGGGCCGCAACGGCAGCTCGCCGGCCGACTGGGACGCACTCCTGGGACGCGCCGCAAGCTACCAGGAAGAGGGGCTCATGCGCATCGTTGGCGTGTTCTCGCACCTCGCCGTCGCCGATGAGCCAGAGCGTCCGGAAACAGACGAACAGCTCGCTGCCTTCGGTGAAGCCGTGGCGCTGGCAGAGGACGCCGGCTTCGACCTCGAGGTGCGCCACATTGCCAACACCCCGGCCATCCTGTCGCGCCCCGACGCGCACTATGACATGGTCCGGCTGGGACTGGGCCTCTACGGCCTGAGCCCCTTCCACAACGAAAGCCCCGAGAGCTTCGGCCTGCGCCCGGCCATGCGACTGGTGAGCCGCGTGGCGAACGTGAAGCGCGTGCCTGCGGGCCAAGGCGTCGGGTACGGACTGCGCTACCACACGACCGAAGACACCTACCTGGGGTTGATCCCGATGGGTTACGCCGACGGGGTTCCCCGCGCCGCCAGCAACGCACCCGTCAGCATCAACGGCACGACCTACCGGGTGCGCGGCACCATTGCCATGGACCAGTTCGTGGTGGACCTGGGCCCGGATATCGACGTCGATGAGATCCTCGGTGCGGAAGTCGTCCTCTTTGGCGAAGGCGGCCCGCAGGTCACCGAATGGGCCGACGCCGCCGGAACGATCAACTACGAAATCGTCACGCGCATCTCCCCGCGCGTGCCCCGCCAGTTGGTGGAAGGCACATGGGGTGAATCGGGTGAGTGAACCGGTGGCCGGGGGAGCGGCCCTCGAGGCACGGATAGAGGTGCGGGACGTCGCCGAGACGCAGGATTTCGCTCGGCGCCTGGGCGGGTTGCTGCGGGCCGGTGACCTCCTGGTGCTTGCCGGCGAGCTGGGTGCCGGCAAGACGACGTTTACCCAGGGCCTGGGCCTTGGTATCGGAGTGCGTGAGGGCATCATCTCGCCCACCTTCGTCCTGTCTCGTGTCCACCCTTCACTTGCCCAGGGACCGGACCTTGTTCATGTCGACGCCTACCGGCTCGAAAGCGCGGGGGAGGTTGACGACCTCGACCTGGAAAGCAGTATGGCGTCGTCGGTCACGGTGGTGGAATGGGGGCGGGGCAAGGTCGAGCAGCTCAGCGACTCCCGGCTCGATATCACCTTGGAGCGCGCGGGCTCCTCCGATACCGGTGGGGAACTGGTCTTCGACTTCCACGAAGGCGAGGACGAGGAACCACGCACCATCGTGATTGGTGCCTACGGGCCGCGCTGGGAACGGGACCTTGCGCTCGCCGACCTCCTTCAAGACTTCGAAAATTCAAGGAAATAGACAGTGTATCTACTGGCAATCGACACTTCGGCCAATGCGTCGGCGGCGCTTCTGGACGTCGCCGATGCAGCGGACATCCGCATTGTGGGGTCCTTCACCTCGGACTCCGGCAATGACCATGCAGAGGTGCTGGCCCCGGCCATCGAACACCTGCTGAAGCATGCAGGCGTCGATGGGTCGGGACTTGCCGGCATCGCCGTCGGTGTCGGGCCGGGTCCGTTCACCGGACTGCGCGTGGGGCTTGCCACGGCCCGGACCTTGGGCTTCGTCTGGAACATCCCGGTCCACGGAGTCATGAGCCTGGACGCCGTCGCACTCCAGGCCGTTGCGGAAGGCACCGACACGGAATTCGTCGTTGCCATCGACGCGCGCCGCAAGGAACTTTACTGGGCCCGCTACGCTCCCACGGGCCGGCTGCTGGCAGGCCCGTTCGTCACGGTCGCCGAGGAGATCCCGGCGCTCCCGGTGTACGGAGCTGGAGCCGGGCTCTACGCGGAACGGCTCCGCGCCGTCGGCGCCGTTGTGGTGGAGGGCTTCGAGGACCTGCACCCCAATGCCGAGGCGATCGGCACCCGTGCCGCACGCCAGCTTACCGCGGGGGAGCAGCCGCTGAGCACGGAGCCGCTGTACCTGCGTGAATCGGATGCCAAGGTCCCCGCTGTCATGAAGGGCAAGCTGCTGTGAGCGAAACCGCGCCAGCCCACGGGCTGCACACCAGGGCCATGCGCCACGACGACCTGGCAGCTGTTTGGGCCCTGGAAACCGAGCTTTTCCCCGTCGACGCCTGGCCGCTTTCGATGTTCGAGGACGAACTGTCCCTGACGGAGACCCGCGACTACTGGGTGGTTGAGGACGAGGGACGCATCGTGGCCTACTGCGGGCTCATGTGCGTGCTGCCGCTCGCCGACGTCCAGACGATCGCCGTGGTCCCGGCCTACGAGGGGCGAGGGATCGGGACTCACCTGCTGCGGACCATGGTTGCGCGTGCCGTCGAGCAAAGCGCAACCGACCTGTTGCTGGAGGTCAGGGCGGATAACCCGCGTGCACAGGGTCTCTACGAACGGCACGGCTTCGAGGTGATCCACCGGCGTCCGCGCTACTACCGTGACGGGGTGGACGCGATCATCATGCGCAAGGTCCTGTTCCTTTCCGAATAGCACGGCGGTGCCGTCCGGCACCGGCCCCCTTCGACTACCCCGGGTCAGGAGACCTAGAATTATGGCTATGGCTGTTTCCAATCCCCTTGTTCTTGGCATTGAATCATCCTGCGACGAAACAGGGGTGGGGATCGTGCGTGGCACGGAAATGCTCGTCAACGCCGTCGCCTCCTCCATGGAAGAGCACGTGCGCTTTGGCGGTGTGATCCCCGAAATCGCGTCGCGGGCGCATCTGAACGAGTTCGTTCCGACGCTCGAGGCGGCGCTCTCGGCAGCCGGGGTTTCCCTGGAAGAAATCGACGCGATCGCCGTCACCAGCGGCCCGGGCCTTTCCGGAGCCTTGATGGTGGGCGTTGCCGCGGCGAAGGCCCTGGCGCTGGCCAGTGGAAAGCCCCTCTATGCGATCAATCACCTAGTGGCCCACGTCGGTGTCGGTGTGCTGGACGGCGGGAAGCTCCCGGAGAACCTCGGCGCGCTCCTGGTCTCCGGAGGCCACACGGAAATCCTGCAGGTCAACTCGCTTTCCGACGACGTCAGGTTGCTTGGTGCGACAATTGACGATGCCGCCGGGGAGGCCTACGACAAGGTGGCCCGCCTTCTGGGACTGGGTTACCCCGGAGGTCCCGCCATCGACCGGATCGCCAAGGAAGGCAATCCCAAGGCCATCCGCTTCCCGCGCGGACTGACCCTCCCCAAGTTCGTGGGAACCGCCGAGGAGCCCGGAAAACACCGCCACGACTTCTCCTTCTCCGGTTTGAAGACCGCCGTGGCCCGTTGCGTGGAACAGTACCAAAAGCGCGGTGAAGAGGTGCCGGTCGCGGACATCGCTGCCTCGTTCCAGGAAGCCGTGGTGGACGTCATCACCTCGAAGGCCGTGCGGGCCTGCCAGGAGCACGGGCTGACGAACCTGTTGCTCGGGGGAGGCGTTGCGGCCAATTCCCGGCTGCGTGAACTCCTTGCCGCGCGCTGCGCGTCGGCGGGGATCGCGCTTCGGGTGCCGCCCATCGGCCTGTGCACCGACAACGGGGCCATGGTTGCCGCGCTGGGGTCCCAGCTGGTTGCCGCCGGCATAGGCCCGACCGGGTTGAAGTTCTCCACCGACTCCGGCCAGCCGGTCAGCCTCATCTCCCTGCCCGCCTAGCCGGGCCCGTCGCCCATATGGGCGGCACATGCTGGAGGGGTGGGGGGGGGGGGGGCCCCCCCCCCCCCCCCCCCCCCCCCCCCGCGCCGGGGGGGGGGGG
>NZ_JBPULF010000005.1:0-246525 GCF_051550675.1 Paeniglutamicibacter selenitireducens | reverse complement strand
CGTGTAAACCACAGCCGCAGTGACAGGACCAATGCCCGTCTCGTTGAGCAAGGGGGCCGCGGGACTGGCTGCGAGGAGCTCGGTGGTAGGGGAGTTGTTGTCCTTGAGCTCGGAATCAAGCGCGGCGATGCGCTTGGCGAGCCGGAGAGCCTAGGCCCGGGCAGTGGCAGCAGCGGCAAGGGGCTCATCGCGGACGCGCCATTGAGAGATCTCAGTGATCTTGGTATCGGTGAGTGGCCTGCGCGCGTCGACGCCGAGATCAATGGTGCGCAGGAGAGCGGTGAGGGCATTGACCTTCGCGGTGCGCCCGATCGTCATCTGCTCCCGCGCCGAAACCAGGACTCGCAGTGCACACGGACGCCATCGTCGTGTCGGGGATTGCCAGCTGGGATTGTTCAAGCACCAGGACTGATGCGGCGATCGCGGCAGCGTCCAACGGAGCGGCCTTCCCTGCCCCGCGACGTGCTGATGCGTAGACCCGGACCCCGGGTGCTTCCACCACGCGGTATCCAGTCCGTGCGACTGTGCCGGCGAGCAGAAGCCCCGTAGCTTCCGGTCCCTTCGATGGCCCAGAGGGCTGTAAGGTCCCCGCCAGTACGGCGAGATGCCCCGGCGATCGCACGGGTCCTACCCGCATGGTGTTGGGGAATGCTTCGGTGCCCAGATGCGCGCCTTTGGCAGCAAGTACGGCGTAGATATGGGTGCGGGCATGGGTGTCCACTCCAATGACGAACGGATAGAAATGCGCGATGCTGCTCATCACGGCCGAGGGTTCTTTTCTCATAGCGGGCAGATGCTTGTGGCCGCAGTGCGGCCAGCGTCAGCCCGCGTGAAGGTCACCCCGAGGCAGTCCTGTGACGGGCCACAGCCCCCAGGAGGCTGGGCAATCTTCTAAGCCTTAGGTGTGGGCCGGGAAGGCGCCGGCCGCTTCGCTCCAGACGGACAATTCACCCCAAAGGCACCTACATAGGGCCAGGCTTGTGATGAGCCACGACCAGAGCAATGCAACCAGCACTAACCCTGCCAGCCGGTCACAGACCCGCCAATCCAAGACTCACAGGCTTGTGAATAAGTGGAATATCCGACGCCAAGGTCTAAATCATCGCGACTTCCTGCAGCTAATTCCAGGAGGATTCGTCACCTGAGTTCATACCCTAAGACGGGGTTGCAGATGCACTATATGAAAGACCGATGCGACGGTGAGAAGCCTGAGAATGGCGCAAGGAAGCTGGCGAAGGTGGTGTGTACTTCGTCCATGATGCTCAACCATGGGCGGCAGGCCCCTCCGCGCAAGCAGATGAGTCACTAGCAACATCGTCGATCAGCGCGAGTTTGTAAACCAGATGGTTCCGGTGAAGTCCACGGTTTACGAACCAGGATCCCCATGTAAACCTTTCTCATCGTTCTAGGTCTGCTCTATGGGGCGATGGTCAGTATCAGGTCATAATTTTTGCTTAGCTATAGGGCAATTTTTGAAACAGCTCTCTGTTGTACGTGTTTGTGACGGATCGCTCAGCAGGCTCAACTTAGAAAGTTTCGTGCTCATGTTGCGCATTAGCGGAGGTGTCTGTATTGTTCTAAACACATTTAGAAACCAGTTGCACCCGTTTCGAGGGATTCGCTCTGGTTGAGGGCCCCCGGTAAGCCGGGGGTTTTCTTTTTTAACATTCAGACAAGCACTCCCCTAGACTTATGATTTATGTCCCTGGGTTTGAATGTTGAAGAGTCCCCTAATTCTTGCGTCGAACGCAGGCTGCAGTTCTTTATTGACGCTATTGCTGCTGCTTCTAACGAAAAATCGCATTTTGCGCGTTCATCGTCTCCCTATCTAATACCGCTAGTAGCGATCACTGAGGCTATTGAAGCTGTCGAGTCCTACGTTAACGAGCCGAGACTTGCCTACAAAGCAGTGGAGCCAGCATTTTCAAGAGTAAAGTTCTCGCTCGGATCAACAGTTGCTCGCAAATTCATTGCCAATGGTGATTTTGGTGACCTGTTGGTACAGGGACAAGCTCTCAGTTCAAGAAAAGCCAACAGAGACGACAGCGCGTTAATTGCTTACCTCGGTCAATACTCTTCTGATATTAAACGGTCCGCAGAAAAAGCCAGGTCGGCCTGTACAGGCTCTGATGCGTACGCTGCGGAGATTGCAGATTACGTTTGCGAGATCATCAGTGATATTCAACGTAGCGATAAGAGCGCTTACAAGATCCTTGACCGTTCAGCCAAGGAGATGATCGCATTCATCGCCGCTCAGGGCAGAACACCAGAAAGCTTTTTGTCTCGTGTTCGAGCGATTTGGTCACAAAATAACAATTTCGACAATAAGCTTTTTGAATTCAAAAAACTTGTACTTGAAATACCGACAAATTTCCAAGTCGCAGTGGTCATTGATGGCACAGCACGTTCGCAAAAACGTGCACTTGAGAAGCAAGGATTTTTCACGGTAATTCATACCAAACAAATATCTTGGTTGCCTCCTGAAAAGGGTTCCGGATTGCCTCATGTCGCCAATTCTGATTTGGCGCGCTTTTGCTTTAAACACTGGCGTTTGGACAGTACTGTTGATTCTTCTGATTCAGTCAGACTGAACTCCCAAGTTTTACTCGTAAAAGTACAAGCATGGGACCATGAGCAAGCACGCCATGAGGCATTGGATAAAGCCGAAGCTCTTGTCGATTTGATTAATGCAGAGCACCGAGCAATAGGATTCGGTGTCAAAAGGAAAGTAGCTGTCTGGCGAGAGGGCACCAAAGAAGTACGGCAGCTAACCTCTAGTAACGTCCAGGTTCCGTTCACAAGACTGTTAAATATATCCAGAAGTCCAAGTGTGGATCGATCTTTGCGGTTCGCTACACGTGCTGCCACCGAGCGAGCAGGCTCGATGCAAACATTCTTTTCTTGGATCGCTTTGGAATACTTGGGACGAGGGGGCAACCAATCCCCTCAGAACGCGATATCGCGTGCGGTACCTGAATTGGTTTCACTTATGGCAGTAAAACAACTAGTCATAGAAGCTTGGCACGAGCTTACCCACGCGCATGGTCCAGAAAAGCTACCAGCAAGTGTTTTAGAATCCATTCGGCGCCCGCATGCGAGACGCCATGCATCCCCAAATCTTCATGAGTTTAATATGCAAATGTTTGCTCATCTGATGATCTCCGACGGAGATCATGTTGTGGAATTTGCCAAAATTGCACAGATAACGGTTAGCCAAGCCACTAAAGCAATAAGTGATTTTACAAAGTATAAATCGACGCTGTCCCAGTTTTCACAGCATAAACTTCGACAAATCCGAGACATGATGAGAACACCATCCAAGTTGGTTGCCTACATGGATGCGGTAAAAGATACTGCAGATCGCACGATGCAAAGGATGCGATTTGTTCGTAACCAAACTGCACACACGGCGAGTTCAACTAGCACGGAACATCTGGCGCTTTCTAAGGCGTCCCTGATGATTTTGGACTCAGTCTTTGAATCGGTAACGCGCATCCAAAGCAGGCCCGTTGATGCACTCACTCAAATAAGCGGATGGCGTCGCCAAGTACGTTCAGCGATGAATAACCATTCGTCGAGTCATCTGCTTCCTTACGATGCAAGCAAACCATTTCTTCTATGAACTTTAAGTAGAAACGACTAGAGGGTTCTTCGGTTCGTGTATCCGCCCCTCTGTTGCCTGGGGAACCCAAAGGATTGCTACTGGGAACGAAGCACCCCAAACGGAAAAGTCATCGCCAATGATTTCATCAACGATGTATCAGAGGGCGCTGTTGTAAGCGCTCGAAAGGGCGCGGCCACCACGACCGAGCGATGTGGCACATGGGAAGCGACGAAGTAGAAGCTGTTGAGTCAACCGACCGTCGCGCCCAGGCTGCTCGGCTGACCTCTTCAGCTTCACAAGCCGTGGAAGTCTTCCTGGATGTCTTTCAGTTCGCCATGGAGGGGCATCTTGTGAATTCGTCAATATCGTACGCTAGGACTTCTTGGCGTACGATAACGATCGTTAGGAAGACACTGCCCGAGGCACGCATACAGCCCCGGGTTGTAGAGGTTCGCGATGTAGCGCTTGCCGTGAACGCGCCAATGTAATGGCCTCCAGGGTTTGCGATACACAATTCTTACGAAGGCCGGGCCCAGGACTACAGACCGGACAGAACACAGGTCTACGGCTGCACACTTCGGGCGGGAAACCGCGCTGACGTCGGATGTTTTACATTTTCACAAAAGCCCCTATTGCCACGTGCATATTTGTTCCACCTTTTTAGGTCTTCCATGACGCGTATGTTGCGCATTTCGGAGCCTGTGAATTTGAGTGGGATGAACATGTTTCGGAAGCCTATGCCTGTGGATCTCTTAACGGGTCCACCACCCGGAGGGGTAGTAAGAGGGAACCGCATACCGAGGGGGGGCTTTCTCCGCGATATGTCGGGGGTGAGGGCCTCCGACAGGGTAACCAGGATGCCTGGGCGCGTGAAGGTGCTTAGGGAGCCCGCTGCGATTAGCAAAGTGGTTCGTTGCCACAATATTGAACATGGCACCATGAACCCAAGCAATCATGTAAGCCTCGGCAAGTATCGCGGGGATATCGATTCTCAGTTGAGTTAGTTCCAGCCCCTGTTTGTGCCCAGCGACTTTAGGCGCTTGGGCCAAGATCTCAATGACGGAGCGGTCAAATATATCGAAAACCTCTGGCCCAGTTAAGGCACTGAGTGGGATCGTTCTGTCGGAGTTAGGTGCTTTCGTAGCGAACGAAACTTTCAGATCGTCCCGCGCGCGAACAGCCAGACCATGTTTGACTTTGTTGTGATCGGCATTGAATTGTAGTTCGCGGTCAGTGAGAAGGCTGATCGCGAACTCGAGCCAGTCTGAAAAAACATTAGTTGCCGAGACAAGGTTCTCAGTAAGCCCCTGTTGCAGGTCTCTTTGAATGATTACGAGTCGGGTGAAAGTAGCCGCCGCATCATCTGCGGAAAATGGTTCGTGGAGCTGTTCGATTACCTGGTCAAGCTGGTTGGGTCCTGTGGACAGTGTGTCCCAGACACACATGCCCGGTTCGTTCGAATGCTTCAAAAGCGTCGCGGTCAATCTGACAAGTGACTCCGCTGCATGGTGCCGCAGCGCATACGCGTCGGTCGCAACTTGCGTAGTCACCGAACGGTTGGTGTACTCAGGCAGGAAATCCGGCATCTGGCCAAGGAACTTGGCGAACCGTGTGCGCGAACGTCCTGTCGCTGTTTCGGCGCTGTACGTGCCACCTTCGGTGGCATGGATTGTTTTCTCGTTGGGTTTTCCAGCTTCTTCCCACCGCAAGAGCATCGCAATGCGCGCGCGAAAGTACTCGAAAGGGTCAGAGGACAAGAACGTGTCATCTAGTTCTTGTCGTTGTTCTGCGCTCAGGTCAGGACCAACGGGTGGTGGATACATTCAACTAGCGTATGGCCAGAAACTAGATACGGTTGAGCTGCCGCGTCACCGACCTCCAGGCGCCAATCATTCTCATACGCTCATAGCCTCAGCTGTGAAGGGTGAACAGCCCCGAATCGAAAAATATTGGTATTTGTTTCATCAGACCAATACATACGATCGCCGATAACAGCACATATGTAGAGTCGAAGCGCATATCAGAAGCAGTTTGAAGAAGCCTGGCGAACGGCTCCACGAACCAAAACCAAACCCTCCCTGCAGCCATCCTCCATCTGGGTTGGCTGCAGGAAGGGTCATGGCGTTCCAATACCGAGCTATGGTAGCTCGACCCAGGAACTCCTAGCGGATACCGAAAGTGCCTCGCGAGATCGAACCGCTCTTTCAGTTTCCGTTGGGCGTGGCGAGGCGGACACCGCCAAGAACGCGGGCGCTTGTCCGGGCAAGGGCTCGGCGAGAGAGCAGGCGGGTGCTCAGCGCGGTGAGGTGGTTCATCCGACCCGAGACGACGCTCGGACGAGAGTTCGCCCTCGCCAGCTCGCGGAAGGCCGTATCGATCACCTGTTCAGGGGTCTGCTGCCGACCGACCGATGCGTCGCTCGTGCCAACGACATCGAAGAACTCCGTTTTCGTGGATCCAGGGCTCACTGCAAGTACACGCAGCCCTGTCCCCCGAGCCTCGGCCCATAGCGCCTCGGTGAAGCTCAACACGAAGGCCTTGGTCGCGCCGTATACCGCCATGCCCGGTGTCGGCTGGTATGCCGCGGTACTCGCAATCATGATGAGCGCGCCACGACCCTTCAACAGCTGCGGCATGAGGAGCCGTGACAGTTCAACCACCGTTCCCATGTTCAGCTGCATCTCCGCCACCATGCGCTCCGGATCAGCGCTATCGAACGCGCCGTGGCTTCCGAAACCGGCGTTGTTGACAAGAGAAGTGACATGGATTTTGCGTCGTTCGAGCTCCGCATGCAAAGCGTTCGCAGCACCGGTGACACCCAGATCGACCTGAATCACCTCGATGCGCACGTTCGATGAGGCGCGCAGTTCGACCGCAAGCGCCTCGAGCCGGTCGGCTCGTCGTGCGACGAGCACCAGGTTGGATCCGCTCGCTGCGAAGCGCTTGGCGAATTCGACGCCAAGGCCGGAGCTCGCGCCGGTGATGAGCGTGGTTCCCCCACGAAGGTCGAGTGTCATTTTCGGTTCCTTTGGTCGACGCGTTCAATGTTGACAGTGTCACCATTGAACACATCGCCAACCTTGTTGTCAATGTCAACATTCATGTAGGATCCTCGAGTGGACACCCAGCACTATCACCACGGCGATCTGCGCCGAACCCTGCTCGAAGCCGCGGCGGCCAGTATCGAGACCGTAGGCGTTGAAGCACTCTCATTGCGGCAGTTGGCACGCAATGCAGGCGTCAGCCACGCAGCTCCAAGCCGGCATTTCCGCGACAAGCAGGCGCTGCTGGACGCGCTCGCGGAGGACGGATTCAACCGCCTCACTGCATTCCTGCAGGAGGCGACGCATGAGAACGCAGCCACCCCGGCCGCGGTTCGTCGTCGTTTCGACGAGCTCGCGCGCAGCTACGTCACCTTCGCACTCGCCCAGCCCACGCTCCTCTCCCTCATGTTCGGCCTGAAGCATTCACCCGACGCCCGTGCCGAGCTCCTCGCCGCGGGACATGCCTCGATGGAACTCACGATGCGCATCATAGTCGCGGCACAGGAGGTGGGTGCGATCGCTCCCGGCGATCCGCATCGCATCGCACTCGTCGCCTTTGCAACGTTCCATGGAATCGCGACACTCTCCTCCGGAGGCCTCATCGATGGAACTTCGGCCGACGACCTGGTCGCGACGGCCAGCGAGCTCTTGTGGCGCGGTCTCCAGCCGTGAGCAGCGTGAGGGCGTTCCAGCAGTACGCGCATAGTTCCTTGGTGCGCTCTACGCAATGAACGGACCAGCCCGGACCTCTCTCCCCCGTTGTCGCGCGCTAGCTTGCCTCGGGTTCAGGAACCCGCTCGACGCTTTTCCGCCACGCTTGCTCCTTCGCGGCCTACGAGCGCCTCTACTTCGATCACACTGGACGCTCGGCCAGCGCCGAAGCCATGGCGGTAATCTGGGCGACGAGAACGGCGCGCCGCGCATTATGCTCTATGCGGGTGCCAAGCATCAGATCTGAGAGCTGCGGCAGGGTCCAGTATGCGGTGGCAAGGGAGACTACCGTGAGAAGTAGATGGGTGGACTCTTCGACCCCGAGGGATGGGCAGGCCGATTGAATCATGACCGCATTCTCGCGGCATGCAATGGCCCTGGCATCGCGGTCCGCATCGAGCACTCCGCGCTCAAGGCCTTCCCATGCGAGCAGCCGTGGCAATGCAGGGTGATCGGCATATTCGTCGTGCAGGCACCCTGCGAATTCTCCGATGGCGCTTGCGCCATCGCCTTCCAGGGGAACCGCGGTCAAGAAGCACTCAAGGGCGTGTGTGAGTGCCGCGTCGAAGAGCCCCTCCTTATTGCCGAAGTATTGGTAGATCCGTTCTTTGTTGACGCCGGCATCGCGCGCCACGGCGTCAACCCGGGTCCCAGCCAGTCCCCGTTGCGCAAAATGCGCGGTTGCCGCCTCGATGAGCAGTGCGCGTGTTCGTTCGGTATCCCAGGCCATGAATCCAGCCTAATCCAAATTCCAACCGCTTAGTTGGAAATTTGGGGCCCTTGGGTTAGTGTCGTGAAAATACCAACTAAATGGTTGGAAATCGAAGCAGCATCCTGTCGAGAAGTAAATGCGGCAGCGAAGGGGATCGAAATGAAGGCATTGCTCTTGGGCGCCAATGGCGCAGTCGGTGGCCATATCCGAACAGCGCTCCTCGGTGCCGACTACCAGGTGACCGCGGCCGGACGAAGGGCTCCGCAAGATGGCCTCAGCATCGATGTTTCCGGCAGCGATCTGGGAGAGCTGGCGGCTGCAGCACGCGAACATGATGTAACCATCAACGCCTCGGGAGTGGAGAATCCGTATCTGGGCCAAGCCGTAGGCGATAGCACCTTGGTCGATATCAGCGCGAGTTCAAACTACCTCAAGCAACTGCGCACAGCGGCTCCACATGCGTCGATGGTTCTCGGAGTTGGACTGGCCCCGGGCCTGAGCACCATGCTGGCTGCCAGTCTGGACCACGTCCCCGGCGACAACATTGATGTGGCACTCATGCTTGGAGCCGGAGAAAAGCACGGACCGGCCGCGGTCGAATGGACTCAGCGGCTAATCGGCGCTCCGATCGAGGATCCTCCGGAAGGTCATAGGGTAATTAATTTTCGGGGAGCTTCCTCGTTCAAGGACGCTGGCCAGCTCCGGCGCTACCTGCGGGCGGATTTTCCCGACCACCATTTGCTGGGAAAGGATCGCGGGATCCAAGTGAGAAACTACTTCGCGCTCGGATCCCCGGTGGCAACGCGCGCGCTTGCACTGGTTGCCCGCATTCCCATGAGCCGCCGCCTGATTTCAGCGGTGCCGCCCTTCGGGAGCGAACGGTGGTCGATCGTTGTCAAGAATCGCCGGACCGGGCAAACCCGAGAGGCCTCAGGCACTAACCAATCAAGGGCTACCGGCGTCCTGACGGCACGTGCGGTACAAGAGGCGGTTGCCTGTGGTGAATCCGGGACCGTGTCGATGAGCGATCTGCTAAAAGTAGACGATCTTGACCTGCCAGGAATCAACATCAGCTAGCACCGGCGGCGGCATGGAGCCGCAACGGATCATGCCCCGGGCTCCAGGATGCGTCCTTCGGGAAGGTGCACGTCGTTCCCGGCCAGCCGCCGGGCAGGTCAACGACACCGAAGTTTCCTTCCGGACACGTTAGAACTGTCTACTGGTAGGAGACGAACCACGGCTTCGGGTCGATGTCGAAGGTCTGCTCCGGGGTGAATGTCGGGGAATCCTCGTCAATGAAGTTCTTCCACGCCATCCGGATACCCTTGGGAAGGTCCTGGCGCAGGGTGTTCCACGTCCCCATCTTCATCCCCGGGGAGCCGTGGCCGTCGGCGTGCACGACCATCGCCAGTTCGGGGTGCGAGGTGTCCAGCGTGGAGCGGTCACGGATCATGCTCTGCGTGAACTGGTGCAGGATGACGACCTTCTGCGGCAGTTGGTGCTTGCGCGTCAGCTCGGCCAGCCAGTCGTTGGCACGGTTGATCTCGTCGGCATCCACGGATCCGACCTGGACCATGTGCCGCTGGTTGGGCTTGAGCCGCCATTCGGGGTCGTAGGCAAGGCCGACGTTGGGGTAGGTCAGTAGCTTTTCGTACCGCTTGGCCTGTGTCAGGAAGTCGTTGCGCCCCGGCTGCAGATCGAGGACCACGTACACGCCGGCATCCTGGGCGGCCTTCACCCACGTCTCCAACCGCTCCACCGGAACGTAGCTGGAGTATTTCCCGTCATCGCCGGCGGATGCCGAGGCAACTGTCGCAATGATCTCGAAGGCCGGCTGGACCGGTTCCTTGCTGTAGGGCTGGTAGTCCGCGGCGTACTTCTTGGCCAGCTCGATGGCCGCGTCGACGTCCTGCTCGCCGAGCAACCCCAGCGATGCGGTTCCGGGCGTCCCGTACAGTGCAACCATGCGCCGGTCCGGGAACACGAGCTGACCGCCGCCGGGAAGCTGCTTGCCTGCGGCAGCCGTCGCAGCCATGGCGGAAAAGTCTTCTGCCTTCGCGAACCCGTCCCCCACCGCGTACAGGTCCGAGTCTGCGTGGTTCTTGAAGAATTCCTGGTTCTTCGCGGCCCTCGGGTCCGCCGAATCCATGGTGTGCACCTCGGCCCCGGCGGCCTGTGCCGTGGCCAGCGCGGGACCTGCTTCTTCCGCTTCCTTCTCCCCGGAGCGCACGACCACGGCGAAGCCGGGCCCCGTGGTGCCCTCGGCCGCGTCGATCTCGGGCAGGTCGTCTTGCGGTGCATTCCCGTTGACGACTTCCACTCCCCCGACCAGCGATTCGGGGAGCGCTCCGTGGGCAATGAGGGTGCGGGCTCCCAAGCGCTCCAGCTCGGCAGTGAAAGCCTGCTGGTCGGAGGCAGCTTCCGGCGTGTCAGCGGGTGCCACAAGCAGCGGGATGCCCAGTTCGCGGGCCTGTCCTGCGGCGGCGTCCTG
This sequence comes from Paeniglutamicibacter selenitireducens, assembly GCF_051550675.1. Classification (NCBI taxonomy): domain Bacteria; kingdom Bacillati; phylum Actinomycetota; class Actinomycetes; order Micrococcales; family Micrococcaceae; genus Paeniglutamicibacter; species Paeniglutamicibacter selenitireducens. The sequence continues at coordinate 235,963 of NZ_JBPULF010000005.1, read as the reverse complement.
CGCACCGTCGACGCCCAGCACCACGACGGCGGGTGCCTTTTCAAAGAACTCTTGGCTTGCCTCCAAGGCCATGTCCTGGGCATCGCCGCCGATCATGCCGACGCCGGGCACGGATTCTGCCAGCACCACGCTGTTCGGGTTTCCCTTTGGCCCGGTTCCAGATGCGGCTCCCCGATCTGCTGCGGTGCACCCTGCCGCGGCCAGAACGAAAGCCATTGAGGACACGGCCACGGCGAGGCGGTTCCTTGATCGAATCGTCATGCGTCTTTCCTTCGTCGACCGTCAGCCAAACATTTCGGCCGACGTCGATTGTGGTTGGTTCCTAGGCAAGCGCTTCGAAACTGTTGAAGCGGCCAGAGCACGGCAGCCACGGAATGCGAGCGGCCACCATGTTCGACCCTAGCAACTTCCTTCCACGGGTTCCTCAACCGCATTGCACCGACGCTTTCGGCAGACGTCGAAGCGGGCCCAAAATCCTGCCAGGAGCAGGTGGCCCGGCAAGCCGGATCGGCGACTCGCCCGGACGGTGACCTGCCCCGGGTTGCTCGCTTATCCTGTGACCATGGGCGCATTTGTCCTGGTTTCCTTCGTCGTCCCCGTGCAGGCGGGTCTGGTCTTCCCGCGGACCAGTTGGCCGCTGCACGTCACAGTCGTGCGCTTCGACACGCGGGACACAGTCACGGCCATATGCGCCCGGCTCGACCAAGCGCTGCCGTCGCTCTTGGGCTTTGGCGTCTGCGTCGGTCCGGACGCGCACTTCGGCCGCAATGGATCCGTGCCGGTATCGCTGGTGGAACCGGAGCCGGCCCTGGAGCTACTTCATGCCGCCGCGCTGGAGGCGCTGGGACCGGAGGCCCACCTGCCCGGGCACCACCATTCGAATTACCGCCCGCACGTGACCCATGCCGCCGAACGTCTGTATCCCGGAGACCGGTTCACGATCAGCCAGGCAGCGCTGGTGGACCTGCGCCCGGACAACGACCCGCGCCTGCGCCGGGTCGTTGCTGTTTGGGAACCGGAATAGGACCCGCGAACCAGGCACTAAAACAGGAAGCGCAACCGGCGAAATACAACCGCGCTGGATCCGACGCACGGCAGGCTGCGCAAGGGTTCGTGGTGTCGTTTTCGAGGCTCACCGGATCAGCTTCCGCCGGCTCGACGGCCGACGATGACACCAGGCTGCCTGCACGCCCCGAAAGTGCCGATGGCGGTGCTTCAGGCGGCTGCGCCCACCGGCGCAAAGGGTCGGGTCACGGCCGCATTCGCGGTTTGCCGGAAGCCTGCCGGCAAGCCCTTTCGGACGCCACAATCGCCCGGAAAACCGCGAATTTGCGGGCTTTTGTGCGAAACTCCCGCCCGACATGCGGCGCTAACACCTCCGCAAAATATCGAAATAGGGTTGAAGCATGGCTACAGAATTCGCAGTGCACAACATCGAAGACCAAACCAGAAACCTCCTCGCCGGACGCGTCCAATCCATCCGCAACCTCGTGACCGCACGACTGCGGATCGCCGAACTCCACTCACAACTTGAAGATGCGGAGCGTGAAGACGCGCGCCTCTACGCCGCGGCACAACGCACCGGCTGGTCCCCCGACGAAATGCGCGAGATGGGCATCGCCGAACCCGCCCAGGGTGCACGCACCGGGAAACGGGCGGCGGCACGAACCGGGTCCATGCACCCCGGCGGCATGGTGCCGGCCTCCCCCGAGGACAACTAGGAGCCCGCGGGAAACGCTGAACGCGCTTCTCCCCGTCCACCAGCGGTGGGCCGGCACACCGGCCCACCGCCACCTCTCCGGCGCACGAACCCCTTCCCCACGTGGGCGCGGGGCGGCTAGGCTGGGCGCAAGTTGCCCCGCCCGGTCCACCGCCCGGCACTCCCACGCTAGGAGAGTTCAATGAAGAAGCTTGTCAACGACCCGAAGAACGTCGTCACCGAGGCGGTCGAGGGATTCGCCGCCGCACATGCGGACATCGTGCGCGCCTCGATGGATCCGGTCTACATCGTCCGCGCCGACGCCCCTTCCGCCAAGGTCGGGATCGTCTCCGGCGGCGGCAGCGGCCACGAGCCGATGCACGGCGGGTTCGTCGGCCACGGCATGCTCGATGCCGCGGTCCCCGGTGCCGTCTTCACCTCCCCCACGCCGGACCCCATCCTCGCCGCGACGGCTGCGGTGGACGGCGGCCGCGGGGTGCTGCACATCGTGAAGAACTACACCGGCGACGTGCTGAACTTCGAGACGGCGGCGGACCTCGCCGGCGCCGACGGCATCGAGGTGCGCAGCGTGATAGTCAACGACGACGTCGCGGTCAAGGACTCGCTGTACACCGCGGGCCGGCGCGGCGTGGCAGGCACGGTGCTCGTGGAGAAGATCGCCGGGGCCGCCGCGCAGCGCGGGGATTCCCTGGACGAGGTGACGGCCGTCGCCGAGAAGGTGAACGCGCAGGTGCGCTCCATGGGCGTGGCGCTGACCCCGTGCATCGTGCCGCACTCGGGGGAACCGAGCTTCACGCTGGCGGAGGACGAGATCGAGATCGGCATCGGCATCCACGGCGAACCCGGGCGCGAGCGGATCAAGCTGGAGCCGGCCGACGCGATAGTGGACCGGCTGCTCGGCCCGATCATCGAGGACCTGCCCTTCGCCTCCGGCGACAAGGTGCTGCTGCTGGTCAACGGGATGGGCGGGACCCCGCAGGTGGAGCTGTACATCGCCTACCGCCACGCCGCAGCGGTGCTGGCCGGTCACGGCATCGAGGTCACCCGCTCGCTGGTCGGAAACTTCACCACCTCCCTGGAGATGCAGGGCATGTCCCTCTCCGTGCTGAAGCTCGACGATGCGCTGACCGAGCTGTGGGACGCGCCGGTGCAGACCGCCGCCCTGCGCTGGGGCCGCTGAGCGGCCGCCGCCGCCGGATGCCGCACACCGCCGACCGCCGACCGCCACCGAACGACAGCAAGAAGAAGGGGAACCGCCATGGGCCTGGGTGTCGACTGGATGACCGACTGGGTGAGGGCGAGCGCCGCCGTCATCGCCGAGCACCGGGTGGATTTGATAGCGCTGGACCGGGACATCGGGGACGGGGACCACGGGGAGAACATGGACCGCGGCTTCTCCGCCGTCACCGCCAAGCTCGAGGCACTGCCCGCCGACGCCATCCCGGCCGACGTGCTCAAGCTCGTGGCCACCACGCTGATCTCCACCGTCGGCGGGGCGGCCGGGCCGCTCTTCGGCACCGCATACCTGAAGGCCGCCGGCGCGGTGGCCGGGCTCACCGAGCTCGACGGCGCCGCGCTCGCCGCGCTGCTGCGGGCCGCCCGGGACGGGATAGTCCTGCGCGGGAAGGCGGAGCCCGGCGACAAGACAATGGTCGATGCGTGGACCCCGGCAGTGGATGCCGCGGAGGCCGCCGTCGGGCAGGACGCATCGCCCGCGGCAGTCCTCGCGGCGGCGGCCGACGCCTCGGAACATGGCGCGCTGGCCACCGAGCCGCTCGTCGCGCGCAAGGGACGCGCCAGCTACCTGGGCGAACGGGCCATCGGGCACCGGGACCCCGGCGCCCAGTCGACGGCGCTGCTGCTGCGGGCAGCGGCGGACACCGCCGCGGGCACGGTGGCACCATGAGCGTGGGCCTGGTCTTCGTCTCGCACAGCGCCAAGATCGCCGAGGGCCTGGTGGAGCTGGCCCGGCAGATGGCACCGGAGGTCACCCTGGTGGCGGCCGGCGGCATGGACGACGGCGGCATCGGCACCAGCTTCGACCTGGTGACAGCCGCCATCGCGCAGGCCGAGACCGGCGACGGCGTGCTCATCCTCTGCGACCTGGGCTCCGCCATCCTCACCGCGGAAACGGCGCTCGACTTCCTCGAGGATGCGGAACGCGCCCGGGTGGCCATCGTCGATGCCCCGCTCGTCGAGGGCGGGGTTGCCGCGGCGGTCGCAGCGCAGGGCGGTGCTGACCGCGACGGCGTAGCTGCGGCCGCCCGGACCGCCGTTCCCGCAGCCGCGGTTCCCGCCGCCGCCTCGCAACTTCCCGCCACCGCCAACGCGCCAACCGACGCCGCCGCGTACTCGCGGGTCGTGAGGATCGTCAACCGCGACGGGCTCCATGCCCGCCCCGCCGCGGACTTCGTGACCCTCGCCGGCACCTTCCCGGCCGAGGTCACGGTGAACGGGGAGGACGCCAAGAGCCTGCTCGCAATCATGGGACTCGGCCTGGTCCGCGGCCACGACGCGGAGATCGCCACCGAGGACCCCGAGGGCCGGGACGCCGTGGACGCCCTCGCCGACCTGCTCGCCTCCGGCTTCGGGGAAGACTGAACGGACCGGGGAGGGTGCAGCCTCCGGGCCATGTCGCCTCGCCGTGGAATGCCCCCTAGCGCCCGTGAACCGCACCCTCGGGTTCTGGCTCGGGGACGCTCCGGGGTCTTCCGCTGAGCCAGATGATGGCGGCGCCGGAGACGATCACCAGCGCAATCCCCAGCAGCGTGGAGAACCCCGGCACCTGGTTCAAGGCCAGTGCACCGATCAGCGCCGCGGCTGCGGGATCGATGGCAAAGAGGGTACCCACGATGCGCGGGGAGGTCAGCTTGGTGGCGACGAAATCCAGCGTGTAGGCCAAGGCAACGCCCAACAGCGCCGAAGCAACAACCGTCAGCCACTCGGGCCCGTCCAGGCGGGGTGCCGCCTGGATCGAGAAAGGCGCTATGACCAGTGCCGCCACGGTGACAGACAGCGCCAGTCCCTGGAGGCCGGGCGTGGTGTCGCCCACGCGTCCGGCCAGCAGCGTGTACGCGCCGAACGCCACGGCCGCACCGAGCCCGTAGGCGATGCCCGGAATGTTGATGCCCTCCAACGGCCCTGCCACCAGGGCAACGCCCAGCAGCGTGGCGACGGGCAGAAGGCGCTCAAGCTTGCCCCGCGCACCCATCGCGGCGATCGCCAGGGGGCCCAGGAACTCGAGGGTCACCGCCGTCCCGAGCGGGACGTGTTCAAGTGCGTTGTAGAGCAGCGCGTTCATGGCTGCCATCGCCACGCCGTAGAGGCAGATGGACGCCCAGGCGCGGCGCCCCAGGCCCCGCAGTCGCGGCCTGGCGATCAAGAGCAGGACCGCGGCGGCAGCGGCCAGTCGCAGGGCGCTGGTGCCCAGGGTTCCGGCCACGTCAAAGAGGTTGCTGGCAAGGACGGATGAGAGTTGGATGCCGATCGATCCGACCAACACACACAGGGTGCCCCAGAGGGCGCGCTTTCGCGGGGAATGATTGAGTAACACTGGATTCCATTTCAGGCAGACCGGATGACCGGTCGTTGACATTGTCAGTCATGCGACAGGTTGCTGCTTGAAACGATGGAGGAACAGCCAGCGGACCCGTCAGCGGGTAGCGGCCGGTCCCCTGCGGGCGCAACAGCCCAGGTTGCTCATTGGATGCATACGGACAGCATAGCCGAGTGTGGTTTCCGGTCGGCGAGCGCCACGCGCTCCCGTTCCCGCAGGTGAAACCCAAAGTGTTCCTGTTCCCGTGCTGCCCCCACGACCAGGAACCACCAAAGTGGAAGGCAGGGTGCCCACAGCGGATGTGGGCGTCCACGGCGGTCGGCCAACCTGGCTCCTGGCTACTCGGCGATGTAGAACAGCCGCTTGTTGACGAATTCGTCCATGCCCAAGGGCCCAAGTTCACGTCCGAACCCCGAGCGCTTGATGCCGCCGAACGGCAGATCTGCACCTTCACCGGCAGCGGTGTTCACGTTTGCCATGCCGGCATCGATCCTCTCCGCGACGGCACGGGCGCGTGCTTCATCGGCGCTGAATACCGCCCCTCCAAGTCCATAGACGGAGTCGTTGGCCAGGGCCAGGGCTTCTTCGTCATTGGAAACCTTGTAGACGACTGCAACGGGACCGAAGAGTTCTTCTGAATAGGCTCGCATTCCGGGGTCAACCCCGGTGAGCACGGCAGGGGCAAAGTAGGCATCGTGGCCCTCGGATATCGTTCCTCCTGCGTGCAGGGTGGCGCCCTTGCCCACGGCGTCCGCCAGCTGCTCGGCCAGCGACTCGGCGGCGGCACGGGAAGCCAAGGGGGCGAATGTCCCCGGTGCGTCATCGGCCGGGTTGCCCGGTTTCAGGCCCCGGGCTTGTCGGGTCAACTCGATGACAAACTCGTCGTAGATGTCTTCCATGACAATCATGCGCTTGTTTGAGTTGCAGGCCTGGCCGTTGTTCGACATTCGTGTGTTCCAGGCACTAGCGGCGGCCGCCTTCACGTCGACGGCATCAAGAACCACATATGGATCGGATCCGCCAAGCTCAAGGACGGCTTTCTTCAGGTTCCGGCCGGCGATCGCACCGATCGCTGCACCGGCCCGCTCGGAGCCGGTCAGCGACACACCTTGGACCCTCGGATCCGCGATGACGTCCTCGATCTGTGGGTGTGAGGCAAAGATATTCACGTAGGCGCCGGGTGGCAAACCAGCGTCGTCCATGATCTGCTGGATGGCCAGTGCCGACCTTGGGCAGTTTTCCGCATGTTTGAGAACTATGGTGTTGCCCAGCATCAAGTTCGGGGCTGCAAAGCGCGCCACCTGGTAGTACGGGTAGTTCCACGGCATGATGCCCAGCAGCACGCCTACCGGACGCTTCTCGATGACTGCCCGTCCGCCACCGATGGGCTTGATCGACTGGTCCGCGGCGAGGTTGGGGCCCTCGGTGGCAAAGTAGTTGAAGATCTCTGTGCAGAACTCGGCTTCGCCCCGGGCCTCGGAAGTCGGCTTCCCCATCTCCTCCGTGATGATCGCTGCCAATTCAACGGCCCGCTCGGTGAACAATTCGCCAACGCGAGCCACCATTTTCGCCCGCACTTCAATGGGAACATCCCTCCAAAGCTGGAATGCTTCGTGGGCATCCGTGACGGCTTGTGCGATCTGCCCGTCCGTGGCGACGGGGAACTCCTTGGTGATTTCACCGGTGGCCGGGTTGAGGACTCGGTAGGGTGGCTGGGTGGTGGGAGTCAAAGTTGTGCTTCCTTTTCTGTATTTGGTGCGGTGTTTTCCGTTTTGAAAGCACCTTTTGCCCTGAAGTGGCGCGTTCCGTTGCAGGATCCAGCCGCAGCGGTGGAACCATGCTGTCTGGGTCTATCCGTCCGCTCCGCGAGCGCGGATGGTCAGCCACAGTGCAGCCCTATCGTCGGGCGATTCGAGATCGATGCCGAACATTTCGGAGGCTCGTTGAAGTCTGCTGCGCAAGGTTTGCCGATGGATTCCCAGCGAATCCGCCGCAGCAGCCAGGCCACCGTTGTGCGAGAGGTAGGACTCCAATGCAGCTATCGTCTCCGTATCCGCATGAGCAAATACCTCGTCGCGGAAGGCAGCGGTTGCATTGAGTGCGAACTCATCCAAGGTTGAGCGGACGCGAGCGAGCCCGCCGAGTTCCTCGAAGTCAACCACTGCCTCCCCCATGGATCTGGCATGCCGGGCGGCAGTGTCGGCCTCGCGGAGTGACCGTTCAAGTTCCGCGATGCTCAACCCGCGGCGAAGACCCATGGCTTGGCCGGGTGACGGCATTCCTGCTTCCGCCCAGTCAATGTGACCGTCCGTCAAATGCTGGGCGATGAAAACGGTGCGGTCCGGCCCCATGGCCGCGGATACGGCTCGCACACGCAAGTCCCCGAGAGTGCTTTCCGCATAGTCGAGGTCCGGATCACTTCTGGTCGCCAGTCCAAGCACTACCGCCACTTCCACCGGACGATGTGGTTCTATGCCGTAAACCGATCCGAGGTCTCCGAGTTTCATCTCGTGCAGCAGCAGCTCCCGCAAACGACGCTCTTGCGGAGAAATGCGGCTGCTGCGTGCAGCGGCAAGGGTGAGCAAGGACGCCGCAGTGGATGCAATCACGCGCTCGAACGGGTCGAAACGCTGCCCCCTCCCGACGGCCAGAAGACGCTTGACCGGTCCCGCACCGAGGGGGTAGATCAGGGCTTCCCTGTCTGCATAGATGACAGACCCTGCGGAGAGTCCACCCATGCGGTGGTAACGCGAGATATCGGGGGCGATCGCCGCGAGTGATTCTCGGGCGCCGGCACCGGCCAACGTACTGGCCGAGCCGTCAGCTTCGACTATTGCCGCCCAACCACTCAGCATCCGGGCGAGCAGGCGCGGCACTTCGAGCGCGCCTTGCTCCGTCACCACTGTGGTTGCAAGTTCCGCCTGCATCGCAAGAGTCATTTCGAATTGCTTGCGTTGTTCATCGGCTTGGCGGCTGACGACGAACTGTGAGATCGCGATGTATGGAGTCTCGAGCGGTATCTCGATCAAGGGAATGCCACGGCTATCGGCGAGGTCCCGCCAGCTCTGGGGAACCCTTGGATAGGTTACGCCAATGCCGCAGCCAAGGGCGGCAATACCCATATCAAGCAAGGAGTCGAAGTAGTGCTCCAGCGCCGCGCCCTCACGACGTTCCAGCATTGAGTTGATCAGGAACTCGCCGCCTTGCAGCCAAGGGGTGGGATCCAGGACCTCGGACACGTGAACCCAACCGACCTGGTTGCCGAGGGCGGCATGGCCTGCCACGCAGTTCAGGTTGAATTCAGGACGTGCAATGAGATCGGCCACGGTCACAGGCATTTTCGTCACCTTTCTAGGGCTTTTCGTCAGAGTAGCAAGCAAATGCGAGTCGATCCTTGGACGAAATAGTGAATCCGGATGGCCATTTTCACCACTCCGCTGATGGTGTGACGACCATAACACCGCCAAACTTGTTCCATCAGCTCGTTTCCCGCTCGAGTCGGCAAAAGCCATTGGCAGGAACCTAGAAACGACAAAACCTCCAAGGAGGCAACATGACTATGGAGGGCAGCACCCGGATTCGCCGGGTTCAGGATGCGCCTCTCGGTGGAGGGTTAACGCTGATGTCCTGGCACCCACCAAACCGACTGGGCTACGGCACCTGAACGCACGGCCGTCAGACAAGCTTGAATCCGCGAATTCAAGTTTTCCCGCTCACGGGCATTCGTTCAGGTAAGACAACTCGCATCGCCACGAAGCCTGTTGGGCAGGTCGGTGCTACGGCCTCCGGGCAGCGAATTCTCATTTCGCCTGACAGCGCCGAATCGGCGCTTCCCAGTGTCCATAATGACTGGATCGATGCGCCGGGCCTTCACGGTCCGGCAGCACCGGACCGGGCCGATAAACGTCTCGGTCACCCCTGAGGCAGTCCACACCAGCACGACCAACCGTGAGGCATCGGAGATGACAGCGGCTGTGCGAAGGCCGATCCGCTTCAAGCCCGGCTGCTTCCCACTGCTGCCATTCCACCCCCTTCGGGGCATGCAGCACCCCATAATCACCCACACCAAATCGCACAAGGAGATTGTTTCGTGCAACCGCTAGCTTCACCTCATAACCACCTCCAGGGTGTAAACATCGTGGACAAAACGACCCTGCGGCGTGCAGTGCGTGGCACCTTCGTAGGCAATCTCATGGAATGGTACGACGTCGGGGTATTCGGATACCTCATCATCACCTTGGGCCCGATTTTCCTTCCGGAAGCCTCCAGGGAGTCGCAGGTTCTGTTCATGCTGGGCACCTTCGCCGCGACCTACGTCTTCCGCCCACTTGGCGGGGTGTTCTTTGGATGGTTGGGCGACCGGATCGGCAGGCAACGCACCCTCTTCATCACCCTTTCGGTCGTGGTTTGTGCGACATTCACGATTGGCTTGCTTCCCACCTACCAGTCCATCGGGCTGCTCGCACCGATACTCCTGATCTCGCTAAAAATCATCCAAGGCTTCACCGCCGGCGGCGAGCTCACTGGTGCCCTGACTTTCGTCTGCGAACACGCTCCCGATAAGAAGCGCGGCTTCTTCGCCGCGTTCTTGGACGGCGGCAGCTACCTGGGGTTCGTGGCCGGCGCCCTTGTCGTCACAGGTCTGCAAGTTGCGTATGGACAGCAGGCCATGCTTGACGGCCTATGGAGGGTTCCCTTCCTCATCGCCGGACCTGTTGGTTTGATAGCGATATACATCCGAATGAAAGTTGTCGAAACTCCTGCATTTGAGGTGTTGACCAAGGAACAAGAAAATCAGGACGCACCACTGCGCCGGCTCAACCCCTTCCAGATCGTCCGCGACAATTGGCGGCCGATGCTCCAGGTGCTGGCGCTTGCCGCCGCGGCAAATGCTGCAGGGTACGTATTCACCTCCTACATGCCGACGTATCTTGCCGGAATGCAGGGCCTGAACGAAGTTTCAAGCAACCTGGTCTCCATCCCCGTCTTGCTCGTCATGGCTTTCTCAATGCCCTTGATCGGCAAGCTGTCGGACCGCATTGGACGCAAACCTGTGCTGTGGATCGCCGCGGTCTGGATCATCCTGCTCGGCGTTCCAGCATTTGCACTCTTGAACGCGGGAACGATTCCCAGCGTCATGTTTGCACTGGTTCTCATCGGAGTACCGGTCGCCTGCTATCAAGGTTCCCTCGCAGCAGCGCTTCCGGCCTTATTCCCTACCTCCCAGCGTTCCTCCGGCCTGGGCATCTCCTACAACCTGGCGTCGTCTATCTTCGGCGGCACAGCCCCGTTGATTATCGAGTGGTTCAGCCAAAGCACGGGCAACCATCTCGCGGGTGCTTTCTACCTTGCCATCCTGTCGCTGGGCGCAACGATCGCAATCAAGACCATGCGTGAAACTGCCCGCCGCCCGTTGCTCGGCTCCCCCGCCAGTGTGGAAACCAAGGAAGAAGCTGCCGAAATACTAGCTGCAGTGTCCAAGCAGCGGGCCCCCCACAGCCCGGCACTTTGACCGGCAGACGCCAAGTTCGACAACCAACCGCATCCGTCCGTCCGTCGGCGGAAACCCATACCCGAAAGAAAGATTATTCCAATGCAGACAATCCCGGATGGCCGCCTCAGCAAACTACATGAGGCCGCCGACATTCTCGTTGAAGCCCGCCACAACACCAGGGTCATAGACGGCCTTCCAATCGAGTGCCAGCCCCGCAATCTAGAGGAAGGGTACGCGATCTCGGACTTGCTCGCGGACAAGCTCGACTGGCCCGTCACAGGGTGGTTCTGCGGGGCAACCAACCCCATCATCCAGCGCATGCTGCGAATCTCGGAGCCCTACTGCGCACGACTTTTTGAACACCTGGTTCACAACAGCCCTGCCACACTCCAGAGCGAGGATTTCCCACCGACCGTCATCGAAACCGAGGTAGCATTTCGCCTCGCCCGCGATCTGCCTCCCCGGGACATGCCGTATACCGAAGACGAAGTCTCGCAGGCCGTGGAAAGCGTCTGCGGAAGTATCGAGGTCGTCGCGGGGCATTTGAAGGACTGGAGCGACCAAGAGCCGTACTCGGTAATCGCTGACAACGGCACAGACGGGGCGCTGGTAGTCGGCGCCCCGTGCAACGACTGGCGCTCGCTGGACCTCAGCACCATCGAGGTCGAGGTGTCCCTCAACGGCGAAGTAGTCCGGACCGGCGTCGGCTCGAGCGTGCTCAGCGGGCCCTTGGAGGCCATGACATGGCTTGCAAACGCACATGCCGTGCATGGCGGACTGAAGGCCGGACACATCCACAACACTGGAACCCTGACTTCGATCCTTCCAGTTGGACGAGGCGACGAAGTCGTTGCGAACTTCGGTGAGCTCGGCGCCGTTTCCTTGCACTTCGTCTAGGGAACCCAGACCCAACGCCTTCTGAGTCGCGAGCTACGCGCTATCTCGTGGCACCGGCTGTCGCTCTGGGAGTCATCCGCGGGGCCGCCCTCTGCATAAGGTTCTCCCGCGCACGTCGCCCGCCCCTGACATTCCAACGGACCGGGACGGGCAACGTGCGTGAGACAACCCCGTGGGTTAGCCCACCCAACAGCACCCCGGCTACCGTCGGTCGCCAGTTCACGTTCCTTTCCTCAATCACCATTTCCCCACACCTTTCCAGGAGTCCAGTTGTCCCTGTCATTCGCACTTCCCAACGGAAAATCCATAGACGTCGACGTCGTCCATCTGCTCAACGCAGGATATGCCGGGCGCCGCCAGGACCAAGTCGCCGCACACGTCAGGGAACTTGCCGTACTCGGGGTACCTGCCCCGAGCGTCACGCCGACGATGTATCCCGTTTCGCCATACCTCGCGCAACAAGGCACCACCGTTCCCGTCCAACACGGCAGGACTTACGGAGAAGCCGAATGGGCCCTCGTCCTGGCAAACGAAGGCCAGGCCCTACTCACTCTCGCATCGGACCACACCGACCACGAACTCGAGGTCCATGACATCGGTTGGTCGAAGAACGCCTGTCCCAACGTCCTCGCTCGCGAGGCATGGCCCCTTCAGGAAGTGGAAAACCACCTCGACCAGCTGACCCTCAACACATGGGTGACCAATGACGGGGTGGAGGAAAAGATACAAATCGGCTTCCTTGCCGATCTCCTTCCCCCGTCCTACTGGGTAGCCGTCTTGAAGGAAAGGAACCTCCATGCACCCGGCACCGTGCTGCTCTCCGGGACCATCAACATGCTGGAGGGTGTCAACCAGTTCGGTGATGCATGGCGGGCGGAGCTTTCTGACCCGGTGCTCGGCCGCGCTATTTCCCTGACATACGACGTCCGACCCATGGCGACACCGATTGCCTAAGGCCCAACGGAGGTAGCCCCCAGGAAGTCTTGCCATCCTGCGCCACCACCCGTTTCTCTTGCGTGCTTGTTGTCGACTCGTCGGCAAGCACCCGACAAACGCATCTCGACCCACGCGATCGCGAAAATCCACAAAGCTAGGACCCCAACCATGAATCCTCCCGCAACGGCTGAAGCCAATCCACGCACCGACCTACGCAATGGTGGCGACCTCGTCATCGAGACGCTGGAAGCGCTTGGTGCCCGGACAGTCTTCGGCGTACCCGGCCAACATGCACTTGGCCTTTTCGATGCCATGGGGCGTGGAAGCCTCGAGTTCGTGTCATCCCGCGTTGAGAACAATTCGGCCTTCGCCGCGGACGGATACTCCCGGGCGACGGGTGAGGTCGGTGTCCTCTTTCTCTCCACTGGCCCCGGCGCCCTGACATCGCTGGCCGGGCTGCAGGAGGCCCAGGCCACCGGAGTTCCCTTGCTGGTCATTGCCAGCCAAATCCCCACCGAAGGCCTGGGTGCCCGCCGGAAGGGTATGCTGCATCAGCTCGATGACCAGAAGGCCTCTGCCGCGAACGTGACCAAGAGCCAACGATTGGTCCAGCAAGGATCGGGCATCCCCTCGGCCATCCAGGATGCCTGGGCGGAAGCCATCTCCTCACCTCAAGGTCCCGTGTGGATTGAGATCCCGCAGAATGTGTTGTTGGACCCGGTGACCACCCCGCCCGTCATTGACGTTTTAGCTGAAGCCGCCGACAACCCGCCGCGCGCCGAGTTGGTAGCGGAGGCCGTGAAATTGCTCAACGGCTCCCAACGACCGGCGATTATTGCCGGCGGCGGTGTTCGGCGCGGCCGTGCCGAGAAGGCGCTGCTCGCCGTTGCCGAACAATTGCGCAGCCCAGTGATCTGCACACCCGGGGGCAACGGAGCGTTCCCGTGGAACCACGACCTGTCGTTGCAGTCGTGGATCGAGGACAGACACATGACGGACCTGCTGGAAGACTCCGACGTGTTGCTCGTCGTGGGGTCCTCTTTGGGTGAAGTGACTTCCAACTACTTCACGTTCGAGCCCCGCGGTCGAATCATCCAGATCGATGCCGAGCCGCGCGTCCTAGAATCCAATCGAACGGCCCTCGGAATCCGGGCCGACGCACGCCAGGCCTTGGAAGCGATCAGTTCAGCCCTCGCGGCGGACAACGACACGGGCCCGGTCAGTTCCAGCCGCACCTGGAACGACCAGACGCCGGAGCAGCAAGTCAGCCAGTCGCTGGCCAAAGTCAGGCAGCGACTGAACGCCCAGGACCTCGGCAAGGAAATGCAGTTCATGGACGACCTTCGCGCAGCTGTCCCGTCCGACATGCAGACATTCTGGGACATGACGATAGCCGCCTACTGGGGTTGGAGCTGCTGGAACGCCCAGGAAGGGCAGTTCCATTCCGCCCAGGGTGCCGGCGGGCTTGGCTACGGCTTCCCCTCAGCAATCGGCGCCTCCGTCGGGCTGGACCTCAAAGGAGTTGCAGGCAGGGTGCTGGCCGTTTCAGGAGACGGGTCTGCCATGTATTCCGTTGCTGAATTGGCCACGGCCAAACAGCACAATGTCTCCGTGACGTGGCTGATCGTCGATGATGGAGGCTACGGCGTTCTGCGCGAATACATGATAGATGCGTTCGGCAAGGCAACCGCCACAGAGCTGGCGAGACCCGATTTCGTCAAGCTTGCTGAGTCATTCGGAATCCCCGCCATCCGCACCTCGCCGGAGAACGTGCAGGAAGCCCTGCGTGCAAGCTTCCAAGCTGACGGGCCAAATGTGGTCGTTGTCGAAACCCTCCTCAGGATGTTCGCGCCAACCCACCACTAGAACTCCTTGAAGCTGCGACCCGATCAACGCCAAGGAGAATTTCATCCGCAGGTTCAACAGCAAGAAACACCGTCCGCCGGCCCGCGCCGGAAGCGACAGCAGTCCCTGAAGGACGACCCCGACCATGGGACTCTCCGTATCCATGCTGCAAACGGGGTCTGGGCGTTGGGCCCGGGGTCGTCCAAGCAGCGACGGGCCCAGCCGTTGCCCACGGGGAATGACCTAGTTGCCATGAGCCGTGGGCCGAGTGTGCACTGCTTCGCGGCTGTCCTGGATTGCGGTGCGGACCGCATTGACGATAGACCATTCAATGGCTGTCAGAACGAGCAGGTGTTGGGCTTCCGGAACCCTGGTGGTCTGTCGTCTCCGTGACGGCGACTGTCGCCTGCCTCTCGAGCATCAGCTCGATTCTCCAGCGCTGGGCGACGGATTCACAGTCCACCACGAACGGTGAAGACGCAATGGAGTGTGTTTTGAGGGGCAGTCGGACTTCCGGGCATTTCGGTCGGCAGCGGTTTCGCGCTCCAACCAGTGAACCGTTGGTTGGCTCCCATTCAATCCCACAGCGCAGGTCAGAGATGCCGCCATCCCACTTCCCGGTCAACACTCTGCTCGGGCATGGATCCATCGCACCTGTCCAACATGGAATCCCCGAGGAACCCTTAGTTGTGCAACGAAGCCGTGTGGGGCCATCCGGCTTGGTTGTCCAGAAACTCGTGCTTCGCCGGCTTTGGACAAATCTATGAAGCACTAACGCGGTTTCCACCAACCGGTCCATGGTGTGACGCGCACAACACAATCACACTTGATCCTACGGTCGGCGTTCCACAGGTTCCACGTTGACGCCCTTGGACCTCTGCAGGTGCCAAGCCCCCACAAACAAGACCGACCGTCGTGACGGCACTGAAGCAACCGGAACCAGATCGAATCACGCACAAGCCTCGAGTAAAGGAACTCCCCCATGCCCAAACCCGCAGTTGTGAATGCGCCAGGCAATTCACTAGCCAGTAGTGCAATGAATTTGCCGGAGCTTGTCCTCACCGCCCTTGCTTCCGTGGCACCACTGACTCTGGTTGCAGCTGTGATGCCCCTGCACTTCCTTATCGGAGGCAACGCGCTGCCGGGCGGTTACATCGTCGTCGGTATCGTGATGATGTTGTTCGCGGTGGGTCTCACCACCGTCCTGAAGTACCTGCGGAGCTCGGGCGCCTTCTACACGATCATCGCCCGCGGGCTCGGCAAGCCGATCGGTACGATGTCGGCAATGCTCGCAGTCCTCGCCTACAACGCGCTGCAGGCCCTGACCTACGGTCTGCTCGCCATCTACACGGCGGATTGCTTCGTACGCTGGTTCAACATCTCGTTGCCCTGGTGGGCCTACGGGCTCGCCGTCCTGGTCGTCATCGGGTTCCTCGGGCTCAAGGGAATCACTGCGAGCGCAAAAGTTCTCGGAATCGTGCTGGTGCTCGAGATCCTTTCGCTGGTTGTCCTGGTGGTTGCAGTGTTCACCACGCCGAGCTCCGGGCCGCTACCACTCCAGTCGTTCGCGCCTACCACGGTGTTCCGCCCTGAAAGCCTCGCAATGTTCGCGCTCATCTTCGGCGCGTTCATCGGCTTCGAATCGACGGCAATCTATGCGGAAGAAGTGAAGGGTGGCTCCCGTACGGTTCGCCGTGCTACATACATCGTGGTGGCTTTCGTCGGCCTCTTCTACAGCCTCATAACCTTCGCCATCGTCACCGCATACGGCGCAGGCGACATCGCAGGCGCCGCCGAGGGAGATCTCGAGGGCTTGGTGCTGAACCTCTTCGAGCGCCTGATGAACCCGTTTGTGTTCGAGATTGTCAACATCCTGCTGATCCTCAGCGCGTTTGCAGCGGTGCTCGCACTACACAATGTTTCCAACCGGTACGTTTATGCACTGGGCCGTGAAGGAATGTTGCCACGTTCGTTCGGGATGACCCATCCGAAGACCAAGTCCCCCTGGGTCGCGAGCCTTTTCCAAAGCGGCCTTGCATTGATCGTGCTCATAGGCTGCACTGCTTGGTCAGTCGACCCCTACACCGGACTGGTACTGGTCGGCAGTGCCATCGGATTCATTGCGATCATGACGCTCTGGGCCCTCTGCGCATTGGCGTGCATCATCTATCTGCGGAGGACACACCCGGAGGAGGGAGTTTGGCGCACCCTCATTGCCCCGGGCCTGGCCTTCATGGCGCTCGTCGTCGGCGTCATACTCGTCGTTGGCAACTTCCATTTCTACTCCGGTGGCGTGCCTGCCGTGAACGTTCTCGTCACGATCATCACAATCGTGACCGCAGGCGGCGGCCTGGCCCGCGGGTTGTACCTTCGCAAGCGCCGGCCTGAGATCTACGCGAACCTCGCCATCACGGTCGAGACAGATGGGGACGATATCGATGCCGATGCGGTGCGGCACGAAAGAATTCCACAATGAAACTCGTCGGCTCAGATGCACCACTTCACGAAACCTTTTGGGACGTTTAGCGCACCGTGCCGATCGCGCGGTGCACGGTCCCGGGCGGTCGAACATGCTGGGGCAGATGATTTGACCGCGTGGGGTCACCGCTACGACAGGTTGAACCGACAGGAGTGAATCGCCGGGCCGGCATCGGCTCCGCTCACGTGGTTGTATGAGGCCCGGTTCTGCGGAACCATCTGAACCACGAGAGTCCGCGGGAACGACCTTCGCATAATCGCCCATGAACCGTCGACAATATCGAGCACGGAAGAAAGAAAAGAGAAAACCCCATGCCTGACAATCCGCTGGTGTACATCTCCGCGACGGAAGCCCTGGCACGATTTCGCGCGGGCACGCTGCGGCCATCGGAGCTGATGAGCGCGCTGCTGGCACGAATCGAATCGGAGAACCCGAAGGTGAATGCGTTCACCGCTGTCTACGCTGAGGAGGCCATGCGGGAAGCCCACGCCGCAGACAGCCGCTACGGCGACGGAACGGCCCGGCCGCTCGAGGGCATCGCCCTCGCGGTGAAGGACAATGTTCCTATTGCCGGGCACGTTGTCACATACGGATCCAGGCTCTATGCGGAAAACCGGGCCACCTATACGCATCCCGGGGTCGAGCGACTTCTTCGTGCCGGCGCCGTAGTGATTGGTCGCACGACGTTGCCCGAATTCGCCGAGGCGGCCAACTGCTACACACCGCTGTGGGGCGTCACCCGAAACCCCTGGAACACGGACTTCGGGCCAGGCGGGTCATCCGCGGGGTCGGCAGTTGCACTTGCTGCAGGAATGACCACGATCGCCGACGGAAATGACAATGGCGGTTCCCTCCGCATCCCCGCATCATGCTGCGGTGTCTACGGCTACAAGGCCCCTTACGGGCGGAACCCCAACGATCGCCCCGATATCTTCGATCCTTATATGCACTATGGCCCGCTCGCACGCACCGTCAACGACATCCGCCTCATGCAGTCGCAGATTTCCGGCCGGCACGTAGATGACATTGGCACGCTGGCCGAGGTCGTGGACTACTCGCGGACCTACGACATCAGCGGCTGGCGGGTCGCCTACTCGCTCGATCTGGGGTACTTCCCCGTAGACCACGAGGTCCGCGACAACCTGCTCTACATCGTCGAGGGGCTCCGTTCTCGAGGGTGCTTGGTCGAGGAAGTGACACTGGGCTGGGGCACCAAAGTGTTCGATGCCTGGGCAGCCTCGATGTCCAGCCGTGGATCAGCAGCCCGTTTCGTGCCCGACTTCGAGCGAGACCGCGGGGAGCTCGCCGACTACTCAGCCGACGTGATCGCCAAGAGCAAGCTGCTCACCGCGTCCGAACTCTTCAATGCCACCGAAACTCACCGGGAAATGTATCGGGACCTCGGCCCGATCCTTGAAGACTACGACGCGTTCCTCTGTCCCACGACGGCGGTTCCGTCCGTGCGCGCCGACCGGTCGCCGCTGGACCCTGATCTGGAGATCAACGGTGAGCCAGTACCTACCCAAATCGCCGAGGGTTGGTTCATGACCTACCCGTTCAACATGTTGGGCCAGCTCCCCGTGCTCAGCGTTCCCAGCGGAACATCCTCGAGCGGGGTACCGACAGGTGTACAAGTGGTGGCGCGCGCTTTCGATGACCTACGCGTGTTTGCGGTCGCCCAGGCGATCGAGGACGGTATCTACTCGACCGATTTCACGTCCCTGCTACCGGGAATCAACGACACGGTGAACGGCAGTGGTCAACGTCCACGCTACGTCGATGGATAGCCCTTGTGACCATGAAAACGCCGGGCAGGTCCAGCGGACGAAGTCGATTCGGTGACCTTGCCGGACACGAATGCAATGTCATCCATAGAAGTTGGCTCTGTGCGGTGTTTGAGGCAGCGGGTGCAATATCCCCAAGCCACCCGGGATCAGCTCAGTGCCCTGCCTGGTCCTTTGGAAAGCAACACGATTGCTCTTTTCGAGCACGCAGTGACCAACATTTGGGCCCTTTGTGGCGGGCCAGTCCAAAGGAAAATTCACGATCATTCGCCCGATGCCCTGTTGGGCGTTGAATGGGAAGGACAATTCGACCCGCGTCCGAGACACGACCCGGTTTTCTTGCGGCACTCCCCCTCTAGTGCCCGGGGACTCTTTGTGCTTACCTAGTGCACAACGTTGTACTTGTGGTTGAAGGTATGCAAGTTAACTGCTCCGTCGCGGGGACGATGGACGAATCGATTGGGGTCGCAATGATTGATCTGCAGAGGTTCGAGGAAGCACACTACCTCACGGTGGCCGAAGTCGCCGTGGCCATGCGGGTATCGAAAATGACGGTCTACCGGTTGGTGCATGCCGGCGAGCTGCCGGCCGTACGTTTCGGCAGGTCCTACCGCGTACCCGAGAAGGCGGTGGAGGAGTACCTGGTGGCCGAGCAGCACTCGGCAACGACAGCCGCCCACGGTGTGAGAACCTGAGACGATAAAAGCGGCCACAACATGACTGGTGCGCTCCTGCCGATACTCACGTGTGTGGCGGGCTTTCCTCAAGCGCAGGGATCCTCACCACCGAAACCAAGCTGAATCCTCACCGGACGTTGTTCACCCAGGCGAATCACCGAGCCAAGCAAACAATGGGTCTCTTGCCTGAGTGCCAATGGCGTTTTCCGCTACTCACCCACCCTGGGGGAATCGTGAAGAGAATCGTTTCCGTAGTTGCATCGGGTGCCTTGGTCTTTGGGACATTGGCCCTGGCGCCACCAGAACTCGCTGTTCAGCAGGCTGCCCACGTCCAGGCCGGCCAGGCTGCTTCATTGTTGGCCGCGGCGGCCGAGTCGCCAAGGATCACCGTCGGCGCAAAGAAGACCACGACCACCGGCAAGCCGAACAAATCCGTCAGGACAACCAGGCTCCCCGCCCTTCAGTTCTCCAGTGCCACGAACCGCAAGAAATTCACCACCTACGCCATGGAGTCCGTCGCAGCCGAGCTGAAGACCTTCAATGCCAAACGCCAGGGGAAGTGCAAGGGAAGCAAGACCGCCACCTTCAACGCCTGGCCCGGCAGCATGGGCGTCTACAAGGGCCGATACGCATCGGTGACCATGCGGTACTCGACATACGCGTGTAGCGGCACCGCCACAAGCAACGCTCGTTCCTTCACGCTGGACCTGAAGACCGGCAAGAAGGTTGGTATGTCCACCTTCGTCTCGGGAAACGACATCACCACCAGGATGGCGGTGAACAACAACTTCGCCTCCTCAAAGAGAAAGTGCGTCGGAGATTTGAACCCCGCCGCCGGCAACTTCCCGCGGCCCTTGGCCTGGGATGTGTCGGCCAAGGGCATCCGCTTCCACTATGCCAGGAAGCCCGCCGGCGCCGTCGCCTGCGGGACCCCCGACGTGCTGCTGCCGTGGACCGAGGTTGCATCGCCCGGCTCCATGAAGGGCGCCGTCAAGAACCGCACCTACGTCCGCAATCTGACCTACGACAAGGACTACGACACGTACTGGGGCGAAGTCATCGTGACCTCAGTCCAAGGCCGCAAGGTGACGATCTTCGATGCGTTCCTCTTCAGCGACGGGGCCTGTCTTCACGGGGTCCGGTCCGGCAGGAGCGCGATCGTGAGCCAGTTCGGAGGCAACAACACGAAATTCAACGTCAAGCTCCTGGATGCCTCCGCCAACCCGCGGTTCGACCCCGCCCAGTTCGGGCAGGGCTGGCACGAAGCCACCGCCACCGAGATCCGGAACATCGAGCACACGGTCGGCGCTCCGATGTTCACGGCCCGCCAGGTCTGCGAACCGTGACAGGTCGCCACCGGTAGCCGGAGTCACGTGGTACCTACCTGGGCCGCCAGGACATGCCATGTCCTGCGCCAACTGCGGCACGTGTTGATTCGCCCCCGGCTCAGGTCCGTGCAACGGGCGCCTGCTTCTGCCCCCGAAACCGGTTTCAGGAACGGCTTCGGGTGATCGTGACCCGGACGTGTTTCATGATCGGCTGGTCACTCTGCGTACTGTAGTCGCCAATCGCGCACAGGACATTCATCTCCGGCATGTAGCCGGCGGCGCAGCTGCGCGGGACCTCGTACGGGATGGCCAGGTAGCCGTTCAGGGAACGGGTGGAACCGTCCTTGGCGATGCTGGTGATGTCCACGGGGTCGAGTTCGCCGATGCCGCGTTCGGCCATGTCTTCCCGGTTCATGAACACCAGGGTGCGCAGGTTCTTGATTCCGCGGTACCTGTCGTCGTCGGAATAGATGGTGGTGTTCCATTGGTCGTGCGAACGCATGGTTCCCAGCACCAACGTCCCCGTGGCCGGAACCACGTCCGGCAGCTCGGCTCCGGAGAACTCGGCACGCCCGGACGGGGTGAGGAAGACCAGCTCCCGGGCCGGCTGCTTGATGCGGAAGCCCAGGGGAAGCCGGACCCGGCGGTTGAAGTCCTCGAAGCCGTCGAAGACCCGGGACATGGTATCGCGGATGCGGTCGTAGTCCTCGACGTACCATTCCCAGGGCGTGGCGCTTCCGGGCAGGGCAGCCCTGGCCATCCCGGCGACGATGGCCGGCTCGGAGAGAAGCTTCGGGGATGCGGGTTTCTTCATGCCCACGGAGAGGTGCACCATGCTCATCGAGTCCTCCACCGAGGTGCTCTGGAGGCCGGCGGCCTGCTGGTCCTTCTCGGTGCGGCCCAGGCACGGCAGGATCAGGGCGCGGCGGCCGTGGACCAGGTGGCTCCGGTTGAGCTTGGTGCTCACCTGCACCGTGAGATCGCAGGCACGCAGCCCCGCACAGGTGTACGGGGTGTCCGGCGCGGCGAGGGCGAAGTTGCCGCCCATCGCGACGAAGACCTTGATGTCGCCGCGATGCATGGCCTCGATGGTGGCGACGGTGTCCATGCCGTGTGCGCGCGGTGCCTCGATGCCGCAGACCTCGTCCAGGCGGGCCAGGAATGCCTCGGTGGGGCGGTGGTCGATGCCGCAGGTGCGGTTGCCCTGGACGTTGCTGTGCCCGCGCACGGGTGAGGGGCCGGCCCCTTCACGGCCCAGGTTCCCGCGCAGCAGCAGGAGGTTGGTGATTTCGCGGACGGTGTCGACGCCATGCTCGTGCTGGGTGATGCCCAGGCACCAGCTGATGATGCTGCGGTCGGCGTCCCGGTACACCCGGGCCGCCTTGAGGATCTCGTCGCGGGACAGCCCGGACTGCACTTCAAGTTCTTCCCACCCGGTGGCCTCGCAGAGGGCCCGGTACTCCTCGAACCCGGCGGTGTGCCGCTCGAGGAACTCCCGGTCCAGGGCCTTGGGGTCGGTGGCGGAGAATTCCAGGACGGCCTTGGCCATGCCGCGCAGCAGGGCCATGTCGCCGCCGATGCGCGGCTGGAGGTTCAGCGTGCTGGTCTTCGTGGAACGGAAGATCGCCATGTCCAGGAGGTCGTGCGGGACGATGGTGCGGGTGGCGGCGGCCTCCACCATGGGGTTGATGTGCACCACCTGCGCCCCGCGGCGGTGGGCCTCGGCCAGGGACGTGAGCATCCGGGGCGCGTTGGAGGCGGCGTTGACGCCCATGATGAACAGCGCGTCCGTCGCTTCCCAGTCCTCGAGGTCGACGGTGCCCTTGCCGGTGCCCAGTGACGCCTGGAGCGCACGGCCGCTGGCCTCGTGGCACATGTTGGAGCAGTCCGGCAGGTTGTTGGTGCCCAGCTCGCGGGCCATCAGCTGGTAGAGGAACGTGGCCTCGTTGCCCAGCCGGCCGGAGGTGTAGTAGGCCGCCTGGTTGGGATCCTCCAGGCTGCGGAGCGCGCCACCGACAAGTTCGAACGCGTCGGCCCAGCTGATGGGCACGTAGTGGTCGCTCGCGGCGTCGTACACCATCGGTTCGGTCAGGCGTCCCTTGCTTTCGAGTTCGCGGTCGCTCCACCCGGAGAGTTCGGTGACCGAATGGGCCGCGAAGAACTCCGGCCCCACGCGCTTGTGGGTCATCTCCCAGGTGACGTGCTTGATGCCGTTCTCGCAGATGTCCAGGTGCAGGCCCTTGGTGTCGTCGGGCCAGGCGCACCCGGGGCAGTCGAACCCCTTGCCCTCGTGGTTCATCCTGAAGATGGCTTTCGGGCCGTCCACCAGCTCGCGCTCGCGGGCCAGAATGCGCCCGACGCTCATCGCCGCTCCCCAGCCGGCGGCGGGATGGTGGTAGGGCCGGAAACTTGGCGCGTCCTTGGGGTCGGCGCCCGTCCCCGGATCCCGGGTGTCCTGTTCCTGGTTGTCATCGAAGGCGTTCAAGGCATCCACGCTTCCATGCTCGGGCGTGCTGGAAACACGCGGCTTGACCGTAGCCTATGCCCGTCGCCGCCTCGGGGGTACCCGTGGGGCAGGGGCGTTGGCCAGCCGGTGCGGTGAACCTCGATCACGCCACGGGTTGCTCCCGGTCCTGCTACAGGCGTGGGTCCAAGGGTTCGGACTCCAGCGCCAGTACCCCGAAGACCATCCGGTGGACCTTCCACAGCGGTGCTCCCGAGGCCGTCAGCCGCAGGGCCTCAAGTCCCAGGATGTACTCGTGCAGGGCTCGGTTGCGTTTCCTGTCCGTGGCACGTTGGCGCAACCGTTCAAGGTTTGCTTCCTCCAGGTAGTCCGGTCCGTAGATCAACCGCAGGTACTCCCGGCCGCGCACCTTGATGCCGGGCTGCGCCCAGCCGCGCTTCGTGCGGGTGAGGTTCTCCCATGGCTTGACCACCATGCCCTCCGACCCCTCAGCCGTAATCCCCTGCCACCACTGCACCGCCGCTTCGACGTCGGAGTCCTGGTCCAGGTCCACGCGCAGGTGCCGGGTGCCGGCGAACAGTTCGGGGCCGGCCGCGGCCAGCCGATCGCCGATCTCCAGGTGCCATCCGTGGTCACGGGTCTCGAAGCTTTGTCCCTCGGCGGCAAGCACCTGGAATGTCGCGAAGCGCAGGTCGTCGGCCGAACCCACGTAGCGCCGGTAGGACTCGCGGAAGGCCCGCGCATTCGACCGGCGCGTCAATGTACGGGAAAGCACCTCCTGGACGTCGAGGCCGTTGGCTGCCGCCCGGTCCAGCACCGCCACCGAAGCATCGGTCGCGGCAACCGCGGACGCGGCAACGGACGCATAGGTGTCCTTGATCAGGGACTCTGCCTTCAGCGACCACGGCATCAGTTCGCCATCGAGCATCAGCCAGTCGCTGCCTAGTTCATCCCACAGCCCGGCCCGGTCCGCGGCCTCGTGGGCCCGTTTCAGCACCAGCTGTTCGTGCTCGCCATCCAGGAATTGCCGCCCGGTGCGGGTGTGCAGCGTTCCCAGCCAGCCCTGCGGCGCATCGAAGCGAGCGGGATCGCGGGAGAGCAGCATGACCGCGCGCGATCCCATGTGCTTCTCCTCGCAGACCAGCTGCGTGACGCCCTGGCGGCGGAAGTACTCAAACGCCTCGTGCGGGTGTTCCAGGTAGCCCGGCTGCGACGAAGACTCGGCCGGAGACATGGTGGGTGGCAGGTAACGCAACCACCGCGGGTCGATGGCGAACCGGCTCATGGTTTCCAGCGCGCCCGCGGCCTGGCCCTCGGTGATCTTCACCGTGCCCAGGCCCTCGGCCTTCAGGAACTGCACACCGGAGACGTCTTCCATGGACAACACGCCCGGCTCCCGTTCGGGCCCGCGTGGGGATCCCAGCGGCCTGCCGGGTTCGCAGTACCGTGCCAACGCCGGCACCTGGACGACCTCGCGTTCGGGATAGCGCATGGCACTGAGCGCTCCCCCGAATACGCAGCCCGTGTCGAGGCAGGCGGTGTTGTTGATCCATGCCACCTCGGTGACAGCCGTGTGCCCGTAGAGCACCGCCGCATCCCCGCGGTAGTCGTTGGCCCAGGGGTAGCGCACCGGCAGGCCAAACTCGTCGACCTCGCCGGTCACCTGCCCATAGAGGGCAAAGGCCCGCACCCGACCGGAGGCACGGCCGTGGTATTTCTCGATCAATCCCGCGTGTGCGACAACCAGCTTGCCGCCGTCCAGCACCAGGTGGGACACCAGCGAGTCGCAGAAGTCCGCGACCCTGCGCCTGAACCCTTCTTCCTGTCCGGCCAGTTGTTCCATGGTCTGCTCCAGCCCGTGGGCCAGGGTGACCTTGCGGCCGCGCAGCGCCCGCACCAGCTTGTCTTCGTGGTTGCCGGGCACGGCGAGCGCGTGGCCACTGCCGACCATCCCCATGGCCAGGCGAAGCACACCCGCCGAATCGGGTCCACGGTCGACGAGGTCACCCACGAAGATGACCCGCCGACCCTCGGGGTGTTCTGCGTCCGTTGGCCGTCCCGAGCCGTCGCGCGTCAGCACGTAGCCCAGCGACCCGAGCAGCAGCACCAGCTCGTGCAGGCAGCCGTGGACATCGCCGATCACGTCGAAGGGACCGTGTTCCTCGCGGAAATCGTTGAGCAGCTTGTGGCGGCGGACCACCGCGTTGTCTATTTCATCCGGGGAGGAAAGCACGTGCACCCGGGAGAAACCCTCCCGTCGCAGGGAACGCAGTGATTTCTTCAAGGCCCGGTGCTGGCGGTCGACCACCGCAGGCGCCACTGCTCCCGCACCCCGCGCGGCGTTGCGTTCAAGGCACACCTTGACCGGCAGGTCCAGGACAATGGCCGAAACGAGCGAGTCCTGCGACTTCGCAACCTCCACCAGCTTCTCCCTGGCGGACTGCTGCACGTTGGTGGCGTCAACCACCGTCAGCAGGCCGGCCTCGAGGCGCTTGGTGGCAACGAAGCCCAAGGCCTCGAAGGCCGCCGGTGTCACAGACTGGTCGCTCGGGTCGTTCCCGACCAATCCGCGGAACGTGTCGCTGGAAAGCACCTCGAACTCCCCGAAGTGTTTCGCCGCGAAGCTTGATTTGCCCGACCCGGATGCGCCGACCAGCAGCACCAGTCCGGCTTCGGGAATCCTCAGTTCGCTCATGCCCCCGCCTTTCTGAAGATCGCCATCTGGGTGGCAGGGCCGGCGCTCGCCGACTCGTCGCCCACCGGGCGGTATTCCACGCCGTAGCCGTGTCGTGCGGCAACGGCTTCCGCCCATTGGGCGAACTCCGCCCGAGTCCATTCGAAGCGGTGGTCCTCATGCCGCATGGTTCCCGCCGCCAGCGATGGGTACAACCTGTTGAATTCGGAATTCGGGGTCGTCACCACAATGCTTTGCGGTGCCGCCCCGGCGAAGATCGAGTCTTCCAGCGCCGGCAGCCTGCTCAGCTCGATGTGTTCGATGACCTCCATGAGCACCACCGCGTCGAAACCGGAGATCCGCTCGTCTCGGTACACCGCCGACGAATGCAGCAGTTTGATGCGTTCCCTGTCCGCATCGGCGAGCTCATCCAGGTTCAGCATCCTGGCTGCCTGTTCCAGCGCGCGGGCTGACACGTCGGTGCCGAGGATCCGGGTGAAGAACCCGTCCTTCTGCAATCGGCGCAGCAGCGCGCCGGGACCCGACCCTACGTCGACGACCCGATGCGCACCGCAGTCCTTGAGCGCAGCGATGACAGCGTCCGCTCGCTGCACGCGCAGCGGCGGTGCAACGCTGCCCGGGGCAGGGGCCGAATCGACGGCGTCGTCACTGGCGTCCGCCGTTGTCTCGGCGATCAAGCTGTCGGCCACGGCCACCAGGTCCTTCTGGTGTGCGAGGTACCGGCGGGAAATCAGTGCACGCTCGGGGTGCTCGGGCAACCAGCCCTCCCCCTGCCGGACCAGTTTCTCGGCCTCGTCGTCGTTGACCCAGTAGTGCTTGCCGTCATCGAGCACCGGGAGCAGGACATAGAGCTGCCGCAGGGCAAGATACAGGGGAACGGAACCGGTGAGCACCAGGCCGCTGTAGCGGGAATCAGACCATTCCGGGTAGGCCTCATCCAGCGCAATCGGCCGCTGCTCGATCGTCCATCCCAGCGGGGCGAACAACCGCCGAACTAGGTCGATGCCGTCGTTGCCGCGGGTGGAAACCACCGGCACTTCGATCCTCAGCGGAAGCGGGGCTCCTGCCAGTTCCGGGTGGGCCTCGTTGGTATCCGTCATGGCGCTGCGCAGGACCTTGCCGAGGGCCACCGACAGCAGGCTGGACGCGGTGTAGGGCCGGTCATTGATGTAGTAGTCCAACACCCCGTTGTCGCCCCGGAACCGTTTGTTGCGAACCAGGCCTACGGCATCGACCTCAACCAATAGCGCCGCGGTGGTCCGCGCCGGGGTGCACTCGGGGTAGAACACGTGGGCGTTGCCGACGGAAAGCTCGAATGTCTGCAGCCGACCAGGATGCTTGCGCAGCAGGTGCGAGAGCGCCGTGGCGTCGAGTTGGGAGCCGTTCTCCGGCTCGAGCGTGATGGTGATTAGCAACTGCTCTCCTCCCACTGGCATTGAAAACCGGTCGTTTACTAGGTCATTTAGGCAAACCCTACTCTAGAAAACCGGTTGTGGCAGCCGGCCTGATGCAGAAAACAGGGGCCCGATCAACGCTGCAAGGCCCCCGGCTTCAAACACGATGGCGGGCCGGCGGAGTCACAAGTTCGTCGGGTTCCGCCGGCCAGCTCAAATGCCGGCGTTCGCAAGCTGCGCAGCAACACCGGCCCTATCGATATGCATCCAGTACTGGGTAATGAACCCACCCTCGACTTCGTAGACCACGGAGTTGATCTGCCGAACCTTGTTCCCGGTCGGAGCGTAGCCGTCCACGGTTCTCACATGGTGTCCGATCTGCGAGAAACGCACGTGGGCCCGTTTCCCTTCCACCATGAACTCCTCAACCTCAAGCGTGAATCCACCCCAGGATTCGATCATTTCCCGCACATGCTCCGCGTAGTCCTCCGGGCTGCGTTCAACGGTCCTCGGATCCTCCGACTGCACCTGGTGGGCAAGAACCCGGGGCGCCATGTACTCACCGGCCCGCTCAGGGCTGCGGCCCGAACGAACCTCCTCCAAGAACGATTTCACTACATGGCGGGTCACTTCGGCATCAGTCATGGCACCATCCTAAGGACACATCGCGGTGTCGCCCCACTTCGAGTCGCCGGGGCAGCGGCGGAAGGCTGCAGACCAGGCCCAGCCCAAGGAAAACCGATGCCTCCGCCATCATCCCTAGCCCGTCCCACTAGGATCGAATCCTGAAAGCAATCCGCCCTTTCGGGTGGGCTCGGGAGGGGAATGACGATGGCCACGTTTCTTGAACTTCACCATGCAGACGAGCCGCTGGTGCTGCCCAACGCGTGGGATGTCGGTTCGGCCCTGGCGTTTGCGGCGGCCGACTTCCCCGCAATCGGCACCACCAGCTTCGGCATAGCCGCCAGCGCCGGGATGCCTGACGGCGACAGGTCCAGCAGGGCGGCAACGACAGCCCTTGCGGCACAGTTGGTCCGCCTGCCGGTACACATCACAACCGACATCGAGGACGGCTACTCGGATGACCCCGCCGAAGTCGCGGACTTCGTTGCGGAGTTGGCGGCCCTCGGAGTTGCCGGAATAAACCTGGAGGACAGCAGGTCCGGGCACCTGGTCGATCCAGCCCTCCAGGTCTCCAAGATCGCCGCGGTCAAGGCGAAGGCCCCGGGGGTATTCGTCAATGCCCGGATCGACAACTATTGGTTTGGCGAACAGCCCACTGTGGACGCCGTCCTGCTTCGGGCCTCCGCCTACGCAGAAGCCGGAGCCGACGGGATCTTTGTCCCGGGCCTCGGCTCCGCGGACGATATCCGAAGCCTTGCCGCCGGGACCGAGCTGCCGCTCAACGTGCTGGCCCATCCCTCGTTGTCTGTTGCCGAGCTGGGAGCGCTGGGTGTCCGGCGCGTGAGCTCCGGGTCCCTGCCGTACCGGGCTTCGGTGGACGCAGCCGTCGGCATCGCCAACAGCCTGCGCGAGGGCCAACCGGTGCCTCCAGCCACTTCGTACTGGGACATGCAAGCACGGCTCGTTGCATTCGCCCGGGGCACTGACGGGTTCGCCGGGTAGGGCGCCCCGACTCCCACAAGGTGCGGGCGCCGCCCTCGGTCCCGAAGCACGGGAGCCGCGCGGAGTGATCCGTGGCCCCTCTAGCGCCATGGATCGAGCGCGGGGTGTCAGCAACCAGAAGATGAGGTCATACACCCGGCCAGAGAGGCTGCCGCGCTTATCCCTGGGTTACGTCCAGGGAAAACTCGATGAAACCGGAATCCTCCACGGAGACGAACCCCAGGTTCGGGGCCTCAACGCCAAAATCGGCCCACGTGACAGGGATCTGTCCCACCAGTTGTGCAGCTCCTTCGCTGAAGGCACTCTGCACATCGGCGGTAATGGACTTCGTCTGGCCATTGATTGTCAGGTCCCCGGTGATCGAGAAGGTCTGCGTGCCGCCGTCGGCCGCGCCCGTCAACTCGACAGGCTTCGTCAGCGTGAAGGTCGCTTCGGGGTATTGCGAGGTGTCGATCGCCGAGGTGCGGAAGTATGAATCTCGCCTGTCCGAGTCCGTGGCGATGGTGGCCACGTTCAATGTCAGGTCGGCGGCCGTGAGCGCGTTGTCCTTGACCGTCAATGATCCGCTGACGTCTTCGGTGCGACCCGTGACGGTCACGTCGGATCCGTTGAGGACCTCATCCAGGCGGTAGCCGGCATAGGAACCCGGCCCGACGGCCCAGGTTCCGGAGAAGTCCCTCGGGGTTGACGACGATCCTGTGGATCCTGCATCGCTCGCGGTCCCGCTGCTCGGGGTAGCGGTAATCGTCGGTACGTCATCGGCTTGGGCGGACACGGCATCCGCGTAGATGCGGCTGCCAATGAACACGGCCGCGACGACCAGCGCGATCACGACGGGGATGATCCAGAACAGGCGCTTCTTCGTGTTTCGGACTGGTGCTGGGTGGTCACTCATTCGGTCTCCTGCGTGCTCGGGCCGCCTTTCGACGCCGATTTACTTGACCATTGGAGTATTCCATTGCCGGCGGTGGCATGTCTTGCATTTTGACCTTCTCAGGCAAACTTCAAGAGAACTGCACAGGCTCCATACAGCAAGGCACAAGTCCGGGAATTGTGCCTTCGACCCGATTTGGTGCCGCCGTTCATGCACGAATTCGGAACCGGCTTGCCCTGGAGTTCGTGGGCCACCGGACCGCCCGGCTCCCTGGCTTGGAAGCAAAAATTCCCCGGTTCCCATTGACGGGAACCGGGGAATTTCAATCAAACCTTGTGCTAAAGACTAGCGACGCAGGCCGAGGCGCTCGATCAGTGCACGGTAGCGTGCAATGTCGGTGCCCTTGAGGTACGCAAGCATACGGCGACGACGACCAACCAGGGCCATCAGGCCGCGGCGGGTGTGGTGATCGTGCTTGTGCATCTTCAGGTGCTCCGTCAGGTCGGAGATACGACGTGACATCACGGCGATCTGAACCTCGGGTGAACCGGTGTCGCCTTCGCTGGTTGCGTAGGCCTTCATGATTTCCTGCTTGACAGCGGCGTCCAATGCCACAATAACTCCTAGAGTTGTACCGCGTTTCAAAGATCACCGTTGCCGGCAGGTGTCACGCAACCGCGGACTGCAGCGAACACCGTCAACCAGTTTAGCAAAGACCGCGCGCGGTGTGGCACCCGGGAGAGCAACGGCACAGCGGGGCCGGAGTTGCCCGGCCCGTTCAGCGCAGGCGGGCCCGCCAGGCGTGCGTCAGGTAGGGCACCGTGATCGGTGCGCCTTCCGCGTGGCCCAGGTGCTCGTAGAGGTACCAGGACAGGTTCGATTCGACCCGCGCCTTGGTAGCCGCACTGGCACGCAGGTAGTAGCTGCGGGACTTTGCCAGCTCGATGATCTGCCCGCCGGTCAGTTCCTGCTCCCAGGTCCACTGCCCCGGTTCGGGGGCAAAGAACTCCTGGCCCAGCGGCGGTTGGAAGTCCGGGCGGTGCACGTCCCCGGCGTGCATGATGCGTGCCAGGCGGTGGACCCAAGACACCGAAACGTCAAGCTGGTTCCAGACCAGCGAGAGCAGACCGCCGCTGCGCAGCACCCTCGCCGCCTCGCTGCTGGCCTGCTTCGGGTCGACCCAGTGCCAGGCCTGCGCGTACGTGATGACATCCGCGCTGTCGGTCTCCATGCCGGTGCGTTCACCGGTGCCCTCGGAAGCGATGACCTCCGGAAGCCGGGCCCGCAGCACGTCCAGCATGTCGGCGGAGGGCTCGACGGCGCGCACGCGCAGGCCTCGACCCAGGAGCATGGCGGTGAAGATGCCGGTTCCGGCCCCCACGTCGACGGCGTCGCGGGCGCGCGGCGGCACCATGAAGTCGAGGGCAGCCGCCGGGTAGGACGGCCGCACCGCGTCATAGTGCTTTCCACCGGCACGGAATGCGGTGGCCAGTTCGTTGCGCCGGGCCGCACTCATCGTGAAGGCCCGCGCGGGAAGCGACGGGATGGGACGCGGTGTCTGGGTGGGATGCGGCTTGGAAGTCTCAGGCATGAATCAGGACCGTACGGGTGCGCTCGACATCCTCACGCATCTGTTCGATCAGTGCTTCAATCCCGCGGTAGGCAACCATGGGACGCAAGTGCTCAACAAATTCAACGACGACCTGCTGGCCGTAGAGGTCGAAGTCCTCCACGCCCTCCTCGGGGCGGTCGATCACGTGCGCCTCCACCTGGCGGCTCACGCCCTCGAACGTCGGGTTGGACCCGACGGAAATTGCGGCAGGCCAGCGGACCTGCGCCTCGTCGACGAGCCACCCGGCATACACACCGTCGGCGGGGATGATCCCGGTGGCGGCGGAGTCGAGGTTGGCGGTGGGGAACCCCAGGTCGCGGCCGCGGGCCGCCCCGTGGACCACCTCGCCGCGCATGCGGTGCGGGCGTCCCAGGATCTGGGCGGCGACGGCCACCTCCCCGCGGCTCAGTGCCTCGCGCACCCACGTCGAGGACCAGCGGCGGTGTTCGCCGATGTCGTCGATGCCGATGACCTCGAAGCCGTACTGCTCCCCGAGCTGGCACATCTTGGCGAAGTCGCCCTCGTTGCCGCGTCCGAAGCGCACGTCGTGGCCCACCACCACCGTGCAGGCGCCCAATGCGCCGACGATCACCTTGGAAACGAACTCCTCGGCCGTGGCCTGCGCGAATTCCAGGGTGTAGCGGATCATCAGCAACCCGTCGAGGCCCTCGTCCGCGAGGGTCTCGATGCGGTCCGCGATGCCCATGATCAGTTCGGGGGCCTCGTCCGGGCGGTGTACCTGCGCCGGGTGCGGGTCGAAACTGATGGCGACGGCCTTGGCGTGCCGGGCACGGGCCTCGGTGACAACCGCCGCAAGGACCTCGCGGTGGCCGCGGTGCACTCCGTCGAAGTTTCCGATTGTCACTACCGATGGGCCGATGCCGGGTGGTACGGCTTCAAGGCCTTTCCAATAGTGCACGCTCGCTCCTCCGTTGGGGTGTTTGGCCGTAGGTTTCACTGCCCTATCCATTATGAACGACGATGGCCCGAACTGCCGATTCTTGGCCCCACGGGGTCAAACCCGAACGATGAACCCTAGGATGAGATTGAATCACCAGATTCACCGATCCCAAGGAGCTGAAATGGTCAACCTGAACGACATCCTGGACCTCTTGCCGATGGACCAGATCGCCGGAAAGCTCGGAGTCGACTCCGACACGGCGCGCACCACCGTCTCCGCCGCGCTTCCCTCGCTGCTGGCCGGCATGCAGAACAACGCCGCATCGCCGGAGGGGGCCGAGGCGCTGCAGGCCGCCATTTCCCAGCACGATGCTTCCCTGGTGGAGGGCGGCGTCGACATCGATGCGGTAGACACCGACGACGGACAGAAGATCGTTGACCACGTCCTCGGGGACAACCAGGCGGTCCTCGCCGCACAGCTCAACGGGGCAACCCCTGAAGGGTTCGACCTCGGCGGCCTCGTGCAGAAGGCCCTGCCGCTGCTCGCCCCGCTGGTGATGAGCTTCCTGGCCAAGAACGCCACCTCGTCGGGCAACGACGGCGGTGGCGGCGGATTCGACCTCGGCGGCATGTTGGGCGGGCTCTTCGGCGGCGGCCAGCAGGGCGGCGCACAGGGCGGCGGCGTGGATCTCGGGGGCCTGCTGGGCGGGCTCCTCGGGGGCGACAGCCAGCAGCCCTCCTCGGCCCAGGGTGGCGGTCTCGACCTCGGCGGAATCCTCGGCGGGCTCTTCGGCAAGAAGTAGTGCCCCTCCCCCGGTCGCTCCCCCGTCCCGGGGCCGGCGGGCCCGGGGAAACGGCAGCTTCCGGAAACGACAGGGGCCGCGCACCATCCGATGTCATTCATCGGTTGGTGCGCGGCCTCTCGTGTCCTGTGGCCCGCCTCGGTGTACCGGTCAGCTTCCTTCGGCGTGTGCTGCCGGGCGGTGCTTGCGCAGCCACCAGAGCCCGACCAGGGGCAGAGCCAGCGGCACGTAGCCGTAGCCGGAACCGAAGTGCGACCAGACGGCCGGGTGCGCGAAGAGTGCCGGCAACACGTAGCTGAGCGTACCGACAACCAGCACGCCGACCAGTTCGAAGATCACCGCGTACCAGGACAGTTTCCAGCTGCCGGGGCGCTTGGAAGCCAGCGCCAGCGTGGCGACGATGTAGACGATGCCCGCGAGCAGGCTCAGCAGGTACGCCAGCGGGGCCCCGCCGAAGTCCATCATGATCTGGTAGACGGCACGCACCGTTGCCGAGAGGGCCAGCACGCCGTAGACGGCAATGATGATACGCCCCAGCCCGGAGCTGCGTCCGCCGTTGGTGCCCGCCGGACGCGGGTCCTTGCCGCGGGATTGCGCGGCATCGACGATGCGTGAGCGCTTGGTGCCCTGCTTGCTTGTTTCGCTCATGCCGCGATTGCCCCGTCCCAAATCTGTTCCATCCTGAAAAGCATCACGAAGACGATGACGCCCGATACCGCCAGCACCGTGTTCGACCAGCGTGACTTGTCCGTGACGGCCCAGATGAACGCCAGCGCCGGGATCAGCAGGGCCGTGAGCAGGTAGCCCCAGAATTCCCAGGGCTCCCCGGAGATCGGTTGGCCGCCGGCCTGGCGGACGGCCGCCGCGATGCCGTAGACCACCAGGAAGACCTCCAGCACGGCCACGGAGACCAGCGCGAAGTCGTCCGGGTACTCGCGGATGATGGTGGCGACGACGCCAAGTACCAGCGTCACGGCGCACAAGACCGCGCCGGCGATGAAGAAACCGTCAACTATCACGGCAAAAAACCTAACTCCTGGGTAGGACAGCGAATGCGGGGCCGACGTGGCGCCGGTGCGTGGAGAGGGCCTAGGAGGCCGTGGCGAAGACCAGCTCCGGCTTGGCTTCCTTGCCGCGGTTCTTCAACAGCGCCACCAGCGTGCCGTCGGGTGCGAAAGCGGCAGTCACCTCGTCGGATTCGTTGCGGCTGATGCGGCGCCCGTAGGAAAGCTCGGCGCGCTCATGCTCGGTGAGGTCGCGGCGCGTGAACAGCGCGTCTGCGGCGTCCTCCAGCGGCAGGTACTCGAAGTTCTCGGCCAGCTGCTCGAGCGTGCGGGCGCGGTCCAGCGTGTAGGGGCCGACCTCGGTGCGGCGCA
This sequence comes from Paeniglutamicibacter selenitireducens, assembly GCF_051550675.1. NCBI lineage: Bacteria > Bacillati > Actinomycetota > Actinomycetes > Micrococcales > Micrococcaceae > Paeniglutamicibacter > Paeniglutamicibacter selenitireducens. The sequence goes on along the minus strand of NZ_JBPULF010000005.1, from coordinate 201,503 downwards.
GTGCCGTCAGGTGGCCGCCCACGGCAAGGTCCTCACCCAGGTCGCGGGCCAGGGCGCGGATGTAGGTTCCCGAGGAGCATTCGACGGTCACGTCGATGTCCAGCACCTTGCCGGCTCGTTCGCGGCGGATCTCGTGGATCTCGAAGCGGTTGATGGTCACCGGGCGGGCGGCAAGCTTCACGTCCTCGCCGGCGCGCACGCGGGCGTAGGCTCGTTCGCCGTTGACCTTGATGGCGCTCACGGAGGAAGGGACCTGCTCGATGGGGCCCGTCAGCTTGGCGACGGCCTCGCGGATCTGTTCCTCGGTCAGTGCCGCGGCAATGCGACTCTGCACGATCTCGCCTTCGGCGTCGTCGGTGATCGTCGACTCGCCCAGGCGAATGGTGGCCGTGTAGGTCTTGTTCGCGCCCACGATGTAGGTCAGCAGGCGGGTCGCCTTGTTGATGCCCAGCACCAGGACGCCGGTGGCCATCGGGTCCAAGGTCCCGGCGTGGCCCACCTTCCGGGTGCCGGCCAGGCGGCGGGTGCGGCCAACCACGTCGTGGCTCGTCCAACCCTGCGGCTTGTCGATGATGACCAGGCCTGAGCCGATCGGTTCCGTGGGGTTCTGCGGGGCTGTTTTCACGCCCTCAAGTATAGGCAGGTTCGCCGCCGCTTTTCGCCCACCGCCCTTGTTGTCAGACCCGGACGGGGTCCCGGAGGATACTCGTCGGGAGGGTCTTCACCCTTTTCGAAACGTCCCGCGGGACAAGGGCGCTCGCTGGCTCCGTACCAACGAACCCGTGCCGGAAAGTTGTTTCGGCAACCCCGCCGAAAGCGCCGGATTCCGGTCCCGGGCCGCCGCGCCGACTGCCCCCTCCCGGGTCCCAAAGGGCGCCCACGTGTGCAACGACTCATCCGGCGGGATGCACCGTCCGCTTCGGGACGCCCCCGCAGCGGTCGGGGTGGAGCGACTCCCCTCCTCCTGATGGGTGGAGCATCGATGTAGCCCACGCAAAACCCTACGTTGCCCTTTATTTACGGTCTTCTGTGAGTGGTTACACAGGTCCCAAAATCTTTTCTGGCGATTGGCTGTGTGTTTCGTCCCAAATGGAACGGGGGTTTGCCAATTCGCCGTTCTCACCGCCTGGTAGACGCTATTAAAACGCCATTGACTCGCCTTGGATGTACCAATAATCTTCACTTTATTGGCACACGTCCGGATCGGTTACCGCGGTTCACCACCGCTGTTGGACCGTTCCCACACCGTCAGCACGGTATCGGCCCGCACTTGGTGCAGGCTTCAAAAAACGTCAAGCATGAAGCACTGGTTGTGTCGGCCACCGGCCGAAGCAGCAGGCATGCACGGCGACTGGGCGGTAGCGAAAGCACCGACGCACCGCACGGTCTGGATCAAGAGTTTTTCCTGGGGGAAGGATCCAACATGCAATTCCGTTTGGCCTGGGTGCCCGGCACGAAACCGTCCGGGCGGACCGCCACCCCGCACATCCCCGCAGCCGAGCACGGGCGCGGCGTTGTTTCATTGCTTCCGGACGGCCCTCCACGGCCCGAATCCGGCCACAGGTTCCCCTAGCCCACCGCACCCTCGCCAAGCGTGGTCGCCTTACAGCGGTGCACGTTTATGTTTGGGGGGCGAGCGTTCGGAAAAGTTGGGGGGCCTGCGCGACAGGGTTCGCGCAGGAGGCGTTCCGGTGTGACCGGAGACGCCAAGAGGCCTGCGGCGGTCCAGCCATTGGGTGGCTGGCCGTCGCAGGCCTCTTCACGTGTGCCCGGCGAGGGGCCTCCCCGAGGGGTTGCCCGCTTCGCGAAGACGGAGTCGGCTCCTAGGCCTCGTCCTCTTCTTCCTCGTCGCGCTTGTACGGGTCGGCGTCGCCGGCGAAGGACTTGCCTTCGGCCAGTGCGGCAACCTCTGCGTCCTTGGCCTTGGCCACGCGCAGCAGTGCCTCGAGGTTCGAGGCGTTGACGGGGATTTCGTCGGCGACGAATTCCAGGGTCGGGGTCAGGCGGACCGTGAGGTTCTTGCCGACTTCCTTGCGCAGGACGCCCTTGGACTTCGCCAGGGCGGCAGCCGCGTCGGCCTTGGCCTCGTCGTCGCCGAAGACCGTGTAGTAGATGGTGGCGTGTTGCAGGTCGTTTGTCACCCGTGCATCGGTGACCGTGATGGCCTCCACGCGGGGGTCCTTGACTGCCTTGCCCAGGGCCTGGGCGACAACCACCTTGATGCGTTGGGCCAGTTTTGCGGCACGAGCCGAATCAGCCATGGTCGCTCCTTCTGTTGAAGACTTGGGAAGTACTGGATGGTGCGCTTCGACGGCTGGGCGGCCGCACCCGGTTCGGTTGCGGCCGCCCAGCGTCGATCAAACGCGCTTGGTCAAGACTAAGCGCGCGGCTTTTCGCGCATCTCGTAGGTCTCGATCGTGTCGCCTTCCTTGACGTCGTTGAACGAGCCCAGGCCGATGCCGCATTCGAAGCCTTCGCGGACCTCGGTGGCGTCGTCCTTGAAGCGCTTGAGCGAGTCCACCTGGAGACCCTCGCCGATGACCTTGCCATCGCGCAGGACACGTGCCTTGGAGTTGCGTCGGATCGTGCCGGAGCGGACGATCGAGCCGGCGATGTTGCCGAACTTCGAGGAACGGAAGACCTCGCGGACCTCCGCGGTGCCCAGCTGGGCTTCCTCGTATTCCGGCTTGAGCATGCCCTTGAGGGCCAGCTCGATGTCATCGATGGCGCCGTAGATGACCGAGTAGAAGCGCATGTCAACGCCTTCCTTGTCGGCCAGTTCGGCAACGCGCTCGGCAGGCTTGACGTTGAAGCCGATGATGATCGCGTTGTCGACCGTTGCAAGGTTGACGTCGTTCTGGGTGATCGCACCCACGCCGCGGTGGATGACGCGCAGCTGCACGCCTTCTCCCACGTCGATCTTGAGCAGCGAGTCTTCCAGGGCTTCCACGGCACCGGAAACGTCACCCTTGAGGATGAGGTTGAGGGTGTCGATCTTGCCGTCGGCAACAGCCTGGTCGAAGTCTTCCAGGGTGATGCGCTTGCGACGCTTGGCCAGGGCCGCGTTGCGGTCGGCGGCTTCGCGCTTCTCGGCGATCTGGCGGGCGGTGCGCTCGTCGTCGGTCACCAGGAAGGTGTCGCCTGCACGCGGCACGGAGGACAGGCCGAGGACCTGGACCGGGCGCGATGGCATGGCAACGTCGAGGTTCTCGCCGTTCTCGTTGAACATGGCGCGCACACGGCCGTGTGCGGTGCCGGCGACGATGGTGTCGCCGACGGCCAGGGTGCCGGACTGGACCAGCACGGTGGCCACGGCGCCGCGACCCTTGTCCAGGTTCGCTTCGATGGCGATACCGCGGGCTGCCTTGTCCGGGTTGGCACGCATGTCCAACGCGGCGTCGGCGGTCAGCAGCACGGCGTCGAGCAGTTCGTCGATGCCCATCTTCTGCAGTGCGGACACGTGGATGAACATGGTGTCGCCACCGTATTCTTCCGGAACCAGTCCGTATTCGGTGAGCTGGCCCTTGACCTTGTCCGGGTTCGCTGCGTCCTTGTCGACCTTGTTGACTGCCACGACAACCGGAACACCGGCGGCCTTGGCGTGGTTCAACGCTTCAACGGTCTGCGGCATGACGCCGTCGTCGGCTGCAACAACCAGCACGGCGATGTCGGTGACCTTGGCACCACGGGCACGCATGGCGGTGAACGCCTCGTGGCCCGGGGTGTCGATGAAGGTGATCGGGCGATCCTGGCCCTCGTGCATGTGGTGGATCTGGTATGCACCGATGTGCTGGGTGATGCCGCCGGCTTCGCCTTCGATGACGTTGGACTTGCGGATGGCATCGAGCAGACGGGTCTTACCGTGGTCGACGTGGCCCATGATGGTGACCACCGGCGGACGCGGTTCGAGCATGTCGTCGGTCTCGGCATCGATTTCGGCGTCGAGGTCGATCGAGAAGGACTCGAGCAGTTCGCGCTCTTCGTCTTCCGGGGAGACCACGGTGACCGTGTAGCCGAGCTCGGTGCCAAGCACCTCGAAGGTTGCCTCGTCCAGGGACTGGGTGGCGGTTGCCATTTCTCCCAGGTGGAAGAGCACGGTGACGAGTGCCGCCGGGTTGGCGTTGATCTTGTCGGCGAAGTCGGTGATGGAGGCACCACGGCGCAGACGGACCTCGGTGGATCCGTTGCCGCGGGGCACGCTCACGCCGCCCAGCGACGGAGCGCTCATCTGCTCCAGTTCCTGGCGCTTCGCGCGCTTCGACTTGCGCTGCTTGCCGCGGCCTGCGCCGCCCTTGCCGAAGGCACCCTGGGTTCCACCGCGACCGCGGTTCGGACCGCCGCCGCCCTTGTAACCGCCGCCGCCTGTGCCCGGTGCTCCACCCGGAGCTCCACCCGGTGCGCCGCCCGGACGGGCTGCGCCGCCACGGCCGCCTGCACCCGGACGTGCGCCGGCCGGGGCCGGACGTTCGGTGCGGTTGGGCATCATGCCCGGAGTGGCGCGTGCGCCACCCGGGGTGCGCGGGCCTGCGCCCGGGGCACCGGCCGGACGCGGTCCGCCTGCACCTGCGGGACGGGGACCACCGGCACCCGCACCTGCGGGACGCGGGCCACCGGAACCGGCCGGGGGACGCGGGCCACCCGGGCGGGGGCCGCCCGGACGCGGGCCGCCGGAGCCGGCGGGACGCTCGGTGCGCATGCCCTGCTGGGAAGCGAACGGGTTGTTGCCCGGACGCGGTCCGCCCGGCTTGGCACCCGGACGTGCACCGGCGGGGCGCTCGCCCTCACCGGCAGCGCGCATGCCCTGCTGGGAAGCGAACGGGTTGTTGCCCGGACGGGGACCGCCCGGCTTGGCGCCGGCGCGAGGTGCCTCGGTGGCGGCGACTGCCGGCTTCGGGGCTGCCGGAGCGGCGGGAGCCGGGGCTGCGGGTGCAGCGGCGGCCGGGGCCGGTGCTGCTTCCGCCGGGGCTGCGGGTGCAGCGGGGCCCGGCTTGAAGCCGGCCGGCTTCGGGGCAGCGGCTGCGGGTGCTGCCGGAGCTGCAGGGGCCTTGGCGGCCGGTGCTGCATCTGCCTTGGGTGCTGCCGGGGCAGCGTTCGGGAACGCGGCGCGCAACTTGCGCACAACCGGTGCCTCGATGGTTGAGGATGCCGAACGGACGAACTCGCCCATTTCCTGCAGCTTGGCTACTGCATCCTTTGAAGTGATTCCGAGCTCTTTGGCGAGCTCGTGTACGCGGACCTTGGCCACATTTCTCCTGTCTGAAGGCCCGCGCTCACTTTTAGAAAGTCAAAGCACGAACCGTCTTTTGCTGTCTTGCCCAGCATCCACAGCGGATGCCACAGGCGCTGCGACGCATAACTGATGTAGTCATCGTTAGGCGCTCATCGCTTGGAACTCATCGGGTTTCCATCAGATTTCTGACCCGCTTTCAGGTTGGACTGTCGTGAAGGTGCTTTCCCGGGCTTGGGTCCGCACCTTGGCCGTCGGCGCCACCGTCAGCATCGAGACATCCACCTTGGTCCTGAAGGACCGTGCGAATGCCCCGCGCTTGATGGCGCGTTCGGCACACTCCGGGGCCGGGTGCAACCAGGCACCGCGTCCGGAGAGACGCCGGGTGGAATCGTGAACGGGGACGGCACGGCCGTCCGTGAGTTCAAGCACCCAACGCTGCAACTCGTTTTGGTCCACCACCTTGCGGCATCCGATGCACGTGCGTTGCGGCTGATGCTGCACTGACACGTCGATCTTCTCCCGCATTTGAACTACCACTTGCACAGTGGACCACAGACAAGTCTAGCGCGTTTCCGCATCCCGTGTGCCGTGGCCTGGAACACGTTCGGGCCGCCGGCGGCGGGCCCGGCCACGGGCCAACGAAAACCGCCGCTGCCGCGCGGGCGGGGCCGCGAACGGCCCACCCGTGTGGCAACGGCGGAATCGGGTGGTGCTACGAAGCGACGGCGTCGGAGACGATGTCGATGCGCCAGCCGGTGAGCTTGGCTGCCAGGCGGGCGTTCTGCCCCTCCTTGCCGATCGCCAGCGAGAGCTGGTAGTCGGGGACGACGACGCGGGCCGAACGGGTCGCGGCATCGGTGACGGTCACCGAGACGACCTTGGACGGGGACAGCGCCGAGGCGATGAACTTCGCCGGGTCCTCGTTGTAGTCGACGATGTCGATCTTCTCATCGTTCAGCTCGGTCATCACGGCGCGCACGCGGGTGCCCATCTCGCCGATGCAGGCACCCTTGGCGTTGACGCCCGGGATGCGGGCCTGCACGGCGATCTTGGAGCGGTGGCCGGCTTCGCGGGCCAGTGCCACGATCTCCACGGCGCCGTCGGCGATTTCCGGGACCTCGAGCTCGAAGAGGCGGCGGACCAGGTTCGGGTGCGAACGCGAGAGCGTGACGGCCGGGCCCTTGGGGCCGCGGTTCACGTCGACCACGTAGCAGCGGATGCGGCCGCCGTGCGGGTACTTCTCCCCCGGGACCTGCTCCGGCGGCGGCAGCAATGCCTCGACGGTGCCCAGGTTGACCTGGACCATGATCGGGTTGTTGCCCTGCTGGATCTGCCCGGAGACGACCTCGCCGATCTTGTTCTTGAACTCGCCGACCACGTTGTCGTCCTCGGCATCGCGCAGGCGCTGCAGGATGATCTGGCGTGCCGTGGACGCGGCGATGCGGCCGAACCCGTTCGGGGTGTCGTCGAACTCGCCGATGACGGTGCCGTCTTCCTCGGTTTCGGTGGCGAAGATCGTCACGTGGCCGTTGCGGCGGTCAACCTGGGCGCGTGCCTGCGGCATGGCCCCCGGGGACTTCTGGTACGCGATCAGCAGGGCCTGCTCGATCGTGGGGATCAGAACGTCGATGGGGATCTCGCGTTCCTTCTCGAGCATGCGCAGCGCGCTCATATCAATGTCCAACTCAGGCCTCCACGTTTTCGTCGTCTTCGTCATCGAGTTCAAGCAGTTCCTGCAGGTCCGCCGCCTCGGCGCGGGCGAACTCCACCTCCACGTTGCCGCGGCGGACCGAGGCGAATTCGAGGGTGCGGGGCTCTCCGACCTTGGGCTTCATGCCCTTCTTGACCGCGATCTCCGGGACCACGGTGATTCCGGCGTCGTCCACGGCCGTGAGGCGGCCGAAGATGTTCTCCTCGCCGATCAGGTTGACCTTCACCATGCGGCCGACGTTGCGGTGCCAGTGGCGGGGCAGGGTGAGCGGGCGGGAGACGCCGGGCGAGGAAACCTCGAGCTCGTAGGGCTCTGCGGTGTCGTACGGGTCGGCGTCGAGGGCTTCCGAGATGGAGCGCGACACCTCCGCGACGGCATCCAGTTCAACGCCGCCGGTGCCTTCAAGGAGGTCGACGATCACGTGGACGATGCGCTGGTCGCCGGCCATGCGGACCTGAACTTCTTCAAGGATCAGCTGGTGGGAGGCGACGGTGGGCTCCAGTAGTTCCGTGAGGCGGGCCGCCTCGAGCTGGATGTCTGCCGGCTTGCCGGTCATGAAAGTCCTCCCACTATTCGATGTTGTGCTTACTAGGGTATCGACAATTGGGCCGCCGCGTCTGCCGCCGGGGCCCTGAAATGGCCAATTGCCCGGCACATGGGATGATCGAGGGGATGGATCAGCACCCCTTGCCCCCCGCAGAGCAGTCCCCCGCACCCGCCGCGCCGCGCTCCCGCGCCGCCCTGGCCGTGGGGGTGGTTTCGGTCCTGGCGATCGCCGCCGCAACGGTGGGTGCCGGCGCCTACATGGCCAAGGATTCCCTAGTGTGGCAGCGAATCCTCGGCACCGAACAGCAGTCCAAGGCTGCCCCCGGGCCCGCCGACGCGCTGCTCCCGCTGCTGGATTCCGCGGCGCTTGCGAGCTCCGCAACGGACCCGAAATCCTCCGCCAAGCTGCACTCGGCGTGGGTCGCCACGCGCGGGATGCTCGAGGGGCATGTCGGGTTACTCACACCTGCCGCCGCTGCCGGTTCCGCGGGCCCCGAAACCGCGTCGGGATCGCCGACCGCGTCCCCCGACACCGCCTCCCCGGCCGCCGGATCCGCAGCGGAGGCCAAGGCCTTCGCCCAGCGGCTGGCCGCCGCCGGGGTCTCGCTCGTCGATGCCGCCATGGCGGCCCCGGCGCAGGAAGCCCGCTCGCTCGCCGGCGCCGGGTTCGAGTTGACCCTTCAGGCGCGCAACCTGCTGGGTGCCGCCGGCGGGACACAGGAACAAGTCGACAAGCTTCCGGTGCCCCGGCCGGCGGCCGGCACCGACGCTGCAACGGCATCGGCATCGACCGGGCCGTCCGCGGCAGCCCCGAGCACGGATGCCGCCAACGGGCCGGCAGCGATGCCGCGCTTCATGCTCTCCAGCTGCCCGGCGGCCCCGGCAGCGCCGGCAGCGGCAGCATCCGCGTCGCCGTCGCCGGACGCCGCAGGAACACGGGAGCCGGCCGCGGAGTCGGGGACGGTCCTGGGCCAGGTCGCCGACGCCGCCTACCGCCTGGGCTACGCCTACGATGTCGCGGGGGCGCGCACCGCGGGCAGCGTCCGCGACGGCGCGTGGGCCCGCTCGGCCAAGCTTGTCGCGTTCGCCGCGGAGCTCGAGGACCAGTTCAGCGTCGTCGGCACGTGCGAGCCGCTGCGGCAGCCGGCCTACCAGCTGCCCGGGGACGCCGCGGAGAACCCGATGGACGCGGCCCGCACCGGCGAGGAGCAGCTGGCGCTGCTGCTGCGCGATGCCGCGGCCACCCAGGAGGGCGATGCCCGCGCGTACCTGCTGCAGCGCGCCTGGGACCAGGGGTTGTATACCCGCCAGGTGACCGGGCGGATCCCGGACTTCACCAAGGTGGAGGGCAAGCCCGCCGAGGTGTCGCCGTCGGGCAGCCCGACGCGGACTCCGTAGGGTCCGCCCCGCCCACCGGGCCGCCGGCGGCATCACCCGCTCGTGGCTCGAGGACCCCGTGAAACGCGTGATGGCGATGTTGCAGGGCAACATCGCCATCATCCGTCATCCGGCCGCGTCGCGGGACGCGGCCTCAGGCCGCCGGGAACAAGACGTCGTAGCCGAGCTTGAGGATCAGCGCCGCGACCACGCTCAGGAAGACGATGCGGATGAACCGGCTGCCCTTGGACACCGCCATGCGCGCGCCCAGGTAGCCGCCGCACATGTTCGCCACGCCCAGCACCAGGCCGATCCCCCACAACAGGTGGCCGGTGGGGGCAAAGAACGCCAGCGCGCCCAGGTTGGTGGCCATGTTCACGATCTTCGCCTTGGCGCTGGCGGCCAGGAAGTTGTAGCCCAGCAGCGCGACCATCGCGATGATCAGGAACGATCCGGTGCCCGGGCCGATCAGCCCGTCATAGCAACCGATGACCAGGCCTATCGCCAGCGCCATGGCATGGTGCCGGCGCCCGGTGTAGCGCAGCTGTGTCAGCTCCCCCGCGGTCGGCTTGAACACCGTGAAAAGGCCCACTGCGACAAGCGCCGCGATGATCACCGGCTTGATGACCTCCGCGGGCAGCATCGTCGCGAGGATCGCCCCGCCGAAGGACCCGGCCAGTGCCACCAGGGCCATCGGGATCGCGGTCCTCAGGTCCGGGTGGGCGCGCCGGTAGTAGGTGATGGCGCTGGTGGTTGTCCCGAAGATCGAGCCCAACTTGTTGGTGGCCAACGCCTGCACCGGGCTCATGCCTGGCACCAGCAGCAGCGCGGGGAGCTGCAGCAGTCCCCCGCCGCCCACCACGGCGTCCACCCAACCCGCGGCGAAGCCGGCCAGCACGATCAGCGCGAGGGTCCCGGCCTGCATTCCCTGCAGGCCGGACCCCTCGAGCAGGCCGGTGGCCTCCAGCATGCTTAGCCCTTGACGGTGCTGATCAGCTGGGCGACAACGCCGTCGACGGCCACGTCCGCGCGTTCGCCGGTGGCGCGGTCCTTGACCTCGACCACGCCGTCGGCCAGGCCGCGGCCGATGACCACGATGGTCGGCACGCCGATGAGTTCCGCATCGGAGAACTTCACGCCGGCGGAGACCTTCGGGCGGTCGTCGTAGATGACCTCGACGCCGGCTGCGTGCAGCTCGTCGGCGATCTTCTGGGCGGCCTCGAAGAGCTCCGCCTGCTTGCCGGTGACCACCAGGTGGACGTCGGCGGGGGCGACGTTGCGCGGCCAGACCAGGCCGTTGTCGTCGTGGTTGGACTCGGCCAGGGCCGCCACGGCACGGGTCACGCCCACGCCGTAGGAGCCCATGGTGACGACCTTGAGCTTGCCGTTCTGGTCAAGGACCTTCAGGTCCAGGGCCTCGGCGTACTTGCGGCCGAGCTGGAAGATGTGGCCCATCTCGATGCCGCGGGCGGTTTCCAGCGGGCCGGATCCGTCCGGTGCCGGGTCGCCGGCGCGCACCTCGACGCACTCGATGGTGCCGTCCCAGGCGAAGTCGCGTCCCGCGACGAGGCCGAAGACGTGCTTGCCGGACTCGTTGGCGCCGGTGATCCAGCTGGTGCCGGAGACAACGCGCGGGTCCACAAGGTAGAGGATCCCGGAGGCGGACTCGGTGCCGAGCACCGCGGCGTCCAAGCCCAGTCCCGGGCCGATGTAGCCCTTGACGAGGGTCGGGTTCTTCTTCAGGTCGTCCTCGGTTGCCGCCTCGATCTCGACCTCGCCGCCGACTTCCAGGTGGGCCGCGATGTTTGCCTCAACGCGCTTGAGGTCAACGTTGCGGTCGCCGGGCAGGCCGATGGCCACGATCTGGCGTTCGCCGGTGGGCAGCGTCGCCGCGATCACGACGTTCTTCAGGGTGTCCGCAGCCGTCCACTGGCCGGCTTCCCGCGGGGCTACCTCGTTGGCGCAGTCCACGAGGGTATCGATCGTCGGGGTGTCCGGGGTGTCCTTGACCTCGAGGGCCGGGGCGTTGGTGAAGTCGATGTCTTCCGGGACGACGGTTGTCACTGCCTCGACGTTTGCCGCGTAGCCGCCGGCCGAACGCACGAAGGTGTCCTCGCCGATCGGGGTCGGGTGCAGGAATTCCTCGGACTTGGAGCCGCCCATGGCGCCGGCGGTCGCGAAGACCGGCAGGATCTCCAGGCCCAGGCGGGCGAAGATCTTCAGGTAGGCGCCGCGGTGGGCCTGGTAGGCCTCTTCCAGGCCCTCGTCGTCGATGTTGAAGGAGTAGGAGTCCTTCATGATGAATTCGCGGCCGCGCAGCAGGCCCGCACGGGGACGTGCCTCGTCGCGGTACTTGTTCTGGATCTGGTAGAGGTAGGCCGGCAGGTCCTTGTAGGAGCTGTAGAGGTCCTTGACCAGGAGGGTGAACATCTCCTCGTGGGTGGGTGCCAGCAGGTAGTCGGCGCCCTTGCGGTCCTTGAGGCGGAAGAGGCCGTCGCCGTACTCGGTCCAGCGGTTGGTGGCCTCGTATGGTTCGCGTGGCAGCAGGGCCGGGAAGTGGACTTCCTGGGCGCCGATGGCGTTCATCTCCTCGCGGACGATGTTTTCCACCTTCTTCAGCACCCGAAGGCCCAGCGGCAGCCAGGTGTAGATGCCGGGGGCCGCACGGCGGATGTATCCGGCGCGGACGAGCAGCTTGTGGCTGTCGACCTCCGCATCGACCGGATCTTCGCGCAGCGTGCGCAGGAACAGTGTGGAGAGTTTCAGGACCACGCTAACTTTCCATTTCCGCGGCCCGTCTCCGGACCACAACGTAGTTGGGTGTGCGCGATTCGTCGAAAGGCACAAGACTTTTGCCCGCGGCGGTCCACCATCAGGCCTCCCGCTCCCGGCACCGGCTCCCGGCGGGCGGGAGCGGCGTGGGGTGTTCGGGCGTTGCGTACATGGTGGTGCCTGTGGGGCACTGTCTCCATCTTACGTTGGCCGGGGCGACACGGGCGGCACGGTGACGGCTGGCCCGGCGGGACGGAAGCGGGTTCCGCCGGGCACTGCGGCTACTGCTTGTCGATGATCTTGAGTGCCGCGTTGATGGTTTCTTCGGCCTTCGCCACCGCGGCGTCGATGTCCTTGGGTGCACTGAGGGTGACGGCGACGGTGTTGTTTCCGTCCATCCCGTAGACGCTCAGCGTCTTCATGCTCTGCCCGCCGAACTTGATCTCACCAAGGCTGGCCAAGGTCGAGTCGGCGTCGGTCGAGGCCTTGGTGTCGGTCAGCGTTGCGGAGGTCTTGCTTCCCTGGATTTCGAGGTTGAAGGTGGCGCAGTCCTTGAAGGATTGCTGCTGCTTGGCGGCCAGGTCCTGGACGTCCGACACCGAAGCGTAGGATGCCACGCTCACGGTTGTCGATTCGGCGCTTGAGGATGCGGGAACCACCAGCGATGCCATGTTCACCGAGTCGAGGATCTCCGACATGCCGGAGGCGGCAAAGGAACCGCAGACCTCAGGCTCCACTTTCATCCCCGCGACAAGTTGCTCCATCTGGGCTGCCCCGGCCTTCAGCTCGGCGTCCTTCAGGACCTGGGCGCCTGCCGTGGGTTCGTCGTCCTTGAGCGCGCTGACCACGGCCTCGACCTGCTCGGCCGACAGCTGCTTGGCCGTGGCCGCCGGCGCTGCGGAGGAACTCGAGGCGGCGGCGGTTTGGTCCGTTGACCCCTGGCTAGGTGCGGCAGCCTCCTCCTGGGCGGAGCAGCCCGTCAGGGCGAGTGCCGCGGCCAGTGGCAGGGTCCAAAATGCAGTTTTCTTCATCGTTACCGCCAAACAGGTAGGGGGGTTTGCGCGAGCGCACCCGGGACTCCGAAGCCGGAAACCCGGCTCCCTCTTCACCCTACACAACGCCCCTCCCCGGCGGCGTTGGCACACGCGGCGCCCTCGAAACCGGGGCTCCCTGGCCCGGAGCGCTAGGAGGCCTTGTCCTCGATCGCCGCCAGCACCGTATTGACGAGGTCTTCCGCCTGGGCGATGTCCTCGGCCTGGTCGGTTCCGCCGGTGACCGAGACCGATACCAGGTTGTGCCCATCGAGCGCGCTGACGGCCACCGTCGGGATTTGCGCGCCCGACACCGAAACGACGCTGCGGTTGGCCTCGGTCACCGCGGCCCGGGTTGCCGCATTGAGCTTGGTGACAGTTGTGGCGACCTTCTCACCCTGCAACACCATGGTGAATTTCGGGCAGTCCTTGAGCGTCTTGCGGTTCTGGGCAATGTTCGCCTCGGCGTCTGCGGGATCTGCGTAGGAGGCGATGCCCACCTGGACGTTCTCCGCCAGCGTGGCGCCGGGGAGCACCAGCGAGACCATGTTCATCTTGTCGAATTCCGCGGTGGGATCGCCCGCTGCCATCGAGGCACACTCGGCGGGTTCGATCTTCATGGATTTCATGGCCTCTTGGGTGGCCGGGAGCTGTGCGCGCATGGAAGCCTCGTCGGCGACCTGCGCATCCGCGCTGTCACCGGCGATTTCCTGGGCGATGTCAGCCAGCGTCTGCCCATCAAGCTGGGTACCCTGCGCCGCCTTGGCCGGGCTGCCCGCCGAGGGGCTTGCCGCGGCAGTTGACTTGCCACCGGCCGATGACGAGGGCGAACCGGCCTGTGCCCCGCCCGAGGCGCAGCCGGCGAGGGCCAGCATCGCGGCAAGGGTCAGGGGCAGCAGTGCGTTCTTGCTCATGGTGGAAATCCTCGGGTGGGTGGTGCGGGCGCGTGGCCCGGAGAGGTGGCTATGGATCGGATCGAGGGTGCGTCGATCCGGGGTTTGGAGGTGTCAGGGCTTGGTGCCGGCGGCGGCTTCACGCTCGCGCAGCACCGCCAAGATCGCTTCCACGTCGGCGGCGGCCCGCGCCGTCGCCTCGTCCGGGTTGTTTGCGGCCTTGCGTGTGGCGGTGACCATCACGTGTCCGTCGATGGCGCGCACCGAAACCTGCTTGCTGGTGTTCCTCCCGTTGACCGTCACCATGAGCGTTCCGGCGCTGTACGGTGCGCTGGTGGCCACCTTGAGGTCCGAGAGCTTGGTGGTGATTTCCTGCTGCGGGCTTCTGATCGTGTACTTGCCGCAGGATTCGTCCAGGTGCTGCTGCGCCGCCACGTCTGCGACCAAGGCGTTCAGGTCCTCGTAGGAGGCAACGGTGATGTCGGCCCCGACGTTTTCGGGGAACGTCACGGCCGCCATGACGGCCTCGTTGAGTTGGTCCTTGAGGCTGCCGATGCCGTAGAGCCCGCATTCCTTGGGGTCAACATCGATGTCCTTGAGCCACTTCTCGGCCGCCGGGATCTGGGCGCGCAGCGCGGCGTCCGAGGTGAAGACGGCGCCTTCCTGCGTCGTGGCCCAGGTGCTCGTGGCTGCCTCGAGTTCGGGGCCGGCAACGTAGTCGAGCTCGCCCGCGACGGTCGGGCTTGGGGACTGGGCACCGGTTCCGGGGGTGGTTGCCTGCCCCGGTGCGCTGCCCGGGGTCCGGTTCCCTGAATCGGAAGTGCAGCCGACCAGGGCCAGGGCCAGCCCGAGGCCCGTGGCCACCAGGAGGAGGGATCGGGAGGGATTCTTGCCTCGGGGTGGTTTCGGCTTCACGTGCATCTTGTCCGTTCGGCGGCATGGCCGCGTATAGGCCGGGTTGGTTCTCTGCTGCTCCCCGGCGGGAGCCGGGCCGCCGTCCCCTGGAGCGGATCGTGGGGACGCATGGCCTTTAAAACAGGATAGTGGCGAATTCGCCGACTTCGTCGAACCCCGCCCGCAGGTATGTCGCGATCGCCGCCGAGTTGTAGTCGTTGACGTAGAGGCTTGTCACTGGCGCAATGTGCAGCGCGTATTCCGCGACGGCCGCCATGTAGCCGGCGGCGAGCCCGCCCCCTCGGTAGGCCGGGTTCATCCAGACGCCCTGGATCTGCGTGGCCCGATCAGTCACCGTCCCAAGTTCGGCCTTGAAACGGATCTCGCCCTCGGCATCGGTGTCGATCACCGAATGCCCGGCAAGGATCAGCGCACGGATCCGGGAGCGGTAGAACGAACCGCCGTGAACCAGCGGGGAATACCCGAGTTCTTCTTCGAACATGGTGGCGCAGGCCGGCAGCACCTTGTCGTACTCGTCGTCCCGGCTGGCCCGCAACCCCGCTGCGGGGGCGATGGCGGGTTTGCCGGCAAGCGTCATCAGGGGCTGGTGCGGGCGGACGTTGAAGGCTTCGCGGGGTCCGGTGGACAGGACCTTCCAGATGCCCATGACGGCCTCGGACGGTCCGAAGCACGAAGCGAAGCTGCGGTCCAGGCGCAACAGCACGCGGCCGTATTCCTCGGCTTCGTCGGCACCGATGTTGACGGGCACGACGTTGGCACCCACCCAGCATGCCGATCGCAGCAGCGCGCCTTCAAAGCGGCCGAGGATCAGCGAACCGCCCAGACCGGGCCGAGCGGACCCGGTCAGGGCGAGTTGGGAGTCGAGGAAAATGTTGCTGACGGGGTCGATCGACACGAGGGCGCGGAGAGCCGCGGTATCCGCATCGTCAAGCACGCGGATACCCTCGGAGAGTTGCTCTCCGCCCCCGGGGTTTCGTCTAGCTGACGGTAACCACGGGGCCACCTTGGACAGGATTTTCGCCATCCAGGTCCCCCATTTCCTCTGCCAAGCGCATGGCTTCTTCGATCAGTGTCTCAACGATCTGGTCTTCGGGCACGGTCTTGATGACTTCACCCTTAACAAAGATCTGGCCCTTGCCGTTGCCGGAAGCCACACCCAGGTCGGCTTCGCGGGCCTCGCCCGGGCCGTTGACGACGCAACCCATGACGGCGACGCGCAGCGGTACTTCCATGCCTTCGAGGCCGGAGGTGACCTGCTCGGCCAGCGTGTACACGTCAACCTGGGCGCGGCCACAGGACGGGCAGGACACGATTTCGAGCTTGCGCGGGCGCAGGTTCAGCGACTGCAGGATCTGTGCACCGACCTTCACTTCCTCCACCGGAGGGGCGGAGAGGGACACGCGGATGGTGTCGCCGATGCCCTTGGAGAGCAACGCGCCGAACGCGGTTGCCGACTTGATGGTGCCCTGGAAGGCCGGTCCGGCCTCCGTGACGCCCAGGTGCAACGGCCAGTCGCCGCGTTCGGCAAGCAGCTCGTAGGCACGGACCATGACGACGGGGTCGTTGTGCTTGACGGAGATCTTGAAGTCGTGGAAGTCGTGTTCCTCGAAGAGCGAGGCTTCCCAGACAGCGGATTCCACGAGGGCTTCCGGGGTGGCCTTGCCGTACTTCGCCAGCAGGCGCGGATCCAGCGAACCGGCGTTGACACCGATGCGGATGGAGGTGCCGGCGGCCTTGGCGGCCTCGGCGATCTGCTTGACCTGGTCGTCGAACTTGCGGATGTTGCCGGGGTTCACGCGCACCGCGGCACAGCCGGCGTCGATGGCGGCGAAGACGTACTTCGGCTGGAAGTGGATGTCGGCGATGACCGGGATCTGCGACTTCTTGGCGATGATCGGCAGGGCCAGGGCGTCGTCGGCCGAGGGGCAGGCAACACGCACGATGTCGCAGCCGGTGGCCGTGAGTTCGGCGATCTGCTGCAGGGTGGCGTTGATGTCCGTGGTCGGGGTCGTCGTCATCGACTGGATGCTGACGGGGCTGTCCGAGCCGACGCCAACCGAACCGACCTTGATCTGTCGGGTCTTGCGGCGCGGGGCGAGGACCGGTGGTGGTGCCGATGGCATTCCGAGGCTGACCGGGGTCAAGATTTCCTCCGTGGAGTTGTGTGTGGAAGTTCTTCCATTATCCCCGCAAACTCGGGGGCTGGCCGCACCTGCTGAAGGGGCGAAGGATTCGACGTCGGCTTCGCAGCCCTGTGGAGCCGGTGATGGCGAGGATTGCGCCTAGGCGTGGTGACTGAGCTCACCGGTGACGGGAACCCATTCGGTGATGCGCAATGCGGCGAGGGTTTTGTGGACGTTGAAGGGATCGTTCTTCAGGGCCTCGCCCAAGGTGGCTTCATCGGGGGCCGAGATCAGCAGCAGCGCGCCGCTTCCGTCGGCGTACGGGCCGGAGGCCACCAGCGTGATGGAGCCGTTCTCCGGCTTGAGGTCGGCCAGGAACGCACGGTGTGCCGGACGGTGCTCGTCGCGCGTTGCCTCGGTATTGGCGGCGTATACATACTCAACAGCAAAAACACTCATGGGCTACAGCCTAATGCGCTTGGCTGGGAAATCGGTTCCAGGGTGTCCGGACACACTTCGGGAAGGTGCAACACTGCGTCGGGGAAACGGGACGGCGCCAGCCCGGCAGTCCCGTCCCCTCCGCCTTGTGTGCCTCGGGTGTTCGAATACCGCGGCCCGGCCCGTGTCCCCTCCTCGGATCTCCGGAGGGGATTCGCGGGCGCGGGAAGGCGGTTGCGCGATGCACAGGCCTCACTCCGCGGTCTTGGCATAGTGCGATGCCCCGTACCAGTCGACGGTGACCACCGGCTCGTCGCCGACGACCCATGCGTCGTGGCCCTGCGGCAGGCTTGTGACATCGCCCGGACCCGCCAGGATCTCCTGCCCGTCGTCCATCAGGATCGCGAGCTTGCCACTGACGTGGTACTGGAAGTGCGGGGCTTGGCAGCTGTCTGTCCCGGCGATCGGCTTGACGTCGTTCGACCAGCGCCAGCCCGGTTCAAGCGTCAGGCGCCCTACGGTGCCCCCTGCCATCTCAAGGATCTCGGCCTTGCCGTTCGGGAATTCCCGGGTCTCGGTCGGCGTCCCGAAGTGTTCGTGCTCTACCTTGCTCATGTTGTTTCTTCACCTCCTCCCCCTTTGTTCCGCTTACAGTTTGTGCCTGCCAACCGGGCAGGACAATGGGGCGAAACATCGACGGGGGGGAAAGCGAAAGAACACGGCCGGGTGAATTGATGCACGGCCGGGCGGCGGAACGCGAAAGGCGGCTCCCCGGCCCCGGAAACCCGGGGCGGGGAACCGCCGTGCTTGGTGCTGCAGGCCCTAACCGAAGAGGTTGACCGGCTTGACGATGTCCGCGTAAATCAATACGGCGCCCATGATCAGCATGCCGGTCGCGACGATATAGGTCAGCGGCAACATCTTGGCGATGTCCACGGGTCCCGGATCGGGCCGGCGGAAGAGCTTGGCAAGGGCGCGGCGCACCGACTCGAAGAGCGCGCCGAGGATGTGCCCGCCGTCCAGCGGCAGCAGCGGGATCAGGTTGAAGACGAACAGGGCGATGTTCAGCCCGCCGACCAGCGAGATGAGCGAGGCGGCCTTGTCCTCGAAGCCGATCTGCTCCATGGCGCTGATTTCGCCGGCGATGCGTCCCACGCCGACCACGGAGATCGGGCCGTTGGGGTCGCGCGGGGCGTCGGAGAATGCCGCCTGGCCGACGGCGAACACGCGGGCCGGAAGGTCCAGCACCACGCCCGCAACGCCCTTGATCTGCTGGCCCACCGCCGGCAGCACGTCGCCGACCGGCTGCGGGACGTTGTCCACCTTCGAGCCCATGCCGATGAAGCCCACGGCCACCGTGG
Source organism: Paeniglutamicibacter selenitireducens (assembly GCF_051550675.1). Taxonomy (NCBI): domain Bacteria; kingdom Bacillati; phylum Actinomycetota; class Actinomycetes; order Micrococcales; family Micrococcaceae; genus Paeniglutamicibacter; species Paeniglutamicibacter selenitireducens. Next base: position 183,106 of record NZ_JBPULF010000005.1, on the reverse strand, counting down.
CGGGGGTTCCGTCCGCGTTCATGACGGCGCGGCCCTCGGCGTCCAGCACGGGACGTTCGGTCTTGTAGGGGGTGATGGTGGTGGAGTGGGAGACACCGTCACGCTCATAGGTCAGCGGGACGGTCTCGCCGGCGCGTTCGCGGATGGCTTGGGTCAGACCCAGCCATTCCGTGGTGCCCACCGGAGCCCCGTCGAAGGAGGTGATGGTGTCGCCCGGGCGCAGGCCGGCGGCGTAGGCCGGGCCGGGTGCGTCGCTTGGCTTGCAGCCGTTGTTCACGGCCGGGTCGCGCTGGGATTCCTCGCCCAGCGGCACCACGCACTGGTAGACCTCCGCGACGGTGCTGGTCTGCGCGGGGGCACCGAACCCGACGGTGACAAGTCCGATCATGAACACGCCGATCAGCAGGTTCATGAACGGGCCGCCGAACATGATGATGATGCGCTTGTACACCGGCAGCTTGTAGAACAGGCGGTTGTCGTCTCCGGGCTGCAGCTGTTCGGCCGCGGCGCTGCGGGCCTCGTCGGCCATCTGCTGGAACATGCCGGTGGATGACTTGCGCAGCACCGGGGCGTCGGTGGCCCCGACGGCGCCCTTGTTCCTGGCCGGCGGGTACATGCCGATCATGGAGATGTAGCCGCCCAGCGGGACGGCCTTGAACCCGTACTCGGTCTCCCCGCGCTTGAAGGACCACAGGGTCTTGCCGAAGCCGATCATGTACTGCGGGACGCGCACGCCGAAGAGCTTGGCCGGCACCAGGTGCCCGACCTCGTGCAGCCCGATCGACACGCCGACGGCGATGACCATGACGACGACGCCGAGGATGAAAAGAAGAATGCTCACAGTGCTTCCAAACGCTTGGTGGCGGCGTTTCGTGCCCACGCCTCGGCGGCAAGCACCGCGTCGAGGTCCAGGGTGCCGGATTCAGGGGTGTAGGTCTGCAGGATGGCCTCGACGGTCTCGACGATGTCCGTGAAGCGGATGGACCCGGCGTGGAACGCCTCGACGGCTTCCTCGTTCACGGCGTTGTAGACGGCCATGTGGGTGGGCGAGGCGGAGGCCGCCGCCTTGGCCAGCTCGATCGCGGGGAACGCCGCGGCATCCAGCGGCTCGAAGGTCCAGGACGCGGCGCCCGACCAGTCGCAGGGGGCTGCGGCGCCCGGGACTCGGTGCGGCCAGCCGATGCCCAGCGCGATGGGCAGCGCCATGTCGGGCGGGGAGGCCTGGGCGATGGTGGAGCCGTCGATGAACTCCACCATCGAGTGAACTATCGACTGCGGGTGCACCACGGCCTCGATGCGCCCCAGCGGCACGTCGAAGAGCAGGTGTGCCTCGATGACCTCCAGGGCCTTGTTGACCATCGTCGCCGAATTGGTGGTCACCACCTTGCCCATGTCCCAGGTGGGGTGGGCCAGCGCCTGCGCGGGGGTGACGTCGCGCAGGGCCTCGCGGCTCCAGCCGCGGAAGGGGCCTCCGGAGGCGGTGACGATGAGTTTGCGGACCTCGTCCGGGGTGCCGGAGCGCAGCGCCTGGGCCAGCGCGGAGTGTTCGGAGTCCACGGGCACCAGCTGCCCGGGGGCGGCTGCCTGCTTGACCAGTTGGCCGCCGACGATCAGCGATTCCTTGTTCGCCAGCGCCAGCAGGTGCCCTGCCTTCAGCGCCGCGAGCGTCGGGGCCAGGCCGATGGAGCCGGTGATGCCGTTGAGGACCACGTCCGCCTCCGGGAACGCGGCGATGTCCGCCGCGGCGTCGGGGCCGGCGAAGAGCACCGGTGCGTAGCCGGTGGTCCCCGCGGCATCCGCTGCAGCGGCGATGGCACCGGCGAGCGCGTCGAGGTCCGGGTTCGCCGAGCCGACGGCCGGGGCGCGGGTGGCGACGGCCTGGCGCGCCAAGAGGTCGAGGTTGTGGCCGCCGGACAGGGCGGCAACGGCGAAGCGGTCGGGGGCCGCGGCGATGACCTCGAGGCCCTGGGTGCCGATGGAGCCGGTGGACCCGATCAGCGTGACGCGCCGGATGCTGCCGGGCGCTGGCGGGACAAAGGTCGTGGAGGGCTGCACGGTATTCACCAGTCCATTATGGTCGCTGTTCCTGTGCCCTCCCAATGAGCCACGGCCGAACGTGGCGTTCCGGAGGCCGGCGGGCACGGGCACGGCCCGCGTCCTGCACCTTGGGGGCGGTGCAGGACGCGGGCCGTGCCGCTGGGGGGCGCCCGGCGCCGAGTGGTATCAGGCCTTGACGGCCAGTACGTTGCACTCGGCCTGCAGCAGGATCCGTTGGGAGTCGGACCCCATGAGCACCTTGCCCACCGGGGAGCGCCGCCGTACCCCTATCACTATCAGTTCGGCCCCGGACTCCTCCGCTGCGGCTATCACGTCGTCGGAGGCCAGCTGGCTGGAGGTGAACTGCCGCACCTCGTGCCGGATCCCGCTGCCCGCGAGCGCGGCGTGCAGCTGTTCCAAGTCCCCGGCGAACGCGTAGTTGGGGTCGACGGTGCGGTCGGCGCGGGTCGAGTTGACGACCAGCAGCCTGGCTCCGCGGCGCCGGCACTCGGTGATCGCCGCTTCCAGTGCCGCTTCCCCCAGCCCGGTGGGGACGTAGCCCAGCACCACTGTCCCGCCGTGCTGGTCTTCCCCGCGTGGTTGGCCCGTCGCGCTTGCTTCGTACTTCCCGCTCATTTTGCCTCCTCGGCAACCGGTTCAACCTGCAGGGTTTCCATCCGCCGCTGCGCCCGCTTGATCAGGAACGAGGCGGCGAACATGAGCACCAGTGCCCCGTAGACCACCCAGGTGAATGGCGTGGAGACAAGGGCCATCGGGTCGTTCTGCGAGATCTGCAGGCCGCGGCGCAGCTGCACCTCGAACATCGGACCCAGGATCATGGCCACCACCATGGGCGCCACCGGGTATCCGTACTGCCGCATGAAGAAGCCCAGCACGCCGATGACCAGCAGGATCACCACGTCCAGCGTGGCAAAGTTCAGCGAGTAGGCGCCCAGGGCACCGAAGACCAGGATCCCCGCGTACAGGTAGGGCCTCGGAATCTGCAGGATCTTCACCCACAGGCCCACCAGCGGCAGGTTCAGCACCAGCAGCATCAGGTTGCCGATGTAGAGGCTGGCGATCAGCGCCCAGACCAGCGCCCCGTTGGTTTCCATCAGCAACGGGCCCGGCTGGATCTGGTAGCGCTGGAAGGCCGTGAGCATCATCGCCGCGGTGGCCGTGGTGGGGATGCCCAGGGTCAGCAGCGGCACCAGCACGCCGGCGGCCGCCGCATTGTTTGCGGCCTCGGGCCCGGCGACGCCCTCGATGGCGCCGCGCCCGAACTGCTTGCGGCGTTCCCCCTTGGCCAGTTTCCGCTCGGTGGCGTAGGACAGGAAGGTGGAGACGTCGGCCCCGCCGGCGGGGATCGTGCCGATCGGGAACCCGATGAACGTTCCTCGCAGCCACGGCTTCCAGGACCGTTTCCAGTCCTCGCGGCCCATCCAGCGGGCGCTGTTGCCGGAGGAGGTGCCCATGCCCATGACCTCGATGGGCCCCTTGCGCATGCGCGCCGCCACGTAGAGCGCCTCGCCCACGGCGAAGAGCCCCACGGCCACCAGCACCACGTCGATGCCGTCGGTGAGCCCGGCGAACCCGAAGGTGTAGCGCTGCTGGGCGGTGGTGTCGTCCACGCCGACCAGCCCGATGAACAGGCCCAGGGCCAGCGAGGCCATGCCGCGCAGGATCGAGGAGCCCAGCAGGGCGCCGATGGTCAGGAACGCGACGACCATCAGGGCGACGAAGTCCACGGGTCCGAGGTTGATCGCGAAGTCCACGATCACCGGGGCCAGGAAGGTGAGCAGCACGGTGGCGATGGTGCCGGCGATGAAGGAGCCGATCGCCGCGGTGGCCAGGGCCGCTGCCCCGCGCCCGGCCTTGGCCATCTTGTTGCCCTCCAGCGCCGTGACGATGGAGGCCGACTCCCCCGGGGTGTTCAGCAGGATCGAGGTCGTCGATCCCCCGTACATGCCGCCGTAGTAGATGCCGGCGAAGACGATCATCGCGGCCGTGGGCTCGAGCGAGTAGGTGATGGGCATCAGCAGCGCCACGGTCATGGCGGGCCCGATGCCCGGCAGCACGCCGACGGCGGTGCCGATGAACACGCCGAAGAGCGCGTAGAGCAGGTAGATGGGTTGGGCCGCCGTGGCGAAGCCCTCGAGCAGCAGGTTCAGGTTATCCATGCAGGATTTCAACGCCTTCCAGCAGCGGCCCCGGCGGGAGGGACACGCCCAGCAGCCCGCCGAAGAGGTATTGCAGCACCAGCGCCAGCACCGTGCCGATCAGCACCGAACGCCAGAACGGCTTGGCACCGAGCGACCAGGCGGCGCCTATGAACAGCGCCGCGGCGGCCACCGGCCAGCCGGCGGGTTCGATGAGCATGATGTGGATGATGACAAAGAATGCGAGCTTGCCGATGGTGGCCCAGTCGGTGCTGGCGTCCGCGTCGATGTCTTCGCCGTCCTCGGCAGCACCGAGCCGGCCCCGGAGGGCCTGGTAGACCAGGCCCGATCCGAGGACCAGCAGCAGTGTGCCCACGATGTAGGGGAAGGCCCGCGGGCCCATGCCGAACTCCAGGTCCGGGACCTCGATGGTCCCGGCAAAGACGACTCCCGCTGCACCCAGGGCGACGAAGACCAACGCAAAGAGAACTTCTCCGAGGTTCTTCTGCGCGGTCTGCACGGTTACTTGACCAGGCCGATCTCGGTGAGGGTGGTCTTGACCGTGGCGATGTCCTCCGTGAGGAAGGTCTTGAACTCCTCGCCGGCCAGGAACGCATTGTCCCAGTTGTTGTCCTTCAGGGTCTTGGCCCAGGCCTCGGACTTGTTCAGCTCGGTGGCCATCTCGGTGAGCTTGGCCGCCTGCGCCGCGTCGATGTTGCCCGGGGCGACGATGCCGCGCCAGTTGGTCAGCACCACGTCGATGCCCTGGTCCTTCAGCGGCTTCACGCCCGGCAGGGCCGGTGCCTCGGTCGGGCCGGAGACGGCGAGTGCACGGACCTTGCCCGCCTTGACCTGTTCGGCGTACTCGCCGACCCCGGAGATGCCCGCCTGCACCTTGTTGCCCAGCAGTGCCGCCAGCGACTCGCCGCCCCCGGAGTAGCCGATGTAGTTCAGCGACTCCGCGGAGATGCCCTCGGCCTTCAGGATCTGGCCGATCAGGATGTGGTCGGCGCCGCCTGCCGAACCACCGGTGACGGCAACGCCCTTGCCCTTGGCCTGGATGTCGGCGACCAGGTCGTCGATGCTCTGGTAGGGGCTGGATGCGGGTACAACCACGACCAGCGGTTCCTCGGTCAGCCGGGCGATCGGGGTGGTGTCCTCGAGGCGCGAGGCCGAGTTGTTGGTTTCCACGGATCCGACCATCACGTAGCCCATGACCATCAGGGTGTTCGGGTCCTTTTCGGTGGCCAGCTTGGCCAGGCCGTTGGTGCCGCCGGCGCCGCCGATGTTCACCACGCTGGCCGAACCGACCTGCTTGTTGGCCTGCAGGTCCGCCTGCATGGCGCGGCCGGTCTGGTCCCAGCCGCCGCCCGGGTTTGCCGGGACGATGATGTTCAGCTTCTTGATTCCGTCCGCAGCCTCGCTCGAGCCGGCGGAGCCGCCGCAGGCCGAGAGGGTCAGGGCAGCCGCGGCCACCGCAGCGGCAAGCGCCGAACGCCGGGTCATGGAGATTCTGGTTTTCACTGTGGGAACTTCCTTGTTCATGGGTGCGAATGGGGGCACCGGGGGTGTGTTGCGGATCACCATCGGTGCGAGCTCGAGGCTACAAAGCCGTCGGCGCCGGCCGGAAGCATGTGGTGGTAGTGGTGGTATTGGTCGTTTTGGTCGCGGGCCCCAGGGCTTGCGGACATGCGAAAATGGTGTGATGTTCCGCACCCCGTCGCTTCGCACCCACCTGATGCTGCTCCAGGTGGGCATCGTCTTCCTGGTGATCTCGGTGGCGGGCATCGTCGCGGCAATGCTGCAGGCCGACTCCATCCGCGACTCGCACCGGGCCCGGATGATCGGGGTTGCCGAATCCGTGGCAACGCTGCCCTCCGTCATCGAAGCCTTCGACGACGCGGACCCGGCGCACACCATCCAGCCCATCGCCGAACTCATCCGGCAGGCCTCGGATGTCACATACGTGGTGGTCACCGACGCCGGGGGCATCCGCTATTCGCACCCGAACCCCGAGCGGATCGGGGAACCGGTCTCCACGGACCCCTCCGTCCCGCTCTCCGGGGAGGTGTTCGTGGGCACCGAGGTGGGAACCCTGGGCACCTCCTGGCGCGTCAAGGTCCCGGTGAGGATCGACGGGAAGGTTGCCGGCACCGCGTCGGTCGGCGTCCTGGAGTCGGAACTGACCGCCGACTTGCTCGAGCGACTCCCGGTCCTGGTGGGCTGGCTGATCGGTGCCGCGGTGGTGGGGGCCCTGGGGGCCTTCAGCATCTCCCGGCTGGTGTGGCGGCGCATCCACCGGCAGGAACCCGAGCAGATCGCCGAGCTGCTGCAGTCGCGCGACGCCCTGCTGCACGGAGTGGGCGAAGGGCTGATCGCCACCGACGCCGCCGGGACCATCACGCTTGTCAACGACGAGGCCAAACGGCTGCTGGACCTGCGCACCGAGGTGCTGGGCCGCAAGGCGGCCGACGCGCTCGAGGCGCCGATCGCCGCACTGCTGGCCGAGCAGCCCGAGGGCGCCCCGGCCGAGGGTGGGCAGCTGGTGCTGGCCGGCGAGCGCGTCCTGCTGGCCAAGGTCTCCGGAGGCACCGTGGGCGGCTCCCGGGTGGGCTCGATGCTGCTGCTGCGCGACCGCACGGAGCTGCACGGGGTGCTGCGGGACCTCGGCGGCGCGCGAGACACGACGCAGGCGCTGCGCGCCCAGGCCCACGAGTTCTCCAACCGGATGCACGTGATCTCCGGGCTGCTGGAGCTCGGGCAGGTGCGTGCCGCCGCCGACTTCATCGGCATCGCCGACACCTCCGGATCCCCCACGGGTGCCGAGGCGCTGGCCTCCGTCGGTGACCCCGAACTCGGGGCGCTGCTGCTGGCCAAGGGCGCCATCTGCCGGGAAAAGGGCATCGAACTGGTCATCGACGACGAGTCGGCGCTCTCCCACTCGCAGCCGGCGCTGAGCCGGGACCTGATCACCATCCTGGGGAACCTGCTGGACAACGCCATCGAGGCGATAGTGCACCAGGGCCGCATCGAGCTGCTGGTCAGCGAGGAGGCGGACGCGAGCCTGCTGATCGAGGTCCACGACGACGGCCCCGGGATCGAGCCGCGCCTGCGCGAATCGCTCTGGGACCTGGGCGCCAGCACCAAGGGTGGCCCGGGCAGCGGCAGCGAGCCGGCGGCCCGCGGCATCGGCCTGGCCCTGGTCCACCGCGTGGTCACCCGGCGCCGCGGCAGCATCACCGTCGGCACCTCCGACCTCGGCGGGGCCGCTTTCACGGTTCTGCTTCCCCCGCCGGCGCTCCCCCGTCCCCTGCACCCCGCGGCGCACACCACCGAACACAACACTTCACACACCGTTGCATCCCACGCACTAGGAGCACCATGACCCCGATCCGCACAGTGGTCATCGACGACGACCCGGCCGTGGCGGGGGTGCACCACGGGTTCCTGATGGCGCACGGCGCCTTCGAGGTCGTCGGCACCGCGCACACCGGAGGCGGGGGGCTGGAAATGGTCAGGGCCCTGCGCCCGGACCTGCTGCTGCTGGACATCCACCTGCCGGACCTCAGCGGCCTCGAAGTGCTGGCCCGGGCGCGGGCCGATGCCGGCGGCGAGCAGCTGGATGTCTTCGCTATCACCGCCGCCCGGGAGCTGTCCACGGTGCGCGGCGCGCTGGCCGGCGGCGTCATCGAGTACCTGGTCAAGCCGTTCGGTTCCGCCGAGTTCCGCTCCCGGCTGGACAACTACGTGGCGAACCGCTCGGCGCGGCTGAGCCTGGGCGGCCCCGGGCGCGGGCTGGACCAGCAGAGCATCGACAGGCTGCGCTCCACGGTGCAGCAGGCGGGCCCCGTGCCGCAGGCCACCCACTCCCCGGCCGCGTCGCAGGCGGCACGGCCGTCCCCGGTCCAGCCGCCCAAGGGCCTGTCCCGGACCACGCTGGATGCCGTGACCGAGCTGCTGCGCACGCCCGGGGCCGACTACTCTGCCGCGGAGCTTGCGGCCGAACTGGGACTGGCGCGGGTCAGTGCCCGGCGCTACCTGGAGTTCCTGGTCTCGGTGTCCAAGGCGACGCTGACGCCCAGGTACGGGAACGCCGGGCGTCCGGAGAACCGCTACACCTGGAACCGCCGGGCGTGAGCCGGGTCCCGGCTCCCCGAATGGCGCTACCGCCGAAGGGAGCCAGCCCGTGCCGCCTCAGGTCCAGTCGGGGTCTTCCCAGGAGCCGGCCCGCTGTTGCAGGTGCGCCTCGCGGGTGAACATCAGGCACACGCGCGTCGCCTCCCCGACGATCACGCCGTCCTGGTTGCGGCCCACGTGGTTGAAGGTCGCCACCCCGAGCCCGGGGCGCGAGCCGGAGGGGCGCAGGTCCACCACGGAGGTCTCGGTGTAGAGGGTGTCCCCGGGGTAGAGCGGGTGCGGGAAGCGGATGTCCGTGAGCCCGAGCTGTCCCACCAGGGTGCCCTGGGTCAGCTGGGCGACCGATTGGCCCACCATCGTCGCCAGGGTGAACATCGAATTCATCAGGCGCCGGCCGAAGGGCTGGGTCGCGGAGAACGCAGCGTCAAGGTGCAGCGCCTGGGTGTTCATGCTCAGCGTGGTGAACAGGACGTTGTCTGCCTCGGTCATGGTCCGGCCCGGGGAATGCACGTACACGGCATCCAGGTCGAGCTCCTCGAAGTACAGCCCGCGCTGCTCGATCCTGCGGCCGCTGTCGTCCTCTGCCATGGCGTCGTCCCTCCCGTTCCCTGTTCCCCCGCATGCGGGGAATTCGCGTATGCGTATCCTACAAAGCCGGGTGCCACCCGGCGCAAGGCCCCGCCCTACAAGCCCAGCGAGCGCGCAATCAGCATCAGCTGCACCTGGGTCGTGCCTTCCCCGATCTCCAGGATCTTCGAGTCCCGGTAGTGCCTGGCCACCAGCGACTCGTTGATGAACCCGTAGCCGCCGAAGACCTGGGTGGCGTCCCGGGCGTTGTCCATGGCCGCCTCACCGGCAACCATCTTGGCGATCGCCGCCTCGGTCTTGAAGTCCTTGCCGGCCAGCATCCGTGCCGCCGCCGCGTAGTAGGCAAGCCGGGAGGTGTGCACGCGCGCGGCCATCCGGGCGATCATGAAGGAGATGCCCTGGTTGGACCCGATGGTGTCGCCGAAAGCGGTGCGGGTCTTGGCATAGGCGACGGCCTCGTCGAGGCAGCCCTGCGCGGCCCCGGTGCCCAGGGCGGCGATGGCGATGCGTCCCTCGTCGAGGATGGAGAGGAAGTTCGCGTAGCCCCGCCCGCGTTCGCCCAGCAGGTTCTCCTCGGGAACGCGCACGTCCTTCAGGCTCAGCGGGTGCGTGTCGGAGGCGTTCCAGCCGACCTTGTTGTAGGCCGGCTCGACGCTGAAGCCGGGGGTCGGCCGCGGCACCAGGATCGTGGAGATCTCCTTGGCCTGCGTCCCGTCAGGGCGCGTGGTGTTTCCGGTGACGGCGGTGGCGGTCACCAGGGTGGTGATGTCGGTGCCGGAGTTGGTGATGAATTCCTTGCTCCCGTTGATCACCCACTGCCCGTCCTCCAGCGCGGCCTTGGTCTGGGTTCCGCCGGCGTCGGAGCCGGCCCCGGGCTCGGTGAGGCCGAAGCCTGCCAGTTCCTCGCCGGCGCACAGGGCCGGAAGCCAGCGTTCCTTCTGTGCCTCGGTGCCGAAGCGGTACACCGGCATGGCCCCCAGGCTGACTCCCGCTTCGAGGGTGATGGCCACCGACTGGTCGACGCGGCCAAGCTCCTCGAGGGCCAGGGCCAGGGCGAAGTAGTCCCCGCCCATTCCCCCGTACTCCTCGCTGAAGGGCAGGCCGAACAGGCCAAGCTGCCCCATCTGGGCCACGACGTCGTAAGGGAAGGTGTGCGCGGCGTCGTGCTGCGCCGACACCGGCGCCACGACCTCGTTGGCGAATTCGCGCACGGTGTCCACAAGCTGCCGGTATTCCTCGTCGAGCTCAAGGTCGATCACGTCCCTGCCCCTTCCTAAGGCGCGCCGGCGCGCGAATCGACTGGGGTTTGTCGGTTCTTCGACACCGGACTGTAAAGCTCTTGGGCTTTGCCAAGTGACCACGTATTGTTAGTGATCATTAACTGAATCCGAGGCTAGTGTCGCACCGCACACTTGTCCAGCATTCGCAAAGAATTGATTCGGCGCCACCGGCCCGGCCGGAATCCGGCTCTCGGTGGCACTAAGGAGCTTCACCCACCCATGAATGCCTCGTCTTTGACCCCCGCCTCGACAGACCGGGACCGCGCCAAGGCGCAGCGGCGCCAAGACCTCCTGGTCGAAGCCACCCGGCTCTTCGCCATCCGCGGGTACGCGGGCGTCTCCCTCGAGGACCTGGGTGCGGCCTGCGGCATCAGCGGACCCGCCGTCTACCGGCACTTCTCCGGCAAGTCGGCGGTGCTTATCGCACTGCTCGTCGGGGTCAGCCAGGACCTCCTCAAGGGCGGCAAGGAGGTGCGTGCCGAGGGAGGCACCCCCACGGAGGTACTGGACCGTCTCATTGCCTTCCACACCGACTTTGCGCTCTCCCGGCCCGACATGATCCAGGTCCAGGACCGCAACCTCGAGGCCCTGCCCGAGGCCGAGCTCCACCTGGTACGAAAGTTGCAGCGCGAATACATCTCCTTGTGGACCGAGCAATTGCACCTGATCCACCCCGAGGAATCGGCACCCGTCATCCGTTTCCGGGCCCACGCTGCGTTCGGCCTGCTCAATTCGACGGCGCACTCCGCCCACTCGCCCCGCACGTCCAAGAAGGGCCTGCGCAAACTGCTGAACCAGATGGCGACAGCAGCCTTGTCCACCCCGGTAGGCTAGGGGCAAGTCGATCAATACATATAGAGAGGCAGTGACCGTGCAGCTACGGCCCATACAGCCAGAAGACCTTGACCAGTTCTTCGAACACCAGCAGGATCCCGAAGCCAACCTCATGGCAGCGTTCACGGCCCGCAATCCGGCCGACCGCGGCGTCTTCGACCACCACTGGAACCTGATCCTCAACGACCCCTCGGTCATCGTGCGCACCATCGGGCACGAGGGCGAGGTCGCCGGTTCGATCTTGGTCTTCGAGAACGAGGACGTTCCGGAGATCAGCTTCTGGACCGCACGCCGTTTCTGGGGCAAGGGAATCACCACCTCGGCGGTCGACGCCTTCCTGGCCGAGTACACCAAGCGCCCGCTGCGCGCCCGGGTCCCGCAGGACAACATCGGATCCATCAAGGTCCTGGAACGACGTGGTTTCAAGGTCGTCGATGAGTCCTCTGACTTCTCCAACGCCCGCGCAGCGGTCGTCAAGGAATTCATCATGGAGCTCGCCTAGCCACTCCCCCGCATTCTTAAAGCTACGGCCGGATATCCCCCCAAGGATATCCGGCCGTAGCTTGTTCTTTTGCGCTGCTTCACGGGTCGGCGGCCTTCGCCGCCGACCCGGCGGAGAACGGGTCAGTTCCCGTCTTCCACGTCCATGAGCAGTCGGCGTGCCTCGCGGCGCAGGGCCTGCTCGCCCGGCTCCGGAACCGGCGCGGCGGCAAGCAGCTTGCGTGTGTAGTCCTCGCGCGGCGCGTGCAGGACGTCCTTGACGCGGCCCTGCTCGATCGCCTTGCCGGACTTCATCACAACCACCGAGTGTGCCAGCAGGTCCACGACGGCCAGGTCGTGACTGACGAACAGGCAGGCGAACTCATAGCGTTCCTGCAGTTCCTGGATCATGTCCAGCACCGCGGCCTGAACCGAGACGTCCAGCGCACTTGTCGGCTCGTCGGCGATCAGCAGCTCCGGGTCCAGGGTCAGCGCGCGGGCGATGCACACGCGCTGTCGCTGGCCACCGGAGAGTTCGTGCGGGTAGCGGTTGATGACGGAGGCCGGCAGGTGCACGGCTTCCAGCAGCTCGACGGCGCGCTTGGTGCGCTCGGCGCGGCTTCCGACCTTGTGCACCACCATGGGTTCGGTGATGCAGTCGCCGATCGGGAAGCGCGGGTTCAGCGAGGCGGCCGGATCCTGGAAGATCACGCCCATCTTCGCCCGGACCGCGCGTGCGGCCTTGGGACGCAGCTTGGTCAGGTCGGTTCCCTGGACGGCGAGCTTGCCCGATGCCACGGGCAGCAGGCCCAGCACCGCCTTGGCGACCGTGGACTTGCCGGATCCCGACTCGCCGACGATGCCCAGGATCTCACCGCGGGCGATCTCGAACGAGACGTCATCCACCGCGCGGAACTTGGTCCCCCGCATGTCGTACTCCAGGACGAGGTTCCTGGCCTCGAGCACCAGCTTGCGTTCCGGCACCGCCACCGGGGCCGGCGCCGGAGCCTCGCCACCCTCCAGGTCCACGACTTCGAGCCGGGGAACAGAGGACAGCAGCTTCTGCGTGTACGGGTGCCGCGGGGCGTTGAGCACCTGGTCCACAGTGCCGGTCTCCACCAGCGAACCGCGGAACATCACCGCCACGCGGTCGGCCAGGTCCGCCACGACGCCCATGTTGTGCGTGATCAGCAGGATGCCGGTGTTCAGCTTGTCCTTGAGCTCGCGCAGCAGGTCCAGGATCTCGGCCTGCACCGTCACGTCGAGCGCGGTGGTCGGCTCGTCGGCGATGATGACCTTCGGGTCGCAGGAGATCGCCATGGCGATCACGATGCGCTGGCGCTGGCCGCCGGAGAACTGGTGCGGGTACTGCTTGATGCGTTTGGCCGGATCCGGGATCCCGACCATCTCGAGCAGCTCGATCGCGCGCGCTGTTGCTTCCTTGCCGTAGGCCAGCCCGTGCAACTCGAGCGACTCGGTGAGCTGTCGCTCGACGGTCAGCACCGGGTTCAGCGCCGTCATGGGCTCCTGGAAGACCATGGCGATCTCGGTGGCGCGCATCTTGCGCATCTTGGCCTCGGGAAGCCCCACGACGTTGATGCCGCCGACCAGCGCCTTGCCGGTGATGTTCGCGTTCGAGGGCAGCAACCCCATGGCGGCGGTGGAGGTCACGGACTTGCCGGAACCCGATTCGCCGACAAGTGCCACGACCTCGCCCGGGAAGACTTCGAGGGACAGGCCCTTGACCGCGTGGACCTCGGAAAACTCGGTGTCGAAGACGACGTTCAGGTTCTCGAAGCTCAGCGCCGTGCCGGGCGCGGCTTTCACGGGTGCTTGGATGCTCATGCGAGTTCCTTCTTCTGGCGGCGCTTTGCCTTGCGGGTCTGGCGTGGGTCGAATGCATCGCGCAATCCGTCACCCAGGAAGTTCACGCTCAGGGCGATGGCCACGATGATCATGCCCGGCCACCAGAACAGCCACGGGCGGGAGGTGAAGGCGTTCTGGTACTCGCTGATGAGCAGGCCCAGCGAGGTTTCCGGTGCCCGCACGCCGAATCCGAGGTAGCTCAGCGAGGTTTCCAACAGGATTGCACCGGCGATCGCGAAGGTGGCATTCACCACGATCACGCCGACGGTGTTCGGCAGCAGGTGCTTGAAGATCACCCGGCTGGTCTTCGATCCCATGGCCTGGGCGGCGGACACATACTCACGCTCGCGCAGGGTCAGGATCTCGCCGCGTACCAGGCGGGCCAGGCCCGTCCAGGTCAGGATGCCCAGCATAAAGGCCAGGGCAAAGATCGAACCGGAACTGTTGCCCACCATCTGGCCGAGCACTGCGGCAAGTACCAGCAGCGGGATCACGATGAACAGGTCGGTCATGCGCATCAGCACCTCGTCGACCCAGCCACGGAAGTACCCGGCCAGTGCGCCGACGATTGCCCCGATGAAGGTCGAGATGGCACCCACCACGACCGCGATGATGATGGACTTCTGCGTGCCGCGCATGACCAGGGCAAAGTAGTCCTTGCCGGTGCTGTCCTGCCCGAACGGGTGGTCGCCGAATGCAATGCCGTTGCCGCCCAGCCAGGTCGGCACCAGGCTCATGGTCGGCACGCCGCCATTGACGATGGTTCCGGACTTCAGGTAGCTCTGGTTCCACCATCCGGGGATCCCGGCGAACCCGATGGACGTGAAGGCGACAACGGTGATGAAGACCAGGATCACGGAGGCGATGATCGCCGGCTTGTGATTGAGGAAGCGGCGGCGGATCAGTTGGGCCTGGCTCTTGGAGTGGGAAGACTTCCTGGCCAGTTGGGCGTCCTCGACCTCGACCAGGGAGACGAGCTGCTGTTCGTTGGGTTCCATTTCGGAAATCATGCTCGATGAACCTCGTAGTTCCTCGTTGTTCTGGTGCCCGCTCATACCCGGATCCTCGGGTCGAGCACTGCGTAGAAGATGTCCGCAAGCATGTTGAAGAGAACTGCTGCGGTGCCGGTGACCAGGAAGAAGGCCATGACCGGCGCGGGGTCGACGTTGTGGAGGCCGGTGCGGAACATTTCGCCCATGCCCTTCCAGCCGAAGACCGATTCGGTGATGACGGCCCCGCCGATCAGGCCGGCGAAGTCGAATGCGGCGATCGTCGCGATCGGGATCAGCGCGTTGCGGAAGGCATGGCGGAAGATCACGGTGCGTTCGCTCAGTCCCTTGGAACGTGCCGTGCGGATGTAGTCCTGCTGGCCGACCTCGAGCATCGAGGTACGGGTGTAGCGGGAGTAGCTCGCCAGCGAGATCACCGCGAGCAGGATCGTCGGCAGGATCAGCTGCGCGCCGCGGTCCAGGAAGACCTCCCAGAAGCTGCCCACGAAGTCGGGGGTCTGCGAGCCGATGGTTCCCACGGGTCGCGGCTTGAGTTCCAGGAACCCTGGCCAGGCGCGGAAGATGTGGTCGATAACCGTCAGGCCGGCGACGGCCAGGCCGGTGAAGGCGCTAACCCACATGGCGATCTTGCGGACGCGTCCGCCCATGTAGTAGCCGATGGCACCGGGAATGGCCATGGAGAGGATGCCGCCGACGATCAACACCGGAGTGCTGGGCGCCTCAAGCAGCGAGAAGGTGGCGTAGTAGAGGATGATGCCGAGGCCCACGGTAATCAGGGCCGGGTAGAGCACCGCCTTGTTGCGCACGCCCACGGTCATGGCCGTGCCGCTGAGGGCAACCGCCAGCGAAAGAATGACGATCCCCACCAGTCCGAGCTGCGGGTAGCGGAAGAAATTGAGCCACAGCAGGTACGGGATGGCTACGCCAACGAACACCGCGGACACGGCGAAGGTCGCAATGCGGCGCTTGACGCTGCCGGCCAGGAAGACCTGCATAAGGAAGCCGAACAGGACGGCGATGAAAACCGTCTGCAGCGGAGTTACCGAGGGTTCCTTGATCCAGTTGTTGTAGCCGATGGCCATGTATTCCTTAAGCATGACTGCTGCCCAGAAAACCGGAAGGGAGAAGAAGAGGAAGGTCAGGAACGTGACGCCGTAGTCCAGACCGGAGTACTGGCGCACTGCGGTCAGCACGCCGATGGCGATGCCGAAGACGGCTGCCAGGACGGTGGCCAGGATGACCAGGCGCAGGGTGGATGAGGCGGCCGCGCCCAGCAGGCCGGTGACTTCCACACCGTTGATGTTGGTGCCCAGGTCGCATTGCAGGGCGAAACACTTGCCAACGCCCGCCAGCCAGTCGAAGTACCTCAGGTACCAAGGCTGGTCGAGGTTCATGTACGCGGTTCGTTGGGCCATCAGGTGATCGCGGTTATCGGCGACGCTCTCCCGCAGGTTCGCCAACGGGTCCCCGGAATTGATCACCAATACGTATAGAAGGAAGGAGGCGGCGAGCAAAATGCCCACCGAGGCCCCCAGCCTTTTGAGAATGAATTTCAGCACTGCAACTACTTACCTTTCCGTCATGATCCGCCCCGGTCAATGGTGGTGACAAGGGCGTGTGGGGCCCGGCGTAAATGCCGAGCCCCACACTAAGACGCCGGAATTGCCGATGGGCAATTACTCAGCGCGGACCCACTGCTCCGCGTTCCAGACGATCTGCGACTGGGTGGCGGTGTGGCGCACGTTCTTGATCTTGGCCGAGGAGGCCGAGAGTCCTGGGTGTGCGAATACCGGGATGCCGAAGAGGTTGTCCCACAGCAGCTTCTCGATGTTCTTGGTTTCGGTCAGGTGCACGGCCGGGTCCATCGAGGTAGCCAAGCGGGTCCATGCCGCATCGACTTCCTTGTTGGAGAACTCGCCGTAGTTCTGCGGCTTGCCGGTGGCGTAGATGTTCTGGCCCGAGGTGATCTGGCCGGAGCCGGCCCAGGCGAACAGTGCCACGTCGTAGTCGCCGCGTTCCTGGGTTCCGCCCGGGGCGAAGAACTTCGGGTCGGCGCCGTCGATGATCTCGAAGCCTGCTGCGTCGCAGGAGGACTTGATCATGGCGACTTCGTTGGCACGGCGCGGGTTCGGGGCCGAGTAGCCGATGCGCACCTTGGTGCCCACGGCGTTCTGCTCCTCGAGGATCTTCTTGGCGCCCTCGACGTCCACGGTGTCGTAGCGTCCGTCGTAGGAGAAGCCAACGATGTCCTTGTAGTTTTCCTGGAACGGGAACACTTCGCGTGCGTTGAGCACCTGTGCTTCCGGGTTCAGCGGCTTGATCAGGTTGTCAACGATTTCCTGGCGTGGAACACACTTGGCAAAAGCTTCGCGCAGTTCCAGCGAGTCCTTGAAGACGGCCTTGTCGCGGAAGTTGAAGTCCAGGTGCTCCCAGGTCATGGTGTCACCCTGCTGGATGTTGACCTTCTCGCCGAGGTTCTTCAGCTGGGACAGGGTGTCGATGGTCGGCTGCGGGGCAATGACGTCGAGTTCGCCGTTGTCCAGTGCCTGCACCATGGCGTCATCTGCCAGGAAGCGGTAGGTGAGGTTCTTGGTGGCGGCAGGGGCGCCGTAGTAGTTCTCGTTGGCTTCAAGGGTTACCGATTCGCCGGCGTTCCAGGTCTTGAGCTTGTACGGGCCCGAGGACGGAATCAGGTCGGCTGCAGGAAGCTCACCCGGCTTGGTGGTCCAGCCGGTGTTCCAGAACTCCGCTGCCTTGGTGAGCTTTGCGGCGTCGTTGTCGCGGATGGCTGCGACAAGGTCGGCGGTGGACAGGCCGCCCTGCTTGGCCACAACGTGGGCCGGGGTGGTCATCCAGGTCTGGATCTGCCAGTCCGGATCCGGGTTCTTGAAGGTGACGGTGAATTCCTTGCCGTCGGCGGCGCCTTCCGGGCCCTTGGGGACGGTGTCGCCAAGATCGGCGGAGACTGAGTCGAACAGCGGCGCATCCTTGGCGTTCTTCAGGTTGGCATTCTGGGTTGCCCAGGCCAGCGCGGCATCGGCGACGGTGATCGGGGTTCCATCGGACCACTTCGCGTTCTCGGCGATGGTGTACTTGATGGTCAGCGGGCTGTCGCTGACCTTTTCGTAGGAACCGAGGTCCTTGTTCTGGTAGATCTTGCCGTCGGTACCGAAGTACGAGAAGCCAGCCAGGACGCGGTCGGTGATGGCCGAGTTGTACGTGCTGTAGGTCTGCGGGGTCAACGAGTTGTAGCCGATGAACTCCGGAGCACCCACGGAAACCTTGACGGTTGCGTCGGCGGTGGTGATTCCCGCCAGGTCGGCAAGGCCGCTGTCTGCCGGTTCTACGCTGTTGGTGCCGCTGCCGGTTGCTGACGGTGCTGCTGAACCCGATGGTTCGGCCGGGCCGCCCGGTGCACAAGCAGTCAGTGCCAGTGCGAGTGCAGCACCTACTGCGACGGCCTTCGAAATACGCTGAACACGCATTTCCCCTCCTTATAGCTTGATGTTCGATATGCCGAGCCAATACCCGGACGCGGCCCACGCGACGTGCGCTAGCCCACATCAAAGAACCCTAGCGTCGATCACTCCACTTGGATATAAAAATGTCGTTTCAGATTTGCAACGACTTTGTTGACCTAGATCAACCCTCGGATCGCGTAACAAAAAGTCTCAAAACGTGATCCACGCTACAGCCCCGAAAACTCAAGGATTTCTTTCACGTTGGCGTTTGCCAATTACTACCCACGGGTAGGGAAACACGGGGTGGTCGGCTTTATAACAGTTTGGAAACAGGGCCCAAAATGAAGGTTGGCGCCCCCTTCCTCGCGCGGCAGATGTCGAAAATCGGCATGCGACATGGGTCATCGAAATGACCCTTCAAGCCGCCGTCAGCGGCCGCCCCATCCGGCCCGCGTTCCGTGTGGAGACTCACGGCACGGCTCCGTCCACCTGGCGTTTCGACTTAAACGGCATAGGGGACGAACCATGTGGTTCGTCCCCTATGCTCGGGTGCGCCGCGGGCCTGGGCCCGTGGCAACTGCCTGCTGCTAGAGCAGCAGGGTGGCACCCGGGATTGCCTGCAACAGGTTGCGGGTGTAATCGCTCTTCGGGTTGTTGAAGACCTCGTCGGTCGTAGCCTGCTCGACGATGCGGCCGTTCTGCATGACGCAGACGTCATCCGCAATCTCGCGCACAACGGCAAGGTCGTGCGTGATGAACAGGTAGGTCAGCCCCAGGTTCTCCTGCAGCTCGTTGAGCAGCTTCAGGATCTGGGCCTGGACGAGGACGTCCAGCGCCGAGACCGCTTCGTCACAGATGATCACTTCGGGCTTCAGCGCCAAGGCACGCGCGATGGCGATGCGCTGGCGCTGTCCGCCGGAGAGCTCGTTCGGGAAGCGGTGCATCGTTGCCGATGGCAGCGACACTTGGCTCAGCAGCTCCTTGACCCGGGCCTGGCGGGACTTTGCATCCCCGATGCCGTGGATGCGCAGCGGTTCCTCGATGGTCCGGTAGATGCTGAACATCGGGTCCAGGGACCCGTAGGGGTCCTGGAAGATCGGCTGCACCCGGCGGCGGAAGGTGAACAGTTCCTTTTCGGAAAGCTTGCTCATGTTCGCACCGTCGAAGGAAATCGAGCCGGAGGTGGGCTTCAACAGGTTGAGCACCATCTGGGCGACGGTGGACTTGCCCGAACCGGACTCGCCAACGATCGCCGTGGTGGTGCCGCGCTTCACCGAGAAGGACACGTTGTCCACTGCGGTGAAGTCTTCGCTGCGTCCCAGGCCCTTGCGGATCTTGAAGACCTTGGTGAGGTCCTTGATCTCCAGCACGTTGTCGGTGTTGCGGGGGTGCTCGGGCTTGACGACGGCGTTGAGGTCCTCGGCCACCTCAAGCGGCTTGGACTGCAGACGCTTGGAGGCCAGCGACGGAGCGGAAGACACCAGACGCTGGGTGTACGGGTGCTGCGGGTTGCGCAGGATTTCCAGCGCTGGGCCGGATTCCACGACCTGACCCTTGTACATCACAACTACCTTCTCGGCGCGCTCCGCTGCCAGACCCAGGTCGTGGGTGATCAGCAGCACGGCAGTGCCGAGTTCGGTGGTCATGGTGTCCAGGTGGTCCAGGATCTGCTGCTGGACGGTAACGTCCAGCGCGCTGGTCGGCTCGTCTGCAATCAGCAGGCGCGGGCTGCACGCCAAGCCGATGGCGATCAACGCACGCTGGCGCATGCCGCCGGAGAACTCGTGTGGGTACTGGTTGGCACGTCGCGCAGCATCCGGAAGACCGGCGTCAGCGAGCACCTGTGCCACGCGTTCCTTGGCGTTGTTGCCTGCCAAGCCATTGGCCTTCAGGGTTTCCTTGACCTGGAAACCGATCTTCCACACGGGGTTGAGGTTGGACATCGGGTCCTGCGGAACCATGCCAATCGAGTTGCCTCGGAGTTCAACGATGCGCTTTTCGCTGGCGTGGGTGATGTCCTCGCCGTCGAAAATGATCTGTCCGTCGGAAACACGGCCGTTGCCGGGCAGCAGGCCGATGGCCGAAAGTGCCGTCGTGGACTTGCCGGATCCCGATTCACCCACGATGGCAACCGTCTCGCCCGGCATCACCGTCAGGTGCGCGTTGCGCACCGCGTTGACGGGTCCGTCCGGGGTGTCGAAGGTGATGGCCAGGTTCTTGATTTCCAGCAGGGGTCGCTCGAGCTCGGATTCGCTCACAGTTCGATCCTTCGTTTGTTCAGTCATGGCCGTTATCCCTTGCGTGCCTTGGGATCAAGCGCGTCACGCACGGCGTCGCCGAGCATGATGAAGCTCAAGACCGTGATCGAAAGGGCCAATGCCGGCCACATCAGCGTCGACGGGTTGTTCCGCAGCGATGTCTGCGCGTTGGCAATGTCGTTGCCCCAGCTCATGACTCCCTGAGGAAGACCGATGCCCAGGAAGGACAGCGTCGCCTCGGCCACGATGTAGGTGCCCAGCGAGATCGTCGCGATGACGATGATCGGCGAGAGCGAGTTCGGCAGCACGTGGTTGAC
This sequence comes from Paeniglutamicibacter selenitireducens, assembly GCF_051550675.1. NCBI lineage: Bacteria > Bacillati > Actinomycetota > Actinomycetes > Micrococcales > Micrococcaceae > Paeniglutamicibacter > Paeniglutamicibacter selenitireducens. The sequence goes on along the minus strand of NZ_JBPULF010000005.1, from coordinate 162,679 downwards.
CAGCGCGCGGAACTTCGAGAGTCCCAGCGACCGCGATGCCTTCACGAAGTCCGCACCGCGGGCCTCGATCACGGCCCCGCGGGTGATGCGGGCCATCTGTGGCCAACCGAAGGCGGCCAACGTGAAGATGACGGTCCACACGCTGCGGTTCTCGCGGAAGGCAGGAAGCTGCATGATGATGATGGCGCCGAGGATCAGCGGGAGGGCAAAGAAGATGTCACCCAGGCGAGCCAGGATGGCGTCAAGCCAGCCGCCGTAGTAGCCCGCGAGGGCCCCCATGACGCCGCCGATGATGACAACGAAGATCGTGGTGAATACGCCAACGAACAGCGATGCGCGAGCGCCGTAGATGATGCGCGAGTAGACGTCGCATCCCTGCAAAGTGAAGCCCAGCGGGTGCCCGGGCTGCGCCGGCTCATTGGAGAATGCCAGCTGGCAGGCATTGTTCGCCGTTGGATCCAGCGAGGTGAACAGCTGCGGGAAGGCTGCCACGACAACCACCAACAGGATCAGGATTGCGGAAACAATGAACAACGGCTGCTTGCGCAGCGAGCGCCAGGCCTGGGCCCACATGCTCATCGGCTGTGCGCTTTCGTCGACGAAGTCGACTGCCTGAAGCGGCGTGTCCTCCAACGGCGCTACGTAATGCTCGATCTTGCGCGTCGAGACCTTGCCGGCGCGTCGAGTCTCCGAGCCTCCATTGGTCGGTTCGATGATTTCAGGGGTTGGGTTCTCAGACATACCGGATCCTTGGGTCGAGCCACGCGTAGAGCAAGTCCACGACGAGGTTGGCCAGCACGAAGACGAGTACCAGAACACCGACAACAGCTACGACTGTCGGGGTTTCGCCCTTCCTGATGGCGCTGTAAAGCAGGTTTCCCACGCCGGGGACGTTGAAGATGCCTTCGGTCACGATCGCGCCACCCATGAGTGATCCAAGGTCGGCACCCAGGAAGGTGACAACGGGGATCAGCGAATTGCGCAGGATGTGTACGCTGACCACGCGACGACGGGACAGGCCCTTGGCCGTGGCCGTGCGGACGTAGTCGGCATTCTTGTTTTCGATGATCGAGGTTCGCGTCAGTCGCAGCACGTAGGCCAGCGAGACCAAACCCAGGACCAAGGCAGGAAGGATCAAATCGCTCCACGGGGCACCAACGCCTACCGTGGGCTTGGCCCATTCCAGCTTCACGCCAATCACGAACTGGAGCACGAAGCCCAACACGAAGGTGGGAACGGCGATAACCAGCAAGGAGGCGACCAAGACAGTGGAGTCAAAGAGCTTGCCCTTACGCATGCCGGCAATGACGCCGAACAGAACGCCGAAGACGGCTTCGAAAGCCAACGCCATAATGGCAAGGCGTGCAGTCACAGGGAATGCGCGAGCCAGGACATCGGATACCTGCTGGCCCGAGAAAGTCTGGCCGAGATCGAAGGTGACCAACGACTTCAGGTAGAGCCCGTACTGGACCCAGAACGGCTGGTCCAGGTTGTACTGGGCCCGTAAGGCGGCCTCGACGGCTGGTGCCATCGGCTTGCCACCGGAAAGCGCGGCGATCGGGTCGCCGGGTGTTGCGAAAACCAGGAAATACACCAGCAAGGTGGCCCCGATAAACACCGGGATCAACTGCAGGAATCTCCTGAGGGTAAACATAATCATGGGGATGTCCTCCAGATGGACACCGGCAGGCGGGCTGCCTTCATTGTTCCTCTTTTCCGTCGGCTTGTAGCCGGGACGTCGAGACCACGAGGTGTGGTAAACGAGTTTAGAGGGAGACCGGGTTGTGGCCTCCCTCTAAACTCCCTGACACTAATATTTCAAGCTACTGCTTTTCAGCAGGAACTACTTGGCGGTGACTGCGTAGTAGAGCGGAACGCCGTTCCAGCCGAACTGAACACTGTCAACGTTGTTGCTCCAGCCGCCCTGGGCTGCCTGGTACCACAGCGGGATGACCGGCAGGTCCTTGAAGAGGATTTCCTGGGACTCGTTGAAGATCTTGTTGCCTTCTTCAACGCTGGTTGCGGAGAGGCCTTCGGCCATCTTCGCGTCAAATTCCTTGGAGGAGTAGTTGCCGTCGTTGGAACCTGCACCGGTGCCGTACAGCGGGCCCAGGAAGTTGTACAGCGACGGGTAGTCTGCCTGCCAACCGGTACGGTGTGCACCGGTCATTTCCTTCTTGTTCACTGCTTCGCGCAGTTCCTTGAAGGTTGCGTACGGCTTCGGCTCTGCGTTGATACCCAGGGTGTTCTTGATCTGGTTCACAGCGGCTTCGACGTATTCCTTGTTGCCGGCACCGTCGACGTTGTAGGCAATGGTGAACGGCTTCGAGTCGTCCCAAGCCTGGATGGCGTCGGCCTGCTTCCACAGTTCCTGGGCCTTGGCAGCGTCGAACTTCAGGACCTCGTTGCCCGGGATGGCGTCGGAGAAGCCGTCGATGACCGGTGAAGTGAAGTCGGTGGCGATCTTCTTGTTGCCGAAGTAGATCTTGTCGATGATCTGCTGGCGGTCGATCGACATCGAGATTGCCTGGCGGCGCAGCTTGCCTGCTTCGCCTGCGAACTGCGGCAGGTAGTCGGAGATGGTCAGCGTTGCGTTGCCGGCGTACGGCTGGTTGACCGAACGGCCCTTGAGCTCTTCGGCAAAGTTCTGCAGCGAGCTCGGCGGGATCTGGTCCAGCACGTCCAGGTTGTCTGCAAGCAGATCCTGGTAAGCGGCCTCGGTGGTCGAGTAGATCTTGAAGTTCACGCCACCGTTGACTGGCTTGCGTGGACCGACGTAGTCCGGGTTCGGCACCAGCTGGATCTGCTCGTTGTGCTGCCAACCGTTTTCGGCCAGCTTGTACGGGCCGTTGCCTGCCGGGTTCTGGCCGAAGGCCTTCGGGTCGGCGAATGCGGCTTCCGGAAGCGGGAAGAAGGCGGTGTAGCCAAGGCGCAGCGGGAAGTCGGATTCCTTGCGTGCAAGCTCGACAGTGAAGGTGGTGTCGTCGACGACCTTCAAGCCTTCCATGGTGTCGACGGTTGCACCCTCGGCGCTGACCTTGTCGTAACCCTTGATGGATTCGAAGAAGTAAGAGTTCTTCTGTGCGTTCTTGGCAGCTGCACCGAAGTTCCAGGCGTCAACGAACGACTTGGCCGTCACGGCTTCACCGTTGCTGAACTTCTGGCCGGCCTTGATCTTGATGGTGTAGTTCTGGGCGTCGGTGGTCTCGATGGACTCTGCCAGTTCGTTGACCGGCTTGCCATCGGCACCGTAGCTGACCAGACCGGTGAAGATCAGGTCCATGACACGGCCGCCGCCAACTTCGTTGGTGTCAGCAGGAAGCAGACCGCTCTCCGGCTCGGTAGTGTTCGCGGAAATGACCTTGGTGGCATCGCCACCGCCCGTAGTTGCGCCGGCGCCGCCACCGTCGCCGCCGCCGCATGCCGACAAAGTCAGGGCCAGAGCTGCGGAAAGCACGACGGCCTTCGAAGCACGGTTGAAACGCATACTGTCTCCTCAACGAGTTGTTGGTTGGAAATGGAGTGGAGTGTAGTGACGGATCTACCCGGCCCTGAGGGGCTGGTGAATCAAATCACGTACATGTGAGACTACCCACAAATCTCTGAAACAACTAATGAACGACTCCGCAAGAACCCAATCGTAATAAACCTGCAATCAACCGAAAGTGTGCACTGCCGCACACCGGCGTTCCGACCCAGGGCCCCGTTTTTCCCCGGAAAACCGGGGAAAAACGGGGCCCTGGAAGCCTGCTTAGACCACTGTGATGAGCATGCCCGGGTCCTGAAGGATCGTCCCGAGCTCGGTCAGGAATTTGGCTCCCTGTTCCCCGTCGACCACCCTGTGGTCGAACGAGAGCGAGAGGGTCACCACATGGCGCAACGCGACCTTGTCCCGGAACTCCCAAGGCATCTTCCGCACCTGGCCCAGGGCAAGGATGCCGCTTTGCCCCGGCGGCAGGATCGGCGTGCCGGCATCGATGCCGAAGACCCCGATGTTGCTGATGCTGAAGGTGCCGCCGGCAAGCTGCGCCGGAGTGATGCTTCCCTCCCGCGCGGCCCGGGTCAGCCCGGAGATCTCCCGGGCCAGGTCCAGCAGGTCCAAGTCCTGTGCAGCGTGCACGACCGGGACCATCAGGCCGCGGTCGGTGGCTGCGGCAATGCCGAGGTTGACGTAGCGGAACTCGGTGATCCCACCGGCCTCGGGATCCCACCGGGAATTTAGTCCCTGGTGGCGGGACAGTATCGTCGAGACAGCCTTGGCCACCACTGTGGTGAATGTGAGCTTGGTGCCGGAAAACTGCGGTGCCTGGCGAAGCCGGGCCAGCAACTCCATGGTCTCTGTGACATCCACACTGAGGAATTCCGTCACGTGAGGGGCGCTGAACGCGCTGGCCACCATCGCCGTGGCCGTCGCCTTGCGCACCCCGTGCACCGGGACCACGCGCTGGCGCTCGCGGTCCGTGGTCGTCGTGATCGGGACACCTGGCGCGGGAACCGACGGTGCCTGTGCGGCTGCGTCGGGCACCGATTCGTTGGCGTGCAGGACATCCTGGCGGGTGATCAGCCCGCCGGGCCCGCTGGGGTGCACCCCATGCAGGTCCACGTGCAGGTCGCGGGCCAGCTTGCGCACCGGGGGCCGGGCGAGCAGGTGCCCGATCCCCCGCGGCCGCCCGCCGTCATCGGCATCGGCGGGGGCAGCGGCATCGGGGACGGTGATGACGGTTGCGGTGGCGATGGCCGAGGGCTCTCCGGCCGACCGGGCGGCAGAGCGTGTCCGGCGTGCCGGCCGGTCGGTGGATTCGACGGCGGCGCCGTAGCCCACCAGGGTCGGCTGCCGCCCGGCGGGAGCGCCGGCCGCGGGTCCGCCGGTGGCCCCGGCCGGGGCCTGGACCTCGAAGGAGATGATCGGCTTGCCGACGTCCACCACGGCGCCGACGGGCTCGAAGACCCGGGTGACGACGCCACTGAAGGGCGATGGCAGTTCCACCACGGCCTTGGCGGTCTCCACCTCGGCGATCACCTGGTTCAGTTCCACGGTGTCTCCCACGGCGACCCGCCAGGAGAGGATCTCCGATTCGGTCAGGCCCTCCCCCAGGTCCGGCAGGTTGAAAAGTTTCTCCATGGTGGCGCTCATCCGTCCTCTCCCAGGTGTGCTTCGCTGCGGCGCATGGCGCGGTCGACCCCGTCGAGCATGCGGTCGAGGTCCGGCAGGTGGTGGTGCTCGAGCTTGGCGGGCGGGTAGGGGATGTCGAATCCCGTGACCCGCACCGGGGCGTGGTCAAGGTTGTCGAAGCAGCGCTCCGTCAGGCTCGCCGCCAGCTCCGCGCCGATGCCCGCGAACTTGCCGGCCTCGTGCGTGATGACGACCCTTCCGGTCTTGCGCACCGATGCGGTGAGGGTCTCGAAGTCCACCGGGTCCAGGCTGCGCAGGTCGATCACCTCGATGTCGATCCCGTCGTCCTCGGCCGCGGTTGCCGCATCCATCGCGGTCTTCACCAGCGGGCCGTAGGCGATGAGCGTCAGGTCGGCACCGGGACGCACGACACGCGCCCGGTAGAGCGAATCCTCCCCCGGCGCCGTGTCCAGGTCCACCTCGCCGCGCTGGTGGTAGCGGCGCTTGGGTTCCAGGAAGATCACCGGGTCGTCGTCGGCAATGGCCTGCTGCAGCATCCAGTAGGCGTCCTCCGGGGTGGACGGGGCGACCACGCGCAGCCCGGCGGTGTGCGCGAAGTAGGCCTCCGGGGATTCGGAGTGGTGTTCCGGGGAGCCGATGCCGCCGCCGAAGGGGATCCTGATGGTCACCGGGAGCTTGACGTTTCCGCGGGAGCGGTAGTGCATCTTGGCCAGCTGCGCGACGATCTGGTCGAAGGCCGGGTAGACGAAGCCGTCGAACTGGATTTCCACCACGGGCCTGTAGCCGCGGAAAGCCAGCCCTATCGCCGTGCCCACGATGCCGGACTCGGCCAGCGGGGTGTCGATGACCCGGTGGGCGCCGAAGTCCTTCTGCAGCCCGTCGGTGATGCGGAAGACGCCGCCGAGCTTGCCGATGTCCTCCCCCATCAGCACGACCTTCTCGTCGTGCTCCATGGCGGCGCGCAGCCCGGAGTTCAGGGCCTGCGAAAAGGTGAGAGTCTTCATCGGGTGACCTCCGAGTGCGCCGCAAAGCTGTCAAGGTAGAGCCCGTATTCCTCGCGCTGGGCATCGAGCCAGGAGTGGGAATGGCTGTAGACGTTGGCGAAAAGGTCATCGACGGAGGGGTCGGGCATGGTGGTGATGGCCTCGCGCAGGCCCGCGGCCAGGGAATCGGCAGCCGCGCCGGCGCGCAGCTTCAGGGCCCCCAAGTCCGCACCGAGCGAATCCAGGTGCGCGGCAATGCGGTCCAGCGGGTCCTTGGCCGCCCACTCCTCCAGCTCGAGGGCGTCGCGGTAGCGGGTCGGGTCGTCCGCCGTGGTGTGGGCCCCCATGCGGTAGGTAACGGCCTCGATGAAGGCCGGGCCGGTGCCGCTGCGCACGTGGGCGAGCGCCGCACGGGTGGCGGCCATGACCGCGAGCACGTCGTTTCCGTCGACCCGCCAAGTGGCCAGGCCGAAGCCGCGGGCTCGGTCCGCGATGTACCCGGTGGTTTGCCGGGTGACGGGTTCGGAGATGGCCCAGTGGTTGTTCTGGCAGAAGAAGATCACTGGCGCCTGGTAGCTGGCGGCGAAGACCATTGCCTCGTTGACGTCGCCCTGGCTGGTGGCGCCGTCGCCGAAGTAGGTGATGACGGCGGAGGCCGAGCCGTCGAGCTTCAGGCCCATGCCGTAGCCGGCGGCGTGCAGCGTCTGGGCGCCGATCACGATCTGCTGGTTGGCCATGTTGACCTCGTAGGGGTTCCACCCGCTGGGGGCGGCCCCGCGCCACATGCGCAGCAGGTCGTGCGGGTCCACGCCGCGGCAGTAGGCCACCCCGTGCTCGCGGTAGGAGGGGAAGATGAAGTCCCCAGCCTCCAGCGCGCGGCCCGACCCGATCTGGGCGGCTTCCTGGCCCAGCAGCGGCGCCCAGAGGCCCAGTTCGCCCTGGCGCTGCAGCGCCGTGCCTTCCTGGTCCAGGCGCCGGATGCAGGCCATGTCCACATAGAGGTCTTCGAGGGCCCGGAGGTCGATGTCGCCGACCCGGTCATCGAGCTCGGGACAGGGTATCCGGGCCCCGTCGGGGCCGATGATCTGGAGGTATCGCTCGGGCCCGTCGGGGGCCGGAGCGTCAAACGTCTTGGACACGGTCGGCATCCTTCTGCGTTGCGGGGGCCCGGAAAACGCGCCTCCTGTGGGACGGGCGCTTCCGGGGGTGGCGGCCTCGTCGCCGCCACGTACCTGTGATGCTACTCACAGAAGTCAACACGCACAATCCATACACGCCACATGGGGCATCCTGCACTATCCGGCACGCACGGGCGGTGCTAATCTTTCGCAATATGCAGCAACTAGACGCCACAGACATGCGCATCCTCTCTGCGCTGTGCCGCCAGCCCAAGGCCACTGCGGTGGCCCTTGCCGCCGAGCTGGGGCTCGGGCGCAACACCGTGCAGACGCGCATGGGCCGCCTGGAAACCTCCGGGGCGCTGCTGCCGTTCGAGCAGCGCATCAACCCCGCGGCGCTGGGCTTCCCGCTGGTCAGCTTCGTGCACATCCACATCCAGCAGCGCCTGCTGCAGGGCATCGTGGAGCAGCTGGCACAGATCCCGGAGATCATCGAGGCCCACGGACTGACCGGCTCGGCGGACATCCTGGCGCGCGTGGTGGCCAGCGGCGCCGAGGAGCTCTTCCGCGTCAACGGCCGGATCCTCGCGATCGACGGGGTCGAGCGCGCCGACACCTCGCTGTCCATGGCCGAGCTCATCCCCCACCGCACCACCACCCTGATGGACCAGTACCTCGCCGAGCGGACCGCCCGCCGCGAGCCCGAGCCCGCGGACTGAGCGCCCCGCTCCGGATGTATCGGGCCAAACAGATCGGGCCAACACCCGGCCACGCACGATGGCGCCCCTCCCCCGTGCGGGGAGGGGCGCCATTCCCTGTCGATGCGGGAAATTCGGCCCTAGTGGTCGACGGCCTTCTCGGCTCCGACTCCGGTCAGCGAACGCACCTCCATCTCGGCGGACTTCACCGGGTCCTCGGTGTTCTTGTCCAACACGGAGCCCAGCCAGCCCAGGAAGAACGCCAGCGGGATCGAGACGATGCCCGGGTTGGCCAGCGGGAAGACGGAGAAGTCCGCACCGGGAATCATCGAGGTCGGCAGCCCGGACATGACCGGGGAGAAGATGATCAGCACGATCGCCGAGCCGAGCCCGCCCACCATCGACCAGACGGCGCCCCGGGTGGTGAACTTCTTCCAGAACAGCGAGTACAGGATGGTCGGCAGGTTGGCGGAGGCCGCCACCGCGAAGGCCAGTGCCACCAGGAAGGCGACGTTCTGCCCCTGTGCGCCGATGCCGCCGAGGATCGCGAAGACGCCGATCACCATGACCGTGCGGCGGGCGACCTTCATCTCCTTCTCCGGGGTGCTCTTGCCCTTGGCGATGACCGAGGCGTACACGTCGTGGGCGAACGACGCCGCCGCCGTGATGGTCAGCCCTGCGACAACCGCCAGGATGGTGGCGAAGGCGACGGCGGAAATCAGGCCCAGCAGCAGCGGGCCGCCGAGTTCGAAGGCCAGCAGCGGGGCCGCGGAATTCACCCCGCCCGGGGCCGCCTTGATCTTGTCGGCGCCGATCAGCGCGCCGGCGCCGTAGCCCAGCACCAGGGTGAAGAGGTAGAACGCGCCGATGAGCCAGATCGCCCAGACCACCGACTTGCGGGCCTCCTTGGCGGTGGGGACGGTGTAGAAACGCATCAGCACGTGCGGCAGGCCGGCGGTTCCCAGCACCAGGGCCAGGCCCAGCGAGATGAAGTCGAGCTTGGAGGTCTCGGACTTGCCGTACTGCATGCCCGGGTTCAGGATGTTCTCGGTCCCGGCGGACTCGACGGCCGCACCGAGCAGTGAGGAGAAGTTGAAGCCGAAGTGCGCCAGCACCATGAGCGTCATGATGAACGCGCCGGCGATCAGCAGGCAGGCCTTGATGATCTGCACCCATGTGGTGCCCTTCATGCCGCCGATCAGGACGTAGGTGATCATCAGCGCACCGACCACAACGATGACCAGCGACTGGCCCATGCGGTCGTCGATGCCCAGCAGCAGGGAGACCAGCGCGCCGGCGCCGGCCATCTGGGCCAGCAGGTAGAAGACGCAGACCGCCAGCGTGGAGATGGCCGCGGCGATCCGCACCGGGCGCTGCCGCAGGCGGAAGGAGAGCACATCGGCCATGGTGAACTTGCCGGTGTTGCGCAGCAGCTCGGCGACAAGCAGCAGGGCCACGAGCCAGGCGACAAGGAAGCCGATCGAGTAGAGGAAGCCGTCGTAGCCGTTGATGGCGATGGCCCCGACGATGCCCAGGAAGGACGCTGCGGAGAGGTAGTCGCCGGCGATCGCCGTGCCGTTCTGCGTCCCGGTGAACGAGCGGCCGCCGGCGTAGTAGTCCGCGGCCGTCTTGTTGTTGCTCGAGGCCTTGAGCACCACGACCAGGGTGACCGCGACAAAGAGGCCGAAGATGCCGATGTTGACCCAGGGGTTGCCCACCTTGGTGGTCTCCGGCGCCGCAACGGCCCCCGCGGCGAGGATCGATAGGACGTTCATGGTTTACTCCCCTTCCTGTGGTGCTGCAGTTGCCTGCTGCGCCTCGAGGCGCTTGCGGATGGCGGTGGCCTTGGGGTCCAGCTTCCGGTTGGAGAAGGAGACGTAGGCCGCGGTGATGGCGAAGGTGGAGACGAACTGCAGCAGGCCCAGCAGCAGGCCGACGTTGAAGTTGCCCCAGATCTTGTTGGACATGAACCCGTGCGCGTAGTCGGCCAGCAGCACGTAGGCGAAGTACCACAGCAGGAAGAGTGCGGCCATGGGGAACACGAAGCTGCGGTGGGTGCGGCGCAGCTCGGTGAACTCCTCCGACTCCTGTTCCTTGATGAAATCTATGTCGGCGGCAAGGCCCGACTCCGGGGTGGTGCTCATGATTCCTCCTGACGAAGTTTTCCAGGTGCCGTGCCGCCGCCCGTTCGTGCTTCCCGCCCTCCGCGGGATGTGAGCCGCGCCACCCACCCGAGTGACTGGGATCACTCTGCGCCCTGTGTGTGGGCCACCAGAAGTACCCCGGGCCAGGCAGCCGCCCAGCGGTCCCGCGGATGCGCCGAACGGCCGGCCGCGGCGACGAACGGCACGCCCGTTTCCGCGCCCAGTAGGCTTGTCACATGCTCTCCACCGCGCTGCAAATGACCCTGATCGTCGCCACAGTCGTCGTCGCGGTGGCACTGGTGGGATACCTCGGATTCCGGATCACCCGCTCCAACCGCGACCTGGGCTCCGATGCGGAGAAGGCCACGTTCGAGACGCTGCACCAGGTCTCCGTCGCCGCTCCGCACCTGGCCCAGGGGCTCACCCCGGAGGGCGCCGCCAAGGCAGGGCGGCACCTGCGCGCGCTGCTGGCCTGCCGGGCCCTGGTCATCACCGACAACGCCGCGGTGCTGGCCGTCGACGGAACACTCCCGGACCCGGAGGAACGCGGCACGGCGCCGGCGCTGGAGCTTGCGGCGAGCGCCCTCTCCACGCGGCGCACCCAGGTCCGGCGGTCCGAGGGCGCGGACCTGGTCTGCGCGCCCATCCTGGTCGGCGACACCGCGGTGGGCACCGTGTGCGCCTACATCCCGCGGGCCGGGGCCGGGTTCGTGCGCGCCGTGACGGAGGTCGCCGCCTGGGTCGCGGCCCAGGTGGGCCTCGCCGAGCTCGACGCCTCCCGCGCGCTGCTCATGGAGGCGGAGGTCCGTGCGCTGCGTGCCCAGATCAGCCCGCACTTCATCTACAACTCGCTCAACGCCATCGCCTCGTTCATCAACACCGACCCGGCCCGGGCCCGCGAACTGGTGGTCGAGTTCGCCGACTTCACCCGCTATTCCTTCCGCCGCCACGGGGACTTCACGACGCTCGCCGAGGAACTCCAGGCCATCGACCGCTACCTGCTGCTGGAGAAGGCGCGCTTCGGGGACCGGATCCGCGTGTCCCTGGCCGTCGCCCCCGAGGTGCTCTCCACCGCCATCCCGTTCCTGAGCCTGCAGCCGCTGGTGGAAAACGCCGTGCGCCACGGGCTGGAGTCCAAGCCCGGCGGCGGCAAGATCACCCTCACGGCCACGGACTCCGGCGAGTTCGCGCTGATCACCGTGGAGGACGACGGCGTCGGGATCGACCCCGTGGCGCTCGCCTCGGTGCTGGCCGGGACCACCGAGTCCATCCACGTGGGGTTGCGCAACGTTGACGTGCGCCTGCGCCAGGTCTACGGGGACGCACACGGGCTTGTCATCGACACGGCCCCGGGCGCCGGGACGCTGATCACCATGCGCATCCCCAAGTTCCGCCCGGGGGTCGACCCCTCTCCCGCGGCAGGGGCCTAGCCGCAGCCACCGCCACCAACCCGGGGCCTGCCCGGAAACCGACCCGGAAAGACGCCCGGGAACGGCCAGCTGCCCCTGCGTACGGCAACGCCCCATGTCACTGTGGCGACCCGGCGCGACGCGCCGAATCGGACTGCCGGATTGAACTGCGCCGGCTTCGGTGATAATTTCGTGCGCAATCCCGAGTATGGCGGTTGACGGTGTCCCGCGGCCCGCGCACCGCGTGCGGGCCCACCACGACCGCCGCAGCGGGCAACCCGAGCAAAGCGAGCGTGATCCGTGCCGGCCTCCGCCATGTCACTGTCCAATTCCCCGATCGGCCGACGCCGGGGCGACGACGCCCTGCGGGTCGTCACCGGCGGCGGGCAGCTCAACGGCGCCCAGTCGTTCACCGAGTCCGCCCGGCGCGTCGTGGACTACCTCAACGTTCACACGCCCCTCACCGATTGGTCGGTCTCCCGGGTGGCCCGCGGCGAGCAGGTCCACGTGCACGTGCACCACGAGCAGGTGCTCACCGTGGGCACCCGCGTCGACTGGGACGAGTCCTTCTGCAGCAGGATGGCCGGCGGCGCCGCCCACGTGGTCAGGGACTCGCGCGCCGACCCCGACTACTCCGACCTGGCGGCCTCCGAACGGGTGGGCGCCTACGCGGGCTACACCATCGGCGATGACCGCGGGGAGCTTTTTGGCGTGCTCTGCGGCGTCCGCCCGAGCCCGTTGGCGGAGGACGAGGAGGTCGACGAACGGCTCGTGCACCTGCTCAGCGACCTGCTCTCGACGCAGCTGGTGCTCTCCCGCGGCATCGACCGCGAGCGCCGGACCATCGAACTCACCGAGGCGGCGGCGCACACCGATGCGCTCACCGGGGTGCTGAACCGGCGCGGCTGGGACAGGATCGTTGCCGACGCCCAGGAACGGCTCTCCGGCTTCGGGGACTCCGTGGGGGTCGCCGTGATCGACCTCGACGGCCTCAAGGCCGTCAACGACGCGCAGGGGCACGCGGCGGGTGACTCCCTGATCAAGCGCGCCGCCGAGGCCCTGCAGGGCGCCTGCACCGCCGCCAGCCACGTGGCCCGCTACGGCGGGGACGAATTCGTCGTCCTGTCCAACGGCGTGGTGCCGGCACGTGCCGAGGAAGACTTCGGGGTCTTCGCCCGCGCCCTCGCCGAGGCAGGCGTGCGGGCCTCGCTGGGGTTCGCCGCCGCGGAACCCGGGCGGACGAGCCTGCTGGAGGCCCTCGAGGCCGCGGACCGGATGATGTACGGCAACAAGCGTGCCGGGAAGGCCGGCGCTTCGGACGCCTGAGCCGCCCGGGGTCCGCACCCGCGCCCGTGCCCCCGGTCGCGCGCCGGAGGGTCCTTCCCGCGCCCCGCCGGGTAAAATTGCCTGCATGATTAATGTGGTCGTCGCCGACGACGAACTGCCGGCCGTCGAGGAACTGGCCTACCTGCTCTCGCTCGATGCGCGCGTGGGCCGGATCCACCGAGCAAACTCCGGCGCCGAGGCGCTGAAGGCCCTCGAGGAGTTCGAGATCGACGCGCTCTTCCTGGACATCCACATGCCGGCGCTCTCCGGGCTGGACATCGCCCGGGTCATTTCCCGCTTCTCGCGCCCGCCGGCCGTCGTCTTCGTCACCGCCGACGAGGACCAGGCGCTCGAGGCCTTCGACCTTGCCGCCCTCGACTACGTACTCAAGCCGGTGCGCCCCGAGCGGCTCGCCGAATCCGTGCGCCGCGTGTGCGAGCTGGCCGAGGAGGAAACCGCCAAACCGGAGGTCGTCACCGTCGACCAGGGCGGCATCACCAAGATGATCCGCCGCGACGAGATCCGCTACGTGCAGGCGCAGGGCGACTACGCCCGGCTCCACACCAAGGACGCCAGCTACCTGATCCGGGTGCCGCTGAACGACTTGGAGCAGCAGTGGGCCTCCGCCGGCTACATCCGCATCCACCGCTCCTTCCTGGTCTCCATGGACAGGATCGACACCGTGAAGCTGCAGACCGGCAAGGCGGCGGTGGTGATCGGCGGGACGGAACTGCCCGTCTCCCGACGCGCCCTGCCGTACCTGCGCGAACGCCTGGCCGCCAACCGGGTCCGGCCGCTGTGAGTTCCCCGGGCACCGGCCCGGCGGAACCCGGCAGCGCCGCCCCGCTGCCCCCGCCCGCCGGAAACCGGGTGCGGGTCAGCGCCCCGGCCGGCTCGAGGCCGGCGATCCCCCGCCGCCCCGAACCCGGTGCCGCCGACGCCTTCTACGTCAGGTCTCTCATCCGCTCCCAGCTGCGGCTCTCCGCCTCCGTGGCGTTGGGCTTCCTGCTGCTGCTGGTGGGCCTTGCCGTCATGGGCGCCGCCTGGCCGCAGATCCACGACATCCGGCTGGCCACCATCCCGCTGCCCTGGTGGATGCTCGGGGTCGGCGTCTACCCGCTGATCCTGGTCTCCGCCTTCCTCTTCAACAGGGCGGCAGCCCGCAACGAGGCCCGCTACCGGAGCATCGTAGAGCCATGAACCCCACGGTGTCCCTCATCGCCGTGGCGCTGGTGTCCGTCGCCACGGTGACCATCGCGATCCACGGGCTGCGCCTCTCGCGCACCACCGGGGACTTCTACGTCGCCTCGCGCACCGTGCGGCCCTGGTGGAACGCCAGCGCGATCGGCGGGGAATACCTCTCCGCCGCGTCCTTCCTGGGCATCGCCGGGCTCATCGTCGCCTCCGGGCAGGACGCCCTGTGGTTCCCCATCGGGTACACGGCCGGCTACCTGATGCTGCTGCTTTTCGTCGCGGCGCCGCTGCGACGCTCGCGGGCCTACACCATCCCCGACTTCGCCCAGATACGCTTCGGCTCGCGCCCCCTGCGCCGGCTCACCAGCTTCCTGGTGGTGGTGATCTGCTGGCTCTACATCGTCCCGCAGCTACACGGCGCCGCACTGACCCTGGGCATCAGCACCGGGCTGCCGGGATGGCTGGGCTCCGTGCTGGTCATGGGCATCGTGTGCGTGACGGTGCTCGCCGGCGGCATGCGCTCGATCACCTTCGTCCAAGCCTTCCAGTTCTGGCTCAAACTCGCCGCGCTGGCAGTCCCCACGGTGTTCCTGCTGCTGCACCTGGACCTGGCCGGCGAATCGGCGACACTGGGCGGCGCGGTCTTCGACCCCGAGGCCCGGTCCGGCGCCGCCCAGGGCTTCTACTACAACTTCTCGCTGCTGGTGGCACTGCTCTGCGGCACCCTGGGCCTGCCGCACGTGCTGGTCCGCTTCTACACCAACCCGGACGGCCCCTCGGCGCGCAAGACCACGGCGATCGTCCTGGGGCTGCTCTCGCTGTTCTACCTGTTCCCGACGATCCTGGGGATCCTCGGCCGCGCCTACACCCCGGAACTCGCGGGATCCGGAAATGCCGACGCCACGGTGCTGCTGCTGCCGGGGCGCATCATCGGCGGCATGGCCGGGGACGCTCTCACCGCGGTCATCATCGGCGGTGCCTTCGCTGCGTTCCTCTCCACTTCCTCGGGGCTGGTGGTCTCCCTGGCCGGGGCCATCTCCCAGGACCTGTTCCGCGGGACGGTGCGCGGCTTCCGCATCTCCACGGTGATCGCCACAGTGGTTCCCCTGCTGCTGGCGCTGGGAACGGGCAGTTTCGCGTTGGCCGGGGCCGTCGGCTCGGTGTTCGCCTTCACCGCCTCCACCGTCTGCCCGCTGCTGCTGCTGGGAATCTGGTGGCGGGGCCTGACCGTCGCGGGGGCGATCTCCGGCATGTTCGCCGGGGCGCTGAGCTGCGGGGTGGCCCTGCTGCTGGCCGCGGTGCTGCCCAACGAACCCGGTTCCCTGCACGACCTGGTCTCCCAGCCCGCCGCCTGGACGGTGCCGCTGGCGTTCATCGTCATGGTCGGGGTGTCGGTGGCAACCAAGGACCGCATCCCGGCCCGCGTGGACGCCGTCCTGGCCCGCCTCCACGTCCCGGAAGACTCGCCCCGGCCCTTCGCCTAGCGATGCACGGCCGCGCGGAAAGTTTTCGCGCCGTCCTCTTGATCCTGGGTGCGGCGTGGCCCTAAATGTAGGTAGAAATTCGGAGTGGTTCGCCGGCGCCAACGGGACACGGCGCGGGCGGTGATTCAGCGGTAGATTTCGAGAACCAGCTTGGGGCCGTACATGGGACATCGACGTAGCAACCCGCACCCGGAAGATCTGGACCGAAGGGGTCCTGCGCCCTCCCGCACGACCCGGCGGGCCTTGCTCGCCGCCCCGCTCATCGCGGCCATCGGCGGCGCCGTCGTGTCGCCGGCCTCGGCAAGCACCGTGGATCCGAAGCGGATCGTCACCTCCATCAACGGCAAGACCGGGGAGATCCTGGTGGCGGAGTCCTCCGATTCCGGCACGGCCGCCTTCATCGCCGACCCCGGGTCGCTGACCCGCGCCGCCCTGTCCGAGGCTGTCTCCGGCCTTTCCGACCGGGACGAGCCCGCCGATTCCGCGGCCGCCGACCCCGGGGAGACCGAACCCGTCCGCGCCAACGACTGGGTCGGGCGCGTCGGGGCCCGGCTCGCCATCCCCACCCCCGATCCCTTCACCAAGGCCGGGCAGGCCGTGCACCCCTCGGTGCTGTGCTTTCCCCAGAAGTGGAACGGGTACCGCTACTGGATGGGGGTCACCCCCTATGCCGGCGGCCATGACAGGTACGAGGACCCGTGCATCCTGGCCTCGCACGACGGGGACAAGTGGGTGGTTCCCCGGGGGCTGGCGAATCCGCTGGACAACGCGCCGGGCCGCCCCCGCTACAACTCGGACCCCAACCTCGTCTTCCACGACGGCAGGCTCCACCTCTTCTGGCGCTACCTGGACAAGAAGGCCGCCGGGCGCGAGGAAAACATGTTCCTGCGCACCAGCGCCGACGGCGTGGAGTGGACGCCCAAGGTCAAGGTCTACGGATCGGACAGGAAGGTGCGCAGGCTCGTCTCCCCCTCCTTCCAGTTCGTGGACGGCGCGTGGCACATGTGGGCGGTGGACATCGTCCCGGCGCACAAGCCGCTGGTGCACCTGACGTCCCCCGGGCCCACCGGCCCGTGGACCGAGCCCGCAGCCTGCCAGGTACCCGTCAAGCCGCGCAAGACGCCGTGGCACGTGCACATCAAGCGCATCGGGGGCCAGTACGTGGGCTTGCTGAACGACACCCTCGTCGGGGGCAAGGGCGCCCGGAAGGGCGAGCTGTACCTGATCACCTCCGACGACGGCGAAACCTGGAAGCGCAGCTCGAAATCCATCATCCCGCGCAAGGGCCCGCACCACGACAACCTCTACGCCTCGACGTTCATCCGCACCGCCCAGGGCATCGACGTCTGGTACTCCGCACGGCTCAACGGCCCGCCGTTTGTCTGGTCGATCCTGCGCACCCGACTGATGCAGCGCGACGGAGGGACGCCCTACGCGACGGCGGCGGGGAACGTGAGGCTCGGCTCGGTGCCGGGCAACGGCGGCTCCGCCGAGAAGCACATCTCGTTTCCGCCGGGCCTTTTCACCCGGCGCCCGACCGTCACGGCCACCTCGGACAACGGCCGCGTCAACCCCGGCGCCACCGGGATCTCCAAGGCAGGCTGCACGCTCAGGGGAGCCAACTGGACGGGTGCGGCTTCCGGACGCTCCACGCTGCAGTGGACAGCGATCCAGATGAGGGACTGATGGACACGGCCAACACGGCCGGACCCCCGGGGACGTGACCCCGCCGGCCCGAAGCACCAGGTGCAACGTGTAATCTCGATCAAAGGATAGGTGGTGGCACAGTGGGCGGGAACCCAGGAAAACGAGAGACTCCGGCCGGCCAGCGCCAGCCGGCGCCTTTCGCGGCGGGCACGGCGCGCCGAACGGTCCTGGCCGTTCCCTTGCTCGCGGCGCTGGGGGTGGCAACGGCGTCGCCGGTGGCCGGAAGCACCGCCGGACAGGGCCGGCTCCCCGACGCTGCTTCGGCGGGCCTGCCGACCCCCTGGGGACAGGCCGCCCTGGCCGAAACACTGGCCGAACCCCTGGATCCCACGAAGCACCCGGCGCTCGGTGTCCTGCTCGCCGCCTACACGCGGGCACCCGCCGAGCCGGTCACCGTCGTGTCGCTGGGCTCCTCGAGCACCGCCGGCGCCGACCAGGTTCCCGCGAACCGGTGGGTCAACAGGCTCTGTTCCGCCATGCAGTCGAGGTACGCCTCCGGCCCGGGCCGCGACTCCACGACGGGGAACCTGTCCGGCCCCCGCAACACGCTGCCCGGGATCCACTTCCACAACGGCGGCCTGCCGGGCGCTCGATCCAGCACCTACCTGGATGCCGCGCGGCTCGACCTTGTCGGGTCGCTGGCGCCGAGCGTCCTCACGCACATGGTGGGATCGAACGACGCACGGGACCGCACCCCGGCAGCCGTGTACCGGGCAAACATGGTCCGCTGGCTCGACGCCTTGGACGCGGTGCTGCCGCAGCCCCATGTCCACATCCTGATCCACGCGCACGAGCGCAGCGACAGCAACCTGTCGGCCCTCTGGAACGAGTACCGTGCGGTCCTGGAAGGCATCGCCCGGGAGCGCCAACGCACCGCCGTCTTCGTCGACCTCTCCCGCGACTTCGAAGCTGTCGAGTTCCCGAAGGGCGACCCGCTGAACTTCCTCAAGGAGGACCGCATCCACCTGACACCCGCGGGCCACGATTTCGCCGCCCGCCTGCTGGCCCAGGCGCTCATGGCGACGGCGCGCAGCACCAGGACCCCGCTCACCGATTCCTTCGCCCGCGCCGCAGGACCACTGGGAACCGCCGATTCGGGGCAGCGGTGGATCACAACGCCCGGTTCGGCGTTCTCGGTCTCCGAACAGGGGGTTTCCGTTTCCGGCGGTGGTTATGCCGTAGCCGAATCCTCTGCCTCGAACGTCGACGCCGCGCTGCGCGTCACGCACACCGGGGTCGAGGATCATGCGGCGGGGGTCGTGGTGCGGGCCGACCCGTCAAGCGGCACCGGCATCGGACTGTTCCTCACTGCGGGAACCGGGCAGCGGCTTTCCCTCCGCCTCTTGGGTGCGGGGTCGGATCTTGAGATCTGGGGCGAGCCGCGGGGCGTTGCCCCCGGCGAGCACGAAGTCCGACTGGTGGCCACCGGGAACACGTGCATCGCCTATCTGGACGGATCACTGGTGAAAGCCGTGTCCCTGCCTGCCGGGGCGGCGGCCCTGGCCGGAAACACCGGGGTCGGCTTCGGCTGCGGCGCGGCCACGCCGGCCGTGTCCTTCCGCAGGGTGATCGTGCGCGAAGCCTGACGGGCCGCTCCCCGCGGGCATGCTCGCCGGGACACTAAAAACGCCGGGCCCCTTGCGGGGTCCCGGCGTTCTCGGTGAAGCTGGATTGAACTAGTCGATCGAGGCCATGAGTTCCACAACGCGGTCCAGGAATGCATCGACCTGCGATTCCTCGTAGCCGTTGTCGCCTTCGGCACGGCGGAACTCCGCGCGGCGCACGGCATCGACGCTCATCGGCACGTCCTTCTCGAAGTAGTCGATGAGCTGTGAGCAGAGCATGTCAACGTCCTGGACGTTGTAGCTGGAGGCATTGGCCCGCGACGGGCGGCGGAAGCGCTCCCCCGGGCTGCGGTGCAGGCGCCCGCGGAGGATCGCCGAAAGCCGGCCGACCTGCTGCAGCCAAGCCTCTTCGCCGTTGGTCTGGATCAGGGCATCGCGCTCACGCTGGGCAAACACGTCCTCGAGACGGTCCAGCGCAGCATCAACCTCGCGGGCGCTGTAGCCGCCCCGCTGGGCCGGGAAAACGGTCCGCCGGACCATGTGGCTGGTGACGATCGAATCGTCGTCCCCATCCCCGTTGAAGGTGGCGCGGGCGCGGGCGAGGAACACATCCACCTGTTTGGTGTTGTAGCCGAATTCCTTCTCCGCCACATGCTCAAAGGGGGTGGAGGCCGGCTGTGCCTTGTCCTGACTCACAATGCTTTCCTTGATCTTGGTAATGCGTGCCGGAATTTGCCGGCACTTCGATGCTTGTGCTGGGGTGCACGGGCAATACATGGCAACGTCTTCGTGTTTGTGTATCCCCATTACATTCTAGGGATTCTTTGGCGCTGGCGCTTACAGCACACCGGGCATGAGGAAAATTGTCAGAACGTATGCGACGGGAATGGCGAAAAGCACTGAATCGAGCCTGTCCATCACACCACCGTGTCCCGGCAGGATATTGCTCATGTCCTTGATGCCAAGTTCGCGCTTGACCATGGACTCCGACAAGTCCCCTGCCGTCGACGCAGCAACGGTGGCGACCGCCAGCGGAATGCCCACCCACCACGGCACATCAAGCAGGAAGACCGAGGCAAGGATACCGACGACCGTAGCGCCACCCACTGACCCGGCAAATCCTTCCCAGGATTTCTTGGGGCTGATTTTCGGTGCCAGCGGATGCTTGCCAAAGAGCACACCGACGAGGTAGCCGAAGGTGTCGTTTGCCACGACGAGCAACAGGACCGTGGTGACCTTCAGGTAGCCCTTGTCCTCGTTGAACACCAGCACCGCAAAGCTCAGCAGCAACGGTACCCAGACCAGGACCAGGATTCCGGCCATGATCGAGGCAACCGACTTGGCCGG
Organism: Paeniglutamicibacter selenitireducens; assembly: GCF_051550675.1. Lineage (NCBI taxonomy): Bacteria > Bacillati > Actinomycetota > Actinomycetes > Micrococcales > Micrococcaceae > Paeniglutamicibacter > Paeniglutamicibacter selenitireducens. The sequence goes on along the minus strand of NZ_JBPULF010000005.1, from coordinate 142,570 downwards.
TCCCTCGAAGATCCTCCAGAGGAAGACCAGGAGCGCACTTGCCGCAAAGGCCAGGCTCAGCGCCTCCAGTCCTCCGTAGTACGCCGCGAACGGCAACGAAAGACTGGCGACCGCCAACGGCACCAAAGGCGTGTGGACCCCGGCATGGTCAAGTGCCCGGGATACTTCCCAGCAGCCTATGCCTGCGAAGGCTGCGACCGTCGCCACGAAGGCAACGGGCAACCAGAACAGTCCGGTGAGGACCAAGGCCAGCAGGACCAGACCCACGGCGATTGCCGCGGGCAGGTCCCGCCCGGCCTTGGACCCCTTGGCACGTTTGGCGCCAGCGGAACGTCGGGTCAGGGGTTCAAGCCCGCCGGTTTCCGGCGACGGCTCCGGAAGGGCCCCGGAGGTTCCTTCGCTCGGCTCGGTGGGATTGGACATTAGACTTCCAGCAGCTCGGCTTCCTTGCGCTTAAGCAGATCGTCGATGCTGTCGGTGTGCGACTTGGTCAGTGCGTCGAGTTCCTTTTCGCCGCGGGAACCCTCGTCCTCGCCAACCTCGCCGTCCTTGACGAGCTTGTCGATTCCGTCCTTGGCCTTGCGGCGCAGGTTGCGCAGGGCAACCTTGGCATCTTCGCCCTTGCCGCGAACGACCTTGACGTATTCCTTGCGGCGTTCCTCGGTCAGCACCGGCATGATCACGCGGATGGTCTTACCGTCGTTCGACGGGTTCGCCCCGACCTCGGAATCGCCCAGGGCCTTTTCGATTTCGCGCAGTGCGGTCACGTCGTACGGGGTGATCAGGATGGTGCGCGCATCCGGGGTGGCGAAGGACGCCAGCTGCTGCAGCGGGGTCGGGGAACCGTAGTAGTCCACCATGACCTTGGCGTACATGCCCGGGTGGGCTCGGCCGGTGCGAATCGCGGAGAAGTCTTCCTTCGCGTTTTCGATGGTGCTGTCCATCTTTTCGCCTGCCTCGACGAGGATATCCTCAATCACGTTCTGCTCCTTTGAGTTCGGCCAGCTCGTGTGCGGTGACCGGTAATTTCTTGGCTTGTGAACAATCCTATGCCACGCCGGGAGATCCCGGCGGGCACTAGATGGTGACGCGGGTGCCGATCTTTTCCCCGAGGATGGCGCGGGTCACGTTTCCGTCACCCTCCATGCCGAAGACCATCATTTCCAGGTTGTTGTCCTTGCACATGGTCATCGCGGTCTGGTCCATCACGCGGATGTCCTTGATCAGCGCCTCTTCGTAGGTGAGGTGCTCGAGCTTCGTGGCGGTCGGGTCGGCCTTCGGGTCGGCGGTGTAGACGCCGTCGACACCGCTCTTGGCCATCAGGACCACGTCGGCGTCGACCTCGAGTGCGCGCTGGGCGGCAACGGTGTCGGTGGAGAAGTACGGGAGGCCCGCACCGGCGCCGAAGATGACAACGCGGTCCTTTTCCATGTGGCGGATGGCGCGGCGTGGGATGTAGGTCTCTGCGACCTGTGCCATGGAGATGGCGGACTGCACGCGGGTGTCGACGCCAGCCTGTTCCAGGAAGTCCTGCAGGGCCAGGCAGTTCATGACTGTGCCGAGCATGCCCATGTAGTCTGCGCGGGAGCGGTCCATGCCGGACGCGGAAAGCTCGGCTCCGCGGAAGAAGTTGCCGCCACCGACGACGATCGCGACCTCGACCTTGCCGACGGTTGCGGCGATCTGCTCTGCGATGCCGCGCACGGTGACCGGGTCAACACCGAGCTTGCCCCCGCCGAAAACTTCGCCGGAAAGCTTCAGCAATACGCGCCGGCGGCGGGCCGGGGTGCTGGTTTCGTTCTGCTCGAGTGTTGCGTCCATGGGTGTTCCTCCTGCTTGCGGGTCAGCATGGCCCGCTTTGATGCGTTTACTGGGGGCACACCTGCGGATGTGTCCCTTGGCTGGCAGGGAAAAGGGGCGGCCACCAGATGGTGGCCACCCCCTTTACCTTGGTTGGCAAGGCTCAACGCAAGTCGGCCGTGCCTGTGTACTTAGTTAGGAGCCTACGCGGAAACGTGCGAAGGCGGTAGCGGCTACGCCTGCTTCCTCAAGCACCTTGCCCACGGTCTTCTTCGAGTCCTTGGCGAATGCCTGGTCAACGAGGACCTGCTCCTTGAAGAAGCCGGTCAGGCGTCCTTCAACGATCTTCGGCAGTGCGGCTTCCGGCTTGCCCTCGGCGACTGCGGTCTCCATGGCGATGCGGCGCTCGGACTCGACAACCTCGGCGTCGATGTCGTCGCGGGACAGCACGGTCGGTGCCATTGCGGCGGTGTGGACTGCAACGTCGTGTGCAACCTCGGCAGCGGCTTCGCCGGTGCCGTCAACTGCAACCAGAACGCCGACCTGGGCCGGGAGGTCCTTGGAGGTCTTGTGCAGGTAGGCATCAACCGATGCGCCCTCGACACGAGCCAGCTTGCGGACGATAACCTTTTCGCCCAGTACTGCGCCTTCTTCGGTGACGACGTCGGCAAGTGCCTTGCCATCGACGTCAACGGCCAGAAGGGTTTCCAGGTCGGAGGCTGCCGAGGAAACGGCAACTTCCAGGACCTTGGCGGCCAGTGCGATGAACTTCTCGTTCTTTGCAACGAAGTCGGTTTCGCAGCTCAGCTCGATCATGACGCCAACGGTGCCGTCGACGACCTTGGCGGCAACGAGGCCTTCCGAGGTCGCGCGGCCTTCGCGCTTGGTAGCGCCCTTCAGGCCCTTGATGCGGATGAGCTCCATGGCCTTCTCGGCGTCGCCGTTGGCCTCGTCGAGAGCCTTCTTGACGTCCATCATGCCAGCGCCGGTGCGCTCGCGCAGAGCCTTAATGTCAGCAGCGGTGTAGTTTGCCACGTGCAACCCCATTCATAAGTGGTTTTTGAGCTTTTTCGCCGAAGGACGGGCCGCTTCAGGCCCGTCCTACGGTTTTTCCTGGCGTGGATCACCGATCGGGGATCCACGCCGGGATTTTGTTTTTGGTGACTACTCGGCGGAAGCGGCCGGAGCTTCTTCAGCGGCCGGTGCTTCTTCAGCAGCCGGAGCCTCGGCCTTGCCGGCCTCGAGCAGTTCGCGCTCCCACTCGGCCAGCGGTTCGGCCGGAGCTTCGGTGTTGCCTGCAGCCTTGTTGTTGCGGGCGATCAGGCCAGCGGCAACGGCGTCGGCAACAACGCGGGTGAGCAGGTTGACGGAGCGGATGGCGTCGTCGTTGCCCGGGATCGGGAACTGGACTTCGTCCGGGTCGCAGTTGGTGTCGAGGATGGCGACAACCGGGATACCCAGCTTGCGTGCCTCATCGATTGCCAGGTGCTCCTTCTTGGTGTCGACAACCCAGAGGACCGAAGGGGTCTTCGTCAGGTTGCGGATACCGCCAAGGTTGGTCTGGAGCTTGGTCAGCTCGCGCTTGAGAAGCAGCAGCTCCTTCTTGGTGTGGCCCGAACCGGCAACATCCTCGAAGTTGATCTCTTCCAGTTCCTTCATGCGCGAGATGCGCTTGGAGACGGTCTGGAAGTTGGTGAGCATGCCGCCGAGCCAACGCTGGTTGACGAACGGCTGGCCAACGCGGGTAGCCTGCTCCGAAATTGCTTCCTGAGCCTGCTTCTTGGTGCCGACGAACAGAACGGTGCCGCCGTGGGCAACGGTCTGCTTGACGAACTCGTAAGCGCGGTCGATGTAGGACAGCGACTGCTGCAGGTCAATGATGTAGATGCCGTTGCGCTCGGTGAAGATGAAACGCTTCATCTTCGGGTTCCAGCGACGGGTCTGGTGTCCAAAGTGAACGCCGCTGTCGAGCAGCTGGCGCATGGTTACGACTGGCATGTCGCAACTCCTTCCGGCAGTAGCTGGCCGATCCATCGCTGGACCGCGGTAACTGCCTTAGATATCGGTTGATGGTGCGCATCCGGATTTGGATGTGACCCCTGGCATGAACAGGCCGAAATCGGCCCGCATGGCCCCTACCGACGTGAGTCGGACCGCGGAGCCGGGCGCCCAGCACGATGCGCCACCTTGAAGGCGGTTCATCTGTGGATGTCTCATGCGCGAAGTCGGCTTCATGCACCCCGCGGGACCAAATGGTCTTGAGGGCACACAGAACCGCGTGTTCCAGTGTACTACAGCACGGGGCGCCCCTCGGGACTGCCCCGCACAGCAGGAGGCCAGATGCATCACATCGTCGGCCCTCCCCCGGCCGGAAATCTTCCGGCACTTTCCGAGGCTGCTGTCCCATGCTCGATGTCATGAAGGTTTCCCCAATGCTCGCAGCCGCCACCCTCGGGGTCTCGCTCCTGTTCGGCGTCACGGGTTCCCCGGCGCGGCAGTTGCCCGGGAACCGTGCAGGCGGGTGGAACTGGCCGGTGGACCCTGCCCCGAAGGTTGTCCGCCCCTTCGACCCTCCGGCGCAGCGCTGGCTGAGCGGCCACCGGGGCGCCGACCTTGCGGCCGGTCCCGGGGCACCGGTGCTGGCCCCCGCCGGGGGCGTCGTATCGTTTGTCGGTGTCGTGGTTGACCGCCCCGTGGTGGTTCTCGACCATGGCGGCGGACTGCGCTCCAGCTTCGAGCCCGTGCGCAGCACCCTCGGGGTCGGGGCGATCGTCGACGCGGGGGATGAAATCGGGATGGTCGCCACGGGTTCCCACTGCTCGAGGCTGTGCATGCACTGGGGCTTGCGATTGTTCGAGGAATACATCGATCCGCTGCTGACCATCAGGGACACGCGCCCGTCCATCCTGCTGCCGAAGCAGTGACCGGCCCGGCGGCAACTGTGGGGGTGCCGCGTGGCGAGACGGCAAACGCCCCGGAGGGCCCCGTCGTGTGGGGGGCCTCCAGGGCGTTTCCTGTAGGGCGGGTGGGGCTTGAACCCACGACAAAAGGATTATGAGTCCTCTGCTCTAACCAACTGAGCTACCGCCCCATGGCCGGGATGCTTGCGCGGCGCTCCCGAAGGGGCCAGCGGAAACATCCAGAATCATCCTAGTGGATGCCTGCCGTTGTTTTCGCATCACGGGCATCCGTGGCGGGTGTGCCGGGATCAGGCCAGGTAGGCTTCGGCCGGTGCACCGCGGTACAGCGCCTCGAAGGTGTCCATGGTCTTGACGTGGCTGTGCTTCGCGGCCTTGGCGTGTCCCGCTTCGCCCATGGCCGCCCGTTCCTCCGGGCTGGCGGAAAGGATCGCGTCCAGCTTGCCTGCCAGGTCGTTGCGGTTCCCCGGTTCGAAGAGGTATCCGTTGACCCCGTTCTCCACCAGGTGCGGCAGCGCCATCGCGTTGGCCAGCACCACGGGCCTGGAGGCCGAGAGCGCTTCGAGGGTCACCAAGGACTGCAATTCGGCGGTGCCGGGCTGGCAGAACACGTCGGCGCGCAGGTAGGCGGCGCGCAGTTCCGCGTCGTCGACATGCCCCAACAGGTGGACGCGGGATTCGACGCCCTTCTCCTTGGCCAGCTTGGCCAGGAAGGTGCGCTGCTCGCCGTCGCCGACGACCTCGAGGTGCGCGTCGGGCACGGACTTCATCAGGGTCAGTGCATCGATGATTTCATTGACGTTCTTCTCAACCGCCAGGCGGCCCGCGAACAGGATGGTCGGGTACGGGTTGCGCTCGATCACCTCGCCGTCGGCCAGCTCGTAGTTGCTCGCGTTGATGCCGTTGGAGAGGGGCAGCACCTTCTCCAGGCGGGCGAAGTCACGCATGGCCCGCGCCGCAAGGGGCGTCGGAGTGGTGACCACGTGCGCTTTGCCCATGATCTTTCCCATGTCCCGCCAGGAGTTCGTGGCGACGATCCGCTTGAACCACTGCGGGAAGGGCAGGAACGGGTCAAGGTTCTCGGGCATGAAGTGGTTGGTGGCGATCATGCGGATTCCCCGCTTCGCGGCCACCGCCAGGACACCCTGGCCGATCATGTAGTGGCACTGGGCGTGCACGACGTCGGGCTTGATCTGGTCGATCAGCTTCTTGATCTCCGGGTTGATCTCCCACGGCAGGCAGATCCGGAAGTACTCGTGCGTCGGAACCGAGTGCGAACGCAGCCGGTGCACTGTCGCTTCGGGCCGCTTCTCCGTGATCGTGGGGCCCTTTTCGGGTCGGGTCGCAATGACGTGGACTTCGTGCCCGCGCTCGGTCATGGCCGTGGCCAACCGGTAGCAGAAGACGGCGGCGCCGTTTACGTCCGGCGGATAGGTGTCCGCCGCAATCACAATTTTCAAAGGTTTCTCGCCCGTCACAGGGGTGTTTCACTCCTCGACGCGGCCGCCCGGCGGCCGCGGTTGTCGTTGCAATGGCGTGTCTCGCGCATTGCAGGATGGTTTTGAGAACTAGTTTCTTTCGGAAGTCTTCATGCGGCGCTTGGCCTCGATCTTACGGTCCAGCACGTCGGGGTGGTGCCGTGACAGGAGTATCACGCCGATGACCGCGATACACCCGAAACCGACCATGCCCAGGGCCACCGCGGGTTGGACGTTGGGATCCAGCTCGCCAAAGATGCCGATCCCGATCCCGATCCCGACCATGGGGTCGATGACCGTCAACCCGGCGATCACCAAATCCGGCGGGCCCTTCGAGTAGGCGTTCTGCACAAAGTACGAGCCGAGCAGCCCGGCCACCGTCACGCCGACAACGGAGTACCAGGATACGTTCGCCAGGAACAACCCGTTGGGGTACAACAGGGACACGGAGATCGTGCGCACCAGGACGGCCACAAAGCCGAAGAGCACACCGGCGCCGAGGATGTAGAAGAAGGCGTTGGCCCGGTGCGGCATCAGTGCCACGACGCCGCCGAAGAACGCCACGACCACTGCCAGCAGCACGAGCGTGACCATTTCCTGTGGCCGGGTGATCTGGTGTTCCTCGCCCGTGACCTGGATGGCCAGCAGGACGAAGCCGATGCTTCCGACCATGCACGCGATGATCGCCAGGATCGTCGGGCGGTTCAGCTTGATGTCGTGCTCGCGCGAGTTCACCACGGTCGTGATCACCAGGGCGATGGCCCCGATCGGCTGGACGACCGTGAGCGGAGCGCTTGCCAGGGCGTACACGTTCAGGCTCATGCCGACCCCGAGCAGCACCAGGCCGAAGACCCAGCGCGGGGTCCTGAACAGGCGCAGCAGGCCCAGGCCGTTGACGTTGAGGCCGCCGGCACTGGCCCGGACAGCACTGGACTGGCGCTGGGTGCCGATCGCCAGGAAGAACGCCCCGGCGAGGGCCGCGAAAACCGCTAGCCAGACCATTCGGTTCCACTCTTCAGCGCCGTGGCCTTTCGCCGGGCTTGGATGAAGTAGCCCACCGCCGCAACAACGTGGAGCACGCAGGCAAGGGCCAGGATCCACGTCGAGATGTGTCCGAGGATGGTGCTGGTGCCCCAGTTGGTGTTGCCCAGCAGCAGCAGCGGGGTGCCCGCGAGCAGGAGCGCCGTGCGGATCTTGCCCAGGTTGCTCACCGGCAGGTTGGGGCTTCCCCTGAAGAGCACCAGGGCGTTGATGATCAGGATGATGTCGGGGATCACGATGGCGAAAACGAGCCAGGCGGGTGCGATCTTCGTCGCCACAAAGGTGCTGGCGATGACGATGAGTGCCACCCGGTCCGCGACGGGGTCCAGCCACTTCCCGACCGTGGAAATCTGGTCGAGCTTCCGCGCCGCGTACCCGTCGATCCAGTCGCTGCTTCCGAGGAGCACGAGGGTCAGCGTCGCCCAGCCGTAGTGCAGCGTGGCTGTCTGCCAGACGAAGAGCGGGACGAGCAGGAAGCGCAGCACGGTGATGATGTTCGGGACAGTCCAGAAGGTGGTGAGTTCGCGGTACTCGAAGTTGTCTCGTGTACCCGCTCCGATGATGCGCATTGTCTCCCCCTTCGTTGCTGTCCGGTGCCGGTTCGCCGTCCTTGCGGCCACCGCCTAGATTTTGGTGTTTGGTTGGTTTCCCAACCGCGGTGCCCCTCGGTCCGGCCGTGGGATCCGCGTCATGTGCCTACTTGCGCAGAAGCTTGCGCAGGAAAACGAAGAACATGGCCATCGACCCGGCCATGACGGCCAGGGGCTGCCAGCGCTCACGCAGGGCTTCCTTGGCGTTTTCGCCCTCGAGCCCGCTGAACTCGGCAAGTTTCCCTGTCGCGGCTTCGACGCCGTCGTTCAACTTCTCCGTGGCGGTGCTGGCAAAGTGGCGTGCCTGGGCCGCTGCCTTGGTGATGCCGTCGCCGGCGGCGTGGGTGGCATCGGAAATCTTTTCGCCGACCTGGATCGGCCCCTCGAGCTTCCGTCCCAGCCCGTCGCGGTGCAAGGCGATCTGCTCGCGGCGCTCGCGGGTGCGGATGATCAGTTCGTCGAGCGTGGGCTTTGCGGCCTTCGGCTTCTTCTCGGCGGACGTCGCGTCGTCGGCTTCGTGGTCGTCGGCCTTCTTGTTCAACGGCTCGTCCAGGGTCGAGACGTCGAAGCTGCTGCCGTCCTTGATGACGCCGAAGTCGTGGCGGAAGCCGCGGATGGCGGCGTCGGGGGTCAACGGCATGGTGCTCTTGACCCTCCACACGGCAAAGCCCACAAGGATCAGTGCCAGCACCAGGAACCCCGCGGCGACGACCAGTGCTGCAAGCCACGGTGCCATCACGGTGCCAAGTCCCATGATGAGGGCCACCACCAGGGCGATGACCATGAAGCCCAGCAGCGCAAGCGCGACGATACCGGCGCCTGCGGCGACGCCGACATGGATGCCCTTTGACTTGAGGACGGTCGCGGCGATGCGCGCCTCGTCAGCCAGCTGGCTTGGAATCAGGTGTCGCAGTCCGTCGACCTGCCCCTTGATGGTTCGTGGCGTGGACGAGTACGACCCCTGCGTACCTGTCGATTCCGTTCCAGACATGGTGTCTCCATTTCGCGTGGCCATGGCCTGGCCAACTCAAACCAAACTATCACTCGGACGTTCCCAAACCACTCAACCTCAAGATGTACACCCAGGGTATGAGTTGGCCCGGACACAAGAAATCCCCGTCCTCGCGAACGAGGACGGGGATTTCTTAGTTGCGCTCCTCCGACTGGACTTGAACCAGTAACCCTTCGATTAACAGTCGAATGCTCTGCCAATTGAGCTACGGAGGAAGGAAGCAGGTAAAACAATATCAGAGTTCCCGGGCAATGCAAAAACGGGACCCACCCCCGCCGACTTCACCGGGATTTCGGGGAAAATCGGCACGTGGCGTGCTGTGATTCACGACATGGCGGCATGCCGAAGATCACTCCGGCCGATCGACCCCGACGTGTTGCGGGCTACTGCCGTTGCTTGGCCACCGCTTCGGCCAGTTCCAGCAGCTGTCGGGCCGACGTCTCCCACGAATAGCTTCCTGCGCGTTCCAAGGCTGCGGCGGATGCCGCCTTCCATGCCGCAGGTTCCGCCAGTGCCTTGACTGCGGCGGCAAAATCTCCCGGGTTCGCGGGGTCGACGTAGGAGACGGCGTCTGCACCGACTTCGCGGAAGATGGGCATGTCCGTGGCAACCACAGGCGTTCCGACGCTCATCGCCTCGACCAGGGGCAGCCCGTAGCCCTCGGCCCTCGACAGCGACACCAGTGCCGTCGTGCGCTTGAGCAGCTCCTGGTATTCCTCGTCGGTGACGCCGTGGTGGAAGACCACGGTGCTGCCCTCAGGGACCAGCGCCGCGAGCTCGGCCTCGCGCTGCGGGGCGATGTTGCTCAGCAGGTGCAGGGAGAAGTCAGGCAGGTATTCCATGGCCCGGATCAGCGTCTCGACGTTCTTGTACGGCATGAACGAGCCCATGTAGAGGAGCGTCGGCTCCGGCGCCAGCGATGCGTCGCGCGGCACGGCACCGGGGGCCGGTGCGTTGGAGACGATCTCCACCGGTTTGCGGGAGAGCCGGTGCTTCTTGATGAGGTCCTTGGTCGTCTGGCTGACGGTGGCCACCGCGTCGGGGCGGTTGAGCAGGAAGCGCTGCGGCCAGTACACCTGGTGGAAGAGGTACCAGCCGATGCGCACCGGAAGCGGCAGGAAGCCCGGGGCTTTGGGGTGTGCATAGTAGATCAGGTCGTGCAGGGTCAGGATGAGCCCGTACTTCCGGCCCAGGCTGCCCATGGTCTGCATCGGGGAGAACACCACGTCCGGCTTGAGCTTGTTGACCTTGAGCGCAACGAACGGCTCAAGCGGGGACAACGGTGAGTTGACAAGCACATGGGGCACATCCGGCAGCAGTTTCAGCTGGGCGGGGTCGTTGATGAGCATCGTGACGTCCGCGATCTTTGCCGTTTCCTCGATCAGGCACGAGGTGAATCGGCTGATGCCGTCGTGGTGCGTGGTCCGGGTGAAGCGCGCGTCGATAATCAATTTCACAGTGGTCTTGCTTTCGGTGGTGGGTCCGGCGGGCGGGGCGGTGCGCGGGGTGCGTGCCTCAGCGGGCCCTGTCGACGCGCTTTTCGTCCCACACGGGGTCGACTGACTCGTAGACCTTGCCGTCGGAACCGAAGACCAGGAAGCGGTCGAAGGACTTGGCGAACCAGCGGTCGTGGGTCACGGCGAGGACCGTTCCCTCGAAGGCGTCGATGGCCCGTTCCAGCGCCTCCCCCGAGTGCAGGTCGAGGTTGTCGGTGGGCTCGTCGAGCAGCAGCAACGTGGCTCCGGAGAGCTGCAGGAGCAGGATCTGGAACCGGGCCTGCTGGCCGCCGGAGAGGGAATCGTACTTCTGCTCGGCCTGCCCGGCCAGCCCGTAGTTGTCCAACGCGCCGGAGGCCGCTTCGCGGGCCAGGCCCGAGCGGTGTTCGTCGCCGCGGTGCAGGATGTCTAGCAGCGTGCGACCGAACAGGTCCGGGCGGCTGTGGGTCTGGGCGAAGAACCCGGGGCGGATGCGTGCCCCGAGCTTCACGGTGCCGGTGTGCGGTACGGGGGCGATCTCGAAGTCCGAGACCGGCAGGTGCTCGCGCTCCGGGTCGGTGCCACCGGCTGCAAGCAAGCGCAGGAAGTGCGACTTGCCCGACCCGTTGGAGCCGAGGATCGCCACGCGGTCACCGAACCAGATCTCGTTGCTGAACGGCTTCATCAGGCCCGTGAGCTCGAGCTTCTCCGCAACGACCGCGCGTTTGGCCGTGCGGCCGCCCTTGAGCCGCATGTTCACGTTCTGTTCCAGCGGGATGGCCTGGGGCGGGCCCACCTCCAGGAACTTGGCAAGGCGCGTCTGGGCGGCTTGGTAGCGGTTGGCCATGTCCGAGCGGAATGCCGCCTTGTTCTTGTACATGTTCACAAGCTCCTTGAGCTTGGCATGTTCCTCGTCCCAGCGCTTGCGCAGTTCCTCGAAGCGCTCGTTGCGTTCACGGCGGGCATCGACATAGGACCCGAAGGCCCCGCCGTGGATCCAGGCGGTGGCTCCGGAGAGCCCCGGCTCCAGGGTGACGATGCGAGTTGCCGCGTTGTTCAGCAGCTCGCGGTCGTGGCTGATGAAGAACACGGTCTTGGGCGACTCGTTGAGCGTTGCCTCGAGCCACCGCTTGCCCGGGACATCCAGGTAGTTGTCGGGTTCGTCGAGCAGCAGGAGCTCGTCCGGGCCCTCGAAGAGCGCCTCGAGCACCAGTCGCTTCTGCTCGCCGCCCGAGAGGGTCGAGGCAAGCCGGTACTGCGCCCTGTCGAAGGGGATGCCCAGGGCAGCCATGCAGACCTTGTCCCAGGCGGTTTCCAGCTCGTAGCCGCCGGCGTCCCCCCAGTCGATGATGGCCTGGGCGTAGCGCATCTGGACCTTCTCGTCGTCCGATTCCAGCATCAACGCCTCGGTCTCGTCCACGGCCTTCGCCGCCGCTGCGAGGTCGGCCGAAGCGGTGGACACCAGGAGGTCGCGGACCGTTGATTCGTCGCGGACCTGGCCGACGAACTGGCGCATGATGCCCATGCTTCCGGAACGGCTGACCGCCCCTTCGTCTGCCTTCAGGTCCCCGGCAATGATCTTGAAGAGCGTCGTCTTGCCGGCGCCGTTGGGTCCGATAAGCGCGGTCTTGGACCCCGCAGTGACCTTGAAGGTCACGCCGCCAAGCAGCTGCGTGCCGTCGGAGAGGAAGTACTGGATGTCGGATACGTCGATATGAGCCACGTTCCCATCCTACTGACCCCCGGCCCCATGCCGGATCGCCCTGCGGCGGGCATGACGCGCCCGTGGCGTGTGGTTGGTCTCCCGGGCGGCTGGCACCCGGCCCGGCCGGGTCCATTGCGCTCGTCTCAGGTCAGCGCGAGGGGCCCGAACACCACGACCCTCTCGTCGCGCACCCAATATTCCCCAGTGTCCCGCCGCTGGGCCGCCGTCGCGAAGCGGTAGCGGTAGGCAAGCACCCTGACGAAGCTCGGACGCCGGCCGGCAAAGGGATCCCGGTCCAGCAGCTTGAGCGTTGCGGCGTCCGCCTGCAGCAGCTTGGCCAGCAGGGCGTGGAACCAGCGCTGGTGCAACCCGTTCAGCGGCAGGAACCACATCATCCAGTCCAGGCGCAGGTGGTAGGGCGCGAACTGGCGCGGCCGCCGGGTCGGCTCCCCCGGTTTGCCCTTGAACCCGTACTCGCACCACGTCGCGGAATCCGGGGACCCGTCCTCGGTACCCTCGATGACCACCTCGATCCGTTCCCGGGTCACCGAACCGAAGGCCCCGTAGGCGTTGCCCAGCTGCCACCGGTTGAAGGAGGCGTTCATCAGCTGGCGGGAGGAGAACAGGTTGCGCAGCGCCGGGACGGAGAGCACCACCAGCATCAGCGTCGCCGCAAGCGTGAGGACCGTCCACCAGATGGGCGCTTCGGCCCGCGGACCGGTTTCTGCCGGAAGCGCAGGAAGGATCCTGCGCAGCGCCGGGTCGCTGATCCGTCCGCAGGCCAGGATGATGGTGAGCCAGTTAAGCCAGGCGAAGTTGCCGGTGGCCACCAGCCACAACTGGGTGGCGATGATGGTGCCGGCTGCGATCGAGGCCAGGGGCTGGGGAACAAAGAGCAGGAACGGTACAGCGAGTTGGGCCACGTGGTTGCCCGCCGCCTCGCAGCGGTGCCACCACTTCGGGGCAAGGTGCGCCCGCCGACTGAGAGGCCCCGGCATCGGTTGCGACTGGTGGTGGTAAAACATGGCCGTAAGGTTTCGCCAGGCGGGGTCCCCGCGCCACTTGATCATGCCGGCACCGAATTCCAACCGGAACACCAGCCAGGCGACCAACAGCAGGATCGTGTGCGGCGGAGGGACCTCGCGGGAGCCGAGCAGCCCCACGGTGAACCCCGCCTCCAGCAGCAGCATTTCCCAGCCGAATCCGTAAAAGACCTGGCCGATGTTCACTATCGACATGTACAGGCCCCACAGCAGCAGGAAGGCGGCCAGTGGCAGCCACGGGGGTCCGGCCTGGGGAATCCCAGCTGCCAGGACCACCGAAACGGCGATCCCGACGGTGCACACGACAGCCAGCTTCCGGTCCGAGTACCCGATCATGCTGAACAGCGAGGGGCCTCGCGCGCCGGGCCCGCCGAGCAACCGGGGTGCGGGCAGCAATCCGCGCTCGCCCAGGAGTGCACGAAACTGGTTCAGCGTGGAAATGAAGGCAACCAGGTAGACCAACGCGACGCCGCGCTGCAGGATCTCCCGGGCCATGACGTAGTCGTACGCCGCCAACCATTCCATGGCGCCATTTTAGGTTTGCCGGGGCGGGTCGGCCATGGTGTCGGGCACCGACCCTTTAATGAAAAAAGAATCCGTATTCCCACGAATGAGAATACGGATTCTTTATTTGAGCTCCTCCGACTGGACTTGAACCAGTAACCCTTCGATTAACAGTCGAATGCTCTGCCAATTGAGCTACGGAGGAATGCAACGAGAAATAGTCTACACACGTTTGCGTGAAAACAAAAATCGGGGCTTCCCCGCCCGGATCACTCCTGGCGCAGGGCCCTGCGGCGCAATTCCAGCTCGAGCAGCTCGCGGTTGATCCGCTGGAACCCCTCTGGATCGCCGGCCGGATCCATGCGCTGGAGCTCCCCCATCTTTTCCGCCTTGAGGTGGGTGATCTGGAGTTCAAAAAGCCTGTTGATGATGTCGTTGCAGTAGCGCAGCAATGCCTCGTTGCTGCTGGCCGGAAGCGGCGTGACGGCCAGCTCGGAAACGAAGGAGCGCAGCGGTTCCGGTACTTCCTGGCGGATCGCCTCGACCCACTGGGCGGGAGTCGCGCCGGAAAGGCCCGCGGCACGCACCCCGTCGTGGACCGCGGCATGGGCGGGGGCCATGAAACGTGCGTCGTAGAAGGCCTGCCATTGCTCGGGGGTCAACTGCGCTGGCTGCTGCAGCACCACCTCGAGCGCCTCTCGTTCCATGCGCGATACCGGGTCCCTCGGGTCGGGCCTGGTGAAGACCTGCGCAGCGGGCTGCTCGGGGGCTGCCTCGACATGGTGCTCGTGCGTCGCTTCGGCCTTGGGCATCCTGTTTCGGCGCACGGCGGCGCCCACCGAGCGGTTGACGTCCTCGACGTCCATGCCGAGCCACCCGGCGAGCTCGCGCGCATACGCGGGCCGAATGGCCGCGTCCCGGATCCCGGCGACGATCGGCGCGCTGACACGCAGTGCCTGGACGCGGCCTTCCACGGTGTTGAGGTTGAACTTCTTCAGGCCCGCCTTGATGGCGAACTCGAAGAGCGGGCGCTTGGAATCGATAAGTTCGCGCACCGCTTCCGGGCCGCGCGTCTGCCGCAGGTCGCACGGGTCGGCGCCCGTGGGTTCTACCGCGACGTAGGTCTGGGCGATGAATTTCTGGTCTTCCTCGAAGGCGCGAAGTGCCGCCTTCTGGCCGGCCGCGTCGCCGTCGAAGGTGAACACGACCTCGCCGCCGGATCCGTCGTCGCGCAGCAGCCGGCGTGCGATCTTGATGTGGTCGGCGCCGAAGGCGGTGCCGCAGGTGGCCACCGCCGTGCCGATGCCCGACAGGTGGCAGGCCATCACGTCGGTGTAGCCCTCGACGACCACGATCTGGCGTTCCTTGGTGATCTCGCGCTTGGCGAGGTCCACGCCGTAGAGCACCTGGGATTTCTTGTAGAGCTGGGTTTCGGGGGTGTTGAGGTACTTCGGGCCCTGGTCGTCCTCGTACAGCTTGCGGGCGCCGAATCCAATGGTGGCTCCCGACAGGTCGCGGATCGGCCAGATCAGGCGGCCGCGAAAACGGTCGTAGATGCCCCGGTTGCCCTCGGAGAACAGCCCGGTGAGCTTGAGTTCCTCGTCCTGGAAACCGCGCCCGTGCAGGTGCTTGAGCAGGGCGTCCCAGCCCTGGGGCGCATAGCCGACACCGAACCGGGCGGCTGCCTCCTGGTCGAAGCCGCGCCCGGTGAGGAACTCCTGGCCGGCCGCGGCCCCCGGGGTGGCAAGCTGTTCGCGGAAGTATTCCTCGGCGACCTTGTGTGCATCGAGCAGTCGCTGGCGGCGGCCGACCTCTTCGCGGCGCGGGCCCGAGCCGCCGTCCTCGTAGTGCAGTTCGATGCCGACGCGCGCGGCGAGCGTCTCGACGGTTTCGGAGAAGGTGCTGTGGTCCATCTTCTGGATGAAGGCGATCACGTCGCCTGATTCGCCGCAGCCGAAGCAGTGGAACGTGCCGACCTGCGGGCGCACGTGGAAAGAGGGGGAACGCTCGTCGTGGAACGGGCACAGGCCCTTCCAGGAGCCAACGCCGGCAGACTTCAGCGTCACATACCCGTCGATGACTTCCTTGATGTCAGTACGGTTGCGAACTTCTTCGATGTCTTCACGTTTAATCAGGCCGGCCATACCCCTAGTCTAGTGACCGCCGAGGGGTCCGGCCGCCAGCGGGCTCGGCGGTGTGGACTGGCGCGCCGGCACCCGGCCGGACGCCGTGCGCAGCGGCCGGATCCCGCGGAATCCGCCACAGCGCGCCGGGACCTCCGGGGTCAGAAAAGCCGCTCGTTGAAGCTCTTGCCTTCCACCAGGGTGGCGTGCCATTCGATGGCCGAGGCGTCGGTGAGGGATGCCACCTGGTCGATCACCGTGCGCAGGCGGTCCGCGTCGTCCCTGGCCTCGCGCCAGTCGGCGGCGAAGAGCGGGTCCAGGTACTTGTCCCCCGTCTCGTGCAGCAGCGTGACGAGTTCCGTGAGGATCTCGCTCTGCCGCGCGTAGATGGGCTTGCGCTCGTCGCTTGTCATCACGTAGGCGGTCGCCAGGCCCTTCATGGCAGCGATCTCGTGCTCGGTGGCCTCGGGGACGATCAGCTTCGCGTTGAAGCGGGTGAGCGCGCCGTCGCCGTACTGCTGGCGGGTGGCGTCGATCGCGGACTGGCAGAAGCGCCCGATGAATTGGCTTGTCATGTCCTTGAGCGCCGCCATGGAGCGGCGCGAACCGTCGGTGTGCGGCACCCATTCGGTGGTCGCCTCCAGACGCCCGATGGCGGCATCGATGACGTCCTCCTCCACCTGCGGCAGGTACCACTGGCGGGTGAACTTGATGACCCTGGCGCGCTGCTCGGGGTCCTTGATCCAGCGCAGCTGGAAGCGGCCGGCGTTGATCGCGTCCTCGACGTCGTGCACGGAGTAGGAGATGTCGTCGGCAAGGTCCATGACCTGGGCTTCGATGCAGGTCTGGCGCGGTGCGGCGCCGGAACCGGCCCGCAGCCAGTCGAATACGGGGGCGTCGTCCGCGTACACGCCGAACTTCGAGGTGGTCTTGCCGTTCTTTTCCGGGGCATCGGCCCGCAGCCACGGGTATTTGCAGGCCGCGTCGAGCGAGGCGCGGGTCAGGTTCAGCCCGGCGGAGGCGCCGTTATGCCGGAAGGTCTTTGTCTCGATCCGGGTCAGCAGGCGCAGGGTCTGCGCGTTGCCCTCGAACCCGCCGATCTCCCGGGCCATCTCGTTGAGCGCTGTCTCGCCGTTGTGCCCGAAGGGCGGGTGGCCCAGGTCGTGGGACAGGCAGGCGGTGTCGACGACGTCAGGGTCGCACCCCAGCGTGGCGCCGAGCTCGCGGCCGACCTGTGCGACCTCCAACGAATGGGTGAGCCTGGTGCGCACGAAGTCGTCCGAGGACGGCGCCACGACCTGGGTCTTGGCGCCCAGACGGCGCAGCGCCGAGGAATGCAGCACCCGCGCGCGGTCGCGTTCGAACGCCGTGCGGTAGGCCTTCTTCGGCGGTTCGGGAACCCAGCGTTCCTCGTCCGCCGCCGTGTATCCGGGGATCTGCGACATGGACTGGCTTAGCCTCCGGAGATGTCGAGTTCGGCGGCCGAGATCATGGCCTTGTGCTTGTCGTTGAGCTCGCGGGTCTCGAGCCAGCCGTCGGGCAGGTGGGTCTTCTTGGGCGAGCCGGCCCGGCCGCGCTGGCCCTCGGCGTCCTTGCCCGGGTAGGGCATCTCCAGGTCCAGCTGGTCCAGCAGCCCGCGCAGCACCTCGAGGGTGGGCACCTGGGCCAGGGCCGAGCGGATGTCCCCGCCGACGGGGTAGCCCTTGAAGTACCAGGCCATGTGCTTGCGGATGTCGCGCAGGCCCTTGAACTCGTCCTCGAAGTACTCGGTGAGCAGCTCCGCGTGGCGGTACACGGTCTCGGCGACCTTGGCCAGGCCCGGCCGGAAGCGCGTGTCGGTGCCGTCGAAGGCGGCCTGCAGGTCCCCGAAGAGCCACGGGCGGCCCATGCAGCCGCGGCCGACGACGATTCCGTCGACTCCGGTCTGCTGGACCATGGCCACGGCGTCCTCGGCGCTCCAGATGTCGCCGTTGCCCAGCACCGGCATGTCGGGAAGGGATTCGCGCAGGCGCGCGATCGAGTCCCAGTCCGCCTTGCCCGAGTAGTACTGGCTGGCCGTACGGCCGTGCAGCGCCACGGCGGCGACGCCGTGGTCCCGGGCGATCTTGCCCGATTCGATGTAGGTGAGGTGCTCCTCGTTGATGCCCTTGCGCATCTTGATGGTCAGCGGCACCTCGCCGCGGGCGGCCTCGGTGGTCGCCGCCTTGATGATGGCGGTGAACAGGTCGGTCTTCCAGGGCAGGGCGGAGCCGCCGCCCTTGCGCGTGACCTTGGGCACCGGGCAGCCGAAGTTCAGGTCGATGTGGTCGGCGCGGTCTTCTTCGACGATCATGCGCACCGCGGCGCCGACGGTCTTGGGGTCCACGCCGTAGAGCTGGACCGAGCGCAGTTCCTCGTCCGGATCGTGGGAGATGATGCGCATCGACTCGTGGTTGCGTTCCACCAGGGCGCGCGAGGTGACCATCTCGGTCACGTAGACGCCGCCGCCGTACTCGCGGCACAGGCGCCGGAAGGCCTTGTTGGTGATGCCCGCCATGGGTGCAAGGATCACCGGGGTTTTCACGGTGTGCTTGCCCAGCTGCAGCGGGGGCAGCTCGAGCTTGGCGCCGGAGGGCGCGGGGCTTACTGGGGAATCGGCAGTTACAGTCACTAACCCATTCTCTCAAACTTGTGCAAATCGGGTACCGGTGCGCCGTGGGTTGTGCATCACGTCCGGGATGCCGGGTGCCCGAAGGCGCGTCGGCGGCGGTGCCCCCGCCACCGACGCGTCGCGCAGTCAGGCTTCCTTGACGGCCGAGATCTCGAATTCGAGAAGCACGCGCTCGGAAACCAGAACGCCGCCGGAGTCGAGCAGCTGGTTCCAGTTCACGCCGTACTCGCGGCGGTCGATGCGGCGGCTTCCCTCGAAACCGGCGCGCAGGTTCCCGTAGGGATCGGTTTCGACGCCGGTGAACTCGATCGGCACGGCGATCTCGCGCGTCGTTTCCTTGATGGTCAGCTCGCCGTTGACGATGAAGCTGTTCTCTTCCACCTGGTCGATGCGGGTCGAACGGAAAACGATGTTCGGGTACGTGGGCGCGTCGAAGAAGTCGTTGGTGCGCAGGTGCTTGTCGCGGTCCTCGTTGCGGGTGTCGACGCTCGCCACCTTGATCGTGATGTCGACGCCGGACTTTGAGACGTCCTGGACGTCGACGTTGATCGTGCCCTCGACCTCGTTGAAGGCGCCCCGCACCTTTGTCACCATGGCATGGCGCGCACTGAATCCAATACGCGTGTGCGTCGGGTCAAGACGCCACGTACCGGCGTATGACGGTTCGAGCTTGGTCATTGTTTCCCCTCAGGTTGTCATGCGGGCCGATAGGTCCCCAATAGATGTTCAGACTACACAAAACACGCCGCGCTCGTCCGCAAGGTTGAAAAACTTTTGCGCGGCCGGCGGCGCCCGCGGGGGCATGTCGCGGCCCGTCCGGCGGGCCCCGGCGGACCTGCGGGAATACCTGCGGCCCCGGATGCGCTGTAGGCAAAGTACATAGTTTTGCATGCATGAAGGGTGGATCGTGAAGAAAATCGGATTTCTGACCTTTGGCCATTCGGGCGGCTCCGGCAGCTCCCCGGTGCCCACGGGCGCCGACGCCGTGCGCCAGATGGTCGACCTGGCCGTTGCCGCCGAGGAATCGGGCTTCGACGGCGCGTGGCTCCGGGTGCACCACTTCGGCAACTCGATCTCCACGCCGTTCCCGCTGATGGCCGCCATGGCCGCGAAGACCACCACGCTGGAGGTCGGCACCGGGGTCGTCGACATGCGCTACGAAAACCCCCTTTACATGGCGGAGCAGGCCGGGGCCGTCGATGCCATCAGCGGCGGGCGGTTGCAGTTGGGCGTCAGCCGAGGGTCACCCGAGCCGGCGCGCGACGGCCAGCACCAGTTCGGCTACGACCTGGAACCGGGAAACAGCTGGGCCAACGAGACGCGCGAACGCACCGCCCTCTTCCGCCGGGCCATTGCCGGGGAAGGCATCGCGCACCCCGTGCCGGGCGGACACCACGATGACCAGGACGAACTGCTGCCGATCAACCCGATCTCCCCGGGCCTGGAAAACAGGATCTGGTGGGGCGCCGCAACGATCGACTCGGGCCTGTGGACCGCCTCGGTGGGCATGAACCTGCTGTCCTCCACGCTGCTGCTGGAGGACGACGGACGGCCCTTCCACGTGCTGCAGGCCGACCAACTGCGCCAGTACAAGGAGGCGTACGCCGCCAGCGGCCACACCACCGGCGGCTTGACGGCGGTGACCCGCAGCGCATTCCCGATCACCACCGACATGGACGAGCTCTACTTCGGCCGCCGCGAACGCGGCGACTCGGTGGGCTACCTCGACGGCTCAGTGGCCCGCTCCGGGCCCACCTATTCGGGGTCCCCGGAGGAGGTGGCGCGCCAGTTCATGGACGACGAGGCCATCACCGAGGCCGACTACGTGCTCTTCGCCCTACCCAACCAGCTCGGCGTGGACTACAACGCGCACGTCATGACAGAGATCGCGAAGATCGCACGCGAACTGGGCTGGAAGGACACCCGATAGGGGGCGGGAAGGAAAGCGCATGGGAGGCCGGGCTCCCCACGCGCCATGGGATCGGCCGTAGAGTCGATCCCATGGACGACCTGATTGCCCTGGCCTGGCGCGGAGAGGAAGAACTGCTCACTCCCCGGGTGCGCGGGAACCCGGCCCTGCTGCTGGAACTGCTTGACCCCGGCTTCCGCGAGATCGGGCAATCCGGCAGGCTGTGGCACCGGACGGAGATCGTTGCGGCCCTCGTGGAGGACACCGCCGGGGGAACCGCACCCGAAGCCGCGCGGCTGGGCGACCGCGCGGCGCTTCCCCTCTCCCCCGACACCGTGCTGTTGACCTACCGCCTGCTGTTCGGCGGGAGGCAGAGCCTGCGTTCCTCGCTCTGGCGGCGCAGCGGGAAATCGGCTCGCTGCCTCTTCCACCAAGGGACCCCGATCCGGCCTCCGGCGCCCTGACGCACGGCGGGACGCGAGGTGCCGGACCGAGGACCGCGCAGGGCATCCCACCGGGGTTTTCCGCTGCATAATTGAGGCATGAAAAGCCTACCCAAGGCCGGGAACCGCACCACGCTGGCGTTGCTGGGAGCCACGGTGCTGCTGGTGGCCATGGCGTTCGTGTTGGTGCTGACCCGAGGGGCCGGCGCCCCGGTGGACCCGGGCTCCCCCGCCGGCGTCGTGCAGAGCTACGTCACGGCCGTGCTGGCGGGCGACCGGGAGCAGGCCGCGGAGCTGCTGACGCCCAAGGCCCTCAAGGACTGCCCCGACGGGGCCATCCAGGACACCGGCGACCTGCGTGTTGCCCTGCAATCCACCACGATGGCCGGCACCGGCGCCACGGTGCTCGTCTCAATCACCGAGACCCGGGTCCGCGGCCCGTTCGGGCTCGGAGAGCAGGGCTACGAGGACTCGTTCGTGCTGGTCCCCCGCGACGGTGGCTGGGCCATCGACTACGCTCCGTGGCCGTTGCTGGCCTGCAGCTCCACGGCGGTGAAGTGAGATGGCAACCCCCACGCACACCACCGAGGCACGGGCCGCCGGCGCGCTTCCCACCGTGCGGCGCCTGGTGCTCTACATCCTCTTCTTCACGCTCGTGGCTGTCGCGACCGCGGGAGCCGCGGGGCTGCTTGCTCTGCTCCTGGACCCGGCCGAACCGACAGGAACCGAACGCACCTCGGCCCTGGCCCGGTCGATCGCCTTCCTGGCGGTCGCCGGCCCGCTGGCGCTGTTGCTGTGGCGGTGGCTGGCGCGGCGGCTGCTGCTGCCCGCCGAATCCGGGGCGCCGGCCTGGGGCCTCTACCTCGCGGCCATGTACGCCACCTCGCTCATCGCGGCAAGCACCGCACTGTTTTCCCTGGCGGGAAACCTGGCCTCCGGACGCACCGACGACTGGGCCCACAACCTTGCCGGCGCACTGGCCTGGGGCGGGACCTGGTGGTGGCACCAGCAGATGTGGCGCGACACCGCGCGCACGCCGAGGGCCCTGCCGAACCTGCCCGGGATCCTGGGCAGCTGGTACGGGGTGCTGGTGGCGGCCGCGGCACTTGCCACGGCGCTGTCCGTGATCGGTGCCGCCGCGCTCGACGCGCTATTCCCCGTGCCCACCGTCGGCAGCCCCTGGTGGCGGGGCCTGGCGGCGCAGCTGCCCTGGATCGCCGGCGGACTGGCGGTGTGGTGGTGGCACTGGGTTCACCGGTGCGCTTGGCGGGTGCGCGGCGGGTTCGCCGACGTCGCCCTGGTGCTCGTGGGCGTCCTGGCCGCCGGCGCTGCAGCCCTGGGCGGCACCGGGTATCTGCTCTACCTGCTCGGCAAGGCCGCACTTCACGGAGCCTCGGCGCAGCTGCTGGCCCCGGCGCCTCTCGCGCTGGGCACCGCCTTGGCCGGGGCCCTGGTCTGCAGCCGTGCTCCGTCCTGGTTCGCCGGCCGCTCGGCGGGGACCCGGGAGGCCGGACGCCAGGTGGCCTCGGGCATCGGGTTGGCCGCCGGCGCCTCCGGTCTCGGGGTCTGCGTCAATGCCATGCTCGCCGCGCTGGTCCCGCCGCTGGCCGGGAACACCACCGGAAACCTGATGCTGGCCGGGGTCGTCTGGCTGCTGCTCGGCGCCCTGGCGTGGTGGCGGGCCTGGGCGCCGGGGCGACCCGCGGACCCGCGCGCCCGCCGCGTCTACCTGGTGGCGGTCTTCGGCGTCAGCGCCGTGGTGGCACTGGTGGCACTGCTGGTGGCCGGGTATCGGCTTGTCGAGTTCCTGTTGGAGCCCGGACGGCTAGCCTCCGGCCTGCTCGAATCGGTCCGCGCCCCGCTCGGCCTGCTCACAGCCACGGCCCTGGTTTCGCTCTACCACTTCGCGATCTGGCGTGCGGACCGCAACGTGCTTGAAGCCGCGGAGGCTGGACAGCCCGCTGCCCTGGAATCGATTCTCCTGGTTGCAGGCGGGGTTGAGGGTTCCCTGCGTTCCGCACTCGCGAAATCGACAGGAGCCCGGGTCCGGGTCCTCGCCCGCACCGGGGGTGGCCACACGGCCACGGAGGAGCAACTCAGCGCGGCGATCGCCGCGTCGGGGGCATCCGGCCCCCGGATCATGCTGCTCGTGGACGGTCCCGGCTCGGTGCAGGTCATCGAGTTGGACTAGCAGCACCCGCACCGACCACGCGCAGACCCCTCGGCGCCGTCCGGATCCCCGTTTCGGGGAATCCCGGGCGGCGCCGCCTTGCGTCGGGCGATGCATCGAGCCCGCCCCGCTGCCGGACGCGCACCGGACCGTCGGGCGCCTGTATCCCGGCAAGTTCGCCACGGCATCACCCAACGAGCAGTTGATATCGATCACAATGTGGCCAATGTGTACAAAAGTACCGAAATCAGGCATTTCTTCAAAAGTTCTTTACTCCGCACCGTGAGCCATGCCACACTCAACGTGTTATCCATAACATCACTATACGGATCGGCCATGCGTTGGGTGGGGACGTCGCATCGGCCGGGGTCGTTCGCAATCCACGAGGAGCAAGATGCGAAGTTCACCACGGAAGTTCCGAAAGGCCGTCGGCTTGACGGCCATCGGTGCCATCACAGCGTCCGCGCTGGTCCCCCTAGGCATGACCGGGGCAAACGCCCTGCCCCAGGTGTCGGGTGGCTCGACGGGCACCATCGCCTCCCGGGAACTCAAGGTCACGGTCTCACGCGATTTCCCGCAGGTCCTGAAGTACACCGAAGCGGCAACCGCGGCTTCCATCGACGGCAGCACCGCCCCCATCGACGAGATCAAGGTCAACGGCGAGACGCACAAGGTCGATGTGACCTCGACCCCTTCGGGCGATTCGGCGATGGACTACCGGATCACCGTTCCCGGGATCCCGGGCGCTGTCATTGAGGCCCGCATCAGCGTCGAGGACTCCGTGATGACGTTCCGCGTCACTTCCATTACCGACGGCACCTCCACCAAGATCCGCACCCTCGGCATCCCGGGAAACAACTTGGTCAGCGTTTCCTCCGCCGGCACCGGCGCACAGGTTGCCACGGCCAATCTCTCCGTCGACCGTGCGAAGTCCGGCGACACCTTCACGAACGTCACGGATTCCACCCCGGTGGACGCAGCACCCAAGGAGTCGGCATTCGCGTTGGCCACCACGGGAAAGCTTGCAGCCGCGCTGGAGTCGAACTCCCTGTACGACACGTCGTCGGGCTCGGGCTACCGGAGCCAGGGCCGCTTCAAGCGCCAGGCCGTGAAGGACGGCGCGCACGTGCGCGTCGGCGTCGCCAGCGGGGACTGGCTCTACCGCGCCAACGAGTCGAACGAGACCGAGGAGCTGCCGTGGTCCAAGGTGAAGATCACCGCGGACGCCAACGGGGACGACTCCGTCACCTGGCAGGACGCGGCCATCGCCCTGCGGGACATCGCGGTGCTCCCCAACCGGGGCGGCGACGTCAAAGACAAGGTCGTCCAGCGCATCCCCTTCAACTTCGCGTCCCAGGCAACCCACCCGTTCCTGCGCACCCTCGACGACACCAAGCGCATCGCGCTGGCCACCGACGGGCTCGGCCAGTCGGCCATCCTCAAAGGCTTCGGCAGCGAGGGGCACGACTCCGCCAACACCGACTTCGCGGATAACTACAACACCCGCGCCGGCGGCCTCAAGGACCTCAACCAGCTCCTGGAGGCCAGCAAGAAGTGGAACGCCTCCTACGGCGTCCACATCAACCAGACCGAGGCCTACCCGGAGTCCAAGTTCTTCTCCGAGGACCTCGTGGACCCGAAGGCCAAGGGGTGGAGCTGGCTGGACCAGTCCTACTACATCAACCAGCGCAAGGACATCCTCACCGGAAACCTCGCCGACCGCGTCAAGAAGTTCCGCGAGCAGACCGACGGGAACCTGGACATGGTCTACGTCGACGTCTACTACCAGTACGGCTGGCTGGCCGACCGCCTGCAGAAGGAGCTCGTCAAGAACGGCTTCCGCGTCAGCTCCGAGTGGGCCCACTCGCTAGACCGCAACAACACCTGGTCCCACTGGGCCACCGACGAAAAGTACGGCGGCTCCAACAACAAGGGCGTCAACTCGGACATCATCCGTTTCGCGCTGAACTCCCAGAAGGACACCTGGAACCCGCACCCGCTGCTGGGCAACGCCAACATCGTCGAATGGGAAGGCTGGACCGGCCAGACCGACTACAACGCCTTCTACGAGAACATCTGGAAAAAGAACCTCCCGGCCAAGTACCTGCAGCAGCAGGAGATCATGAACTGGCAGGAGAACCGGATCGACTTCACGGGCGGCATTTCCGTCACCGGAACCTCGGCCGCGGACCGCGTCATCACCGACGGCGGCGCCGAGGTGCTGCGCGGCGACACCTACCTGCTGCCCTGGGCCGCCGACGGCACCTTCGACGCCAGCGGCAAGGAAGCCAGCAAGCTCTACCACTACAGCGCCACGGGCGGAACCTCCACCTGGACCCTGCCGGAACGCTTCCGGCAGAACGGCGGCTACAAGCTGTACAAACTCACCGACTCCGGCCGCGAACTTGTCGCCCAGCCGCGGGCGAAGCAGGGCAAGATCACGCTGGACGCCGAGGCCGGCCAGCCCTACGTGCTGGTGGGCGACGCCCGGCCGGCGCTGCCCCAGAAGCCCGCGTTCGGCGAGGGAACCCCCCTCTCAGATCCCGGATTCAACGCAGGCTCCCTCAAGGCCTGGGCCCCCTCCGGCACAGCAACCACCGAGCGCACCGCCAAGGGCCACACCGTCGCTGTCCTGGGCGAAGGCCGTTCGGCCATCACCCAGCGGCTGGGCAAGCTTGAACCGGGAACCTACTCGGTAAGCGCCTGGGTCGAGGTGGAACCGGGGAAGACCCGGGAGACGACCCTGTCGGTGTCGGGCAAGGGCGTTGAATCCGCAGCCAGGACGATCCGCAGCTCGTCGTCCACCAACTACGTGGCGGCCGACGAGAAGCACGGCACCAACTTCCAGCGCCTGCGCGTGCTGGTCGACGTGAAGGAGAACGCAACCCCCACGCTGCGCATCGCCGCCGGCGAGGGCACGGCCAAGGTCCGGATCGACGACGTGCGGGTCGTGGCCACCTCGAAGGTCCCCACCACCGGCGTCATCTCGGAGGACTTCGAGGACATCGACCAGGGCTGGGGGCCCTTCGAAAAGGGCGACGCCGGCGGGTCCACCGACCCCCGCACGCACCTGGCGGAACTGAACGCACCCTACACGCAGTCCGGCTGGAACGGCCAGAAGACCGACGACGTCATCGACGGCACCTGGTCCCTGAAGTCCCACGCGGAAAACAAGGGACCCAACGGCGGCCCCGGACTGGTGTACCGCACCTCCAACTACACGGTCCCCCTGACGCCGGGCCACGAGTACCGGGTCAGCTTCGACTACCAAAACGCCCTCGCGGGCGAATACAACTGGGTCGGCGGCTACGCCTCGGCCAACGGCACCCGCAAGACCCAAGCCAAGGCGCTGCCGCGCCAGCTGGAAACGGCCCGCTTCACTGACACCATCGTGGCCGGCGGCTGCGGCGACACCTGGGTGGGACTCGAACGCGTGGGCTCTTCGGAGGCCGCCGATTTCTCGCTGGACAACCTGCTGGTCGAGGACCTCGGCAAGGCGGAGAGCATTCCCGCCTGCGGACAGGTCTCCGTCGCACTTGAGGGAGACGTCATCAAGCAGGACCAGGACAACACGTTCACCACCACGTTCACCAGCGACGAACCCGCGGAGATCAAGGACCTCGAGGTAGCCCTCGATCTCCCCGAGGGCTGGAGCGCCACGGCGAAGACCGCACACACCGCGGCCACGCTGGCACCCGGTGCCACGCTGGAAACCACCTGGAGCGTGGTCCCGCCGGCGTCCGCCGACGGCGACTACACGGTGGGCACCACCGCGTCCTACACCACCACCGCCGACCCGGCGGGCGAACGCACGGTGTCCGGCGACGTGGCCGTGTACACGCTGCCGGCACCGCCAAGCGGCACCGTCTACGCCAGCGACCACCAGTGGGTCAGCGCCGAGAACGGCTGGGGCCCCGTGGAGAAGGACAGGGCCAACGGCGAAAACGGGGAAGGCGACGGTCCGGCCATCACCCTGAACGGGGTCGTCTACCCCAAGGGTCTCGGCGCACACGCACCGAGCACCGTGCGCTACTACACCGGCGGCAAGTGCAGCACCTTCACCGCACAGGTCGGCATCGACGACGTCCAGAAGACACTGGGCTCCGTCGGCTTCACCGTGCGCGCCGACGGCAAGACCGTCGCCGGCTCGCCGGTGATGCGGGCAACCAGCCCGACCTTCACCCTTGCGGCGGACATCACCGGCGCCGAGTACGTGGACCTGGTGGCCGACGTCGCCGGGGACGGCAACGGCAACGACCACGCGGACTGGGCCGACGCCAAGTTCACCTGCAAGTAGGCGATCGAGGCAGTTCGGTCGGGGCCCTGGCGCCCGGGAACCCATCCCGGGCGCCAGGGCCCCTTCGCATATCGGGGACCTTGCCACGGGCGGCCGCTTCCCTGGCCCTCCCCCGAGAACAACACCGCCCGGAAACTACACCGCCCAGAAACAACGATGGCTCCGGATGGCTCTCCCGCAGGGGAACATCCGGCGCCATCGGCGTTGGTGCCTGCCGGCTATGCGGTGGCCACGATGGTGGTGGTGGAGATGACCGTCGCCTGGCCAGCCATGGCCAGCACATCGACCAGCGAGGACAGCACGGCCATCGACCCGTCGACCTCCAGCTTCACCGGGTACTGGTGCGCCAGCATGGCCAGCATCCCGCGGATCGGCTCGGCCGATTCCTCCTCGGACAGCTCCGGGTTCCAGCCCAGCAGCACGTCGGCCGGCGCATCCACGCGGGCCGGGGTGTAGCTAATCGCGAAGGAGAGGATCTTCCCGCCGCGCGCCTTGGGCTTGTCGCGGAACACGATCGCGCCCTGTGCGCCGGTGGCGTCGTCGAGCAGCATCTTCTGGGCGCTGCCCAGCGTCATCTCGGCCCTGTCCCACGCGTGGGTCGCGTTGTAGAACTCCACGACCAGCCGCGTCAGCTCCACCGAACCGGTCGCGATGTCCTCAAGGGTCAGCCCGTCGTCGTCGAAGACCGGAAGCGCCAGGCCCCCGGGTTCCACCACGACGTCGCGCGCCTCCTGGATCTGCGCCATGCCCAGCGACGCGCAGAACCCGGCCGCCGCGGCGGCGTCGGTCCCGGCGGTCCGCGTGTAGCGGGCCTTCAGCTCCGTGGTGGTGCCGGCCGGGATGCCTGCGCGCAGGCGCCCCACCAGCTCGGTTCCCACGCCGGTGCGGCGGTGTTCGCGGGCCACTTCCACGTAGAGCCACAGGCGCTGCGGGTGCAGCGTGGAGGCGAAGACGACGCCCGCCGCCACCGGGATGCCCTGGTCCGTGGCCACCAGGCAGCGGCCGAACGGCTCGTTGGAGTCGGCACGGAACATGGTGCGGTCCTGGTGGGCGTGCGGGGACGCCGGGTCGCCGAAGATCTCCAGCAGCGCCAGGTCGTCCCCGTCCCTCCAGGGCCGGAATTCGAGCTCTGCCATGGGCCTAGGCTCCGTTGAGGCGCTCGGCCAGGTAGGCGCGCACCTGGTCCAGGGCCACGCGTTCCTGCGTCATGGTGTCGCGCTCGCGGATGGTCACGGCCTGGTCCTCGAGGGTGTCGAAGTCGACGGTGATGCAGAACGGGGTGCCGATCTCGTCCTGGCGGCGGTAGCGGCGGCCGATGGCGCCGGCGTCGTCGAAGTCGATGTTCCACTGCTTGCGCAGCTCGGCCGCCAGGGCCTTGGCCTTCGGGGACAGGTCCTCGTTGCGCGAGAGCGGCAGCACCGCGGCCTTGACCGGGGCCAGGCGCGGGTCGAGCTTCAGCACGGTGCGCTTGTCCACCCCGCCCTTGGCGTTCGGTGCTTCGTCCTCGACGTAGGCGTCGACAAGGAACGCCATCATCGAACGGGTCAGGCCGAAGGACGGCTCGATCACGTACGGGGTGTAGCGCTCGCCCGTGGCCTGGTTGAAGTAGGAAAGCTCCGTGCCCGAGCCCTTGGAGTGTGAGGACAGGTCGTAGTCGGTGCGGTTGGCGACGCCCATGAGCTCGCCCCACTCCGAACCCTGGAAGCCGAAGCGGTACTCGAAGTCGATGGTGCCGGCCGAGTAGTGGGCGCGCTCGTCCTCGGGGACGTCGAAGCGGCGCAGGTTCTCCTCGTTGATGCCCAGGTCCAGGAACCAGGCCCAGCAGTCCTCGACCCACTTGTCGAAGAACGCCGGGGCGTCCTCGGGGGCGGTGAAGAACTCGATTTCCATCTGCTCGAACTCGCGGGTGCGGAAGATGAAGTTGCCCGGGGTGATCTCGTTGCGGAAGGCCTTGCCGATCTGGCCGATGCCGAACGGCGGCTTCTTGCGGCTGGCGGTGAGCACGTTGTTGAAGTTCACGAAGATGCCCTGGGCGGTCTCCGGGCGCATGAAGTGCAGGCCGGCGGCGGAGTCGACAGGGCCGAGGAACGTCTTGACCAGGCCGGAGAAGAGCTGCGGTTCGGTGAACTGGCCCTTGGTGCCGCAGTCGGGGCAGGCGATCTCGCTCATGCCGTCGACCGGCTGGCGCTTCTTCTTGGCGACGAACGCCTCGATCAGGTGGTCCTCGCGGTGGCGCTTGTGGCACGAGGTGCACTCGACCAGCGGGTCGGTGAACGTCGCAACGTGGCCCGAGGCCTCCCAGACGGCCTTGGGCAGGATGATGGAGGAATCCAGGCCCACCATGTCCTCACGCCCGCGCACGAAGGTCTGCCACCATTCGCGCTTGATGTTTTCCTTGAGCTCGGTGCCCAGGGGTCCGTAGTCCCATGCCGAACGGGAGCCACCGTAGATCTCACCGGCCTGGAAAACGAAGCCGCGCCGCTTGGCGAGGGAGATGACTTGATCGAGCTTGGACTGAGGCGCCATAACAACTCCAATGATTCACGAGGCCGCTGGTTGCGGTCCGCAGGGCGAAAAACATACTCGATAAGCCTAACGTGTTTGCGGGGCGATGCCAGAGCGTTCCACAGCGTTACATGGGTGTTCACCGGCCGGTCGTTTCCCGGCACCCGCCCGGGCGGCAACTACTCGGGCCGGGGTCCGGGGCCGAGGGGCTCCAGCAGCGCCGTGCGAAGTTCCTCGCCGAGGTTCGGCGGCACGTCGACGTCCACGGCCAGCGCCTGCAGGAACCTGCTGAAGAAGTTCCTGGCAGCCGCGGCCAGGGCGATGTCCACGATCTCTCGGTCGGTGAATCCCGCCTCCCGCAGCCTGCGGGTATCGGAATCGTCCATGGACGTCGCATCGGTGCTCAACTTGAGCGCGAAGTCCATCATGGCGACCTCCGCTTCGTCCAGGCCGGCGTTCCGGTAGTCCCTGGCGATGCGCACCAGTTCGGGCTCACCGATGAATTTCAGCGCTTTCTGTCCGTGGGCGAGCCGGCAATGCCGGGACTCGAGCCCGAGCGCCGCTGCCAGGGTCACCAGCTCGTACCGGCGCATGCCCATCGAGCCGGCGATCGACGATGCAAGTTTCGTCCAGCCTTCGTGGGCCCCGGCGTTCACGGCCATCACGCGGGTGTGCTCCGGCACGTACCCGAGCGCGGCCAGGTCTTGCGCGTAGATGGCGGCGGTTTCCCCTGTGGCTTCGTCCTCGCCGGGGGTTTTGATGATGCTCATGGCGGTTGGCCCCTGCTTCCGTTTTAGTGGAATCCTAGGGCAGCCGCATTGGCGGGGACAGGGGGCAGTGCTAGCGGAGCTTGGGCCGGCTGCCACCGGACAGCGAGGCCAGGGCGACGGCAGCGAGGGTCAGCAGCGTGCCGCCGACCGTTGCGGCGTTCACCACCGTACCCGGTGCCGGGAAAAACAGGTCGATCAGCAGGGACCCGGCCAGCTGCCCGCCGATCATGCCGAGGCCGGTCAGCAGCACGCCCAGGTGCTTGACCAGGAATGCGGAGAGCCCGATCAGCACGCAGCCCAGCGGGCCGCCCAGGTAGTACCACCATGCGCCGGGCAGCGGGTTCGGTGCCCCGGTGGACGGCAGCCGGAGCAGGAGCACGATGCCCAGCAGCAACGCCCCCACCGCGAAGTTCATGAGTGTTGCCGCCACCGGGGTGCCGTACGCCTGCGCCTGTACGCCGTTCATCGCCGACTGGAAACCCATGAGGAAACCCGCGACGAAGGGCAGCAGCATCGGGACCAGCAGGCTCGCGACAGCCGAGTTGCCGGCCATGCGCGGGCTGACGGCCCACAGCACCCCGGCCATCGCCAAGACGGCTCCGATGCCGCGCAGCGCGTTGACCTTGCGGCGGCCGCCCGGGCCGAAACCGATGCCGTCGACAAGCATGGAGCCCACCGTCTGTCCGGCAACGATCGCCACGGTGAACAGCGCAACCCCGAGCAACGGAACCGTCAGGGACTGGGTGAGCACCACCAGGGCACCCACGCATCCGGCAGCCACGTACCAGCGCGGAAAACGCCGCTCGCGCAGGGCAACGGGGATCAGCTTCGCACCGGCCCGCGCGCCGGGCACCGCCAGCGAGACCAGCACCAGCAGGACCAGCCCGGTGGTGAAGCTGACAAGCGCGGCGGCGACGGGGTCGCCCAGCCGGGCACCCAGCGCGCCGTTGACACGGCTCTGGAGGGGCATGAGCAGGCCGGCAAGGATCGCGGCCATCAGGTAGACCGGGCCCAGGCGCCGCGCGGTGCCCGGGACGGCAATGGATGGGGATGCGTTCACGGGGTGGTTTCTGCTTTCCAACGTGGACGCCCGCCACGGCGCCATGAGGCAATGAACACCGCGACGAGGGTCAGCAGTGTTCCAAGGATTTCGCTGGCGCCCACGCGCGCCGGCTCGAGCAGCAGGTCCATCAGCAGCGAACCCACGAGTTGCCCCGTCACCAACCCGATGCCCAGCAACAGGGAGCCCAGCTTCGGGACCAGGCTCACGCCGGTGACGACGAAGAGGATGCCCAGTGGTCCGGCGAAGTACATCCACCACTCGGGAGCCCGGGCGAAGCCGAAGGGTTCCAGGCCCAGCAGTGCGACGGCGGCCATGGCCAGCAGCAGCCCGATCGCTGAGGCAAGGTAGTTGACGGTTGTCGCCGTGGCCGTCGACCCGTAGGCCTGCCCGGCCCGCCCGTTCATCGACTGCTGGAAACTCACCAGCAACCCGGCAACGACCGCCACTGCCAACGCCAGCGGCGCCATCGGGTCCTCGGCGGCACGGGCCCCCGTCCCCCACGCGGCGACAGACGCACCAAGGACCAGGAGCAGGGCGCCGACGATGCGTTGCCGGGTGACGGGTTGGCGTCCGGCGGGGCTGAACCCGATCACGTCGATGAGGATGCTCGAGAGCGTGCGTGCCCCGACCACCGCGACGGCAAAGAGCGCGAGACCGATGCTGCCCACGCTCATGGCCTGCGCGACCATGTAGTAGGCGCCGATGAGCCCGGCGAGAACGAAGTAGCGCGGGATTCGGCGTTCTCGCCACACCGTGCCGACCCGGCGCCATCCGCGGCGTGCTGCGGGAATGGAGAGGCTCGCGACGATCATGCAC
This sequence comes from Paeniglutamicibacter selenitireducens, assembly GCF_051550675.1. Lineage (NCBI taxonomy): Bacteria > Bacillati > Actinomycetota > Actinomycetes > Micrococcales > Micrococcaceae > Paeniglutamicibacter > Paeniglutamicibacter selenitireducens. The sequence continues at coordinate 110,258 of NZ_JBPULF010000005.1, read as the reverse complement.
AGCAGTGAGGTAGCGGAGCTGAGGATCGCCGCGGGCAGGTACCCACCCAGCGGGGCGGCAGCGCTTGAGGTGATCAGCGCCTGGATCGGCATGAGCATGCCCGCGGAGCCCGCAAGGACCAAGGCGCCGGCAGCCGGGCGGGGTTCTTGACGTGCCACTCTTCTTCCTTTGCTGCCGGGGGCTACCTAGAGAAACGTACTCCCACCGTTGGCGCAGCCGGTCATTCTGTCGGCTACGCCACATGGCGCGGCGTCATCTTCGCTTCATGCACATCGCACGCGGAAGATGCGCGATGATTGATGCATGGCAAATCCCGAGGTATTCCCCATCCAGATCCGCGACGAATCAATCCGCTTGGGTCAGCTGCTCAAGCTGGCGTCCCTGGCCGAGGACGGCATCCACGCCAAGCAGCTCATCGAGGACGGCTTGGTGAAGGTCAATGGAGAGATCGAGACGCGCCGCGGTGCCCAGATCCGCAACGGCGACACCGTGTCCGTCAACGGCGAATCCATCCAGGTCGAAACGGCCTAGTTCCCTCTTCCGAACACGCCCTGTGGCGGCACCTGGGGTTTCCAGGCTGCCGCCACAAGTCGTTGAAGTTCGTCCAGGCCCAGCCCCGCGGATTTTGCCTTGAGCACCATTTTCCTCACGTCCTGAAGTACTGGTGCTTCAAGTGTCTGTCCGGGATTCACCCGGGTGCCGTTGGCCCGGCCCGTGCGCACCAAGCCGGCGGTTTCCAGTTCCTTGTAGGCCTTGGCCACGGTTCCGGCGGCGACCCGAAGGTCCCCTGCGAGCTGCCGCACCGGCGGCAGTTTCGCGTCGGCCGGCAGCTCCCCGCTTTGGATCATCGCCGCCAATTGCGCCCTGATCTGTTCGGCGGGGCCACTGGGATGGAGCGGATCGAGTGTGATCATGCGGTCGCACTTTCGATGGCCCCGCGCTTCCGGGGCTTGATGGTTGAACTCATCCACGCCACCAGGTTGGCGAGCAACACCAAGCCTATGACCAGCAGCAACAACGCAACAACGGCCAGTCCGACTGCCACGCCGCCAAGGAACGGATCCAGCCCGCGGGCTGGCATGGAGCTTTCGTCGAAGACCTGGCCGACCACAAGTATGGTCCGTGAGGCGGCGCTGCGAACCGAGATCAACGCCATGAGCAGCAACGGCAATGCCTGAAAACACAGCATCGCGCTGGCCCCGGTACTGAGCACGTATCCCTGATGCGTGCGAATGGCTAGGTCAAGTTCCCGGAGCCCCGCGCTTCGCAGGCGTGGCCTGCGGGCATTCGAGTTCAGCGCCCACAGGGTCAACACAGCCCCCACGGCCAATAACACGATCACGGGGACCCCGTAGTACCAGCCGGGGAACGGCCCGGACGCTCCCTCGGTGGCAACCGTGCCGATGATCACCATGTTTTCGTCCAGTTCCGCCCCATTCATCGATGAGTGCGGGAAGTTCCGGAAAAGCCCGTTCTCGTCGGCACCGGAAACCCGCCCGGCCGCCACAACCCCGACAGCCGTTGCAACAAGCAAGACCGCCGGAGCAACAATGCCCCACGCAGGGCCGAACATCCCTGCCGATCTCGTAGTCAGATCGGCACTGAGCCGGGGTTCCGGTTCAGACACCGCGTTTGGGAATTCGCTGGGGATGGGCCATAACGCATACACTGCGGCGGCCAGTACCCACATGAACGCGGGAGCCACGACGATGGCAAGGCCGAATCCCTGGGGAAATGTGTCGTGGAGGATGAAGGCACCAACGGCACCGGCCACCGCCGCCGCAAACGCCGAGATGTTTCGGGCTCGCATGATCCGAAGAATCCTCCGGGCCGTTGCGACGTCCGGCGCACTGCCACGGTTCGCCAGATCGCCAAGGTCGCTACGTCGTTGCGACAAGGATCCCTTGCGGACCAGCAATAGCAGCGCAACACCAAAACCTAGAAAGGCCGCGACGGGGAGCAGGTTAATCATGTGCTGTCCTTTTCTCGGGAAAGCAAAGACCTCCCGCTTGTATCAACAAAACAATACAAACAGGAGGTCGAAGCTTGTGTCAATCAAGTGACACAAGAGAGTCAGACCGAGGCACCCTTGAGCACCACATGGGTCAGGAATTCGTGGACGTGCGCCATTTCCTGCGCGTTGACGGAGTGCAGCATGTTTGCGTAAAGCACCTTGGTGACATGCACGTTCTCGGTGGCCCATGCGTGCGTGTACTCGATCTTGTCCGCCGTGATGACGGGATCCGCCTGGTCACGGCCCCAGAACACCGGGGTCTTGAGGCCGACCAGTTCCTCGTCCTTGAAGAACCCGGAATCGTCCCCGGGTACCGCGAAGCCGGAGAGACCGATGACCGTGGAGATCTCCTGCGGCTGGTGACGCAGCAGGGAGGTGGCGACCGCCATGCCCATGGAGAACCCGAGCAGGCTGACGGACGAGTGCTGCTTGGCGATGGGTTCCAGCCAGGCCCACAGGTCCCCGACCGACTTCTTGACCGCATCGAATGAATAGTCAAGGTCCTGCATCAGCGGGAACCACGTGAATCCGGGCCCCAGGGCCTGCGGGGCCCGCACCGAGACGATGGTGAATTCCTCGGGCAGCATCGGTGCCAACCCCATCAGGTCTTCCTCGTTGGACAGATATCCGTGCAGCAGCACCAGCAGCGGGGTTCCGGCTCGCTCGGCCTCGGGACGCGACCAGATAACAGTGGGGTTCCAGGTGTTTTCACTCATTCATCCAGTCAACCAGAATCCGCGCGCGCTTGCGTGTCGCCATTTAACCTACGCTTAGGTAACTTAGATATTCTTTGGTAAGAATATCTAAGTGAACAACTTCGCCGATTCCCTCAGCACTGATTCGCCAACCGACAACTCGCTTCTCCACCCATGGCGGCGCTACGTGGCCTTGGGCGATTCCTTCACCGAAGGAATCGGCGATGTCGATCCACACAGTCCCGGTGGCTACCGAGGTTGGGCGGACCGCGTGGCCGAGCAGCTCAGCGTCGGCGTCGAGGACTTCGCCTATGCCAATCTCGCCATCCGGGGCCGCCTCATTACCCAGATTTTCGACGAGCAGGCGGGCCCCGCCCTTGAGCTCAAGCCCGATTTGGTCAGCCTGTGCGCCGGTGGAAACGACGTCATCCGACCCGGCGGCGATCCGGACGCCATCGCCGACAAGCTCGATGCACTGATGCGGATCCTTGCGACATCCGGTGCGACCATCCTGCTTTTCACCGGCCCTGACATCCGCGACACCCCGGTACTGGGCGGCATCCGCGGAAAGGTAGCGATCTACAACGAAAACGTCCGTACGATCGCGGCCCGATACGATGCGGTTGTTGCCGACATGTGGTCGCTGCGCGAACTGCACCAGCCGCATATGTGGGCCGACGACCGGCTGCATTTCTCGCCGCTCGGGCACCAAACGATCGCGGCCATGGCACTTGATGCGCTGAATGTTTCCCACGAGCTGGAGCACGCTTCGCCCGGGGAAACCGAACCGAAGAACTGGCGCGAGGCCCGCCGCGAGGACCTGATCTGGGCCCGGACGCATTTGGCCCCCTGGGTCCTTCGCCGCATCCGCCACCAGTCCTCCGGAGACGGGATTACACCCAAGCGTCCCCTGGCCGTCCCGTTCAGCGAGTCCACCACGGCGCCTTCCCTGGGCACCGGCTCGACCGACTGATCGCCAGGGGGACGATACATGGTCGCCGCACGCTGAATACACAAGGGCGACGTCCAAGGCTCTGCCATCAATTTGTGCTTGACTGGTTGCTTCAGGTCGCGGCGTCGACCTTTCCCACTTCGGCCCGGGCCGGGACAGGACTGCACCCATGAAGCTGGCAAGCACCATTACGAGCGACGCTGTTCCCCCGGAGGTCCTGGAACAGCTGGGCAACCCGGAGCCCGAGGACTTCGGATTCGTCGATACGGACGGGAACGGTCTTCCCGGGGGCCTCGGATTCGTTTTCGATTCGTTCGGCGTGATCTTCGGGATCGTCACCCTCCTGATTCTTGCGGCAGGCGTTTTCATGGCGTTCCTTTACGTCCGTAACTACAAGGCCAGCAAGAACGCGGGGCTGGATCCGTTCACGCTTCAAACCGAGCTCGCGGTCCGGGCTGCCAATTCCGAAATGCTGGCACCCAAGAAAACCATCGAAGAGAAGCTGCGCGAACTGGACGATCTGTTGGCACGAGGCCTGATCACGCGTGACGAATACACCCAGGCCAGGCTCAAGGCACTGGGCGAATAGCTCCCCCATGGCAAAAGGCGAATGGCTCATGTTGAAGAAATGTTCTTCAACATGAGCCATTCGCCTTCAACGACCCGGCTACCCTGCCGGAACCTGATTCCTAGGAGAAAATCCGGTCCCGCAGGGCATCGCCAAGCTGTTCTATGTCCGTCAGGAATCCATCGTGCCCGATCGGCGAAGTGATGTAGCGGACCTCAACCGGGTTCGGCAGGGACTTCGCCAACCGTTCCGACTGCTCGGGCCAGTACAGGCGATCCGAGTCAACCGCCGAAACGAAGAAGTTGACCGAACCCAGGCGTGCCAACGCAGCTTCGATGGAACCGTGCCCGCGCCCCACGTCGTGGCTCATCAAGGCGTCGGTCAGCACCAGGTAGCTGTTGGCGTCGAAGCGCTGCACCAGCTTGCCGGCTTGGTGGTCCAGGTAGCTCTCCACCTGGTAGCGGCCCCTGTTCAGGTCCGGGGACCCGAAGGGGGCCTCCCCGTCCTGCGCGGCGCGGCCGAACCGCACCTCGAGTTCGGGTTCGGCACGGTAGGTGATGTGAGCGATCCTGCGGGCCAATCCGAGCCCCGCGGAGGGGACATTGTCGTTGGCGTAGTAGTCGCCACCGGCAAAGTCCGGATCCAGGCGAATCGCGGCGCTCTGGGCCTGGGCGAAGGCGATCTGCTCCGCGGAGGATTCCGCTGTCGCGGCCACCACAACGCAGTTCCTGACCCGCTCCGGGAACTCGACAGCCCATTCCAGGACCCGGGCCCCGCCCATGGAACCGCCGAGCACCGCGTGCCAGACCTTGATACCCAGGGCATCGGCCAGGCGCGCTTCAAGGCGCACGGAGTCCTTGATGGTCGTGAAGGGGAAACGCGAACCCCACGGCTTGCCGTCCGGGTCCAGGCTGGCCGGCCCGGTGGATCCGGAACACCCACCGACCATGTTCGCCGACACCACGAAATAGCGGTCGGTGTCCACGGTCTTGCCCGGACCCACGAAACCGTCCCACCATCCGGGCTCGGTCGAGAGCCCGCGGGCGACGTGGGAATCCCCGGTCAGTGCATGGGCGATGTAGACGGCGTTTGACGCATCCTCGTTAAGCGTCCCCCAGGTCTCAAAGCCCAGCACGACCTCCGGAAGCACTCCGCCTGTCTCGAAGGTGTATCCACCGGTGTGAAGGTGGCGCAGGATCCCGTCCGGGGCGTAGTCCAACGCCTGGGCGGTTTCCGCGTCGAAAAATGCCACGTCAGTCTCCAGGCTCAACGAGTGGCGCCCTGCAGTTCAACCTCGGAGATCGAGGCAACTGCCTCGAAGCCCGCCCGGAGGTCGGCGATGATGTCGGCAATGTTCTCGATGCCCACGCTCAACCGCACCAGGCCCGGGGAAACACCCGCGGCGACCCGCTCTTCCTCGGTGAGCTGGGCGTGCGTGGTGGACGCAGGATGGACAACCAGCGAGCGGACGTCGCCGAGGTTTGCCACGTGGGAGTGCAGCGTCAGCGCATCGACGAAGCCCTGGCCGGCCTCTAGGCCTCCGGAGATCTCGAAGGCGACGATCGCGCCGATGCCCCGGGGGCCGTACTTGCGCCCCCGCTCGAACCACTTGCTGGATTCGATGCCCGCGTAGTTGACCGACTTCACCTGCGGGTGCGCCTCCAGCCAGGTGGCGACCTCGACCGCGTTGGAAACGTGGCGCTCGATGCGCAGCGACAACGTCTCCAGCCCTTGGGCGATCAGGAACGAGTTGAACGGGGAAACCGCGGAACCCAGGTCGCGCAGCAACTGGACGCGAGCCTTGAGGATGTAGGCGAGGTTGGCGCCGAGGATGCCGTTGACGCCCAGGTCGCGGCCGAAGACCAGGCCGTTGTAGGACTCGTCCGGGGTGTTGAAGCCCGGGAACTTCTCCGGGTCGGCGGCGAAGTCGAAGTTCCCCGAATCCACGATGACGCCGGCGATCGCGGTGCCGTGGCCGCCGAGGTACTTGGTGGCCGAGTGCACCACGATGTCCGCACCCCACTCGATGGGACGCACCAGGTACGGGGTTGCCAGGGTGTTGTCGACGATCAGCGGGACGCCGGCCTCGTGGGCGATGGCAGAGATTGCTTCGATGTCCAGAACGTCCTGGCGCGGGTTGGAGACAACCTCGCCGAACAGCGCCTTGGTGTTGGGCTTGATCGCTTCGCGCCAGCCGTCCAGGTCGTCGGGATCCGCAACGAAGCTGACCTCGATGCCCAGCTTGCGCAGCGTGTGCTTGAACAGGTTCTGCGTCCCGCCGTAGAGGCTGGGGCTCGCCACGATGTGGTCGCCGGCCTCGGCGAGGTTCAGGATCGCGAACGTGGTGGCGGCCTGGCCCGAGGCCAGCAGCAGGGCTCCCACGCCGCCCTCGAGGCTGGCGATGCGCTGCTCGACCGCATCCTGCGTGGGATTGCCGATGCGCGTGTAGATCGGTTCCAGCTCCTGGAGAGCGAACCGTGCTGCGGCGCTTTCAGCCGTCGGGAACACGAAGGCGGTGGTCTGGTAGATCGGCAGGGCCCGTGCGCCGGTGGCGGCGTCAGGTTCCTGGCCCACGTGGATCTGGCGAGTTTCAAATGACCAGTCGTTTGACATTGTTGTCCCCTTCAAGGATTCAAGGGGTATGCCCGTAGCCGACGCCTGTGGCGTCGGTTAGTACGTAGGGGCATGCCCGCGCTTGTCCTGCGCCTTTCTGGCGCAGGGCCTGGTCTTCACCCGGGGCACCCCACCGCGGTGGAGGGTTGCCGTCCAGCAAGCCGGGGCTTGTTGCTGGAACTCATGACCTTGTCGTCCAGTCTTGCCCACTGAATCGCGGGCGCGCAAGAACATCTCAAAATGTGACAACGCGGCAGGATCGGCGCGCGATCCGCGTTCCGCGCCTGAAACCGCAGCCCATTCTCAAGTTAGGCAACCCTAAGTCGAGAGCCAGATCACATCGTGCCATGATGGGTTCATGATGAGGTTGGACCATGTAACTTACGCTTGTGGACCCGACGGCCTCGCGGCAACTGCCGCTCGGATCGGCGCGGCCCTTGGACTCGAATCTGTAAAGGGCGGTATTCACCCACGATTTGGTACCCGCAATGTCATCTTCCCGTTGCAGAACGACCAGTACCTCGAAGTCGTCGAGGTACTGAACCACCCCGCATCGGACAAGGCACCGTTCGGCCAGGCCGTTCGTGCGCGCTCCGAACTCGGCGGCGGCTGGATGGGCTGGTGCGTCGCGGTCGACGACCTGGCACCGGTCGAGGAACGCCTGGGCCGCAGCTCGGTCCCGGGAAACCGGAAGTTCCCCGATGGACAGGAACTGACCTGGCGCCAAATCGGCGTCAACGGTTTGATTGCCGACCCGCAGGTCCCCTACCTGCTGCGCTGGGATGACGGAACCGAGAGCCTTCACCCGTCGAAGGCACTGACGCCGGTGGGCAAGATTTCCTCGATCAGCATCGCCGGTTCCAGCGATCGCGTCGCCGACTGGCTCGGACAGCCCGAGCAGCTGCCGGTCGGCGAAGTCACGGTCGACTGGCAGGCCCCGAACGGCACGCCGGGAATCCTTTCGGTGACCTTCGAGACCCCCAAGGGCTCGATCACCCTCTAGGGTTTCAACAAGAGACAACGACAACCGCGGGGTTGTGGCGAAACGGGCTTCCCGTTCACCACAACCCCGCGGTTCGTTAACAACTAGTCCGATCCCTCGGTCGACGCCTTCCCGCCGCCAGAATGATCCGCTACTTCCCTCAGGACCTCGAAGTGCCGCACCATGATCGATCCGAGGGCCATGAAAATGCCGCCGATGAGCAAGGCCTGCTGCAGTGCCTTGGCGAAACCGAGCACCATGTCGGGGTACGCGGGCAGCATGTCGGAGACCCCCAGGAACACCGGAGTCCCCACCAGGGCCAGGACGGCACCGGCAACAGCTGCTGCCACGCCCAACCGCAGCATGTGACGCGAATCCATGGAAAGCCCCACCACCCTACTCCTGGTCGCCGGCGGTGCGGGGACGCTGTTCCTTGCGGATCACTTCCACGGCTTCCTCGGCCGACTTCACGACGAAGGAACCCGCGAGCAGGAACAAGCCCGCGTAGAAGGACCCCTGCTGCACGACGAAGGTGAGGCCGGAAACCATCCAGAGGGGCAGCACGTATCCGCCCTCATTGAACGACCAGTTCAACAACGGCGACACCACGACATTGAAGAGCAGGCCGATGATGCCCAGGACCAGGCCGACGCGGAACATTTTTTGCGAACTCATGGCGGTGGGCAACCGGATCTCCTGACTGATTGATCCCGCCTGCAGCGTCCGAAGTCCGGAAATCACAGGTCGAAACATGGAATTCCGTCCAGCCTAGCAGGCTCCATTTTTCCGCTTGAAACACAAACAGTGAGATCAAGCAGTTCTTTAGGATCCAACCCCGATGGACGCCCCCAAAAGCGCGTAGCCGACGAATCCTGCGATATCCAGGAATGCGTGTGCGATGACAAGCGGCATGACACGCCCCTTCTTCGAGTACACGTAGCCGAAGACGATACCCATCGCGACGTTGCCGATGAACGGGCCGATGCCCTGGTAGAGGTGGTAGCTGCCGCGCAGCACCGCGCTGGCCACGATGATGCGCCACGTCCCCCAGCCCAGTCGGCGGAGCCGCTCGAAGAGATAGCCCACCACGACGACTTCCTCAAGGATCCCGTGGCGGATCGCCGAAAGGACCAGCACCGGGATGGTCCACCAATACTCGTCGAGCGCGGCCGGGACGATGATCGTGGTCACCCCCAATGCCCTGCCCGCTGCGTAGACGCCGAGCGTGCCCAGGCCCATGGCCAGGAACAGCCCGCCGCCCCACACCAGGTCCTTGAGCGGTTTCGCGGCATCGAAGCCCAGCCTGGTGAACGGGTTCCCCCCGGGCAGCCGCCAGAGCAGGTAGAGCACCAGCATGACGGGCACCAGGGCAAAGAAGATGTCCAGGAACTGGTACGTGAGGTCGAAGTACTCACGTTGGTTCAGCGGATTGTTGAGCGTCGTTGTCTGTGAACCCAGGGGTGCCCGCGTCATCTTGTCGATGAGGTTCACGATCGAGTAGACGGCCGACTGCCCCAGGGACAGGCCCAGCACAATCAGCACTTCGATTAACACGACCTTGCGCGAAGGAGCGTCTGGGGTCCCGGACGGAAGCGTTGCCGGTTCAAGGGGTTTTCCTTGCCCCACTGGCCTTTGGTTCATGTCCCGATCCTACGTTGTCATCCTGTGCCGGCACCTCGCGGCTGACATGCAAGGATGGAGCCGTGATCCGAAAACCGCTCCCGGCGGAAGTCGCCCTTGCCCAACGCCTCCATCCCGGCCCCGACTGGGAAGCCGCCCACGTCAACGAGGGCGGCCAGTTCCATGTGGTGCTCGTCGCCGAGAACCAGGCGGTACTGCGGATCAGCCGAACCGCGGAGGCCGCACGCCAGATGCAGCGGCGGGTGGATCTCGTGGAGGCCCTGGCACCCCGGGTGGGTTTCGCGCTCCCCACAGCCCTGGGCCCCGTGTGGCACGGCGAGGGCTTTTCCGCGGTGGTCCAGCGATTTGTCCCGGGAGGCGCCCATGCGCCGCACACGGGCGATGCCACGGCACTCCGCAACCTGGTGGAGGATCTTGCCGGAATCGACATCGCGCCGCTGGCGCACCTGCTGGCGCCGCCCTTTGCCTTCAACGGCCCCTGGACACCCACGAAGACCGAAGCAGCCCTGCGGTCGCTGCCGGCCGGGCTTGTCCCCGATGCCGAACTGGTGCTTGGAACGATCGCCGGCTTCGCCGGGATTCCCCTGGCGCTCGTCCACGGCGACCTGGCCGGACACAACGTTCACTGGCGGGGAAACCGGCTCGTGGGAGTGCTTGATTGGGACCTTGCAGCCGCCTGGGATCCGGCACTCAACAGCGCCTACCTCGCGCTCTGGCACGGCGAGGCGATGCTGGACGAAATTGCACCGACCGCCCGGGAAGCGTGGCGGGCCCGTGTGTGGCTTGGCGCCATGAGCCTGGAAAGCATCTACGACGTTCGCCTGTCCAACGATCCGGCACGGTTGGAGGCCATGGTTTCCAAGGTCGCACACCGCATCCAGCGGGCTGCGACAGCAGCCCGCTCCTAGTGTCCCGGCGAAGCCGCGGGGGCGATGACCACGGGGATGCCCGCCGATTCCAGCTCGTGCTTTTGCTCGGCCGTGATGCCCTCGTCGGTGATCAACGCATTGAACGTGGCACGGGTCAGCGCCGCGAAGGCGCTGTGGCCGATCTTGGAGGAATCGCACACCAGGTAGCTGCGCCGGGCCCGGCGGATCATGAGGTCGTTGATGGATGCCTCGAACTCGTCGGACACCGTGGGCCCGATGTGGGCTTCGAGGCCGTTGATTCCCACGAAGGCGATATCAAGGGTGACCTTCTCCAACGCCTGCTCGGCGAACGGGCCCACGAGTTCGTAGGACCGCGGGTTCAGCACTCCCCCGGTGACCATCACCTTGACGTGGGTCCGCACGGCCAGCGCCGAGGCGATGTTCACCGCGTTTGTGACAACGGTGAAGGTCGTCCGGCCCGAGTCGTTGACCAGGTCGCGGCGCATGCCCAATTGGGTGGCGATCGCGCTGGAGGTCGTTCCCCCGGACAGGCCGACGACCATGTCCTGCTTCACCAGGCCGGCGGCCAGCACGGCGATCGCGTGCTTCTGCACCGCCGCTTCCTCCTTCTGGTAACGCACCGGAAGGTCATAGGCCACGGAGTTGCTGACGGCCCCGCCGTGGGTCCGCGAGAGCAGGGACGCAGCGGCCAGCGAATCGAGGTCGCGCCGCGCGGTGGCCGGGGAGACCTCCAGGCGCCGCACGATTTCCTCGACCTCGATCTGCCCGAATTCGGAGAGCATCTCGAGGATGTTGCTCTGGCGTTCTTCGCGTTTCATCGTGGATGCCTTCCCGTCTCCCGCAGCCTGCCGTGCCCGGGTTCCCCGAAGGCTTCCGGTGCGGGGTGCGGCATGTCCACGGGACGCTCCCCGAGGGAGGCCGTGGTTCCTGGCAAGGCAGAGGTCGACATGGGATTTTACTTTACCGCTCCAGCGGTCAAACCGCCGATCAGGCGCTTCTCGATGAGCATGAACAGTGCGATGACCGGGATGATCGCAACAATCGAGACGCCGAAGACGTACTGCCAGGCCGTCGAGTACTGTCCTACGAACTTGGTCAGTGCCACGGACAGCGGCTGGTTCTCCGCGGTGGAGAGGATGACCAGCGAGGCCGCGAATTCGTTCCAGCAGGACACGAACGTGAAGATCACCGCAGTGACGATGCCCGGCCAGACCAGCGGCAGGTTGATCCTGAACAGCACCCGCAGCTTGCCGGCACCGTCGATCTGGGCGGCCTCGTCGATTTCCTTGGGCACCGCGGCGAAGAAGGAGTGCATGATCCAGACCGCGAAGGCCAGGTTGAAGGCGGCGTTGATCAGGATCATCGCGAGCCAGGTGTCGTACAGGTTCATGGCCAGCATCTGCTTGAACAGGCCTGCGGTCAGCACCGCGGGCTGCAGCATCTGGGTGACGATCACCAGGAACATGAACGCCATCTTGCCGGGGAACTTGAAACGCGCGGTGTAGTAGGCGGCGGGGGTGGCCACCAGCAGCACCAACAGGGTCGCGCACAGCGAGATGACGATCGTTGAAATGAGGTTGTAGGCCACCGGCGTCTCGGGGGTGTCCCACATGGTGAGGTAGTTGGACCACTGGGCACCCCCGCGCGGGAGGTAGCTGGGCGGGATGGCAAGGATCTCGGCCTGTGTCTTGAGGGATCCGGTGAACATCACCACGTAGGGAACCATGAATACGGCGGCGATGGCCAGCCCGGCGACCATGCGCCAGATGACGGTTTGGCGGGAGGCTCGGTCTTCTGTAGTCAGGATCGACATGGCTTTCCTAGACCTCCTTCATGGGCTTGACGGTCTTGACGTAGATGGCGACGATCACTATCACTATCGCGAAGTTGAGTACCGACAGGGCGGAGGAGATGTCCAGCCGCCTGTCGAATTGCAGGACCTTGAAGATGTAGGTCATCAGGGTGTCGGCGCTGTAGCCGGGGATCGAACCGGTGATGATCTTCAGGATCGGCAGGTTGTTGAAGACGTTGATGATGTTGATCAGGACCGCCACCGCCAGGGCGCCGCGAAGCTGGGGCAGGATCACCGAGACGTAGGTGCGCCAGCGTCCGGCGCCGTCCATGCGGGCGGCCTCCAGCGTTTCGGTCGGCACCGACTGGAGCCCGGCAAGGATCGTGTAGGTGGTGAACGGGATCGACACGAAGACGGCGATCACGATCGCGACGGCCATCGCGGGGACTGCGTTCTTGGTGAAGCCGAAACCCTCGTCGAGCACCCCGATGTCCATCAGGAATTTGTTGAAGATGCCGTAGTTGGGGTCCGTGGCGTAGTAGAACACCGTGGTGGTCATGACGACGGATGCGGCCCAGGGAACGATGACTGCCATGCGCACCAGGGTGCGCCCGGGGAACGGCTTGTTCAGGAACTGGGCCAGGGCCAGGGAGATGAGGACAGTGAGCGTCACGACGACGACAACCCAGACCACGGTGTTGAGCAGGATCCGGGGCAGGTTGGGGTCGGCGAAGACCTTGGCGTAGTTGTCGAACCCGACACCCTTGAGGTCCGTGCCGACTTGGGAGATTTTTCGGGTGGAGTTGTAGATCATGTACCCGGCGGGGAACACCACGATGGCAAAGATCAGCAGGATGGCCGGTCCGATCCAGGGCAGCGCGGCAAGGAACGAACCGCCTTCCCTGGCGGAGGTGCGCTTTGCCGTGCGCTTCGGTGCTGTTGCCACGCTCATGGGTGTGCTCCTGCGTTGTGATGTTGGGCGGTTCGGTGGTCCAAGCGAAACGGGACCCACCCCCGAGGTGGCGGTGGGCCCCGATTCACGTGTTTGCTCGGTCGCTGCCGCGGGCGCCCCGCGACGGGGCCAACGCGGCACGGATCGGCGGTGTTACTTGGCCGCGTCGGCCTTGGCCTGGATTTCCTTCAGGACATCCGCCGCCGACTTGCCCGTCGCGATCTGGCCCATCAGAGACTTGAACGCACCGTCCGTGGCGTTCCAGGCGGGGTTGGTGGTCGGGTAGAACACCGCATTGGGCAGCATTTCCAGGAACGGCTTGAGGGTTTCATCGCCGGCCATCTTTTCCGACCCCGACTTGGTGGTCGGCAGGAAGCCTTCGGTGGAGACCCAGTCGGAGTAGACATCCGCCGAGAAGAAGTAGTCCATGAACTTCTTGACCGCAGCGGCCTTGGAGCCGTCGTTCTTGAAGGACATCAGGCGATCGGCAACGCCGAGGGTCGCCCGGGTGCCGGACTTGGTCGCAACGGGGGCGATGCCGTACTCGAGGGAGGGGTTTTCCTTCTTGATCTGGCCAACGGTCTGCGGCAGCGCGTACACGAAGCCGATCTTCCCCTGGATGAAGGTGTTGAGCATCGGGGTGCGCTGGGTTGCGCCCGGGTCCTTCTGGGTGACGCCGTCGTTGATCATCTTCTGCATGAAGTCTGCGGCCTCGAGGTTTGCCGGGGTGTCGACCTCGATGGCCGTGGCGTTGCCGAAGTTGCCGCCGTTGCCCGCGAACCAGATCAGCGACTCGCCCTGTGCTTCCTCGCTGCCCAGGGGCATGCCGTAGCCGGCCGACTTGGTCTTCTCGCTCACGGCCTTGGCTGCGGCGTGGAGCTCGTCCCAGGTCTTGGGAACCTCTGCAACGCCGGCCTCTTTCATGAGCGCCTTGTTGTAGAACAGTGCGCGGGCCGAGGCGATCAGCGGCAGCCCGTACTGCGTTCCGTCCACCTTCTCGTTATCGGCGAAGGAGGGCTGGAAGTCGGCGATGGTGGCTTCGGAAGCAACGTCGGTGGCCGGGGCCAGCAGGCCCTCGGCGGCAAACTCGGCGAAGGCTCCGCCGTTGTAGATGTCAGGGGCCTTGTTGCCCTGGATCTTGGTCTTCAGCACCCCTTCGATGTTTTCCCAGGACTGGATCTCGAGGTTGACCTTGACGTCGCTGTTGGCCGCCTCGAAGTCCTTGATGACCTTTTCCCACAATGCCTTGGTGCCCGTGGAGTAGCTCGGTACGAGCATGTCCACGGTGGTGACGGCACCGGCCGATGCACCGGCGGAGCCGCTGGCCTGGCCCGTGCTTGTGCCGCCGCCAAAACCGCAGGAGGTAAGCAGCAGGGCCGCGGCGGCCGCGCCAGCGACCACCGCGCCTCGGAGATTGTGCTTCTTCATTGATCCTCGTTCCGTGAGGTCGACGTTGGCGCACTGCGCATGACGTCAACTCAATCTGATGTTATGTGCTTTATTTACACCAAGAACGAGCAATAAAGTACATGTAGCACGATTATGCTGTGACGGTTGCCACACGGTCAAGCCGGGCCAGTCACAAATCAGCTACATTTCCCCACGTGCGCGACGGCCGCAGCGATCTGCCGGATTTCTGGGGTCTCAGTAGGAACGATTCGCCGAAGGTGCTGCCACAGGGGTGCCCGCTGGCACACGCGCGACAAGATCCCTACCAGGCGCATGCCCAAGCGAGGCTAGAGCGACTTGCCTGCAAAAAGCGCCAGGAGCCGGGCGGTCTCCTCGGCCATCGCGTCACGGCCGAGCGCCAGGTACTTGCGCGAATCCACCACCTGGGGGTTTTCCTCGAGGTACCGGCGGATGGCACGGGTGAAGAACCCGTTGAGGTGCGTGGAGACGTTGATCTTGGTCATGCCCGCATCGATCGCGGAGACGATGTTCTCGTCGCTGACGCCCGAGGAACCGTGGAGCACCAGGGGTACCTCCAGGGCCGCCCTGATGCGGGCGATCAAGTCGGTGTCAAGCGCGGCGGAACGGTCGAGCATGGCGTGCGACGAGCCGACCGCGACGGCCAGGGCATCGACGCCGGTGGCGCCCACGAACGCAAGGGCCTCCGCGGGGTCGGTTCGCACGCCCGGGGCGTGGGCGCCGTCCTTGCCGCCGATCTTGCCCAGCTCCGCTTCCACGTAGACGCCGGCCGCGTGGGCGTATTCGGTCACCCGCCGGGTGGCCTCGACGTTTTGCCCGTAGTCAAGGTGCGCACCGTCGAACATGATCGACCCGAAACCCAGGTCCACGGCCGCGCGGGCCAGGTCCTCGGACTCAGCATGGTCGAGGTGGACGGCGACGGGAACCCCGGCGTTGCGCGCCGCGGCCAGCGTTGCCAGCGCCACGGGTTCAAGGCCGCCGTGGTAGCCCACGCAGTTCTCGGAGATCTGCAGGATCACCGGGGTCTGCGCCAGCTCGGCTCCCCGGATCAGCGCCTCGGCGCTTTCCAGGTGGATGACGTTGAAGGCACCTTGGCCGATGTTGGCGGCACGGGCGGCTTTCATGATTTCTGCGGTGTTGACCAAGGGCACGGTGGGTGCGTCCTTTCAAAGTGGAGTGGTGCGCCGCCGCTACGGCCGGCGCGACGGGGAAGAGGCCAGGACGAGGTTCCGGGCCAGCTCGGGGTGCGATGGATGCAGCTCGCCGGCCGTGGGCATGAGCACGGCCGAGGCGGACCAGGCCGCTGCCCGGGCGAGGATCACCGAGTCGTGGTCTTCGCGCCGGTGCAGGCCCACCGCAATGGCGGCAACCGCAGAGTCCCCGGCGCCGGTGGGGTTGCCCACCAGCGGTTCCGGCAGCCGGGCACTGGCCCAGCGCCCGGGGGTTTCGGCGGCGAAATGGAACAGACCGCCCTCGCCGGCGCTTGCATAGACGTGCCGGGCCCCGGCTTCCAGCAGGATCGCGGCGCCCGCTTCCAACGAGTCGGTTCCGGTGATCTCGCGCAGCTCGTGGTGGTTGGGCTTGAGCACCGTGGCACCGGCCCGCGCCGCGGCCAGCAGTGCGGGCCCGGAGGTGTCGATGATGCTGGGGATGCCGCGGCGCTCGGCCTCGCGCACGCACCACGGGTAGAAGTCCTCGTCGGCGCCCACGGGCAGCGACCCGGAAGCCGCAAGGACCGTGGCTCCCCGATCCAGCAGCTCGCCGATCCTTGCCCGGATCGCCTGCCATTCGGCGGTGCCCAATGCGGCTCCTCGTTCGTTGAGCACCGTGGTGCGGCCCGTGGCGTGCTCGACCAGGGCCATGCTGCGCCGGGTCTCGGAAGAAACCCGGACCAGCGCGTGTTCGACGCCCGCCGTTTCCAATTCCCTGGTGAACACCTCGCCGTTGGGCCCGCCCACGGGCGCCACGGCAATGACCGGGACCCCCTGCGAATGGGCGACGCGGGCAACGTTCAGCCCCTTGCCACCGGCCCGGCGCAACGGGGCATCAACCCTGTTGGTGCCGCCGAGGTCCAGGGTACCGAGGCCGTAGGTTTCGTCGACGGCCGGGTTTGGCGTGATGGTGAGGATCATGACCCGGCCTCCTTCGCTTCCCTGGCCTTGAGGAAGGCGCCGAGCAGGCCGGCGTCCTCGCCCAGCTGCGCGGGGACGATCAGCGGTTCGCGGTGGTAGGAAAGCTTGCCGCGCACCGAGCGGCGCAACGGCTCCAGCAACGCCTCGCCGGCCTGCGCCAGTCCTCCCCCGATGATGACGACCTCCGGGGCGATCGAGGCGCACAGCTGGGCGACCGAGAAGGCAAGCGCCTCGATGGCGTCGTCCCAGACCTGCGCCGCAATGGCGTCCCCGGCATTCATGGCCTCCAGCACCTCGCGCGCCCCGCGCACCTGGGTGCCGGTGGCCAGGGAGTACCGCTTGGCGATCGCGCCGGCCGAACCGACGGTCTCCAGGCACCCGACGGCGCCGCAGGGGCATTCGAGCCCGCCGGGCACTGCCGCGTGGCCCAGCTCCCCGGCATACCCGCCTGCCGAGAGCGGACGCCCGTCGACAAAGAGGGCTGCGGCAATGCCCGTGCCGATGACGAGCATGACGGCGTTGCGGACCTTGCTTCCCAACGCGGCACCGGCACCGAACTGCAGCTCGGCGGCACCGGCGGTGGAGACGTCGTGGCCGAATCCCACGGGCAGGGCAAAGGCGCGGGATGCCATGTCCCGCAGCGGCGCGTCCCGCCAGCCGAGGTTCGCGGAGAACACGCCGCGCCCCTGTGCCTCGTCGACGATCCCGCAGACCAACAGGCCCACGGCCTCGGGCCGCACCGTTGGCGTTTCCGCCAGGATCTCGGCGCCCAGGCCGTGGAGCTGGTCAACCAGCGACTCGGCCGGGTTGGGGGTCCCCCGGCGGGTCGGGACCCGGCGGATGCCCGTCAGGTTTCCCGCGTCGTCGGACAACGCCGACTTGATGTCGGTGCCGCCGACGTCAAAGAGCAGGTAGGGAGGATTCATGGTGTTCGGCCCCGGTCGTTTCCTAGGCGTCTTCGGTGAGGATCACGGAGCGCGTCAGGTTGCGCGGTGCGTCCGGGTTCATGCCCCGGGCCCGGGCGCGGTCCAGGGTGACGCGGTGGATGCGTGCCAGCTCGGCCAGCGGGTGCACCCCGTTGTTGATGTAGAGGGCGCCGGTGCGCACCATGTCGCCGGAGAGCCCTTCGGGCTCGTTGCCCAGCATCCAGGTGACGCGGTTGGGTGCGGCGATGGAGATGGGGCCGTGGCGGTAGTCCATGGCGGGGTAGGACTCGGTCCAGCCCTGGACCGCCTCGCGCATCTTCAGCGCGGCCTCGTGGGCCAGGCCCACGGTCCAGCCGCGGCCCAGGAAGGTGAATTGCTCGGCGTCGATCAGTTCGGCAGGGGTTTCGGCAGTGACGGCCGTGCGGGCATCGGCCACGGCGTCGCCCAGGTCCACGCCGACGCTGGTCAACAGGTAGGCCAGGGCGGTGGTGGCGAAGCGGGTCTGCACCACCGATTCCTCGTCGGCGTACGGCAGCTCGACGACCGCGTCGACCTTCCCGACGATCGGGGAGGTCACGTCGCCGATGACGGCCACTGTCGGGATTGAGCCGTCCAGCTCGTCGAGCAGGGCCAGCACCTCGGAGGTGGTTCCGGAGCGGGTGATGGCCACGAGAACGTCGTAGTCGCGGGTGGCGATGAAGGCCTCGGAGGCGGCGAAGGCATCGGTGACGCCCTTGCCGGCGGCCTCGCGGGCCGTGGCGTAGGACTGCGCCATGAACCAGGACGTGCCGCAACCCACGACCGCCACGCGGGCGCCATCGGCCGGCAGGAGGTTCTCGGCCTTGGCCTGGGCGATGGCGCGTTCCCACATTTCGGGCTGCGAGGTGAGTTCGATGTCCATGTGGTAACCGAGCTGGGTGTTGTCGCTCAAGGCAGGCTCCTTCAGTAGCCCCGGACGCGGGTTGTGCATCCGGGAGTGGCAAGATCTTCCCTACAATGATTGCTTATGATCGTTTCTCTTGTCTAGCGATCATAAAAAATCTAAACGGCTCGTGATGCTCGGCCACGGCCGGCCCGCCGCATGCCCCGCCGTTCGGTCGGCTCCTCCCCCGCTTGCTTAAACGGGAAAGCACCGGCCGGCAACAGCCTAACCACTGCTCGTGGGGGCTGTGCCGGCCGGCGCTTCTCGAGGTTGCTACCGGGAATTAGACGAGTGCTGCAAGCGCTGCATCGTAGTTCGGCTCGATGGTGATTTCCTCGACGACCTCGGTGTGCAGGACCTCGCCGGCTTCGTTCAGCACGATGACGGCGCGGGCAAGCAGCCCGCGCAGCGGGCCCTCGACCTGGGTCAGGCCGAAGTCGGCACCGAAGTCCGAGCGGAAGACGGAGGTCGGAATGACGTTCTCAAGGCCCTCAGCACCGCAGAAACGGCCCAGGGCGAACGGCAGGTCGGCGGAGACACACACGACGGCGGTGTTCTCCAGGCCGGCGGCCAGCTCGTTGAAGCGGCGCACCGACGCGGCGCACACGCCGGTGTCGACGGACGGGAAGATGTTCAGCACCACGCGCTTGCCGCGGAGGTCGGCGCTTGTCACATCGCTGAGGTCGGTGCCGGTGAGGGCGAATTCGGGAGCCAGGGCGCCTACGGCCGGCAGCTCGCCGATGGTCTGGACGGGGGTTCCTTTGAATGCGGTAATAGCCATGTTTACTGTTTACCACGAACGTCCGCAGCGACACGAAGCGGTGACTAAGGTTTCCCCGCAACCAGCTTCCCGGCCCGGAAGACCGGTCCCGTGAGGTTCATTCCCGGCCGGTAGGCAAGGTGTGCGACGCTCGGCGCGTTCAGCAGTTGGATGTCGGCGCGCTTGCCGACTTCCAGGGAGCCCACCCGGTCCCCCACGCCAAGGGCCAGCGCCCCGCCGTAGGTGGCGGCCGTGATGGCCTCGCCGATGCTCAGGCGCATCTGCAGCACGGCGGTGGCCACGCAGAACGCCATGGAGGAGGTGTAGGAGGTGCCGGGGTTGCAGTTGGACGCCAGGGCGATCTGCACCCCGGCGTCGATCAGCTCGCGGCCCGGGGCCAACGGCTGCCGGGTGGAGAGGTCACAGGC
This sequence comes from Paeniglutamicibacter selenitireducens, assembly GCF_051550675.1. Classification (NCBI taxonomy): domain Bacteria; kingdom Bacillati; phylum Actinomycetota; class Actinomycetes; order Micrococcales; family Micrococcaceae; genus Paeniglutamicibacter; species Paeniglutamicibacter selenitireducens. Next base: position 90,563 of record NZ_JBPULF010000005.1, on the reverse strand, counting down.
CGGAAGGCAGGTGGCCACCGTGCCGGCGGTGCCGGTGCGCGATGCCGCGTCCCAGTTCACCCACGAACCGGCGAGCGCCGCCACGTCTGCATCGTCGAGGTAGTTCACGTGGTCGACGCTGCTGGCACCGAACTCGACGGCCAGCCGCGTCCCCGGGCCGGGGCCCAGCTGGTTGCCGTGCACCCGCAGCCCGAGCCCGGCCTTGGCGCAGGCCTCGAGCACCTGGCGCGACTGGGCCTCGTTGAAGGCGCCGCGTTCGCAGAAGACGTCGGCGAACTGGACGTAGGGGGCGACGCGTTCGAGCATTTCGCCGCAGACCAGGTCCGTGTACTCCTGGGCGTCCATCCCGGCGGGCACCAGGTGCGCACCGAGGAACGTCACCCGGTCCGCCACGGTGGAGGCGATGCGGGCGTGCCGCGCCTCCTCCTGAACGCTGAGCCCGTAGCCGGTCTTGGTCTCCAGGAACGTGGTGCCCCCGGCGAGGGCCTCCGCGGCCCTGCCCATGACCAGGCGGGTGAGGTCGTAGTCGCTGGCCGCGGTGGTGGCCGCCGTGGTGACGGCGATGCCCCCGGCCGCGTACTCCTGCCCGGCCATGCGGGCGACGAACTCCTGGCTGCGGTCCCCGGCGAAGACCAGGTGGGTGTGCGAGTCGACCCAGCCCGGCAGCGCGGCCCGGTGGCCGGCGTCGAACACGGCGTCCGCCGCAGGTGCGTCGGCACGCGCGCCGATCCAGGCGATGTCCTCCCCTTCCACGAGGATCGCCACGTCGGTGAGGACCGACTGCGCGGCGTCGGCGGTGAAGACCTCGGACAGGTTGGTGATCAGCGTGGTTCCGTTCTGGGTGGTGCCGTCCGGGATGCTGGCGTTCGGTCTGGTGCTCATGAAAACTCCGGGTGGGTCTCGAAGAAGGCTGCGTACAGTGCTGCGGGGTCGCCCAGCGTGGTGTGGATGCCGTTGACGGCGACGAGTTCCCCGTTGATGTGGACCTCTGCGATGTCCGCGGCGGTGGCGGTGAGCGGGAGCTGGGCGGGGCGCGATCCCACGGTGCGGACCGAGTCGGTGGCCACCACGAGGTGGTCGTCGTTTTCCGGCAGGCCCAGCGAGCGCAGGCCCGCCTCGCGGGCGGCTGCGGAGATCTCCGTGGGCGAGAAACGCCCGCGGGCCCCGCTGCGCAGCCGCTCCCCGTGCTCCAGGGCGCGCTGCTCCAGGTAGGGGTCGAGCACCGCATGCTGGTCGCTGCCCAGGCAGATCACCGCGCCGGCGTCGGCGAGCTCGCGGGCCGGGCCGATCCCGTCGCCCAGGTCCGCCTCCGTGGTGGGGCACATGACGATGCCGGCGGTGCCGCGGCCCAGCGCGGCGATGTCCGCATCACTGAGGTGGGTGGCGTGCACCGCGGAGAGCCGCGCGTCCACCAACCCGGCCCGGTCCAGCAGCCCGGTGGGGCTCAGCCCGTAGGCGTTGCGGCAGGCGTGGTTTTCCGCGGGCTGCTCGGAGAGGTGCACGTGCAGCGGCAGCGCGGGATCCAGCCGGGAGGCAATGAGCTCGAGGTCGGCCGGGGCCAGGGCGCGCACCGAGTGGATGGCTGCGCCCAGGGTGAGCAGACCGGCCCCGGCATCGAGCTCGGCGAGGGCTGCGGCGAGCCGGCCGTGGCGTTCGAGCCAGGCTTCGGCACTGCCGTCGCTGAAGCGTTGCTGGGTCTCATCCAGCGGCAGCACCGAGCCGTCGGGGCCCAGCCCGCCCTGCAGGTAGCAGGTGTCAAGGAGCACCAGGCGGATGCCGGCGGCCAGCGCGGCGCGGCCCAGGGCGAGTTCCATGGCGTGCGGCTCGGTGTCCGATCCGTCCGCGCCGTAGGGCGTGCCGTCGTTGTGGTGGTGCAGGTAGTGGAACTCCCCCACCGCGCTGTACCCGGTGGTTGCCATCTCCGCGAAGACGGCGGTGGCCAGCTGCTGGTACCCGGCGGGGGTCAGCGAGTGCGCGGCGGCGTACATGTGCTCGCGCCAGGTCCAGAAGGAGCCCGCTCCCCCGTCCGCGCCCTCGTGGGTGCGCCCGCGCAGGATCCGGTGGAAGGCGTGCGAGTGCGCGTTCACGGGTGCGGGGACCCTGACGGTGCTGGCCGTCGGTGCGGCGTTCGGTGCAACGTTCGGTGCGGCGTTCGGCGAACTGTTCGGTGCGGTGCTCACAGCAGGTCCTCCAGTGCGTCGGCGAGGGCAGCGACCCCGGCATCGGCGTCGTCGTGCTCCACGTATTCCTCCGGCGAGTGGCTGATGCCCGAGGGGTTGCGCACGTATAGCATGCCCGAGGGCACGTGCCCGGCCAGCACCCCGGCGTCGTGCCCGGCGCCGGTGGGCAGCAGCGGGGCGTCGGGGACCAGGCGGCGCACCGACCCGGCCAGCGCGCGGGTGAGCCCGGCGTCGAAGTGCACGGTGTTGGAGAAGGACTCCTCGGTGAGGTTCACGGTGCAGCCCTCGAAGGCGGCGAGCCGCTGGGCCTGCCCGTGGATCCTTTCCACAAGCATCGCCGTGACGGCGTCGTCCGGGTGGCGCACATCCAGCCACATATCCACGCGGGAGGCTATGACGTTGGTGCCGCCGGGCACCGGTTCCAGCCGGCCCACCGTGGCCCGCGCATTCTCCTGCGCGGCGGCGGCCTGGCGCACTGCCACGATGGTTTGCGCGGCGGCGACCATGGGGTCGGCGCGGTCGCCCATCAGCGTGGTGCCCGCGTGGTTGCCCTGGCCGGAGAAGGAGAGGCGCCAGCGGCCGTGGCCCAGGATGGAGTCGCCGACGGCGATCGCCGGGCCGCGGCCGGCCTGGTCGGTGAATTCGGCGGAGTTCAGCCCCCTGCCCTGTTCGACGTGCAGCTCGATGAAGTCCCCGATGCGCGCCAGCGCCGCATCGTCGCGGCCCATGCGGGCCGGGTCAAGCCCGTGCGCGGCCGCGACGTCGGCGAAGGTGTTGCCCTGCGCGTCGCGCAGGTTCAGCGCCTTGGCCGGGTCGATGGCACCGGTGAGCAGGCGCGAGCCCAGGCAGGCAACGCCGAAGCGCGAGCCCTCCTCCTCCGGGAAGACCGTCAGGGCCAGCGCCCGGTGGCGCACCAGGTTCCCGGCGGCCTCTCGCGCGGCGAGCACGTCGAAGGCTGCCAGCGCGCTGGCCACCCCCAGCGGCCCGTCGAAGGCGCCGCCCCCGGGGACCGAGTCCAGGTGGGAGCCGGTGACCAGGGCGCCGCGGCGCGAGGCCTCGTCCCCGGCGTGGCCGGGCAGGTCCCACCAGGCCCAGATGATGCCGTTGGCGTCGGTGGTGACCTCCAGCCCGCGGGCCCGCGCCTCGGCGGAGAACCATTCGCGCAGCGTGATTTCCGCCGACGAGTACACGGGCCGCGAATAGCCGCCGCGCCGGGCGTCGCGCCCCTCGTCGCTGATCGCTGCCAACAGGGAATTTACTGTGCTCACTGGGGTGTCGTCTCTTTCGTCTCGCGCGCGTTCGTCGTCAAGGGCGTTCGGGCCCGGCAGTGTGGCCGGGTGGCGTGGCCGGGTGGCGTGGCCGGGTGGCGTGGCCGGGTGGTGCCGCGGTGTGCGGGCGCAGCGGGTGCTGCGCCCGCACACCATTGCGGACCTGTTGCCGTGCGGTTCAATCAGTCCGGTGAAACCCGTCCGGCTGCCGTCGGGGCGCTATTCGGCCATCGGGATGCGCACGCCGCGCTCGTGGGCGACTTCCACGGCGCGCTCGTAGCCGGCGTCCACGTGGCGGATCACGCCCATGCCCGGGTCGTTGGTCAGCAGCGCCTCGAGCTTGGCGGCTGCCAGCTCGGTGCCGTCGGCCAGCGACACCTGGCCGGCGTGGATGGAACGGCCGATGCCGACGCCGCCGCCGTGGTGGATCGAGACCCAGGTGGCTCCGGAGGAAGTGGCGGTGAGTGCGTTGAGCAGCGGCCAGTCGGCGATGGCGTCGGAGCCGTCCTTCATGGCCTCGGTCTCGCGGTACGGGGAGGCCACGGAGCCGGAGTCCAGGTGGTCGCGGCCGATCACGATGGGCGCGGAGACCTTGCCCTCGGCCACCAGCTGGTTGAACAGCACGCCGGCCTTGGCGCGGTCGCCGTAGCCCAGCCAGCAGATGCGCGCCGGCAGGCCCTCGAACTCGACGTGCTCGGCGGCGGCGTCGAGCCAGCGGTGCAGGTGCTCGTTCTCCGGGAAGAGTTCCTTCAGCGCCTCGTCGGTGACGCGGATGTCCTCCGGGTCCCCGGAGAGCGCCACCCAGCGGAACGGGCCAAGGCCCTCGCAGAAGAGCGGGCGGATGTAGGCCGGGACGAAGCCCGGGAACTCGAAAGCGCGCGCGAAGCCGCCCTGGCGGGCCTCGTCGCGGATGGAGTTTCCGTAGTCGAAGACCTCGGCGCCGATGTCCTGGAAACCGACCATGGCTTCGACGTGGCGGGCCATGGAAACCTGTGCCTTCTTGGTGAAGCCCACCGGGTCGGCCTGCGCCTCGGCATCCCACTGGTCGATGGTGAATTCCACCGGCAGATAGCTCAGCGGGTCGTGCGCCGAGGTCTGGTCGGTGACGATGTCGATGTCGATCTGCCCGGCTTTCTGGCGGCGCAGCAGTTCCGGGAAGACCTCGGCGGCGTTGCCCACGTAGCCGACCGAGAGCGCGCGGCCCTCGTTCTTCGCGGCGGTGACCTTGGCGATTGCCGCGTCCAGGTCCAGTTCCACGTCGTCCAGGTAGCGCTTGCCCAGGCGGCGGCGCAGGCGGTCCTCGGAAACGTCGACGATCAGGCAGGCGCCGCCATTCAGGGTGACGGCCAGCGGCTGGGCGCCGCCCATGCCGCCGCAGCCGCCGGTCAGCGTCAGGGTTCCGGCCAGCGTGCCGTTGAAGCGCTTCACGCCGATCGCGGCGAAGGTCTCGTAGGTGCCCTGCAGGATGCCCTGGGTTCCGATGTAGATCCAGGAACCGGCGGTCATCTGGCCGTACATCATCAGGCCCTCGGCCTCGAGCTTGCGGAACTCGGGCCAGGTGGCCCAGTCGCCGACCAGATTGGAGTTGGCGATCAGCACGCGCGGGGCCCACTTGTTGGTGCGGAAGACGCCGACCGGCTTGCCCGACTGCACTAGCAGTGTCTCGTCCTCCTCGAGGTCCGTCAGCGTCTTGATGATCGCGTCGTAGGCCTCCCACGAGCGGGCAGCGCGGCCGGTGCCGCCGTAGACGACCAGGTCCTCGGGGCGCTCGGCGACCTCCGGGTCGAGGTTGTTCATCAGCATGCGCAGCGGGGCCTCGGTGGCCCAGGACTTTGCGGTCAGCGTGGTGCCGCGCGGGGCTCGGATGACACGGGTTGGATCGTGCTGGGTGAAGCTCATGGATCTTTTCTCCTGGTCCTGGTGTTGCTTGGCGGATGGTGCCGGATGGGTGGTTGTCGTGCTGCTTAGTGGTGGGTGGCGGGTGCCGGGTGCCGGGTGGCCCGCGGAATCGGGTGCCCCACCTGCCCCGAAGAGCGCGCGGGCCTCGGCGGCAACCAGTGCCCCGATGCGCGCGATCCCCTCGGGGGTCATGCGGTAGCTCGGTGCCACCACCGAGATGGCCGCCACCGGGCCGTCGATGGCTCCGTTGGCGCCCGGTTGCCGGAGCGGTGCCGCAATGGCCGTGACGTCTTCCTCGACGCCGCGGTCGGAAACCGCGAAGCCGCTGTCGGGGGTTTGCCCCGCGAAGACCAAGCCGAGGCTCGATCCCTCCAGCGGAACGCTGCGGCCCACCCACGAGGCGTGGCGCACCGAGTGGGTGCCCTCCGCGATGGCCAGGTAGACAGCATGGTCGTTGCCGGTGCCATGGTGTCCGCGTACCGAAAGGTAGGCCGACTCCCCCGTGGCATCCACGAGCCGCTGCAAGGCGGGTGCCGAGAGGTGGACCAACGACTCGTGGCTCAGCGCCTGCGCACCGAGCTGGACCAGCCGCAGGCCGGGCCGGTACTCACCGTCCGCGTCCTTGCGGACGAAACCGCTGGTTTCCAGCGTGCGCAGGAGGCGCAATGCCGTCGAGGCGGAAAGTTCCGTCTCGCGTGCAACCCCGGCCAGGGTCACTGCCCCGGCGTCACACACCGCCCCCAAGAGTTGCAGGGCGCGCTCCACGGTCCTGGTCGCTGGTTCAGCCACGGGGATATCCTCCACTAAAAGGTGTTGCTGGGTGTACTGCTTCGCGGGTGCTTTTGCACCCTTGGGGTAATTCGCACCGGCCGGGGGCTTGCCCCGAACCCGCTAATGCGTTTCACTTATTGAAACGCTAATTTCATCTGTTGGCAAGAGCGGGGCAAAACTTGACCCGCACTCGACCACGGAAACCTGACAGCCAGAAGGAAAGCACATGAACGCCAGCATCACCCTCTCAACCGGTGCCGTCACCGTCTCCACCGGCGCCCTGCTTCCGCGCGAAGTCGTCAACGTCGCCCGCCACCTCGCCCCGGTCGAGCTTTCCGCCGAATCCCTTGCGGCAATGGAGCAGTCCCGGGCCGTCATCGACGCGCTCGTCACCGACACCGTCCCCCACTACGGGGTGTCGACGGGGTTCGGCGCGCTGGCCACCAAGCAGATCCCTATCGAGCTGCGCGCCCAGCTGCAGCGTTCGCTGATCCGCTCGCACGCCGCATCCTCCGGCTCCGAGGTGCCGCGCGAGGTGATCCGCGGGCTGATGCTCAACCGTCTCTCCACCATGGCCACCGGCCGCACGGGCGTGCGCCCCGTCGTCGCGAAGACCTACGCCGCACTGTTGAACGCCCAGATCACCCCCGTCGTCGGCGAATACGGTTCGCTGGGTTGCTCCGGCGACCTGGCCCCGCTCTCCCACTGCGCCCTGGCCGTCATGGGCGAGGGCAAGGTCCGCAACGCCGCCGGTGAACTCGTCGACGCGTCCGAGGCCCTTGCCGCGGCCGGCATCGAACCGGTGGTGCTGGCCGAAAAGGAAGGCCTGGCGCTGATCAACGGCACCGACGGCATGCTCGGCATGCTGCTGATGGCCGCATCCGACCTGCGCGACCTCATCAGCGTCGCCGACCTCTCCGCGGCCATGAGCGTCGAGGGCCTGCTGGGCACCGACGACGTCTTCGCCCCGGACCTGCACACGCTGCGCCCGCACCCGGGACAGATCGACTCCGCCGCCAACATGCGCACCGTGCTCGCCGGCTCGGCGCTGCTGGCCGAGCAGAAGGCGGGGGCCCACAAGTTCACCCGCGTGCAGGACGCCTACTCGCTGCGTTGCGCACCGCAGGTGCACGGCGCGGTCCGCGCCACGCTGGCCCACGCCGAGAACGTCGCCTCCATCGAGCTTGCCTCAGCCATCGACAACCCCGTCGTCACCCCCGATGGCCGCGTCGAGTCCAACGGCAACTTCCACGGCGCCCCGATGGGCTACGTGCTGGACTTCCTGGCCATCGCCGTCGCGGACCTGGCTTCGATCTCCGAGCGCCGCACCGACCGCTTCCTGGACACCGCCCGCAGCCACGGCCTTAACGCCTTCCTGGCCGACGACCCGGGAGTCGACTCCGGCCACATGATCGCCCAATACACGGCCGCGGGCATCGTCTCCGAGCTCAAGCGCCTGGCCGTCCCGGCCTCCGTGGATTCGATCCCGTCCTCCGCCATGCAGGAAGACCACGTCTCCATGGGCTGGCACGCCGGCCTCAAGCTGCGCAAGGCCATCGACGGCCTGGCCCGCGTGCTGGCCATCGAGCTGCTCACCAGCGCCCGGGCACTGGACATGCGCGACGGCGGCCTGGCCTCCACCAAGTCCTCGCCGGTCATCACCGCGGTGCGCGAAGCAATCCGCACCCAGGTCGAAGGCCCCGGCACCGACCGGTTCATCTCCCCGGAGATCGAGTCCGTGTTCCAGCTGGTCACCGACGGTTCGCTGCTGGAAGCCGCGAACTCGGTTCTCGCAACGCCGCTGGCCTAGCAACCGCTGCACCCGGCGAACGATCATCCCGTGGATTCCCCGCAGCACCCGTCCTTGTCCCCCGGCACCGTCATCGCCTACGCCGGGATTGTTCCCGAACGCTGGCGCAACGGTGGCGGGGTGACCCGGCAGATCGCCGCCGGAACATTGGGTGCCGCGGGAATCCCGGAATCCGTTCCCGGCGACGATTGGGACTGGCGCCTGAGCATCGCCGACGTGGAGAGCGAGGGCCCGTTCTCGGTCTATGCCGGGATGACACGGGTCCTGACCGTCATCGAAGGCCAGGGCCTGGCGATCACCATGGACGGCGTCGACATGCAGCTGGGGAAATACGCGCCGCTGCGTTTCGACGGCGGCGCCGCCACCAGCGCCACGCTGCCCGGCGGGCCGATCAGGGACTTCAACCTGATCGCCCGCACCGGCACCGTGGAGGGGCGGGTAGGTCTCGTGGAACTGGCGCCCGGGCGGCCGCTGGCCCTGGCCGCGGGCCGGCTCGGCGTCCTGTTGCGCGGTCGGGCGTGCTTGTCCCCCGGAAACTCCGGCGAGCGCCCGCTCGAACGCTACGACACCGTCGTGGGCGGCGGGGAACCTGCCGTGGCGATCGAAGGCAACGCGCTGCTGGCAGTAGTTTCGCTATCCCCTTCCGCTAAGAAACCAACGCATTCGTAGCGGTGGTGGCAATTTCCCACGCCAACGTTTGCGGCCGAAGCATCGCGGGGGGTGCCACCAGTGTTTCCGGGGTCTTGAACCACGGGGGTCGTGAAACGCATACGTCTTGCAGATTGCTGCTCCCGACCAAAGTGGTTCCATTGCTGGTCGATGTCCAGTCAGCGGCTATTGACGTGCAGATCGAACTCCCAGAAGGTCACTTGAGCACGGGCCGCAGCAACGATGCTAAAGCTCCTGGAATGGCTTTTCCCCGTGCAATACACGATGTCGAAAACGGGACTGGCAGTATTCGTCACGATGCATTCGATTCACGGAAGGTCCACAACACGGCCAGGTGCGGGACTAAGCCAACGTTTGGCGACGGGTCAGCGGCACGTTGCCGCGGGTAAAGACCCAGGCTACGACGGCTCCAACGCAGGGCACGACTATTAGCAACACTGCGAGCTGTGACCAGGGGATTACCACCGGCATCCCTGCCTGGGCTGAGAGCATGATGATCATGGGGAGCGTTCCGGCGAATAGTCCCAACAACGTGCCAAGTGAAGCCGTCATGACGGTCTGCGCGCCGGACATCGCCTTGCGCAGTCTGGTGTCGGCCCCAATGCCGGCAAGCGTTGCATGGTCGATGCGGCCATCAGCCAGCGCTAGGCCGGTGGTGATCCCTGCGGCGCTGAGCGTAATCAACGCTGCCCCGGCGACAATCAACCACAGAATCGAGGTCACGTTGGTTGCAGGACCTGTCTCAAACTGCGAGTAATATGCTTCCCCGGTCAGTGCCACCAACGCACTTGCAAAAGTGTCGTACTGTTTCTGGGTTGGTGCTTGTGGCGCGGTGAGCAACAGGGTCCGGTCCACCACCGGCATCTGGACCTTGGCCGCGGTATCGGCCGAAACCACACCGTAGAAATCCAGGGGCCGTTCCGGTTCCTCAAGTACGGCGTGCAGCGCGTGTGTTGTGATCGGGCTGTACTGAGTCCGCAAATAGGCGCTGTCTTCTTGGAAGCCATTTCCGGTACCCGACCGCCAAGGTTCATTGCGGTCATACACCACCAGGGATGCGGATTTCGCATCGGTGAGGAAAACCCTATTGGTGACGACAACCCCGCCGTCCTTCAACGTCTTGAGTGCTGCGGCACTTGGTGCTCGACCCAATAGCGCGGTGAGTTCCGGTTCCCCGCCCACCACCAGGGCCGGAAGCAGGTCGTGCTCGTACCCGTGGCTCATGGGCCCGCTGCAACGCCAGTCGTTGAGATCCTTGGGTCGGAAATCCTCGCCCATGGCGCACCGATTCTCCGTTGGTTCCTGCAGCATCCATGACAGGCATTGGACGTCTGCTGGATCACGACCATCCTGTTCGGCCTTGAACTCATTTACGCGACATGCGGAACTGCTTGGCGTACCGGCGATGATCTGCTGTTTGACCTCCGGTCCGAAGATCTGTTGGACAGCGGAAGCCACGGGTTCGGGATCGATACTGACCGCTTTCAGCGCCGTCAGGGTCGACGAATCTGGACCGAATTGGATCTCGGTGCTCTGGGTTTTTTCCAAGGCGATTCCGGCTTGGTTGAGGTTGAAGCGCCATTGGTGGAGATCGCTACCTTGTTGCATGAGGCTTGAAGTCAACACGATCAATGCGCCGGAGAGCGACGCCGCTGCCAGCACCGCCGCGATGGCCGGAACCGTGCGACTGCGGTTGCGCTCCGAATCCCGCGCAGCAAGCCTGAAAGGCACGGGCAGCCAAGACGACTTGGCAGTTAGTAGCGTAACGATCTTGCCCGTCAGGCATACCAGCCCACCGATCAAAAGTATCGTCCCGGCCGCAACCAGCCCCATGGCGACCAGCAACCATTCACTGGCCTCGGCGCTCCGCCCCTGCACCAACGAGACGGCGACCCCTGCGGTCAGAGAAACGACTGATAGCAGGAGCAACAGCAGTCCAACGCGCGGAGTCCGCTTGGATCCGACTTCAGCGGTCCTGCCCGATTTCAGTGCTGCCAGCGTCGCTTGCTTGGCCACTGCCCGTGCCGGGACAAGCGCCGCGATGACTGCGGAGAGCAATCCCACGAGCACCAGTCCGCAGATAACCGGCCAAAAAATGTGTACACCAGCGAACGACGAATCACCCCGGGATTTCATGATCGTCACCAAGACCGTCCCGCCAACGACCCCCATGCCTGCCCCGAGCACACTGCCGAAAAGTCCAAGCCAGAGACCGCCGGCCGTCACGGTATTGCGCAGAAGGCTCGTCTCGGCACCGGATGCCGCCAACAGCGCCAGATCCCGCTGCTGCTTGCGGGCACCAACGGCAAACGCCGCGCCGGCCAACAGGCCAACTTCCAGCAAAGCCAAGACCCCGATGATCGCCCCGGGGACCGCGAAGTTCAGCACTTGATCGAATCCGGAGCCAATCCCGGTTTCGTCGACATGCGGCCCGATTTCAGCCGCCGAAGGCGGGTCAAGCAGCAGACTGCGCGAAGTGACCTGGATTCCTTGCGCATTGAATTTCTTGGCATCCTGCCACGTGAGCGGGGCACTTCCCACCAGGTAGAGGTCTTCCGAATCCGCTTGGACCGGTTTCCCTGGCGGAAGCTGTCGCTCGTTGAGATAGATCCGGGTTTCGGAATCATCCCGGGCACTGTCGCGAAGCGTGCCGGTGATGGCAAACTTGCCGGCCGAGGTATCGATGACATCTCCCGAGCGAAGATCGAAGCGTTTCAGCAGTCCGGGGGAAACGAGTGCCTGTTCCGTTGTTGCCGGGGCATGTCCGTCCAGCAACACATATTTGCCGGTGAACGCCGGATGCAGCACGTCGCTGATCACCGTCGGCAGGACGATGTTGGCGTTGCCGACCTTTGCGGTGAGCTCCACGGATTTCCAGCCGATCGTCTCGAACCCCGCGGGTGCCATCGAGGCCGGAGCTGCAGGTGTGAAGTCCGGGTCCTGCTCGCCCGTGAAGAACCTCGTTCCGAGATCGCCCGCCGGGCTTTGCCTGGCTGCACCGTTTGCCACCTGCATACTGCTGAGTCTTCCCTGCGTTTGCCCCAGTTCCCGAGAAACGATTTCCGCAGGGGTGGGGATCATGCTGAAGCCCACGGTGGCGGCGAAGGCCATCCCGAAGATCGGCAAGGCTATCAGCGCGGCGATCAATACCGATCGGCCCTTGTGGCGCTTGATGTCCCTCCACGCCATTCTCAGTGCCAGCTGGAGCTGCCGCCTTTTCCCGCCTGTGACCGGGGTCAGGTCCAACGCCACCTCAGTAGGTCATTCCGGTGAGCAAGACGGAAGGATCGTGCGCAGAGGCTGCCTCGTCGACGATGCGCCCGTCTTTTAGGAACACCACCCGATCGGCCCAGCCGGCATGCCTGGCTTCGTGGGTCACCATCACCACGGCGGCGCCGGCCTCGGCGCGGTGACGCAGGACTTCGAGGATCCCGTCTCCTGTTACCGAGTCCAGGGCCCCGGTGGGTTCATCGGCAAGAATCAGTCGTCGTTCGCCCACGATGGCCCGCGCGATGGCCACACGCTGCTGCTGGCCTCCGGACATCTGGTCCATGTAACGGTTGGCAAGCTCCGGAATCCCCACCAGCCGCAACGCGTCCATGGCCTGGCGGCGTGCCTTGCGCGCGGGAATTCCATCCAGTTCACGTGGCAGTGAAACGTTTTCCGCTGCCGTGAGTGTGGGCACCAGGTTGAAATCCTGGAACACGTATCCGACGGCACGCCGGCGCAGCCTGGCCAGTTCGTTGATGCCCAGCCCTGTCAGCGGGGTGCCCTCGACGAACACGGTGCCGCTGGTCGCCTTGTCCAGTCCGCCGGCCAACGTCAGCAGCGAGGACTTTCCCGAGCCGGAAGGCCCCATCACTGCAACGAATTCGCCTGCATGAATAGTTAAGTTGACGTTGCGGAGGGCTGCAACAGCGGTGGCACCCTCCCCATAGGTGCGTGAGACGCCTTCCAACTGAAGGACTTCGGTGCTCAATTGGAAACCTTTTCATTGTCCGAGACGGCGGTTTGCTGATTCGGCGGTGTCGATGATGCGGTCCTGATTGCGTTTCGTGCTCCTGTGGCCCGTGCGCTTACCCATCCCTCACAGTGGTCCAGCCACCGGACTTCCGCTTCGGTGGAGAAAATGAGGGAATCCAAGACCAGGAGCCAGGCGGCGTCGTTGCCGGTTCTGGCATCGACATCTTTCGCTGCTGATCGACGCTGGCGGGTGTAGGCCTGCAAAGAACGGATCGAGGCGGTGCGCTGAGCCTGTACGACCGCCGCGACGTCAACACCTTCAATAGTCATGGCCAGGGCCAATTTGATCGCCAGTTCGTTGCGCGGAGGATTGCTGTGGGCCACGGGTTCGGCAAACCATCGCGAAACCTCGTCCCGACCGTTCGCAGTGATGCTGTAAATGACTTGCCGCTCACCGCCGGCGACCTCTTTTTCAACCAAGCCGTCGCGCTCCAGCCTGTCAAGCGTCGTATAGACCTGTCCGATATTGAGCGGCCACGTGGTACCCGTCCGCTCTTCGAACTCGCCACGCAACTGGTAGCCATAGCGAGCCCCTTCCTGCAAAAGGGCCAACAACGAATGCCGAATGGACATTGCATTCTCCTCGATCGATTTGGGTAGCACGCGGTTTCGGAAGAGGTTCCGACGACAAACATGAATACCGCGTATGCATTAATCTACCTACCGAGTATGCAGTTTGCAACAGGTACCTCTTCAAACGGACTTAGACAGCCAATCCCGGATCTCCGCGGGAAGACTTTTCGGGCCGCATTTCACAACGGATCTGCCAGCGAAGGCATCAGGCTCTTCGTGCTGCATTCCACGGACACACACGGCCAAAGACTGCCCAAAGACGCGCCTGCCTTTCCGTCGGTGAACCGCCGGCACCGATAATGGATCACATGCCGTTATCTGCTCTTCTTGGTTTCGCCGGTCTCTCGCTGGTCATTGTCCTTGCACCCGGCCCCGACACGTTTCTGCTGCTTCGATACGCCCTGAACCGCCCCCACAACGGCGTTGCCGCCGCGCTGGGGATGATGGTTTCGATCATGCTCTGGGCGGCCCTTGCCGGACTCGGCGTGGCCGCGTTGCTGCAAACCTACCCGGCCATCCACCAAGGAATCGCCATAGTCGGCGGCATCTACCTGCTTTACCTGGGGCTCGGATCCTTCATCAAGGCACGGTTCCTGGCTGGAGCCGCCGCCGCGACGGCACGCACCACGACACGTTCGATCACCGCCGCGGGCACCGCCGAGTTCACCTTCATGCAGTCGCTACGAGCAGGGGCGCTCTCCTCCGCGTTGAACCCGAAGCTCGGTCTGCTGTTCCTGGCCCTGATGCCTCCATTCATCCCTGCCGGCTCCAACCTGCTGCTGTCCGCGCTGACGCTTGGCGCCGTATTCGCGGTGATCGGGTTCGCCTACCTTATGGTCCTGACCTTCATCGCAGCCAAAGCCATGGCCTGGTTCAAGAGCCCGGCGGTCAGCATCTGGCTGGAGCGCGTGTCTTCCGCTGCATTGGCCGTCATGGGTGCGGTGGTGCTCATCGGGGCCTTCGTTCCCCACGACTGATCGGCCGGGACACGCACGACGGGATTCCGGGATGGCCGCATGGCCGCCCATGCCCCAATAATGGGTGACATGCCGTTATCCGCCCTTCTGGGTTTCGCGGGGATAGCCCTCGTGGTCGTCCTGACGCCGGGACCCGACACCTTTCTGCTCCTGCGCTACGCCTTGAACCGGCCACGCAACGGAGTGGCTGCGGCCGCCGGCATGATGGTTTCGATCATGGGATGGGCCGCCCTGGCCGGCATCGGTGTTGCCGCGCTGTTGAAAACCTACCCGGCCATCCACCAGGCCATCGCGGTCATCGGCGGCTTGTACCTGCTTTACCTTGGGCTCGGCACCTTCATCAAGGCACGGTTCCTGGGCGGGGCTTCAGCAGCCACGGCCCGGACTGCCACTCGCGTGCAGGCTGCCGGCAGCGTGGAGTTCACGATCCCGCAATCGTTCAGGGCGGGCATGCTTTCCTCGGCGTTGAACCCCAAACTTGGACTGCTTTTCCTGGCACTGATGCCGCCCTTCATCCCCCCGGGTTCCAACCTGTTGACCTCCGCCTTGCTGCTCGGTCTCGTGTACACGGTGATCGGCTTTGCCTACCTCATGGCGCTCACCCTCGTTGCGGCCCGCGCCGTGGCCTGGTTCAAGAGCCCGGCCGTGGGCATCTGGATGGAACGCATCTCCTCCGCCGCGCTGGCGGCCATGGGCGTTGTGGTGCTCATTGGCGCCTTCGTTTCCAACTAAGCTCGACACATGAGTAATCCCACGCTGGCAACCGGCTCGATCGTTCCCTTGGCCGCATCGCCCAAGAAAATGTGGGGCCAGGCCCAGGGCCAGGTCCGGGATATCGCGGCAGGAACGCTCGATGCCGACGGCGCGCTCGTCCCCTCGACAGCAGAAGAATGGGACTGGCGCCTGAGCGTCGCTTCCATCGAGAGAGCCGGAAATTTCACGCCCTATGACGGATTCGACCGCACTTTGACGGTCATCACCGGCGAATTGCTCGAACTTACCATCGACGGAACCAAGCAGGCTGTGGAGCTATACCGCCCGCTGAAGTTCCCGGGCGGAAGCACCACCAGCGCGACGCTGCCCACCGGCGAGGTCCTTGCCTTGAACCTGATTACCCGCACCGGCGCGGTACGCGGCAACGTCCGGATAGTCGAGCTCTCCAAGAAACGCGAGCAATACCTCTTCGGCTCGCAGTTCGGAGTCCTGCTCCAGGGGAAGGCAGTGGTTCTCCAAGGCGACACAGAGCGTGCAGTTGAGCTGCGTGACACCGTGGTCGGAGGCGAAGAAGATTCTCCGCGCATCAGCGGCCGAGGCTTCATGGCAGTGGTGTCCCTCGACCTTCCCTGAGAAGTCCGGCGGAATCCCGTGCGACTGTCCCGCCAGTACCCGCTCGGGTCTCCCCCATTCGCCTGAACTCGCAGCCCTGCCTTGAACCGGGTTGGCTGTCATCGAAAGCCGCATTCCACGCGCGACTCCGCGACGTTTCTGTGCGCCTGCCTTATCTGCTTTGCTGCTGCTTGGTTGCGGCAACTCTCTCAACGGCTTGAGCTACGCTCATGTGCTACGCCTCGTAGCAGCTGTGAATCCTTTATCAAAAGCCCGGTCACACTCCGCAATCGATCGTCACGATTCATTTGGACACAAGAAATATTCGAAAATTCTTCGTGAATGCGCACATCCGACGCCGGAGCGTCATCGGAATCACCTGCGAATCGCCGCCGAACCCGAATCCAAGCCGGAGACGAAACGGCCGGATTTCCCTGGAAAACGGCATCATCGCTAGTCGGAATAGGTTTCGCTAAAACAGTGTAATTTTCGGCTTTATTCGATTGTTTCCGGTGCACGGATTTCCACAGAAGACTTGAAGTCAGGCGCGATTTAACAGTCAATCGCTTTACGCAAAAATGAAACACACGACACGGTCATCTTGGGTACACGCGCTGTTCACTGAATCACACTATGTTGGCGGAACTTGATGATGGAAACGTCGAACCCGAAGCGCTCGATCCGCGGCACCCGCCGCGGACGGCTTTCGGGGGAGGTAGGTCGTCACCCAGTTGCCGGTGTCCGGTGCATCCGTCCAGAAACGGAAAGCATCGCCGACCGGCAGCAGGGAAATGCCCGCCTCCGCAGGATTCGGTGTTCTCCGAATGGAAGGAGTATGAAATTGACCGTACGTGCGAATAAAGCCACCAAGAAGATCGGCCAGCCGAGCCAGATAGCAAAGAATGCAGCTAGATCCGCGGCTTCCAAGGGCACTCTTGCGGAAAGCTCCACCTCGGCAGAAACCGCAGCAGCGACGGCGACCACCCCGCCGGCCTCCGGTGAAACATCCACGGTAGTCGAAAGGGAAACGGCGTCGAAACCCACGGCAACAACACCATCCACGTCGAAGGTCCCGACCACCTCGACGACCCAGGCCGCTGCCGCAAAGCCCGCGGCGAAGGCAACGGACACGGCAAGCCGGACCGGGGCATCGCGCACCGCGACCGACGCGCACAAACCGGCCGCATCCGCGACCAAGGCCGTCGCACCTTCCCCGGAGGAAACCGCAAAGACCCCAACGCAGACGGTCGCCGGAGCTGCCCCGGCCGCTACCCCGACTTCCGCCACCAAGGCCCCGACGAAGACAACCGCCACTGCAACCAAGGACGGTGCCGCGGCACCGTCGGCAACGAAGTCCCCCGCAGCACGACCCGCCGCCGAGTCCGCCCCGGCAACGAAGAGCATTGCTGAACCAGCCGCAAAGACCCCGGCCAAGGCGACCTCGACAGCGACCAAGGCCGGAGACACCTCGGCTGTGGCAACTGCGGAAAAGTCCGCAACCGACAAGCCGGCCGCGAAAACCACGGGTGCAAAGCCGGCAGCTTCGACGGGCAAGGCAGGCTCCGCATCGGCGCCAGCCACCAAGGCACAGGAGACCAAGATCCCTGCCGCTGCCCCGGCCGACCAGCGCACCGCCGAGGAGCCGGCACCGCGGGCAACGCCGACCGGTCCCGAGGCGCCCGAGGCAACCATCGGCACCGACGCGGCCTTCGCCTCGACGGCACCGGCCCTCACCTACCCGCAGGAATTGCGCAATATCTCCGAAGTCCGCCACTTCTTCCGCACCAACGACGTGCCGATCTTCTTCATCGGCGCCACCCCGTTCAACCTGCTGGGCCTGGATCGCTGGGTTCGGAACTTCACCTACATCAGCTACTACAACGCCTGGGACGGCGCCCACCCGCGCGTCTTCACCCCGGCGCTCAAGCCATACCGCGAGTTCGAGTCCGGCGAGGAGATCAACAACTGGCTGTTGCTCAACGCCGAGGTCCGGGCCCGCATGTCCCGCGGCCTGCGCCCCGGCGTCCGCCCGAAGGTCGCCATGGTCTTCTTCAACGAGGAAACCGAGCAGATCTGCAACGAGCTGGGCTACGACCTGATCCTTCCGTCGGCCGAGCTGCGGCACCGGCTGGATTCGAAGATCGTCACCACCCAGCTCGGCAACGAGGCAGGCGCACCGTCGGTCCCCAACGTCCTGACCCAGGGCGTGGACTGGAAGACGCTGCGCGCCGAGGCCGAAAAGGCCGGGCTCGGGGACGAGCTGGTCGTCCAGACCCCGTACGGCGACTCCGGCAAGACCACGTTCTTCATTTCCACCGAGGCTGAATGGGACACCCACGCGGCACAGATCGTCGGCCAGGAAATCAAGGTCATGCGCCGGATCAACAACCTGGCGGTGGCCGTCGAGGCAGTGCTCACGCGTTCGGGCACCGTGGTGGGCCCGTTCCTCGCCGAGCTGGCCGGCCACCAGGACCTCACCCCCTACCCGGGCGGCTGGTGCGGCAACGAGATGCACCCGGATGTCCTCACCTCCTCCCAGCGGACCCGCGCCATGGAGCTGGTCCAGCGCATGGGCGACCGGTTGGTCGTGGAGGGCTACCGCGGCTTCTTCGAGGTCGACGTGCTCGTGGACCTCGACACCGACGAGGTCTACCTGGGCGAGCTGAACCCGCGCATTTCCGGGGCCAGCGCCATCACCAACGTGACGGCCGGGGCCTACGCCGACGTCCCGCTCTTCCTCTTCCACCTGCTCGAGTACATGGACGTGGACTTTGAGCTGGACGTCAAGGAGATCAACGAGCGCTGGGAGGCGCTCTCCGGCGCCGACGTGTGGAGCCACATGATCATCAAGGAAACCTCGGACCGGGTGGAGCTGCTCTCCGCGACCCCGGCCACCGGACTGTACTACCTGGACGCCAACGGCGCCCTGGTCTTCAGCGGCGCGGCCCTGGACTGGCACCTGCTGCAGAACGAGTCCGAGGCGTTCTTCCTGCGCGTCTACGGCCCCGGCGACTACCGCTGGAAGGGTGCCGACCTGGGCATCCTTGTCACCAAGGGCAGGTTGCAGATCGACAGGAACGGGACCTCGCAGCTGAGCATCCGGGCCCGGCACTTCATCGACTGCATCAGGGCCGGGTTCGTCGGCATTCCTCTGGATGGGGCGGTGACGGCCGACCATGCCGTGGGTGCGGGGGTTAAAACCCCTGGGTAGGGCCCGTAGCAAACAACGCCGCAGGACCGCGGCCATGACCCGGCTGCAAGCCGGGAGCAACGAAAGCGCCGTGGCGGCGCAGCAGCGCATCGCCGCACCGCCACGGCCATTGAACGGAGCATTAGTGGATGGCACACACCTGGTCCAACTCCCGCCGGGGATGGACCTGAAGAACTGGCAGACGCCGGAGCACCTGCGCTGGTCCTTCCAGCACATCGCCGACTTCCTGCCCACCGCGGAGATCCCGCGGGGGCCGGGGCTGGCAGTGGCGTTGCCAGCCGCCCACCGCGACCTTGATTCCCTGCCGGTGCCCGGCACCGACCCGGGACTCACGGACACGGCGGAGCCGGGTGCCGAGCCGAGTGCGGGGCCCGGCTCCAGCGTGGGGTCGGTCATGGCCTCCACGGACACCGACGGGTGGATGGTGCTGCACCGCGGGCGCGTGGTCACGGAGCAGTACTTCGGGACCATGGACGCCGGGACCCAGCACCTGCTGATGTCGGTGAGCAAGTCGCTCGTCGGCGCCGTGGCCGGGGCGTTGACCGACGCCGGGGTGCTGTGTCCCGAGCAGCCGCTCACCGCCTATGTTCCCCAGCTGGCGGACACCGGCTATGCCGGTGCCACGGTGCGCAACCTGCTGGACATGCGCTCGGGCATCGCGTTCTCGGAGAACTACCTGGATCCGTTCGCGGAGGTCAGGATGCTCGAAGAGGCGATCGGCTGGGCGCCACCGGCCGTTCCCGGACCCGTGGGGATGTACCCGTACCTGATGACGCTGCGTCAGAAGACGGCCCACGGCGGGGCTTTCGAGTACCGCTCCTGCGAGACCGACATGCTGGGGTGGATCTGCGAGGCGGCGGCCGGGGAGCGGATGCCTTCACTGATGTCGAGGGTGCTGTGGGGCAGGATCGGCGCCCAGGCCGACGCCGCGATCGGCATCGACCAGGTGGGCACGGGGATGTTCGACGGCGGGATCAACGCGACGCTGCGCGACCTGGCCCGCTTCGGTGCGCTCTTCCTCGACGGGGGCCGGGCGCTGAATGGCGAGCGGGTGCTCTCCGGGCAGTGGATCGCCGAAACCCTCGATGGGGCGCCGGACTCCCGCCAGGCCTTCGCCAACAGCCCGGGCGACAACCGGATGCCCGGCGGGATGTACAGGAACCAGATGTGGTTCCCGTACGAGGGCAACAACGTGCTGCTCTGCCTGGGCATCCACGGGCAGATGATCTACATCAACAGGTCCGCGAAGATGGTGGGGGTGAAGCTCTCCAGCTGGCCGTTGCCGCAGGACGCCGCCAAGCTCTTCGCCACCCTGCGGGCCTTCGACTCGATCGCCGCCAGCCTGGACTAGCAACGCCCACCGGCACCTCGGGCCGTTGGCCGGCCCCTTCCGTCCGGCCCCGGTGGCCGCCGCACGCGCGCGGCGGCCACCGAACCCCTGCAACAACCAACTTCCTGTAACCAACCTCCTGCAACCACCACCACACGTCCGGCACGGACACAGCCCAGGATCGGAGCAGCCGTGAAGGCTCCCGCAATGAACACCGACGACGACTACCGAACCCCCAGCAACGTCTGGCGCCTGCGCACCGACGTCTGGGAATACCTGGCCTACGCGGCCAAGCAGCTGCACGGCACCACCGACCCGGCCCTCGCCGAGCGGGGGCTGCTCGACGAGGTCGGGCGCCGGCTGTGCATCCTCGAGGCTGTCGAGGCCTACTGGGCGGTGCCCGGCATGGCGCACGTGGCCGCGCTGCGCGCCCGTTTCGAGGAGGGCGACCACGCCGCGGCGCTGGTGCTGACCGAGGCCGTGACCCGCGGGTTCGCGCGCTTCGAGCCCGACCACGAGGACCACCTGGAAAACCCGGACTCCCCCGCCGTCGCCCTGGAAGCGGCGAGGGCCACCGCCCCGGACCCGCGGCCGCGCTTCGAGGTCCTGGTCATCGACGACATGTCCGAGACGGTTCGCCAGGAGTTCCTCGCCGAGATGGCCCGCCAGCGCCGGGACACCGACGCCTTCGCCTACGCGGTGAACGTGGTGCCAAGCCTCGAGGACGCACTCATCGCGGTGCTGCTGAACCCCACCATCCAGGCCTGCGTGCTGCGTCCCGGCTTCGCGGTGCCCACCCGCCACCGGCCGGGCGATGACCTGCGCGCCTACCTCGATGCCCTGATCGAACCCGGTATCGCGGTCTTCCCGCCGCATGAGCGGATCCTGCGGCTCGCTGACCTGCTCAAGGGCCTGCGCCCGGAGCTGGACCTGTACCTGGTGGCGGACGTGTCCATCGAGGAACTGGCCGGGGCCTCGGGGCGCAGGTTCACCAGGCTCTTCCGCCGCAGCGAATCCATGGAGCTGCACCTCTCCCTGCTCCAGGGCGTCGCCGAACGCCATGCGACGCCGTTCTTCGACGCCGTGCAGCGCCACAGCCGCAAGCCCGCGGCGGTCTTCCACGCCCTGCCGGTCTCCCGCGGCGGCTCCGTCGTCGGGTCCCGGTGGATCAAGGACATGGGCGAGTTCTACGGCCTGAACCTGCTGCACGCGGAAACCTCCGCCACCTCCGGCGGGCTGGATTCGCTGCTGGATCCGCGCAGCTCCCTCAAGGGTGCCCAGCAGCTGGCGGCGCGCGCCTTCGGCGCCCGGCGGACCTACATGGTCACCAACGGAACCTCCACCGCCAACAAGATCGTGCACCAGTCCATCGTCGCCCCGGGCGACGTGGTCATCGCCGACCGCAACTGCCACAAGTCACACCACTACGCGCTCATGCTCGCCGGCGCGCAGGTCGCCTACGTCGATGCCTACCCGCTGGACGAATACTCCTTCTACGGCGCCGTGCCGCTGAAAACGCTCAAGGGCATGCTGCTGGACTACCGCCGTGCCGGCCGCCTCGACGAGGTCAAGATGGTCACGCTGACCAATTGCACCTTCGACGGCATCGTCTACGACGTCCGGCGGGTCATGGAGGAATGCCTGGCCATCAAGCCGGATCTGGTCTTCCTCTGGGACGAGGCCTGGTTCGCGTTCGCCGGCTTCCACCCCATCTACCGCCGGCGCACCGCCATGGCCGCCGCCGCCGCACTCGAGGCCGATTTCAAGGACCCCGACTACATCGAGCGGGCCCGGGCCCAGCGTGCGGCACTCTTCGACGCGCAGACCGGCCAGCCGGTCGATGACCAGGTGTGGCTTTCCACCCGCCTGCTGCCGGACCCGGCGGCGGCCCGGCTGCGCGTCTACGCCACCCAGTCCACGCACAAGACGCTGACCTCGCTGCGCCAGGGGTCCATGATCCACGTCTTCGACCAGGACTTCAGCCACCTCAACGAGGTGACCTTCCGCGAGGCGTACATGACCCACACCTCCACCTCGCCGAACTACCAGATCCTCGCCTCGCTGGACATCGGCCGCCGCCAGGCGGAGCTGGAGGGCTACGAGCTGGTCCAGCGCCAGGCCTACCTGGCCCAGTCCGTGGCCCGGATGGTGGCGCGCCACCCGCTGCTGAAGAAGTATTTCCGGGTGCTCAGCACCCACGACCTGATCCCCCGCGAGTACCGCGCCGCGGCAGGGCCCATGCCGCTGCAGGACGGGCTCGCGGCCATGGAGGAGGCCTGGCGGACCGACGAGTTCGTCGTGGACCCCAGCCGGCTCACGCTGCACATCGGGCGGACCGGCGTGGACGGGGACACGTTCAAGCACAAGTACCTGATGGACCTGCACGGCATCCAGGTCAACAAGACCTCGCGGAACACCGTGCTGTTCATGACCAACATCGGCACCTCGCGCAGCGCCGTGGCCTACCTGATCGACGTGCTGGTCAAGCTCGCCGAGCACTTCGAGCGCGAGCAGGCGGACATGGGGCCGCTGGCGCTTGAGGCCCGCCGGGAAAGGATCGCGGGGCTTGTGGGAACGCCGCCTCCGCTGCCGGACTTCAGCCGCTTTGCCGACAGGTTCCGCAGCGACGACAAGACGACCGACGGCGACATCCGATCCGCCTACTTCACCACCTACAAGACCGGCAGCTGCGGCTACCTGATGCCCCGCCAGCTGGCCGAGCGCGTCATCGCCGGGGACGAGGTGGTCTCCGGCGGGTTCGTGACGCCCTACCCTCCGGGGTTCCCGATCCTCGTGCCGGGGCAGGTCGTCACCAAGGAGATCCTCTCCTACATGGAGTCGCTGGATACCCGCGAGATCCACGGGTTCGACCCGAACCTGGGGTACCGGGTCATCACCGAACTCCCGGAACGCGCGGTCCGGGCATGACGGGGCCCGCTCCGGCGACGCGGCGGTTCAGTGCCTCGGCCTGGCCACCAGGACCGGGCAGGCGGCGTGGCGCACGCACTGCTCGCTGACCGAGCCGAGCAGCATTCCGGCAAGCCCACCGTGCCCGCGGGTTCCCACCACCAGCATGCGCGCGTTCCGGGAGACCTCGATCAGGCTCTTGGCCGGCGGCGCGTGGACCGGTTCGTAGGAAACCTCGACAGTGTCG
This sequence comes from Paeniglutamicibacter selenitireducens, assembly GCF_051550675.1. Lineage (NCBI taxonomy): Bacteria > Bacillati > Actinomycetota > Actinomycetes > Micrococcales > Micrococcaceae > Paeniglutamicibacter > Paeniglutamicibacter selenitireducens. Next base: position 67,372 of record NZ_JBPULF010000005.1, on the reverse strand, counting down.
AACGCGTCGACGACCTTCTTGAGCCCGCGGACCATTTCCGCGCGGACAGCATCCGTGTACTCGGCGAAGGAGGACACGTAGCCGTACTCCCACTCGGCCGGCCGCGGCGCGGTAAGGATGGACCATGACCTGACCACCACGACGGGTGACTCAAGCTTGGCGGCAAGTTCCATGGCCATGCCCAGCGCGTGGTCGGCGCCGGCGGACCCGTCGTGGCCCACCACGATGCTCGTGCCGGACGCCGGCTCCGGGACGGGGTTCGTGGTGCTGAACGTGTTCTCGTTCTTCATGGTGCATCTCCCAGGTGGTGCCGGCCGGCGGTCCGGCCGGGCTGCGTTGCCGCGCCGCACGGGCGTCCGGGCGGCACGTCCCTATCTCTCCAGGTATTCCCCGTGCTGCCGGTGGGCCTCGGCGATCAGCCCGCGAAGCCCCTCGACGTCCTTGGCCTTGTTGCGGTACTTCGGGTCCATGTCCCGGATCTGTGCCTCCTCCTCGGCCAGCAGCCGGTAGATGCGCTCGCGCTCGGCGGAGTCGGCGGTGTAGTCGAGGTCAAGGTAGCTCTCCGCGTGGCGGCGGGCGCTGTTGATGGCCGTTTGGGCCTTGCCCGCCTTGCTCACCAACGAGGCAAGCACCGTCACGGCAAGCACCCCGATGATCACGCCCAGCGACAGGTCGGTGGAGATTTCCACGACCTTCACCGGTTCTCCCCCGTTGATGAAGGGCAGGTTGTTCTCGTGCAGGGCGTGCAGCACCAGCTTGACGCCGATGAACGCGAGGATGGCGGCCAGTCCGTAGGAGAGGTAGATGAGCCGGTCCAGCAGCCCGTCGATCAGGAAGTAGAGCTGCCGCAGCCCCATGAGGGAGAACGCCGTGGCGGTGAAGACGATGTAGACGTTCTGGGTCAGCCCGAAGATCGCGGGGATCGAGTCGAGGGCGAAGAGGATGTCGGTGCCGCCGATGGCCACCATGACCAGCAGCATGGGCGTCAGGGCCTTCCGGCCCTCGTGCATGGTGAACAGCTTGTCGCCGTCGAAGTGGGCGGTGGTGTGGAAGTACTTCCTGGCCAGCCTGACCATGAAGTTCTCCCTCTGTTCATCCCCGTGCGACCCGGGCCTGAGCAGGTTCCCGGCGGTCAGCAGGAGGATCAGCCCGAAGATGTAGAACACCCAGGCGAAGGAGTTGATCAGCGCGGCACCCAGGAAGATGAACCCGGTCCGTGCAACCAGGGAGAAGACGATCCCGAAGAGCAGTACCTTCTGCTGGTCTTCGCGGGGAACCCTGAAGCTGGAGATGATGATCAGGAAAACGAAAAGGTTGTCCACCGAGAGCGCCTTCTCGGTGATGTATCCGGCGAAGTACTCCGACCCCATGGTGCGGCCCCCGAAGGCGAGCACCAGGATTCCGAAGGCGATGGCGATGCCCACGTAGATGGAGGACCAGGTCGCCGACTCCTTCAGCGAGGGCACGTGTGCCTTGCGGATGTGGAAGAAGTAGTCGAACGCAAGCAAACCCGCGATGAGCACCACGGTGAGGACCCAGATCAGCGGCGACACGTCCATTCGACCCTGCTTTCATGGGGTCGCCGCAGCGCGCCCACCCCGGTCCGCGGTGCGAACCGGGTCCGTGCGGCAGGTGCGGATTCCGAGGTGCCCGGGCCGTCGTCGCTTGTAGGTCAATGGTAGACCCTTGGCCCGCCGCACGTCAGGGGCGGGGCCTCAGCGTTTCGGCGCCTTGGGGGCCGCCGGGACCACGAGCACCGGCCGGTGCTGGTGCACCGTGAGGTGGGAGGCGGTGGCGCCGTTGAGCAGCTGCGACACGTGCGCGCCGAACGTTGACTCCCGCGTTCCGACGATGATCATCGATGCCTGGGACTCCGAGGCCAGGCGCGCCAGCGCCTTCCATATCTCCCCCGCCAGGATCCGCAGGCTCCAGGCCGCGGTGCTGCCGGCCATCCTGGTTTCGATGTCGGCGAGGATCGCCACGGCGTCCTCGGTCATGTCCTCGTCGATGTCCCGCGGATGCAGCGACTGGTCCCGGATGTCCTCCTTCAGGTTCCATTCGGTCAGGTAGCTGTTGGGCTCCACGTAGGCGAAAATGACGGCGCGGCCCAGCTGCTGGGCCAGCTCCGCAGCCTGGGCCATGACCTCGGGGTGCTGCTTGGGAATGACCCCCACCACCAACGGGCCCCGTGCGGATGCTTCGTTCGAGGACATGGCCACCCCTAGGTTCCGCGGACGGCACCGTGTCGTCCTGATTTCAGGATGACGGAGAAACGGCTCCGGCGGAAGTGCGGGGGCCTGCTTTCACGGCCGGACGGGGCGTCCCGGGCGGGCCCTCAGCCGCGGATTCCTTGCAGGAAATCCCCGGCCCCGGCGCCGCCCAGTTCCCCCGGGTCGACAGGCCGCCCGGAGACCGCCAACAGTAGGGCCATGGACGGGCCGCTGACCTCCGGACCCGAACCGTGCACGAAGTCCGCGTCCACGGCGACAAGTCGCCAGCCCGCGGCCACCTCCCTGCCCCCGCCCATCTTCACACTCGTCTTCACCTGGTACTCCAGGGCCAACGCCACATCTGCCGGCGGGTACTCCCGCCCGATTCCCAGGGGGCGTCTGATGTCCTCGCCGTGGACGAACGCCTCCACCAGGCGCGTGGCCAGCGCCGCCGGCGGCGTGGACGTCAGGGGCACAGCGGCGCCGAAGGCGGCAAGCGTCAGTGCCGGGTCCTCGCGCTTCTCCCGGGACACACCTGTCGCGTTGTCCTTGTCGAAGTCGAAGCCCGCGGCGAGCATCCGGCGCACGAACCCCAGCCTGGTGGTTCGCGCGGAATCGACAAGATGCGCCAGGACGTCGTGGACGTCCCACCCGGGGCACAAGGATGGTGTCAGCCACAGGTCGGGTTCCAGTGCCTGCAGGTCATTGAGCAGTGCACGCCGTTCGTCGTGCACCACCGGCCATACGGTATCCGGGGGCAGTCGGGTCATGGGGCAACTCAACCAGCCGGGTGCGACACATGGCAAGCGCCCGCTTTTCCCGCTTGGCCGCCGACCCGTGACGAGGGGCGCTCGGATCCACCGAAATCCACCTCTTGCGCGACCGGTATTCAGTGTTACTATTTAGTGGTAGTCAGCAACACAGAGTAGTTGGAAGGAGAGCCCCATGGGCAAGCAATCAACAGAGATGCTCAAAGGCACGCTCGAGGGCATCGTCCTGGCCACCCTGGCCGTCCAGCCGGCATACGGCTATGAAATCACCGCGCGCCTGCGCGACCAGGGATTCTCGGACATCGTCGAGGGCACCGTCTACGCCCTGCTGGTCAGGGTCGAGCAACGCGGCCTCGTCGACGTAGAGAAGGTCCCCTCCGAAAAGGGCCCCCCACGCAAGGTCTATTCGCTGAACGCCCAGGGCGGCGAATACCTCGAGGAATTCTGGAGCAACTGGAGTTTCCTCGCCGAACGGATCGAGAAGCTCCGCCACCGCATCGACAACCAGCAGGAAGAAGGACAGTAACCATGGCAGCAAAATGGATCGAAATGGTCACCGGATCGTTCGAGGACAAGAAGCGCTGGCGCCAGTACAAGGCCCGCAAGGAAGCACTCCCCACGAGCTACAAGACCGCGATCGACGGGATCGAACGCTACTTCATGTACGCCGGTGCGATCGTCAAGGGCGACGTCATGGCGCAGATGCTCGAGGACCTCGCCGACCTGATCGAGGGGGCCGCGGCCAACGGCACCCCGATCCGCGACATCGTCGGGGACGACCCGGTGGAGTTCGCGGACACCTTCATCGCGAACTACGCGGACGGCCAGTGGATCAACAAGGAGCGCAAGCGCCTGGTCGACGCGATCGACGAGTCGGCCACCGAATCCACCAACCATTCCACCGACGGGGCCTGAAAAGCCCGGAACGGAGAAACCCATGAGCACCGACCAGGCCCCCGAACCGGCAATCCGGGTACGGGGCATCGAGAAGTCGTTCAAGGACCTGCCGGTCCTGTGCGGCGTCGACTTCGAGGTGAAGGCCGGCAGCATCTTCGCGCTGCTCGGCTCCAACGGCGCCGGCAAGACCACGCTGGTGCGGATCCTCTCGACGCTCCTGAAGCCCGATGCCGGCACCGCCACGGTCGGCGGCTTCGACGTCGCCGCGAGCCCGGCCGCGGTGCGCGAGGCGATCAGCCTGACCGGCCAGTTCGCCGCCGTCGACGAGGTGCTCACCGGCCGGGAAAACCTGGTGCTGATCGCCCGGTTGCGCCGGCTGAAGGATGCCGGCGGGATCGCCGACGACCTGCTCGAGCGCTTCTCGCTCACCGAGGCCGGGAACCGCAGGGCCGGAACATACTCCGGCGGCATGCGGCGCCGGCTGGACATCGCGATGAGCCTGATCGGCAACCCGCCGGTCATCTTCCTCGACGAGCCGACCACCGGGCTGGACCCCCAGGCCCGCCTGGAGGTGTGGCGAACCGTCAAGCAGCTGGCCGACGGCGGCACCACGGTGCTGCTCACGACCCAGTACCTCGACGAGGCCGAACACCTCGCCGACCGGATCGCGATCCTGCACCAAGGCACCATCATCCAGAACGGCACGCTCGCCGAACTCAAGGCCCTGCTCCCCGCGGCCACCGTCGAGTATGTCGAGAAGCAGCCCTCCCTGGAGGAGGTCTTCCTCAGCCTCGTCGGGGACACCGGCGAGGGCGATGACACCGGCACCGCCGACGGCGAGCGCGCCGGCCGGCTCCCGGCGGGAAAGGAAACACGATGAGTACCCAGGTCCTGAGCGACACCCGAGTCCTGACCGGCCGCTCGCTGCGCCACATCATGCGCAGCCCCGACACCATCATCACCACCGCGGTCACCCCGATCGCCCTGATGCTGCTGTTCGTCTACGTGTTCGGCGGTGCCATCAACACCGGATCCGGCGGGTCGTACGTGAACTACATGCTGCCGGGCATCCTGCTGATCACGATCGCTTCCGGCGTCGCCTACACCGCCTACAGGTTGTTCCTTGACCTGCAGGGCGGCATCTTCGAACGCTTCGCCTCCATGCCGATCGCTCGCTCCAGCGTGCTCTGGGCCCACGTGTTCACCTCGCTGGCGGCGAACCTTGTCTCCGTGGCCGTGGTCATCGGTGTCGCACTGCTCATGGGGTTCCGCACCGGGGCGTCGGTGGCTGCCTGGCTGGCTGTCGCCGGCCTGCTGGTCCTCTTCACCCTGGCACTGACCTGGATCGCCGTGATCGCAGGACTCTCGGCGAAGACGGTCGACGGGGCCAGCGCATTCAGCTACCCGTTGATCTTCCTGCCGTTCATCAGCTCCGCGTTCGTGCCCACCAACACGATGCCCGGCCCCGTTGCCTGGTTCGCCGAAAACCAACCCGTGACGGCGGTCGTGGACACCATCCGCGCGTTGTTCGCACAGGAGCCTGTGGGCGGGGACATCTGGACGGCGCTCGCATGGCTTCTGGGCATCCTCGTAGTGGCCTACCTGTTCGCCGTCGCCATCTACCGGCGCAAGATCAGCTGAGGCCAGGCGCCGACTGAACGACCAATGCCGCCCGCGCCCCCACCGGGATGCGGGCGGCATTCGTCATCTCCGACTTGCGCAGTGGACAATGGGCAACCGACCGCGTCCCGTCACGCCCCGGACGAACGACCGCGCCACGGGCTTGTTGGAATGGGTTGCGCAACGCACCCCGCCCAGCAGGTGGCGGACCGCTCACTGAAGCACTCGGCGCCACTTCCCCGGGCGCGCAGGTCCGTGCGGGTGGGATCCCATTCGCACCGACACACCGATGATCGACCCCCAGCCCCGCGCCCTCACGACCGATGCATCTCCATCCCGACGCTCATTGGCTACGTGCTTTTCCGATGCGGCTTGGCACGCGTCGCCGCCAACACCGCAACCCCCGTCACCCCGGGCGAGCCGGTAATTGCCACAACCCCTGCCACCGTCGCCAACCGCGCCCGACGCTCCACCACTTTGGAGATGAATTCGCCGGGCATTCAAACGCCCCTCGGCGCGCCCTTGCGCGCTGGCAACAGATGAAGAAGTGTTGCGCCCCCAAGAATCAATGGTTGACACTTCAATCAAATCGATGCACACTTGTATGCATACGCATGTAATCCGGTTAAGCACACCGGCTTCCCACCACAAGGAGTTTCACCCATGAGCATCGAAATCATCCCCGGCACCTGGAACCTCGACACCTCGCACAGCGAAGTCGGCTTCACCGTCCGCCACGCAGGCATCTCCAAGGTCCGCGGCGCATTCACCGACGTGACCGGCACACTGACTGTCGGTGATTCGATCGCAACCTCCAAGGTTGAGGCCATCGTCAAGACCGAGTCCTTCGATTCCAACGACAACAACCGCGATGCCCACGTCAAGGGCGCAGACTTCTTCAATGTCGAGCAGTTCCCGGAGATGACCTTCGTGTCCACCGGCGTCGCAGGCACCCCCGAGGAGTTCGAGCTCCAGGGCGAACTGACCATCAAGGAAACCACCAAGCCGGTGACCTTCAAGGTCGAATTCGGTGGCGTGGCAGTCGACCCGTTCGGTGCCACCCGTGCCGGGTTCTCCGCCACCACGCAGATCTCCCGCAAGGAATTCGGCATCACCTGGAACGCCGCCCTCGAAGCCGGCGGCGTGCTGGTGGGCGACAAGGTCACCATCAACATCGACTCCGCCTTCGTGCTCGCCGCCAGCAACTAGGCGCCTTCGCCAAGGAGGCCGTCGTTCACCCCGGTGAACGACGGCCTCCTTCGCTTTCCATCGCACACGATGCCGGACCATGACGACACGGACGGAAAGCCCAAGGCTGTCCCGAAGATGCCGCTCGCCGGCATCTTGCTGGCGACCTCGGCGGCATCGCCGAACATGACCGGGCCGATCGTGTGTTCGCCGTCGAGCACGCCTCTCGAATTTCCGACCAGTCCGGGCCGCGGCAGGCCACAGCAGGCAGAGTAGTCCGGGCCGCGCTTCACCGCCGTGTGGCAAACTGTTCCGATGGACAACCCCACCGGCGCTTCTGCAGGCGACTCCGCAGTCGTTCCTGCAGGTGCCTCCGCCGACTCCTCCGCCGAACACCTGCTCGGGCAGCAGTTCCCGCTGCTTTCCCTGCCCTCGACCACAGGGGAAACGATGGGCCCGATGGACTTCGCCGCCGGCTCGTTCGTGCTGTTCATCTATCCGCGCACCGGCCGCCCGGACGAGGCGGAGCCGCCCGGGTGGGCACAGGTTCCCGGGGCCAAGGGCTGCACCCCGGAGGCCTGCGGGTTCCGGGACCTGGCCGCCGACTACGCGGCCATCGGCTACCGCATCATGGGGCTCTCCAGCCAGTCGCACGACGCCCAGCTCGAGGCCGCCGCGCGCCTGCACTTGGCCTACCCGCTGCTCTCGGACCCCGGTTTCGCGCTGGCCACGGCGTGTGGCCTGCCGACCTTCGGGTTCGAGGGCGAACTGCTGCACGTGCGCAGTACGCTGGTGGTCAGCGGCCGCACGATCACCCATGCGTTCCCGGGCATCACCGATGCTGCCGGGCACCCGCAGCGCCTGCTCGGGCAGCTCCGGCAGGAAAGATTCCAGTAGGGGTACTCCCGGCCGGGGCAGTCTTGGCGGGGACAGCCGCAACCCGGTGCGCCCGGCCACGGCATACCCCCTTTAAAGCGGGCATCGCCCACACTCCCCCGCCCGTGGATCCACGGATGAAGAAGTGCGGACGATGCCTGCAAACATGGTGCCGGGAGCGGCCCGGCGGTTGATGGCCTAGCGGCTGGCGACGAAGGCCCGCACGCAGGCCTCGATGTCCTCGGCCGAGTGCGCCGCGGAGAGCTGCACGCGGATGCGCGCCGCGCCCTTGGGCACCACCGGGAAGCTGAAGGCCGTCACGAAGACGCCGTGCTCCAGCATCTTGCCCGCGACCTCTGCGGCCTTGACGGCGTCGCCGAACATGACAGGGACGATCGCGTGTTCGCCCTCGAGCAGGTCGAAGCCCTCCTCGGCCATGCGGGTGCGGAAGTGGTTGGCATTGGCGAAGAGCTTCTCACGCAGCTCGCCCGAGCCCTCCACCAGTTCCAGCGCCTTGAGCGTCGCGGCGACGATGGCCGGGGCCATCGAGTTGGAGAACAGGTACGGGCGGGCCTTCTGGCGCAGCATCGCGACGATCTCGCCGCGGCCGGAGACGTAGCCGCCCGACGCGCCGCCCAGGGCCTTGCCGAAGGTGCCGGTGTAGATGTCCACGCGGTCCGAGACCCCAGCGTGCTCCGGGGTGCCGGCTCCGGTGGCGCCCATGAAGCCCACTGCGTGGGAGTCGTCCACCATGACCAGTGCGTTGTACTTGTCGGCCAGGTCGCAGATGGCTTCAAGCGGCGCAATGTAGCCGTCCATGGAGAAGATGCCGTCGGTGACGATGATGGTGCGGCGCGCGCCCGCCCCGTCGTTCATCGCCGCGGCCGCCTGCAGCTGGGTCTCCAGGTCCGCCATGTCCTGGTTCGCGTAGCGGAAGCGCGCGGCCTTGGACAGGCGGATGCCGTCGATGATCGAGGCGTGGTTCAGCGCATCGGAGATGATGGCGTCTTCCTTGCCGAAGAGCGACTCGAAGACGCCGCCGTTGGCATCGAAGCAGCTGGAGAACAGGATGGTGTCCTCGGTGCCCAGGAACTTGGAGACGGCTTCCTCCAGCTCCAGGTGCAGGTCCTGGGTGCCGCAGATGAAGCGGACCGATGCCATGCCGAAGCCGCGCTCGTCCATGGCGTTCTTGGCGGCCTCGATGATGCGGGCGTCGTCGGCCAGGCCCAGGTAGTTGTTGGCGCAGAAGTTCAGCACCTTCTTGGCCTCGGCACCGAGCTCGCCGGCGGCGATGCTTGCCGACTGCGGCGAATCGATGTGGCGCTCGGACTTGAAAAGGCCGTCGGTGCGCAGCTGCGCCAGCTCGGCAGCGAGTTCGTCTTTCATGGTGGTGTACATGTGCTTCTCCTGGAAGTCGCGAAGGGGGTGGAGGGGCTACGGGGGAAGTCTAGAAGACGGTCCAGTCCAGCACGACCTTGCCGCCGTGGCCCGAGCGTGCGGCCTCGAAGCCCTTTTCCCACTCGGTGGCCGGCAGGAAGTCGGTGACCACGGAGGAGATGCGCTCGCGCAGGACCGGGTTGGAGGTCAGCATGGCGCTCATCGCGTACCAGGTCTCGTACATCTCGCGGCCGTAGATGCCCTTGAGCGTGAGCATGTGGGTGACGACCTTGCCCCAGTCGATGTCGATCGAGCTGGAAGGCAGGCCAAGCATGGAGATGTGGCCGCCGTGGTTCATGTTCTCGATCATTTCCGGCAGCGCGGTGGGGTGGCCGGACATTTCCATGCCGAAGTCGAAGCCCTCGAGCATGCCGAGCTCGCGCTGGGCCTCCTTGATGCGCATCTTCGAGACGTCGACAGCCAGGTCCGCACCCATGCCGCGGGCCAGTTCCAGGCGGTTCGGCGACACGTCGGTGATGGCGATCTTGCGGGCACCGGCGTGGCGTGCTACGGCCACGGCCATCAGGCCGATCGGGCCGGCGCCGGTGATCAGCACGTCCTCGCCGACCAGCGGGAAGGACAGCGCGGTGTGCACGGCGTTGCCGAACGGGTCGAAGATCGCGCCGAGCTCCGGGGTGATCGAGGCGTCACGGTGCACCCACACGTTGGTCTCGGGGATGACGACGAACTCGGCGAAGGCGCCGTCGCGCTGGACGCCGACCGAGACGGTGTTGATGCACATCTGGCGGCGGCCGGCGCGGCAGTTGCGGCACATGCCGCAGACCACGTGGCCCTCGCCGGAGACGCGGTCCCCGACCTTCACGTCGTTGACGTCGTCGCCGACCTCGACGACCTCGCCGTAGAACTCGTGGCCCGGGATCATCGGGGCCTTGATCATGGCCTTCGCGGCGTCGTCGTAGGCCTGGATGTGCAGGTCGGTGCCGCAGATGCCGGCGGTCATCACGCGGATCTTGACGTCGCGGTCGCCGGTGGCGGGCTCGGGGCGGTCAACGAGTTCGAAGCCGGCGTGTGGTCCGGACTTGTACAGTGCCTTCATCGTGTTTTCCTTATCCTGCGCCCGCGCGGGCGCCCTGGCGAACGTGATCGGCTTCAAGTGTGTCACCTGCATCACCCGGCATACACCTTAGAAGATGTACATGTTTCTCAATCAACGATTTAGAATTTGCTACATGGAAGTCCACCAGCTGCAGATCCTGCGCGAGCTCGGCGACCTCGGGTCCGTCAAGGCCGTGGCCAGCGCGCTCTACGTCACCCCGTCGGCTGTCTCGCAGCAGCTGGCGCTGCTGCAGCGCAACATCGGCGTGCCGCTCACCCGCAAGGAGGGGCGCAACCTGGTGCTCACCGAGGCGGGCCACGTGCTGGCCGCCGCCGGGGCCGAGGTCATCTCCTCGCTCGCCGCCGCGAAGTCCGCCATCGGCGCCTTCCAGGAGAGCGCCGCGGCGCCGGTGAGCATCGCGGGCTTCCACTCGGTGGGGCAGTCGCTCTTCGCCCCGCTGCTGAGCAAGCTCTCCTACGAGGGTGCCCCGCTGCCCCAATTCTTCGACGAGGACGTCGCCCAGCAGGACTTCCCCGCACTGAGCGCCCGCTACGACCTGGTACTGGCCCACCGCATGGACCACACCCCGCACTGGCCCGCGGACCGGGTGGTCGTCACGCCGCTGGCCCACGAGCCGCTGGACATCGCGCTGCCCGCGGGCCACCCGCTGGCGGGGCGGGAGACCCTGCGCCCGGCGGACCTCGCCGGGGAACGCTGGGTGGTCAGCCGCGAGGGCTTCTCCCCCGCCGACGTGCTCGGCGCGATCAGCGCCGTCTCGGGCGCGGCGCCGAAGATCATCCACCGCATCAACGACTACGCCACTGTCTCCGCACTGGTGGCATCGGGCGACGTCATCGGCATCATCCCGCGCTACACCGCGGGGGCGGCGGTGGGCGAGAAGGTGGTGCTGCGCGCCCTGGAAGGGATCGCCAACCGGCGCCGGATCGACCTGCTGGCCCGGCCCGAATCCATGCACCGGCGCAGCGTGCGGCTTGTTGCCTCGGCCATGGACTCGGCGATGGCCGAGCTGATCGGCAGTTAGGCCACGGGCCGCGGCACGGGCACCGCGGAACCGACGACCTCTTCCCGCCATGCCTCGTGCAGCGCCGTAAGTTGCCGCACGATGTCCGGGCGGGAGCCGGCCAGGTCGGTCGTTTCCCCCGGATCCGCGGCGAGGTCGTGGAGTTGCAGGCCGAGCCCGGGCTCCGCCTTTTCCACGTCGCGCAGCCCCTGGGTGTCGCGGCTGTGGGCATCCACCCACGTCAGTTTCCACCGCCCGGACCGCACGGCCCACTGGAACCCGTTGTCCCAGTGGAGCTCCCCGTGGCCGTCGCCGGATTCCCCCCGCAGCAGGGGCAGCAGGTTGATGCCGTCGCTGTGCGCGTAGTCCCGGTCCGGGGCGCCCGCGGCGGCAAGCAGCGTGGGATACAGGTCCATGGAGGACACCGGCCCGTCGCGCAGCTCCCCCGCCGGCAGCCCTCCGCCCGGCCAGCGGACCAGGTACGGCACCCGGATGCCGCCCTCCCACAGCGTGTACTTGGTTCCGCGCAGCGGCGTGTTGTCCGCAAAGTTGCAGTTGGAGCCGCCGTTGTCCGTCAGGTACACCACGACGGTGTCCTCGGCCACACCTTCGGCGTCGAGGGTTTCCAGCAGGGAGGCGATCTGCCGGTCCATCAGTTCGAGCTGCGCGAGGTAGTACTCCCTGCCGTGCTCGAGGTTCGGCTGCACCTGTCCGTCGTACCAGTCAAGGTAGTCGTGGCGTTCCCCCCGGTAGTCGGCGTGCGTGGGCAGGCCCCGCTTGGCCAGTTCCGCTTCCGGCAGCTGCCAGCAGAAGTTGTGCACGGCGTTGAAGGCCAGCATCAGGAAGAACGGCCGCTGCCCGGCAACGCCTTGCCGGACGAAGTCGCGGGCACGCGCACCCAGCTCGTCGGTGAGGAAACCCTCGAAATCGACCTCGTCGTCCCCCTCCAGCATCGGCTGGACGGCGCTGACCTTTGTACCGAACTCCCCGTATTCCTCCACCGCGGCGGCTGAATGCCTCAGGTAGTTCAGCCGCCCCGTCTGCTGGCCCGCCAGGCCGTAGTAGGTGGTGTCGAAACCGTGGTGCGGAGGGGCGCCGGGGTCGCCGACCTTTTCCTGCCCGTAGTGCACCTTGCCCAGGTAGCCGGTGCTGTAGCCCAGCCCCTTGAACTGTTCCGCCAGCGACGGGGTGTGCTGCGGGAAACTGCTGTCCCCGAACCAGTGCACGCCCCAGCGCGCCTGGTACTGCCCGGCGATCAGCCCGGCCCGGGAGGGCGAGCACACCGGGGCCGTCACGTACCCCTCGGTGCAGCTGACGCCCTCGGCGGCGAGGCGGTCAAGGCCCGGGGTGCTGACATCGCCGTGGATCCCCAGGGACCCCCGGTCCGCATACCCGTGGTCGTCGGAGACGATCAGGATGACGTTCGTTGCCGGCTTCGGCATGGTGCTTTCCTTTCAGGCGGGGAGCGCGTTGCTTCCGGTCCGGAGGGCCGCATGCTCCTGGTTCGCGGCGAAGTAGGAGAGCAGCCCGGCGTCGAGCGGCGGGACCTCCCGCGCGGAACCGTCCCCGCGCAGCGACTCGGTGGCCAGCACGCCCGCGGCAACCGCAGCACGGGCGGCGACGGGCGAGGTCTCGGTGGGCCCGCCCTCCGCGGCGAAGCGCAGGAACTCGGCGATCAGGCGCGGGTCGGCGCCTCCGTGGCCACCGTCGGCCGCCTCGATCTCCACCTCGAGGTCGGCCTCGACGTAGCCGTTCTGGCTGCGGGTGTTCCACACCTTGATCTTGTTTCCCGCGTCGTCGCCGAAGTTCTCCAGGCGGCCCGCGGTGCCGATGACCGTGTAGTTCCGCCAGTAGTCGGGGGTGAAGTGGCACTGCTGGTAGGAGGCAAGCACCCCGTTGTCCAGCTTCATCTGCATCATGGAAATGTCCTCCACGTCGATGACCGGGTTCAGGTCCGTCTGCGCGGTCGGCGGCCAGTTCTCCAGCGAGAACCAGTCCCGCATGCGGCGGTCGGTGTTGTCGCGGCGGGATTCGACGTCCCCGTACACGGCCAGGTCCCCGACGGCGGAAACGGACTCGGTGTAGCCGCCGGCCAGCCAGTGGATCACGTCGATGTCGTGCGCCCCCTTCTGCAGCAGCAGGCTGGTGGTGTTCTTGCGCTCCGCGTGCCAGTCCTTGAAGTAGTAGTCGCCGCCGTTGCCCACGAAGTGGCGGCACCAGACGGCCTTGACCTCGCCGATGGCACCGGATTCGATGAGCTCGCGCATCTGCCGGACCACCGGCATGTGGCGCATGTTGTGGCCGACATACAGCTTGGTGCCGGTGCGGAAGGCGGTTTCAAGCACCTCGTCGGCCGCTTCCAGGGTGACATCCAGCGGCTTTTCGCAGAACGTCGGGATGCCGGCCTCCAGGGTCCGCTTGGCGACTGCCGCGTGCTGGTTGTCCGGGGTCAGCACCAGCACGGCATCCAGGCCCGCGTTGAGCAGCTCGTCCAGGTCCGCGGTGATTCTTGCCCCGGGCAGTTTGGCCGCGGCGTCGGCGCGTCCGCGCTCCGAGGTGTCGCACACCATCGTCACCGCCGAGCCCTCGCCGGGGCGGTGGGCGTGCTGGTACAGGCCGGCGCGCAGGCCGAACCCGACAACGCCTACTTTGAGATCCACGAAATTACTCCTTTGGTTGGTACAAGACTTTGGACGGGTGCCCGTGCTCCGCCGTTCCGGGCGCACGGAGGCGGTGCTAATTGGCCGCGAGGTCGGTGGCGAAGTGGCAGCGGGCCACGTGCGTGGGACCGAGCGGGATGAGTTCGGGTTCCCGGGTGGCGCAGATGGCCTGGGCCATCGGGCACCGGGTGTGGAAGCGGCAACCGGCCGGCGGGTCGATCGGCGAGGGAGGGTCCCCCTGCAGGATGATCCGTTCCCTGTCGGTGCCGTCGTGCCGGCGCAGTTCCGGGGCCGCGGAGAGCAGCGCCCGGGTGTAGGGCTGGGCGGTGTTGTCGTAAAGCTCGGCGTAGGTGCCCAGCTCGACGATGCGGCCCAGGTACATGGTGGCCACCCGGTCGGAGATGTGCCGGACGATCTGCAGGTCGTGGGCGATGAACAGGTAGGAAAGCCCCAGCTCCTTTTGAAGGTCGTCCAGCAGGTTCACCACCTGGGCGCGGACCGAGACATCCAGCGCCGAAACCGGTTCGTCGCAGATGAGCATCTTCGGGTTCAGCGCGATGCCCCGGGCGATGCCGATGCGTTGCTGCTGCCCGCCGGAGAAGTTGTGCGGGTAGCGTTCCGCGTGGTCCGGGTTCAGGCCGACGAGTTCCAGCAGCTCCTTGATCTTCGCCTTGCGCCCGGACTTCGGGGCGATGTCCGGGTGGATCTCGAAGGGTTCGCCGACCAGCTGCTCCACGGTCATCCGCGGGTTCAGCGAGGAGTAGGGGTCCTGGAAGATCAGCTGGATGTTCCGGCGCATTTCGCGGCGCTCGTCTCCGCGCAGGTCGTTGATGTCGGTGCCGCGGAAGAGCACCTGGCCCTCGGTGGGTTTCTCCAGCCCGGCCATCACGCGGGCGAGGGTGGACTTGCCGCACCCGGATTCGCCGATGACGCCCAGGGTCTCCCCCGCGGCGACGGCCAGGTCGACGCCGTCCATGGCCTTGACGACCTTGCGCGGGCCGATCGGCAGGTGGCGGGCCACGGCGTAGTGCTGCTTGACCCCGCGCAGTTCCATCAACGGGGTGGTTCCCGCCGGGGCCGCGCCGGCGGACCGGGCGAGGGTTTCAGGCGCTGACACGGTTCAGGACCTCCTGGGTATGGAAGCAGGCGGCGAAGCGGCCTGCTTCGAGGGTTTCCAGGCCGGGAATCGATTCCCGGCACCGGTCTGTGGCAAACGAACAGCGGGTCGCGAACGAGCAGCCCTGCGGAAGGCGCAGCAAATCCGGCGGCGTGCCCGGGATGGCCGGCAGCCGCCGGCCCTTGAGCTCCTCCCCGGCGACCGAGGCCGCCAGCCCCCGGGCGTACGGGTGGCCCGGGCGCTCCAGGACCTCCGCCGTGGGGCCGTGTTCGACGACCCGCCCCGCATACATGACAGCTACCTGGTCGGTGACCTCCTTGACCACGGAGATGTCGTGGGTGATCAGGATCAGGCCCATGTTCCGTTCAGCCTGCTGCTCCTTGAGCAGTTCGAGGATCTGCGCCTGCACCGTGACATCCAGTGCCGTGGTGGGTTCGTCCGCGATCAGCAGCACCGGGTCAAGGGCCAGGGCCATGGCGATCACGATGCGTTGGCGCATGCCCCCGGAGAACTGGTGGGGGTAGTCGTTCACTCGCTTCGCGGCGGCGGGGATCTTGACCCTGTCCATCATCGCGATGGCCGCGGCCTTGGCCGCCTTGCGGGAGTAGCCTCGGTGCACGCGGTAGAGCTCACCGATCTGCCGTCCCACGGGGTGCACCGGGTTCAGTGCCGTCAGCGCGTCCTGGAAGACCATCGAGACGCGTGAGCCGACCAGCTGGCGGTGCCGCTTGGGCGTGACAGTAAGCAGGTCCTCGCCCTCGAGCAGGATCTGACCGCGCGGGATGTGCGCGGGCGGCATGTCGAGGATGCCCATGATGGCCCGCGCCGTCACGGACTTGCCGGAGCCGGATTCGCCCAGGATGCCCAGCGCCTGACCGCGCTTGACCTCGAAGTTCATCCCGTTCACGGCGGTGGCGATGCCGCGGGAGGTGTTGAATTCGACCTCGAGGTCCTTCACGCGCAGCAGCACCTCGTCCGCCGCGTCGGCGGCGGAGGGACCCGTTGCGGGGGTTGCGTGTTGGTGGGTGCCCACGTTATTTGCCTTTCGGGTCGAACTCGTCGCGCAGTGCCTCGCCAAAGAGCACGAAGCCAAGCACGGTGATGGTCAGGAAGATCGCGGGGAAGATGAGCAGGTGCGGGGCCGCGGAAATGTAGTCGCGCGCCGCCGCCAGCTGCAGGCCCCATGACACCGAGGGCGGGGTGAGCCCGATGCCGATGAACGTGAGACCTGCCTCGGCGGAGATGACCCCGCCGATGCCCAGGGTCTGGAGCACCAGCAGCGGGGTCAGCGAGTTCGGGACGATGTGGGTCTTGATGATCCGCCCGTGGGAGGCGCCCAGCAGCCGGGAGGCCTGGACGTATTCGCGGTTGCGCACCTCCAGCACCGAGGAGCGCATGAAGCGCACCCCGCCGGGCCAGGAGAAGAGTGCCAGGGCGAAGATGACGGTCCAGACGGTGCGTTCGCTGAACAGCTGCAGCACCACGATCGCGGCCAGGATGAACGGCAGACCGAACGCCATGTCGCAGGCCCGGGAGATGATCGTGTCTACCCAGCCGCCGAAGTACCCGGCCAGCGCCCCGAGGAACGCGGAGATCGCGAACGAGATCGCGGTGACCACGATGCCGACGAGGATCGATGCGCGGGCCCCGAACACCACGTTGGTGTAGTAGTCGCAGCCCTGGATGTCCATGCCGAAGATGTGCCCGGCGCTGGGTGCCTGGTTGGTGTTCATGATGTCGCAGTTCGCGCTAGGGTCCGCGCCAAAGCCGGCGAACAGCTGCGGGAACGCGGCCATGAGCAGCATGAGGGCGACGATGGACCCGGAGATCAGGAAGCGCGGCTTGCGCCAGGCCGGGCCGTGGTTGACCTTCTTGCCGGACGTGCGGCGGGCGAAGCCCACCGGGGTCACCGGGGAACCCTCCGGGTTCTTCAGGCCGGCCGGGGGCGTGATCGGGTTGGTCGGGGCCAGCGGGTCCGCGGCCGACGGGTCGATGCCGGAGTCCGGACCCTTGGTGGTTTCGGTTTCTTGGCTCATATCCGTACCCTCGGGTCGATGATGCCGTAGAGCAGGTCCACGAGCAGGTTGAAAATCAGGTAGACCAGCACGAGCATCGTGGCGATGCCCACCACGACGGTGCCCTCCTTGTTGTTGATCGAGGTGACCATCAACCCCCCGATGCCCGGGATGTTGAAGATCGCCTCGATGATCACCGCGCCGCCGAGCATGCCCGCCAGGGACAGGCCCAGGTAGGTGACCACCGGGATCATGGCGTTGCGCAGGGCGTGGCCCCAGATGATGCGCTGCGGGGAGAGTCCCTTGGCGCGCGCGGTGCGCAGGTACTCGGCCCGCAGCACGTCCACCAGCGAGGTGCGGGTCAGCCGCGCCAGGCCCGCGGAGGCCTCGACGGCCATGACCAGCGCCGGGAGGATGAAGGCCATGGGCCAGCCGGCACGGATGCCTGCGGGATCCACCCAGCCCAGCTGGACGCCGAAGACCGTCTGTGCGCCCAGGGCGATGACGAAGCCGGGGATGCCCAGGAAAATGACGGTGAAGACCAGGGCGAAGTGGTCCCCGGCCTGCCCGTTGCGCAGCCCGCCGTAGACGCCGATGGCCAGGCCGATGGCCATCTTCAGCACCCAGGCCGTCATGGCCAGGGCAAAGGTGGTCGGCAGGCGCTCGATGATCAGACCCAGGACCGGGCGGCCGAAGAAGTCGATGCCGAAGTTCCCCTGGAGCAGGCCCAGCATGTAGTTGCCGTACTGGACCAGGAACGGGTCATCGAGGTGGTAGGCCAGGCGGATCTGGGCGACCGTGGACTCTGGCAGGGGCCGCTCGCCGGTGAGCGCGGCGACGGGGTCCCCGGGCATCAGGAACGTCAGGGCGTAGATGATGAACGTGGCACCGATGACCACCGGGACCATCTGCAGGACCCTGCGAAGTGTGTATCCAAGCATGCAACTGCTTCCTTTCGCGACCACTGGGGCCGCATCCGCGCTTCGGGGTTTGCCGGCATGTCATAGCCGGCAAACCCCGAAGCGCAAGTGTTGTGCTCCTCTAGCAGCCGTAGCCGGCGCGGTAGTACTGCAGGTCGCCCTGCGAATCGTTCATCACGGTGCACTTGGACTTCAGGCCGAAGTCGGTCGGGATGAACAGCGGGATCGCCGGCATGTCCTTCATGATCAGGGCTTCCGCCTGTGCGTAAAGGTCCGCCGACTGGGTGGCGTCCTGCTCGCCGCGGGCGGCGCGAAGCATCTTGTCGACGGCGTCGTTGGAGTAGCCCGTGGTCGCGTTGCCGTCGCCGCCGGTCTCGTATTGGCTCAGGTACTGGTCGGGGCTCTTGTAGGACCAGCCCCACAGGCCGAAGACTGCGCCCTCGAGCTTCTTGCCGTTGCGCCGGGAATCGAGTTCGGTGGCAAGCATCGGCTTGAGCTGCACCTTGATGCCCAGGTTGTCCTGGATCTGCTTGGAGATCGCCTGGACCAGCTGCTGGTCGGCTGCGGAGTTGTGCTCGATGATCAACGTGCCGTCGAATCCGCCGGCCTTCGCCAGCAGGTCCTTGGCCTTGGCCGGGTCGAACGTGCATGCCTCGCACGAACCTTCGCGGTAGGAATCCAGGGACGGCGGAACCAGGGAGTCGGACGGAGCCGCGTAGCCTTGCAGCAGCGACGTGGCAATCGACGCACGGTCGATCGACATGGAGATCGCCCGACGCAGGTCGGGGTTTTCGAGGCCCTTGACGTACTCGGGGATCTGCAGCGTGTACTGCTTCGACGCGGTTTTCACTTCGTAGAGGGATTCCTCGCCGAGCTGGCCCTTGGCCTTCGAAACCATCGTCGCCGGGACGTTGCGGATCATGTCCAGGTTTCCGGCCGTCATGTCGGTGTAGGCGGCATCGACCGCGGTGTAGATCTGCCCGACGAGCTTGTCGGCGCCACCGGTGAAACCGGCGCCGCCCTTGAAGCCGTCCCACTTCTCCATCACGACTTCAACATTGTGGTCCCATGACACGAACTTGTAGGGACCGTTGGAAAACGGGTTCTTCTCGTAGGCCTCTGGGTCGCTGAACGCCTGTTCCGGAAGCGGGCACAGGGACGCCGTGCTCAAGAGCTTGGGGAAGTCGGCGTTCGGCGCGTTGAGTGTCACTTCCAGGTTCTGGTCGTCGATGACCTTCACGCCGGACAGTGTGTCGGTCTTCGGCTTGGACCCGTCGGTCGGGTTCAAGTCCTGGTAGCCGACGAAGGATGCGAAATTGCCGTTGCCCTGCCAGGCGTTGGCACCCGTGGCCGTTTTGTCCCAGGCCTTGGCGAAGGAGCTGGCGGTGACCGGAGACCCGTCGTGGAAGGTCCACCCGTCCTGCAGGGCAATCTTCCAGGTCTTGGAATCATCGCTCGTCACCGATTTCGCGGCCAGGGGGCTCAGCTCCTGGGTTTCGGTGTTGACTTCCATCAGGTTGGCGCACAACGCCATCGCCACCTGGCTTCCCGGAGCCTGGTGCGGCACCAAGGACGTGGGTTCGGCCATCTGGAATGACAGCCTCTTTTCGCCGCCTGCCGCAGGTCCTGCCGACGCCCCTGCCGAGCAGCCGCTGGCTACCAGCATGAAGGCCGCCGAGGCCGCTGCTGCGGCCAACATCTTCTTCGTTGACATGATGCTCCTCCCGTACAAATGATCCGCATGTCGCCGCCGCGTGAAGAGCGGAGACAGCAAGGCATCACGACCTGTGATTGGCCTCACTTGTTTTTTTCACGCTCTAAAATAAACCAGATGCAGTTCACCCTGTCAACAATTCCTGGAA
The DNA here is from genome assembly GCF_051550675.1 of Paeniglutamicibacter selenitireducens. Classification (NCBI taxonomy): domain Bacteria; kingdom Bacillati; phylum Actinomycetota; class Actinomycetes; order Micrococcales; family Micrococcaceae; genus Paeniglutamicibacter; species Paeniglutamicibacter selenitireducens. The sequence continues at coordinate 47,722 of NZ_JBPULF010000005.1, read as the reverse complement.
AACCGCGCCACCCGGTTCTTGGCCGGGCCCGTTCCCGCTTCGCCCGCCGCAAAAGGATTTCGGCGCGCCCGGCGGCGCCATCGACCGCCCGGCGAGGGTGCGTCAGTGGACGAGGCCGACCTTGGAGTCGACAACGCCCAAAGGGTCCGACAATACGGCTTCCACCACCGTGGATCCGGCAAAGAGCGACAACGAGAACACGTGCTCGGAGGACAGGACCACACGGCCCGCCGCACCCAGTCCCATGTGTGCGGATTTTGCGACTTCCCCCGTCAACGCCCCGAAGACTGCGGGGGTTTCGGAAGGTGTACCCGCCACCACCAGAAGCTCGGGATCATGGATGTCTATCAGTTGGCTTGCCGCCCGACCCACATAGCGGTTTCGCTGCTCAAGCAGATCGATGATCTCTTCGTTTCCCGCTTCCGCCAAGGCGATGACGAGGTCGATGTTCCCGGCCCCGCGGATTCCCCGACGTTTGGCCTCAGCCACCACTGCGTCATCGGAGGCCACGGCCGCAAAACAGCCGGTTCTTCCGCAGGTGCAGGGTCTGGGCTCGTCGCTGACCCGCATGTGGGCGATCTGGCCCGCCGTCTGGCTGAACCCCGACCTAATCCGCCCTGCATCGACCATCACCGAGCCGATGTCTGCGGTTATCACCATCAAAACGAAGTCATCGGACTGCTGCCCGTGGCCGTACAGCAGTTCCGACTGGGCGGCGGCCCGGGCATTGTTGTCGAGGATCACGGGCGCGGGCAACCTGCCACGCAACAAGTCCATGACGTGAACCATCTGCCAATTCGCACCCGGGTTGTCAATGATCACCCCGGCACGCCGGTCCACGATTCCACCCGTGGCGATGCCCGTCCCCAGCAAAAGGTGCCCCACGGCGTGGGCTGCAACCAACTTCTCGGCGGCAGCCACCACCAACTCGATCGTTTCACTCGCCTCAAGACCGGCGTGCGGAACCAGCACCGAGGCCCGTTCCTTGCCGTCCAGGCCCATCAAGACCACGCCCGCGGTCCGCGGACCCAGGTGGATGCCCATGACCAACGAGGACTTGCTGTCGACCTGCAAGGGGACCCGCGGCCGCCCCTGCCCGGCGCTTGGGGACGGCATCGCGCACAGCAACCCCGCGTCCAGCAGGGACGACGTGATATTTGTAACCGATGCCGCGCTAAGCCCCAAGCGGGCGGCGATTTCCGAGCGCGAAAGCCCCGGATGGTCGAAGACGTGCTTCATGACCGCGGAGGTGTTCAGGCGGCGAAGGTCGTCGCCCCGATGCCCACGCCCGTTGCGCAAGCCCGATCCCTGCTCCCGTTCGAGCATCCCCATTCCCGGTACACCTCCGTATCGTCCGGCTGCTCCGTAGCGAAGCCCTGGTCACCCATTCGCATTGGCCGGTGTTTGGGCAACAGCCAAGCAATCTGGCGTGACATGGTCCCACGCAATTTCTGTGTCAGCTTTCCGAACCTTACCCAGCGAATCCTCCGAACCCGAAATCGGAGCACACCTCGCACCAACGATTGGCACAGCGGGCCCACCGTGCACGCGGAATTCCAAGGAACCGGGACTCGGGCAGGGCCACGGTTCCAACGCCGCGGATGCCGGCGCGCTTCGTGTCGCTCAGCGATCCAGCATCAGCTGTTCCAGGCCATGCAACCCGACGCCGTGCAGCGGATCCCTCTCCGGAAGCTCCCACATCAAGGATGCGTAGTTCACGGCCCACGCCCTGGCGCGCCGCCAGGTCCCGGGCGAATACAGGGCATGCCCTTCCAGCCGGCACCGGAAGGTCTCCCTGCCGCGGGCTGTGAAGTGCAACCAGGCAACTGCCAGGTCGCTGGCTGGGTCCCCGGCCGTCAGGTCGCCAAAATCGACGATGGCCCGCAGACCGTGGTCCGGCTGTCCAGGTCCTTCGGGGTGCGCGATTCCCACGACCATGTTGTGCGGGTGCGGATCCCCGTGAAGCCACAGTCTCTGGCCGCGATGCTCCTCCGCCGCGACCCCCGCGTCCCAGATTTCCAGGAGTGCGGCGCGTTCCGGCCGTCCCGACCCCGCGAGCCTCCCGCGCACCGCCGCATCCCGCTCCGCCAGCGGCACGCCGCGCACGGGATTCCGCGGCGCATCCGCCGGTGCCGGGACATGCAGCGCCCGGAAGAACGTGGCCAACTCCGGTGCATAGCTGTCGCGTTTCCCCGGACGAACACGGGCGGCGCTCACCCCGTCGAACCACGGCACGACGGCCCAGTGGTAGGGGTAGCCCTCCCCGGGCCTGCCGCGGTGCAGCGGCACCGGAACCCGCACGGGCAGCCGGGGCGCCAGGAACGGCAGCCAGCGCACCTCGTTGAGCAGCAGCGTATTCGCGACGGCGCGCCGCGGCAGGCGAACCGCCAGATCCGCGCCGAGCCGGTAGACGGCGTTGTCCCATCCGTCGTCCGCAAACACAGGCTCCAGCCCGGCCAGCTCCGGGTGCTGGGCCCGCAGCAGGGCCCGCACCAGCTCGGGGCCGATCTCCACATCCGCGGCGGGCTTCGGCCCTGTTCCGGGCGCGGCGTTCACTGCCCCGGGGTCTGGAGCATTGCGGCAATCTGGATCAGGTTGCCGCAGGTGTCGTCGAACACCGCCGTGGTGACCGGACCCATGACGGTGGGCGGCTGGGTGAAGACCACCCCGAGCCCCGACAGCCGTTCGTACTCCGCCTGCACATCCGCTACGGCAAACGAGGTGAAGGGGATCCCGTCCGCCACGAGCGCATCCCGGAAGGGTGCGACGGCGGGGTGGTTGGCCGGTTCCAGCACCAGCTCGACTCCGTCCGGCGCTTCCGGGGAGACAACCGTCAACCAGGAAAACTCCCCCATGGGGACGTCGTTCTTCTTCTCGAAGCCCAGGATGCGGGTGTAGAAGTCCAGCCCCTTGGCCTGGTCGTCAACAAAGATGCTTGCCAGGTTGATTTTCATGCTTTCGTCCTTTCCGACGATGGTTCGGTGCCTGCCTCCGGTTCCCGCCGGCCGCCCGGCGGCCCAGGCTCCCGCGGCGGCCACCGGCGCGAGATCTCCCGCAGCGGCTCGGTGTCAACATAGTGGAACTTGTAGCGGCCCACGCGTTCGCTGCGCAGCAGGCCTGCCGCCTCGAGCACCGCCAGATGCTGCGAGACCGCCTGGCGGGTCGGGCTGATCCCGTGCTTGCCGGCCAGGCGCGCACAGATCTCGAAGAGCGTCTGCCCGTCCCGCTCCACCAACCCATCGAGGATGAGCGCCCGGGTCGGGTCGGCGAGGGCCTTCAGCAGTAGTTCCACGACTCCATTAAGGCAAGCACACACTTGCCTGTCAAGAAGCATCCCGGAACCCGCCGTTTGTCCACATTCCCGCGCCGCCCTACCCTGGGTCTCCGCCACCGACGGCATCCTTGTCCCATGCACACCGACTCATTCATCGCAGCCGTCGCCGGCCACGGCGACGCACCGGGGTCCCGCCCGACCCCGGACGATGAACTGCGCGCCTACACCGAGGCGGTGCGGCTCGCCGCAGCACTGGGGCAGCGCATCGCGGAACGCACCGCCTCCCCCACGCGCGCAAGCTACTTCGCGTTGGTTGCCGAGCAAGCACAGCACTCCGCCGCCTACCAGCAGATCCTTGCCGCCGACCTCGCCCAGCGAACGCTCGCCCACGAGCTGCCCGCCGCGCACCTGAACGGACTGCGTGCCCTGGCCAAGGAACCCGACGCCTACATCAGCGGCGCGTCGGCCCTGCCCGAGGACCCGCGCACCGTCCCCGCCGGCCGCCCGACGTTCAGGAACCCCGTCGACTTCCTGCAGAACGTGCTGCACCTGACCTTCTTCGAGGCGCGCGACCGCCTGCAAGCGGCGGCCAACCTGCTGCCGCACACCGACGTCAATGGCATGCACCAGCCCCCGAGGTTCCCGAAACTCGCCGGCGAACTTGCCACGGGCGACGCATCGCCCCGGGAAATCAGCAGCGCAGCGAAGAAGCTCGACTCATTGGCTCCCCACATCAACCAGCAACCCGACCCGCAGGCGCTCACGACAGAGCTGGAGGGCCAGGTCCTCGAATCGGTACGTACCCAGGACCCCCGCACCACCCGACGCCTTCTGAGCACCATCCAGGGCGCGCTGGAGCAGGGAACCACCGACCCTTCGGAGGAAGTCCTGCGATCCAGGCTCGGGTTGTTCTACCGGGGCATGAATTCGGGCACCGTGGAGTTCCTGCTGCGCATGATGCCCGGCGACGCCGAATTCGTGCTCTCGCTCTGCGCCCAAACGGACAATCCGCGGACCAAGGCCGGCGACCGCGACGGCCCGCTGCGACAATCGGCCTTCGGCACCCCCGGCCAGCAGGACAAGGCGCCCGTTTCCGCCCCGGAGTCCGTCGCCGCCCAGGAGTCCATTGCCGTCACCGAGGTCGATGCCGACGCGGAACGCACCACCTACCCCGATTTCCTCGTGGGCGCCTCCCCCTCCCACGATCACCCGCTGGCCACGCCCGAGCAGCTCGCAGCCATCACCCTCGGCAACAGGCCGGCCCACCCGGAAACTCCGCGCACGGCCCCAAGTCCCGATGCGTTCGAGGCCCTCAACCAGGGAGGCGCGGGCGAGGACGGGCTCACTCCCCCGCAACGCCACCTGCAGGGTCTGCTGAATCTCCTGAAATCCAACGGCAGGACGGGCGGCCCGAAGAAGACCACGGGACTGCCCTCACCAGACGTCGTCATCATCACCACGCTCGCCGAACTCGAGGGCCGCGCTACCGGCAACGGCACCACCCGGCACGGCCAGAAACTCGGCGCCGCGGAACTGCGGCAAAACCTGTGCAATTGTGCGGCCATTCCCATCGTCATGAACGGCAAGAGCCAGGTCCTGGACCTGGGGCGCTCACAACGGTATTTCCCGGACTACATGCGCCAGGCGATCCTCGCCAGGGACGGCGGATGCCTGGTGCCCGGGTGCACCGTGCCACCCGAACACTGCGAGATCCACCACCTCATTCCCTGGGAAAGCGGCGGGCTGACGCGCATCCAGGACGGGGCACCCGTCTGCAGCGGCCACCACCATGCGGCCCACGCGGGCCTGGTCAAGATCGTGCACAACGAGGATGAGCTTCCCGCAGTCATCCTGCCGGAATTCATGGACGCCGGGCGGAAGCCGCTGCGCAACACCTACTGGAACCCGCAGCCGACCCTCACCGCAATCCCGCTCTTCTGATTCCCGCTTCGCGCCACAACGACTTGCAGGCACACGGCAAAAGGCCCCGGTTCCTCCTGCGAGGAGGAACCGGGGCCTCGTGGCACGGCCGGGTGTTAGCCCTGGATGCCCAGCTTCTCAAGGACAAGCTCGCGCACGCGGCCGGCGTCGGCCTGTCCGCGGGTGGCCTTCATGACAGGGCCCATCAGCGCGCCAATGGCCTGCAGCTTGCCGGCCTTGACCTTCTCAACGACATCCGGCATGGCCTCCATGGCGGCGTCGATCGCGGCGCCCAAGGCGGAATCGTCGTTGACGATGGCCAGCGAGCGCTTCTCCACGACCTCGGACGGGGTGCCTTCGCCGGCAACCACGAACTCAAGCACCTGGCGGGCGATCTTGTCGTTGATCTTCTTGGTCTCGATCAGCGAGTTCAGCTCGACGATCGTCGCCGGGGCGACGCCCAGGTCCAGGACCTCGACGTCGGCGTTCTTGGCCAGGCGCGCGATCTCGCCCATCCACCACTTGCGGGCCACCGCGGGGGTGGTTCCGGCGGCAACGGTCTCCTCGATGGCCTCGGTGACGCCGGCGTTCACGACGTCGCGGAACTCGGCGTCCGAGTAGCCCCACTCGGCCTTCAGGCGCTTGCGGCGCTCGGCCGGCGGCTCCGGCAGGCGGGCGCGCAGCTCCTCGATCCACTCCGGGGTGGTGACGACCGGGACAAGGTCCGGCTCCGGGAAGTAGCGGTAGTCGTCGGCGTCGGACTTCGGGCGGCCCGAGGTCGTGGTGCGGGTGTCCTCGTGCCAGTGGCGGGTTTCCTGCACGATCGCCGCACCTGAGTTAAGCACCGCGGCGTGGCGCTCGATCTCGAAACGCACGGCGTGCTCGACGGCACGCAGCGAGTTCACGTTCTTGGTCTCCGTGCGGGTGCCGAACTTCTCCGCGTCCTTGAGCATCAGCGAGACGTTGGCGTCGCAACGCACGTTGCCGCGCTCCATCTTCGCGTCGGAGACATCCAGCGCCTTGACGATCTCGCGGATCGCCGCGACGTAGGCCTTGGCCAGTTCCGGGGCGCGCTTGCCGGCGCCGACGATCGGCTTGGTCACGATCTCGACCAGCGGAACTCCCGAGCGGTTGTAGTCGACCAGCGAGAAGTCGGCACCTTGGATGCGGCCGGTGGCCCCGCCCATGTGGGTGAGCTTGCCGGCGTCCTCCTCCATGTGCGCGCGCTCGATCTCCACGCGGAAGACCTCGCCGTCCTCGAGCTCGATGTCCAGGTAGCCGTCGTAGGCAATCGGGTCGTCGTACTGCGAGGTCTGGAAGTTCTTCGGGGTGTCCGGGTAGAAGTAGTTCTTCCGGGCGAAGCCGCAGGTCTCGGCGATCTTGCAGTTCAGCGCCAGGCCGATCATGATCGCGTATTCCACGGCGGTCTTGTTGACCACGGGCAGCACGCCGGGCAGGCCCAGGCAGACCGGTGTCACGTTGGTGTTCGGCTCGTCGCCGAACACGTTCGGCGCGGCCGAGAACATCTTGGTCTTGGTGTTCAGTTCGACGTGGACCTCGAAGCCCAGCACCGGGTCGTACTTTTCCAGTGCGACGTCGAAGTCTACGAGTTCATCGGTGTATGCAGCCATCTTAGGCAACCCCTCCAGTGGTGGCGGCGGAGAGTTCGGGGGCCTGGTCGATCAACCGGCCGCCCCACTTCTCCTCCAGCAGCTTCTCAAGTGCCGCACCGGCACGGTACAGGCGGGCATCCTCGCGGGCCGGGGCCAGGAACTGGATGCCGACCGGAAGGCCCTCGGACAGGCCGCCCGGGACAGTGATGCCCGGGACGCCGGCCATGTTCGCCGGGATCGTCGCCACGTCGTTGAGGTACATGGCCAGCGGGTCGCCGGTCTTCGAGCCCAGCTCGAACGCGACGGTCGGGCTGGTCGGGGAGATCAGCACGTCGGCCTGCGCGAACGCTGCGTCGAAGTCGCGCTGGATCAGCGTGCGGACCTTCTGCGCGGAGCCGTAGTAGGCGTCGTAGTAGCCGGCGCTCAGCGCGTAGGTGCCCAGGATGATGCGGCGCTTGACCTCTTCACCGAAGCCCGCGGCACGGGTCGCACCCATGACGCGTTCGATGGTCAGCGGACCCTCCGTGGGGAGCACGCGGGTGCCGAAGCGCACGCCGTCGAACTTCGCCAGGTTGGAGGAGACCTCCGAGGGCATGATCAGGTAGTAGGCGCCCAGCGCGTACTTGAAGTTCGGGCAGGAAACCTCGACGATTTCCGCACCGGCGGCACGCAGTGCCTCCAGGGACTCGTCGAAGCGCGCCTGCACGCCCGGCTCGTAGCCTTCGCCCTGCAGTTCCTTGATGACGCCGACGCGCACGCCGGTCATGTCGCCGGAGGCACCGAGTTCCGCGGCGTCGACCAGGGCAGGAACCGGCTCGTTCAGCGAGGTGGAGTCCGCAGCGTCGTGCCCGCCGATGAGCTCGTGCAGGTATGCGGAGTCCAGCACGGTGCGGGTGACCGGGCCGATCTGGTCAAGCGAGGAGGCCATGGCGATAGCGCCGTAGCGCGAGACGCCGCCGTAGGTCGGCTTCACGCCGACGGTGCCGGTGACGGCGCCCGGCTGGCGGATCGAGCCGCCGGTGTCGGTGCCCAGGGCCAGCGGGGCCTCGAACGCGGCAACCGCGGCGGCGGAGCCGCCACCGGAGCCGCCGGGGATCCGGTTCAGGTCCCACGGGTTGCGGGTCGGGCCGTACGCCGAGTGCTCGGTGGAGGAACCCATCGCGAACTCGTCGAGGTTGGTCTTGCCCAGCATCGGCAGCTTCGCCGCGCGGATCTTGGTGATCACCGTGGCGTCGTACGGGCTCATCCAGCCTTCGAGCATCTTCGATGCGGCGGTGGTGGGCTGGCCCTTGGTGACGATCAGGTCCTTGATGGCGATCGGCACGCCGGCGAACGGGTGCAGCGCCTCCGCCTCGGCACCGCCGGCGGCGCGGATCGCGTCGACCTCTGCGGCAACTGCCAATGCTTCTTCGGCATTGACGTGCAGGAAGGCGTGGACGCCCTGCTCTCCACCGTCAACCTCGGCGATGCGGTCCAGGTGGGCCTGCACGGCCTGCACGCTGGTGACTTCCCCGGCGCGCAGCTTGGCCGCGAGCTCGGTTGCGGAGCAACGAATGATCTCGTTCATGAATTACTCTCCATCCAAAATGGCCGGCACCTTGAAGCGCGTGTCGGCGGAATCCGGCGCGTTCTGCAGCGCTTCCTCGGCGGTCAGCGTCTCGCCGACGACGTCCTCGCGGAAGACGTTGGAGAGCGCAATCGGGTGGGTGGTCGCCGGAACATCGGCGGACGCGGCTTCGGACACCGACGCGATTGCTTCGACAATGACACCGAGTTCGCCGGTCATCTTGTCCAGCTCGGCATCGCTCATCTCGATGTGGGCCAGGTGCGCCAGGTGCGCAACGTCCTCACGGCTGATGGCAGACATGTATCTCCCTAAGTGGGCGGATGGGTTTCCCCACTAGTCTAGTACGCCGCGGGCGCCGATCCCGCGCCGATTTCGGGCCCGGACGGCGGGGCCGGGAGGCTCCCTACAGGAGCTCGATGACGGCGCCCGTCACGACATCGCCGGCGCCGGCGGGCCACGGCGCGCCGATCCAGGCCCGAGCCTCGGCGGATCCCCACGCACCCGCCCGCGGGCGGCGGACGACCACGGGGAAGACCGGGCGCGATTCCCCGGTGGAAGGCCCGAACCCCACGGTGACCGCAGGCTCCGGCGTGTTCGAGGTGCTCTGGTGCTGTGCTTGCACGCTCCCCGCGGCCAGGGCACGTACCTGCTCCTGCCACACCGGGTCTCCGGCGGCATCGTAGATCCAGCGGGTGCCCAGCACCCCGTGCTCGCTGGTGCCCACCAGGAAGCCTTCGGCGCCCGGCAGCGCCTCACCCCTGTAGCTCAGCGGCACGTGGTAGAGAACCGGTGCCTCCGGGGCTTCGTCGAGCACCAGGATCATCTCCAGGCCGACCTTGCCAGCCGGGTCGTCGAGGCGGAACCCGCCCACCACCCTCAGGGACGGTGCGGTGTTGCCGGCGAACCAGGATTGTCCCGGCAGCCAGCTGGCCATCAGTTCGCGCTTGGTCGGTGCCATGGTGGTTTCGAAGATGACGCTCACGGGAAAAGTCCTTTGCTCGGCGACGGGAACGCCGTCCGCGCCCCGTCTCCAGCCTAGCCAGCACCTCGAACCGGCATCACGCAATGCCCCGCGCAGCAGGCACCGCCGGTGTGAAGGCAGCGGGCATCCCGGGGCGCCGGCAAGGAATCACCGGCGAGAAAGCACCGGCGCTAGAGCCCCAGCGTGTACACCACCAGCACGATCTCGGTGTTCGGGACGTACCAGTCGCGCTCCGAGGTGTGCCGGAACCCTTCGGCCTCGTAAAGGGCGCGGGCGGCGACCCAGTGGCCCCCGGTGGTCAGCGAGACGGTGTGCACGTCCTCGATCTCGCGGGCACGCTCGATGACGGCGCGGAGAAGGGCACGGCCCGCCCCGCTTCGCTGCACGGCCGGGTCGATGACCAGCATGCGGAATTCAAGCTCGCCGTCCAGGGCGATGTCTGCGTAGGGGCTGCCCGGGCGCACCAGGGTGACGGAGCCGATGACGACGCCTCCGCGCTCGGCCACGAGGATCTCTGCTGATGCGTGTCGCTCGGCGACCTGCTGCACGAACTGCAGGTACTCGTGGTTCGGGTCATCGAAGTGACCGGCATCCAGGTAGGAGTCGACGGTGATCCGCGCGATGTGCGGGTAGTCGGCTTCCACGGCGGGACGGATCACGAGGGTGCTGGCATCGGTGCGGGTTGCTGTAGTCATCACTGTCCAGTGTGACAGCTGGGCGCCGGGCGCTCCCGGGGATTCCCGGCGCATGTAGCCAACCTCACGCACGCCTTCCCCGCGGTGGGCAACTCGGGGAACCACCGGCTGGTCGAAGCAAACCTTTCCCCGGCAGGTTTTTCGCAACTTGTCGCACGTCACAATTCGATCACGACCCGACATTCGGCGCCGCCGCCCTTGCGCAATGTTTGTTAGTACAGTTTACTAACAACCATGAACACTTCACGGGGCCCGCTGCGCAGCATGGCATCAGGCGCTGCGGCACTGCCGTCGCACGGCCGCGCACACAACCTGTCGCTGGTCCTGCAGACCCTCCATTCGACGGGTCCGCTCAGCCGCGCGGACCTCTCGCGAACCCTCGGCCTGACCCGGGTCACGGTATCGGACCTCGTCTCCGAACTGCTCGAACGCGGCCACGTCATCGAACTCGGCCAGTCCGAGAAAATCCGACCCGGGAAGCCCGCCATCATGGTCGACCTCAACCGCCGGGGATTGCAGATCGTCGGCCTGGACCTCGCGGAGAACTCGGTGCTCCGGGCCGCAGTCATGGACCTTGACGGAAACATCCTGCACCGGGTCGAAACCTCCACGGCTGACGAGAAGGGCCAGGAGGTCACCGAGCTGGTGCTCGACCTGGCATCCCGCGCCATCGCCCTGGCCACCGCGCCGTTGCTGGGCATCGGCGTCGGCACCCCCGGCATCGTCAACCTCGAGGGCGAGGTCCTCACCGCCCCCAACCTCGCCTGGAACAACGTTCCGCTGCGCGAACTGCTGGAGACCCACACCGGGCTCCCCACACTGGTGTCCAACGACGCCGACGCCGCGGTGCTCGCCGAGTTCACCTTCGGGGGCGGCGCAAACGACATGATCCTGGTCAAGGTCGGCCGCGGCGTGGGCTCCGGGCTGATGGTCAACGGCCAGCGGGCCCGCGGCGTCCACTCGGCGGCCGGCGAAATCGGCCATGTCGTGGTCGGCACGGACGGCGGCCTCGAGTGCAAGTGCGGCAAGCGCGGCTGCCTCGAAACCTGGCTCTCGGTCCCGTTCCTTGAACGCGGGCTTGCCGCGGCAGCGGCCTTCGAGGACCCGGGCGCGGCAGCCGAGAATGTCCTGCAGATCGCCGGCGAGCGCCTCGCCGTAGCCCTGGCGCCCATCGTCGGCGCCCTTGATTTGGCCGAAGTCGTCTTGAGCGGACCGGCACACCTTTTGGAAGGAACCCTGCGCCGAAGCGTCGAAAAGACGCTGGCGGAGCGGATGCTTCCGCACAGACCACCCCTGGTGGAAGTACGCCTCGCCAAGGAACCGCAGGACGTGGTCCTGCGCGGTACCGCAGTCATGGTTCTTTGGAACCAACTGGGAGTGGCCTGACCCGTTGTACCCAGCTTGACCCGATCCAAAACGCTAGACCCTTCGCATGGGTTTGCCCGCGGTAAACCCAATCACCCTCCGAAAGGATCTCCAATGAAGAAGTACCTTGGGCTTGCGGCTCTTACGACCGCCGCGGCACTGTCCCTGACCGCCTGCGGCGGCAGCGGCTCCCCCGCAGCATCGTCGGCACCGGCCGGCGCCAGCTCCTCCGCAGCGCTCGACCCGGCCGCAAACGCCGACAAGTCGATCACCCTGTGGCTCGCCGGCGCCGACACCCCCGAGGCCCTGCGCACCTACCTGAAGGACACCTTCAAGGAGAAGACCGGCGCCACCCTCAAGATCGAGGAACAGGGCTGGGGCGACCTCGTCACCAAGATGACCACCGCCCTTCCGGACGCCAACAACACCCCGGACGTCGTGGAAATGGGCAACACCCAGTCCCCGACCTTCACCAACATCGGCGCCTTCCTGGACATCTCGGACATGTTCGAGGAGCTCGGCGGCGCCAAGCTGATCCCGTCCTTCGTCGAGGCCGGCAGCGTCGACGGCAAGAAGTTCACCCTCCCGTACTACGCCGGTTCGCGCTACATGTTCCAGCGCGCCGACGTCTGGAAGGAAGCCGGGGTCGAGACCCCCACGACCCTTGACGAGTTCAACACCGCGGTCAAGACCATCACCGAGAAGAACCCGCGCGACATCAAGAACTTCTCCGGCTTCTTCCTCGGCGGCCAGGACTGGCGCAACGGCATCTCCTGGGTCTTCGCCAACGGCGGCGAACTGGCCAAGAAGGAAGGCGACCAGTGGGTCTCGACCCTCTCGGACCCGAACACCCTCAAGGGCCTGGCACAGCTGCAGGACCTGTACAAGAACGCTTCCAAGGCACCGGCCGACGCCAAGGACGCCACCCCGTGGCTCTACATCAACGACGCCGACCAGATCCTCGACGAAGCAGGCGAGCCCACCGGCAAGACCTCGCTTTCCGCAGCCACCATCATGGCCCCGGGATGGGCCCACTGGTCCATCGGCGACCTGGAGAAGGATGCGAAGACCGGCAAGGACGTGCGCACCTGGAACGAGAAGAAGTTCTCCACCTTCGTGCTCCCGGGCAACGACGGCAAGCCGGCACCCGTGCTGGCCGGCGGCTCGAACATCGGTGTCTCCGCCAAGTCCCAGAACCCGGAACTGGCCAAGGAACTGATGCGCATCATCTTCTCCTCGGACTACCAGAACATGCTCGGCAAGAACGGCCTGGGCCCGGCAAACTCGGACAACAACGCCTCGCTGGGTGACGACGAGTTCGCCAAGGCGGCCATCGCCTCGGCATCGAACTCCAAGCTGACCCCGGCCGCACCCGGTTGGGCAGCCGTCGAGTCCTCGCTGAAGCTCGAGGAGTTCTTCGGCAAGATCCGCGACGCCGCGGACCTCGAGGCCCTGGCGAAGGAATACGACGCCCAGATCACCCCGATGCTGAACCTGAAGTAGCACATCCCGATGGCCGGGGCGCGAACCCGCCCCGGCCATCGCCATCGGTGCAGCACCCCGTACGTCGGCTACCGCCGAGACGAAAGGCCGTAAGCAGCTCATGCCCACCCACGCCCCGGCACCGCCGGCGCAGCAACCGCAACAGGTTGAACCCGCCCGCGCCAGCGCCACACCCCCCGCTCCCCCCGCCCGGAAGCGCAAGTCCAAGGCCCCCTTCTGGCTCGTCGCCCCCGCGCTGGTCATCCTCGTCGCAGCACTGGGCTACCCGGTGGGCTGGCAGATCTACACCAGCTTCCAGAAGTTCGGCCTGAAGCAGCAGTTCGGCGCACCGCCCGAATTCGTCGGGCTCGAGAACTACACGACCCTGCTCTCCGACCCGAACTTCTGGGTCATCCTGGGCCGCTCCCTGCTCTTCTGCCTGCTCGCGGCCGGCATCACCGTCGCCATCGGCTTCCTCCTGGCGATCCTCATGAAACGCGTGGGCACCGTCGCCCGGCTGGCCCTGCAGATCTCCATGCTGCTGGCCTGGTCGATGCCCGTCGTCGCCTCCATGACCGTCTGGGTCTGGCTCGTCGACTGGCGCCGCGGCGTGCTGAACTGGCTGCTCACCCGCCTCGGGTTCGACGCCGAGGGCCACAACTGGCTGGCCGAGCCGCTCACCTTCTTCGCCATCGCGCTGGTCATCGTCGTGTGGATGTCCGTGCCGTTCGTGGCGCTGAGCATCTACGCGGGGCTGACCCAGATCTCCGAGGAGGTGCTGGAGGCCGCGGCCATGGACGGCGCCACCGGGCCCCAGCGCATCCGCTACATCATCATGCCGCTGATCACCCCGGTCCTCTCGATCGTGCTGCTGCTGCAGCTGATCTGGGACCTGCGCGTCTTCACCCAGATCAAGCTGCTGCAGGACGCCGGCGGCGTGGCCAACGAGACCCACCTGCTGGGCACCTACATCTACCAAATGGGCGTCGGCTCCGGCGACTTCGGCGCGGCAAGCGCCGTATCGATCCTGATGCTCATCATCACCATCGCCATCAGCTGGTACTACGTGCGCTCGCTGATGAAGGAAGAGGACTAGCATGCGGATCAAGTCGATCTCGACGGGCGCCTGGACGGCGATGGCCCTGGTCATCGCCCTGGCCTGGGCGTTCCCCGTCTACTGGATGGTCAACTCCTCGTTCCTGCCCAACACGGTGCTGCAGTCCGGCACCCCGACGTTCCTGCCCTTCGGCGGGTCCCTGGACAACTTCGCGGCGGTCTTCGCCGACGGCAAGTTCGTCGCGGCACTGGGCATCTCGCTCACCGTCACCCTGGCCACCGTGGCCGTGGCGCTCTTCGTCGCGTTCCTGGGCGCGCTGGCCATCAGCCGCTTCAAGTTCAAGGGCCGCAAGTCCTTCATCCTGGCGATGCTGCTGATCCAGATGCTGCCGGCCGAGGGCATGTTCATCGCCCAGTACAAGATGATGAGCTCGGTGGGCCTGCTGAACAACGTGCTGGGCCTGACGCTGCTCTACACCGCGGCCGTCGTCCCCTTCACCATCTGGATGCTGCGCGGCTTCGTGGCCGGAGTGCCGGCCGAGCTGGAGGAAGCCGCGATGGTCGACGGACTCTCGCGCACCCAGGCCTTCATGCGCATTACCTTCCCGCTGCTGGCCCCGGGCCTGGTGGCCTCCGGCGTCTACGCGTTCCTGCAGGCCTGGAACGAGTTCACCGTGGCCCTGGTGGTGATGACCGAGGACCAGATGAAGACGCTGCCGCTGTGGCTGCGCGGCTTCGTGCAGGCCTCGGCCACCCGCGAAACCGACTGGGGCATGGTCATGGCCGCCTCAACGCTTGTCGCCGTCCCGGTCATCGTGTTCTTCATGGTGGTGCAGTCCCGGATGTCCTCGGGCCTCGTCGGCGGGGCGGTGAAGGGCTGATGCGTTCCCTCCTCCCCGCCGCCGGAAACCCTGCCGGCACAGCCCCCGACGCCACATCCGACGCCGAGCTTCGCAGGCTCGCCGCCGGTACCCTGATGCCCGGCTTCACCGGCACGCAGATGCCGGACTGGATCGGCTCCGCGCTCGACGACGGGCTGGCCTCGGTGTGCATCTACGGCACCAACCTTGTCTCGCCCCGGCAGCTGGCCGCCCTGATGGGCCGGTTGCGCGCCGCATCCCCCACCGCCCTGCTGACCCTTGACGAGGAGGGCGGGGACGTCACCCGCCTGCACTACCTCACCGGGTCAAACCAGCCGGGCAACGCGGTGCTGGGCCGCATCAACGACCCCGCCGCCACCTCGGCCTCCGCCGCGGCGATCGCCGGCGAACTGGCCGACCTGGGCTTCAACCTGAACCTGGCGCCCGACGCCGACGTGAACTCCAACCCGGAAAACCCCGTGATCGGGGTGCGCAGCTTCGGTGCCGACGCAACGCTCGTCGCCGAACACACCGCCGCCTGGGTGCGGGGCTTGCAGGACGCCGGCGTCGCCGCCTGCGCCAAGCACTTCCCGGGGCACGGGGACACCGCCGTCGATTCGCACCTGGCACTGCCCACGATCGAGGCGGGCCCCGAGACCCTGCGCGAACGAGAGCTGGTGCCCTTCGCCGCGGCCATCGCAGCCGGCGTCGCGAGCATCATGACAAGCCACATCATGGTCCCGGCGCTGGATGCGGAAAACCCCGCGACCTTCTCCCCGGCGATCCTCGGCGGGCTGCTGCGCGGGAGCATGGGCTTCGAGGGCGCCATCATCACCGACGCGCTGGACATGGCCGGCGCCAGCGCCGAGACCGGGATCGAGGCCGCCGCCGTGCGCGCCCTGGCCGCCGGTGCCGACCTGCTCTGCCTGGGCTCGGAGACCTCCGCCGAACGCTACGACGGCATCCTCGCCGCGATCGTCGACGCTGTGCGCGCCGGGACCCTGCCGCCGGAGCGGCTGCGCGATGCGGCCCGGCGCACCGCCGTGCTGGCCGCCGGCTACCCGCCGGTGCAACCCGCCGGCGTCCGGGGCACCGACGACGCACCTGCCGGGCCGGCATCGCCGACCGGCGCGTCTGCGATCACCGCCGCCTTCGAAGTATCCGAATCCGCCCGCACGTGGCTTGCCGACCCGGGCGACCCCGCGCTGGTGCAGGTCGGTTCGGAGGCGAACATGGCGGTCGGCCACGTCCCGTGGGGTCCCGCCGCGCTCGGCGCCGGGACCGGGATCCGCGAGGTGTCCCCGAACGCCAAGATCGCCCTGGTCGGGCGCGGGCTCGACGCCGGGCACCCGGTCTGGCCGTTGGCCGACGAGCTGCGCGCCGACGGCCGTCGGGTCATCGTCGTGGAATGCGGTTGGCCGCGCGGCGGGGCCGACCTCGTCACCTTCGGCGCCTCGCTGGCCGTCTCCGAGGCGCTGGTGGCGCTGCTCTCCCGGTCGGGCACCGTGTCCGGCCCCATGCCGGGACCGGGTGCATGAGGCTCGGCCTGGACATCGGCGGCACCAAGACGGCCGCCGCGATCCTGCACGGGGACGGCTCCGTCGCAGCCCTGCACACCGCCCCCTCCGGCCACGGACCGGGCGAGGTCGTCGCGGTGGCGGCGATGCTCGCCAAGGCCGCTATTGCCGAGGCCTGCCCCGTCCCGGTTCCCGCGGCCGGCGCCCCGGCACTCGTTCCCGGCGGGGCCCCGGTCCTGGAATCGGCCGGTGCGTGCATGCCGGGCCTCGTTGACCCGGCCAGCGGCATGGTCCGCCACGCGGTGAACCTCGGGGTCGAGGCCATGGACCTGCGCCGCGGCTTGTCCGAGGCGCTCGGGATGGACGTGAGCGTCGAGAACGACGTGAAGGCCGCGGCGCTCGGCGCCCATGCACTGCTGCGCGCCCGCTCCGGTGCACCCATGTCCCCCGAGGCACCGGAAACGCCCGTGGCACCCGCGTCACCGGAGGAACGCACCCTGGCCTACCTGAACCTCGGCACCGGCTTGGCCGCCGCCGTGGTGCGCGACGGCCAAGTGTTACGCGGTCGTGACGGAACCGTCGGGGAAATCGGGCACTTCCCGGTGGCCGGAGGAACGCTGTGCAAGTGCGGGCAGTTCGGCTGCCTGGAGACGCTGGCCTCGGGCTCGGCCCTGGACAGGCTCTGGAGGGTCCCCGGCGGCCGTGGGCGCGATCCCTTCGCCGCCGCGGCGTCCGGAGACCCCGTGGCCGCGCACGCCGCGCAGGTGCTCTGCCACGGGATTGCGCTTTCCCTGCAGTTGCTGGTCCTCACCACCGGCGCCGAGCGGATAGTGCTCGGCGGCGGGCTCTGCGCGTTGGGAAACGCCCTCGAGGACGGGATACGCTCGGAATTGACCCGTGATGCGGCGGCCTCCGACTTCGTCGCATCGTTGGAGCTGGCCGACCGCTTTGAACTGCTGCCCTCCGATGTGCCGGTCGCCGCCCTGGGTGCGGCGCTGTTGCCGGCACGGAACCAGCCCAAGCACTAAGGAACAGGTTTACGTGGAAGTTTTGATCGTCGATACCCCCGAAGAAGCCGCGTCGTTTGCCGCCGCGGCGGTGCTCGATGGCCTGCGGGCCTACGGCACCGGCGACCCGGTGCTGGGGCTCGCCACAGGCTCCTCGCCGCTGGGGCTCTATGCCGAGCTGGCCGCCGCGGCCCGGCGCGGGGAGGTCGACTTCTCCGCCGCCCGCGGCTTCGCGCTCGATGAGTACGTGGGTCTGCCCGACACCCACGAGCAGTCCTACCGGCAGACCCTCATCCGCGAGGTCTGCACCGTGATCGGCCTGCCGGAGTCGGGACTGAACGTGCCCAACGGCACCGGGGACACCGTCGGGCAGATCGCCGCGCAGGCCGCCGCCTACGACGAGGCCATCAAGGCCGCCGGCGGGATCGACGTGCAGATCCTGGGCATCGGCGCCAACGGGCACCTCGGCTTCAACGAACCGGCGTCCTCGCTGCGCAGCCGCACCCGCATCAAGCGCCTGGCCTCGCAGACCCGCGAGGACAACGCGCGCTTCTTCGACGGCCTTGACCAGGTACCCACCCACTGCGTGACCCAGGGTCTGGGCACCGTGCAGGAGGCCGGCCGCCTGGTGCTCATCGCCACCGGGAGCCACAAGGCCGAGGCCATTGCCGCCGCGGTCGAAGGGCCGGTCTCGGCATCCTGCCCGGGCTCGGTGCTGCAGTTGCACCCGGATGCCGTGGTGGTGCTCGACGAGGCCGCCGCAGCCCACCTGAAGAACCGTGCCTACTACGACGATGCCGCCGCGGGACTCCAGTTCGGGATCTAGCACCTCACCCTGTGCATGGCGCATCGCGGCACGCACAGCGCCGCTTCCCCACGGCGGGTATCCGTGCCGGGGAAGCGGCCCTGCGCGTGGCCCCGTTCCGTGGAGACCCGGCGACGCCGGTGGGCCCGGGCGCCCTTCGTGCCCACCCCGGTGCTCCCCGTGTCGGCTAGTGGGCCGCAGGCAGCTCGTTGAAATCGAGCCGGCCCGCGGCCTGCCACCCCGGCCCGCCACTTGGACGCAGCACGGGGATTCCCGCTTCCTCTGCGATCAGTGCCCCGGCGGCCCAATCGTATTCCTGCGTCCCGTACTCCGCGTAGGCGTCCAGCGTGCCGTCCGCGACCAGGCACAGGTCCAGCGCCGCCGAACCCAGTCGCCGCACGTTCGCGAATCCCGGCATGAGCCCCATCAGGGCGCCCACCTGGAACTGCCGGCGATTGGCATCGTAGCCGAATCCCGTGGCCAACAACCTGCCGGATTCCGCCGGGTCACCTCCGTGCAACCGCGTCGCCGGCCGCGGGCCGTCGGCCGGCTGCCCACCGGTCCCGGCTGAACTGTCGGTTTCTGCAAGCCAAGCGCCCGAGCCCGCCGCGGCGTAGTATTCGCTGTCCAAGGCAGGGGCGCTGACTGCGGCGGCCAGCCACCGCCCGGTTTCCGGCGCTCCGGGGTCCGGGCCATAGACGGCCACCGAGGTGCAGTAGTACACGATACCGCGGACGAAGTTGGCGGTGCCGTCCAGGGGGTCGATCGACCACCTGTAACCCGACGGAGAAGCCGGCACCGTGTGGCCGTACTCCTCTCCGGTGATCGAGTCGTTGGGGCG
This sequence comes from Paeniglutamicibacter selenitireducens, assembly GCF_051550675.1. Classification (NCBI taxonomy): domain Bacteria; kingdom Bacillati; phylum Actinomycetota; class Actinomycetes; order Micrococcales; family Micrococcaceae; genus Paeniglutamicibacter; species Paeniglutamicibacter selenitireducens. The sequence continues at coordinate 28,738 of NZ_JBPULF010000005.1, read as the reverse complement.
GGCCGTGGAGATGACGTTGCGCACCGCCACTTCCGCCCGCCGGTCAAAATCTGTCACCCAGTCCCCCGCGGCGCTCTTGGTATCCGCGTCCACCCTTGTCCGGCCACGCCCCGAAAGTACGGCTGCACCTGCCGCTGCCGCCTCACGAGCGACGCCGAGCAGTTGGGCCATCAGCTCCGTTCCGCCGATCGGTCCGGCGGCTCCCCCGGAACCTGCCTGATGCCGGTTCTGTGGCTGCTTGTTCATGTGCTGCTCCTGGGTTCGAAGTGCCGCATATACGGATCTGTGGTGGTGGGCGTGGCCTGCGTGATATCTCGAGCGTACCCAACTCGCACTCGTGACTCGTGTTTCACGGCCATGGCTTCGGTGCCTCGTATTCCAGAAAAGTCCGAGGGGCACCGGGATTGCACCTCGGCCATCCGCGGCCCATGCAACCAATCCAGACACCCGGGCATCCCTTGGTTGAGCCATGCTGGTCCCCTTTCGAATGCTCCACCGTGATCTTTTGCGTACACGGTTCCGTTGCCAAGGCGGCCATGTCCTCCCGCAGTCTCTGATCAGAGGCAGGTTTCTTCCGGCGTTCAACGTTGGGTGGGCAACCGCATCCCACATGACGACGTGTCCATGGATTAGGTATCCCACGTCGTTCGGCTTTGCCGGGACGATGCGGGCCAACGTCAAGATTTCGCATACATTCCGGCTCGGCTCGTGGAAGTCTTGAATCCCTGCTGAGGCGGTGTCAAAATGGTGCCGCGCAATGGTTGCCTTACCGCTTGGGGACGCGGCAGCCATCGGCGACCTTGCTTAAGTAATCGACCCGAGAATATCGATTTACCGACCCCACTCCTATTGGTCGTGGAGGTGCCGGATCCTCGTTCTGCCGGTTTTTCCGGATCGGGGCTCTCGGCGATTCAACACATCTTGTTCAGGTGACAGGTATTTCCCATGCAATTAAGCACTCGCACATGTTGGGGAGATTGGAATCAGCGGGTCCCCCCACCCTCGTCGGCAACGAGGTCGTGCTGAACCCCGACGAAAGCCACGGCAACAAACCCGCCGTCGGCTTACAAAGAGTTCCGTCTATCCGGTGACTTGTTCATTGGGTGGACGGACGCCAACCCCGGCTTGGCCTTGGGACACATGATCGTCGCAAGGCCAAGACCAGATCCATTCATTGCTCCGGCGAAGGTATTTTGTTTGCTTCGATTCTTCGGCTCCCCCATTGGTTGCCCGATGGTCTGGTTTGCGGCTCCTGCAGCTAAGCCCGCTCCAGTCATCTGGCATCGGATCGCCAGTTCCAACCGTCCGTCGATCCTGCCCCGTACGCGAGGAGCCGATGCAGTTGCCGGGAAGACCACCCAGCAACGCGGACTACAACTGTGCAATCCCATGGTCCACCGCGTGGACCTCGATCGCGGTTCGCCGCCTGGCGCTTCCTGCCACACGGGAAACGGAGATGAAGCGGGAATTGGCCAGCATTGTCCGATGCTTCCCTCGTCGCCATGGACCGCGCTTGGTGCGGCCAAAATGTCCCTGGAACGCCACCAAATCCTGAACGGGTCACGGTCGTCGGGCAATGCCCGGGGCAACCAATTCGAGCTCCCTGAGGTGGCGGGTACGGTCGAGCCGGGTCTGCAAGGGCCCCGTCCCGCCGAACTGCTTGGGCTCCAAGCACCCAGGAAATCCAACGCCCGCAGCGGCCCGGGAACCCTATGTCCACGTGCCCATAGGGTTCCCGGACCGGCCGGAGTTCTCGCCCTCGGCCACCACCATCCCGGGCATGGCTTTCCATGCTTCGTCCCACCACGCGCGACCGGATAGGGATCCGATTCTGCAGCACCGTTGGAACCGATGCCGGAGGTGCGGCCAACCCGTGCGTCAGGCCTCCGGGTTGGGGCGGCCGGCGACTGCGTCGGGCCCGCCATCGAGCAGCAGCTTGAAGCCTTCCTCGTCGAGCACCTGCACGCCCAGGGACACGGCCTTGTCCAGCTTGGAACCGGCGGCCTCGCCGGCCACCAGGTAGGCGGTGTTCTTGGAGACAGATCCCGCGGCCTTGCCGCCGCGGATGATGATCGCTTCCTTGGCCGCGTCGCGGCTGTAGGTCGGCAGCGTGCCGGTGACAACGATGCTCAGGCCCTCGAGGTGCTTGGTGATCGATTCGTCCTGCTCGTCCCTCATCAGCACGCCGGCCGCTGCCCATTCGTCGACGATCCGGTTGTGCCAGTCGACGGAGAACCACTCGATCAGTGCGTCGGCGATGATCGCCCCGACGCCGTCGACCTCGGCCAGCGCCTCGCGGGCATCCGGGGCGGCGAGCTGTTCGCGGATGGCATCCATCGACCCGTACTTGGTGGCCAGGGCGCGCGAGGCGGTGGGGCCCACGTGCCTGATGGACAGCGCCACCAGCACCCGCCACAGCGGCTGGGACTTGGCCTTGTCCAGCTCCGTGAACAGCTTCTCGGTGGTCTTGGAGGGGACGGATTCCTTCTTGGCGGTGGCCTTCGTGTAGAAGTAGGGGACCAGCTGGAACTTGCCGGTGCCCGCGCCCTTGGAACGGATCTCGCGCCACACGTTGACCCCGGCCAGCGCCTCGCGCAGGGCCGGGTCCGGGTAGCTTTCCGCCAGCGCGAAGACCTGCGACTCGCTGGTGATCGGGCCGGGGCCGGCCGGGGCTATCACCCCGCCGTTCTGTGCAGGGTCCGGGCCGGGGCCGACGGTCAGCGCCTGCGCGGCCTCGTAGCCCAGCGCCTCGATGTCGAAGGCGCCGCGCCCGCCCAGATGGGCGACGCGCTCGGTCAGCTGGACCGGGCAGGACTCGGCGTTCAGGCAGCGGATGTCCACGTCGCCCTCCTTGGCCGGGGCCAGCGGCTCGCCGCAGGAGGGGCAGGTGGCGGGCATGACGAACTCGCGTTCGCTGCCGTCGCGCAGCGCCAGGACCGGGCCGACGATCTCCGGGATCACGTCGCCTGCCTTGCGCAGGATCACGGTGTCCCCGATCAGCACGCCCTTGGCCTTGACGACGTCCTGGTTGTGCAGCGTGGCGCGCTCCACGGTGGAGCCGGCGACTTTGACCGGTGCCATGATGCCGAACGGGGTGACCCGGCCGGTGCGGCCCACTTGCACCTGGATGTCCAGCAGCTTGGTGTTGACCTCCTCCGGCGGGTACTTGTAGGCCACGGCCCAGCGCGGCACGCGGGAGGTGAAGCCCAGGTTGCGCTGGATCTCGAACGCGTCGGTCTTCACCACGATGCCGTCGATCTCGTGCAGCAGGTCGTGGCGGTGTTCGCCGTTGGCGGCGATGAATTCCAGCACCTCGTCGAGCGTGTCGACGACCTTGGAGTACGGGGAGACCGGCAGGCCCCAGGAGGCCATCAGCGCGTAGGTTTCGGACTGGGTCGCGGCCTCCAGACCGGCGCGCACGCCCAGTCCGTGCACGAACATCTTCAGCGGGCGCTTGGCGGTTTCCGCCGGGTCCTTCTGCCGGATGGAACCGGCCGCCGCGTTGCGCGGGTTGGCCAGCGGGGCCTTGCCTGCCTCGATCAGCGCCTCGTTGTAGGCGGCGAAGTCGGCCGAGGGGATGAAGATCTCCCCGCGAACCTCCACCTCCTCCGGCCAGTCCGTTCCCGTGAGCTGGGTCGGGATTTCCTTGATGGTCAGCACGTTGTGGGTGACGTCCTCGCCGGTGGTGCCGTCCCCGCGGGTGGCGGCGCGCACCAGCTTGCCGTTGCGGTAGAGCAGGTTCACCGCCAGGCCATCGATCTTGACCTCGCAGAGCCAGCGCAGCCGGTGCCCTGCAGCACGCAGCGCCGCGTTGGCCATGGTCTTCTCGCCCCAGGCAATGACCTCCTCCAGCGAGAACACGTCCTCCAGGGAGTACATGCGCGAGAGGTGCTCGACGGGGGTGAAGGCGGCGGAGACCTCGCCGCCGACCTCCTGGGTCGGCGAGTCGTTGGCGACGATGGCGGGGTGCTGCGCCTCGAGCACTTCGAGCCGCGAGTACAGGACGTCGAACTCCGCGTCGGAAATCAGCGGCGCGTCGTCGTTGTAGTAGGCGGCGCGGTGCGTGCGGACCTGGTCGATGAGGGCCTGGTACTCGGCGCGCAGGGCCTCGCTGGGAAGCACCTCGCCGGCCGGGTCGGCACCCGGGAACGTCTCTGGCAGCTGGGTCGTTGGTGCGGGCTGGGTCGCTTCTTGGTGGCTCACCCTCCCATTTTGCCCCACGATGGGGCCGGGCGGGATGAGGCCGGAGGGTCAGTCGCCCCGGGTCGGCCCCGACACATCGATGACGACGACCGAGATGTTGTCCCGGCCGCCGCTGGCCAGGGCCGCGTCCACGAGCCGGGTCATGGCCTCGGCACGGTCCGGGACCCGGTTGAGGATGTGCTCGATGCGGGCCGGGTCCACCTCGCCGGTCAGCCCGTCGCTGCACAGCAGGTAGCGGTCCCCCTCCACCAGCTCGTGGAACTGCGAGTCGGGCACGGAGTTGCCCCCGGCGCCCAGGGCGCGGGTGATCAGGTTGCGCTGCGGGTGGATGCGGGCCTCTGCCTCGGTGATGGTCCCGGCGTCGATGAGCTCCTGCACGGCCGAGTGGTCGAGGGTCAGCTGCGTCAGCTTGCCCCCGCGCAGGCGGTAGCCCCGGGAGTCGCCGACGTTCAGCAGCATCAGCCGGACCCCGGCGTCCTGGCCGGTGCCGGGACCCGCGTCCGCAGCACTGTCCGCCGCCGCGTCCGCGTGCGGTGCCGGGCCGGCCTGCTGCCCGGACCCCGGATCGCCAAGCCGCGTCACCGCGGGGGTTCCGGCGCCGGGCGCCGGCGTGTAGGGCAGCACATCGGTGGTCGGGTCGGGTTCCCCGGTGTCTTTCGCGGTGTCTTGCCCTGCGTCGTCCACCTGCCCGTGGCGGAACACGGCGTCCGCGGGGTGCACGTGCGCCTCTTCGACGGCGTCGAGGTAGCGGGCCGCGGAGGTCCCCGGGCCCGGGGCCGCTGCGGAACCGGGCTGGACCGGCAGCTGGAGCGTGGTGGCGGCCGAGGGCGGCTCCTGGGGCCAGGTGGTGCCTCCGGGTTCGCAGCTGACAAGGGCCAGCGCGCAGAGGGTGGTGCCGCCGCGGGAGCCGATGGCCGCGCGGATCATCGCATCGGCCCGTTCGACCTGCGCCAGCACGGCCTGCGCATGCGGCAGCCCGGCGGGCCCCGCCTGCTCCGGGTCGACGGCCAGCTGTTCGAGGGTCTCGATGCACAACCGCGAGGCCAGGTCGCCGGCCTCGTGGCCGCCCATGCCGTCGGCCACGGCGAAGATGCTGCCGGCGCTGAGCACCGCGTCCTCGTTGACGGCGCGCCGCAGGCCGATGTCGGTCAGTGCCGCCCCGTGGATCCCGCCCATGTGCGTGTGCATCTCAGTCCAGCACCAGTCCCGTCCCGGTTCCCGGGGCCAGGCGCACCGGATTGATGTCTCCGAAGCCGCGCACGGCCGTTGTCTCCTGCGGGTGCAGGACAAACCTGTCGTCGCCGGCCAGCGTCGAGGCGGTGAGTTCGTCGGTGAGCACCGTGCCGGGCTCGGCCAGCGAGGTCAGCCGCGCCGCGAGGTTCACGGTGGGCCCGTAGATGTCGCCCAGCCGGGAGAGCACGCGGCCCCAGACCAGCGAGACGCGGGTGTTGGGCAGCAGCTCGTCGGCAGCGAATTCGCGGGACATGGCCAGCGAGATCAGCGCGCCGGCCTGCGGGGTCTCGGCCACGAAGAGCACCTCGTCGCCGATGGTCTTGACAAGCCGGCCGCCGCCCACGGAGATGATCTCCGCGCACTTCGACTCGAAGCGCTGCACCAGCTGGGCCAGCGTGCGCTCGTTCATGCGGCGCGAGAGCGAGGTGTAGGAGACGAGGTCCGCGAAACCCACGGCGCGGGCCAGCGGCAGCGAGATGTCGTCCTCGGAGCCGTCGCGGCCCTCGGCGGAGGCGGCGAGCCCGGTTTCGGCGCGCACGGCCAGGCGGTGCACCGCGGCGTTGAGTTGCCGCCGCCACGAGTACACCAGCATGTGTTCGATGGGGTCGATCAACTCCGGGAGCAGGTTCACCAGGTTCCGCCGCGCCTCGGGGTCGCTCATCTTCTGGTTCTGCACCATGTCCTCGACCAGTGCTTCGACCTGCCAGACCACCATGCGGTCGGTCATTTGGCCGATGGACCGGGTCAGCGAGATCGCGGTTTCCTCGGTCAGCGTGCCGTCGCGGACCATCCCGAGCATCAGCTCCAGGGCCCGTTCGTCGACCTCGGTGAAGAAGACCTCCTCGTCCCCGAGGTTTGGGAAACCCAGGGCGCGCCAGATCTTGCGTGCGGAGAGCAGCGAGACGCCGGCCTCGGCCGCGACCTCGCGCCGCTTCATGGTGCGTTCGGCGCCCAGCAGACGGCGTTCGAGCTCCCGCACGGCGTCGCGCGCGGAGGCGGGCGTCGTCTGGTCGACCTGTTCGGGGCTCTTCATGGCCGCGGCGAGGTCGGCGATGGGGTCGGCGAGCGCCGCCTCGTCCTTGGCGGCCTCTGGCTCCCGGGCCTGGATGCCGCCGAGGTCATCGACATCGCTCGGCTGGCGCATGGCCTGGGCACGTGCCGCATCGCGGGCAGCGGTGGGTGCAACGGGCTGGGAACCCGTCGCCTGCGACCGCTCACTCATGCTCAGTCCAATCTGTTTGCCGTGGGTGCGTTGGCTGGTCCGGTTCAACGCGCTCTTCCATGTTTACACCATCAACCCGGGGGAAGTGTGGCAGTGCCGTGATCGCCCCGATGCCGAGCTCCCGCATTCGCTGCACCGCCGGCATGTTGGGGATGTCGATCCGTTGGTGGGCCAGCACGACCTGCAGCGTTCCCGGGGCCTGGTACGGGGCGCGCTTGCCGGTCACCGCCACGAGGTCGTGGATGGCGTAGAGGCCTATGGAGCGCTGGCCGGCGGCGGAGCGGCCGCGCTTTGTCACGATCCGCTCGGTGGTCAGGTAGGTGTAACTGCCGGCCCAGCGCGCCAGCGGGCGCAGGCACCAGACGACCAGCAACACGCAGAACGTGACGCCGAGCAGGGCGAGCAACAGCGGGCTGGCCTCGGCGGCCCAGTCCGGCAGGTCGGTGCGGACCAGCAGCCCGGCCAGGAAGCTGGTGCCCGCCAGCAGGATGAAAAACCGCAGCAGTGCACCGCGCAGGGCACGGGGATGCGCCCGCGTCTTCACGATCACGCGTTCGCGCATTTCCAGTATCAGCTTCACGTCCTGCTCCTTCGGCGCCACACCGGTGGTGTGTGCCGGTCTATCCCTACCCTTCCATCGTAGAGCCAGTGCACCCACGCTTAGGCCAGGATCCCCCGGATCGGCACGTGTTCCGCGGCCCGCTCAGGCGTAGCTGCCGTCGCTGCGGCGAAGGTGGAACACGTCCGCCGCCAGCACGTGGTGCAGCGCCCCGGTGCCGTCTCGCAGCAGCAGCGCCCCCTCCGGGCCCAGGTCCTCGGCCGTCCCGCGCAGCACCGTGCCGTCGGGAAGGTGGGCGTCGACCTCGTGGCCGATGCTCACCATGTGCGCGGCGATGGCCCGCCTCAGGGAGACCCTCTGCCCGGGGCCGGGCGCCTCCGCATTCCCGTGCACCGCGGCGAATCCGGAGTGGAGTTCGGCGACCCGTTGAAGGTAGGCAACCATCAGCTCGGTCCGGTCGGTGGTGCGTCCCCCCAGCAGGGCGACGCTTGAGGCCGTCGCCACCGGAAGCTCGGCACGCTCCTGGCTGACGTTCAGCCCGGCCCCGACCACCACTGCCGGCCCTCCGGCCGTGGGCACCAGCTGGGCCAGCACGCCGCAGAGCTTGTGCCCGCCGGCGACCACGTCGTTGGGCCACTTCAGCCCGGCGGCAAGGCCGGCCCGTTCGGACAGCGCCTGCACCATCGCCGTGGCGCAGAGCATCGAGAGCCAGGGCAGGCCGGCGGGGTCGAAACCCGGATCGGGCCGGAAGTGGATGCTGATGGCCAGGGCGCTGCGCTCCGGGGTTTCCCATCCGCGGCCGAGCCTGCCGTGCCCGGCGACCTGGTGCTCGGTGGTCTCGACGCTCAGGTGCGGCAGCCGCCCGTCACGGGCACGCGCCACCAGGTCGTCGTTGGTGGATCCCGTGGACTGGCTGATCCGCAGTTCCCCCATGCCCAGGCCTTTCATGGTTTCCCGCAGCCGGGCTTCGTCGAGGGGCGGGCGCTGGGCGGGTGCTGGTTCGGGGCTCATGGCCACAAGCCTAGCCACCCGCGGGCGCCCGGGCACCCCCGGCCTGCCGTCACGGACCTCAGAGGAAGATGTCGGGGACCAGCCGGTCGGCCGGCGCCCCCAGGGAGTAGCCGCCCAGGTCGGTAACGCCGGCCGCGGAGAGCACCTCCTCGTCGGTGAAGAAGTTTCCGCTGCATCCCGACGCCGGGGAGGTGAGGATCGCGTGGGCCGCGTCGGCGACGATGTCCGCGGACCGCGCGGCCTTCACCAGCTGCTCCCCGCCGGGCATGTTGCGGATGGCCGCGGTGTCGATCAGGGTGGCGGGCCACAGCGAGTTCACGCCGATGCCCGCGCCGCGCAGCTCCTCGGCCAGGCCCAGGGTCGTCAGCGACATGCCGTACTTGGCCATGGTGTACGCCAGGTGCGCGCCGGCCCACTTCGGGTCGAGGTTCAGCGGCGGGGAGAGGGTGAGGATGTGCCCGTTGTCGCTGGCGCGCAGGTGCGGCAGCGCGGCCTTGGAGAGCAGGAAGGTGCCGCGCACGTTGATGTCCATCATCAGGTCGTACTTCTTCATCGAGACGTCGTCAGTCTTGGAGAGGTCGATGGCCGAGGCGTTGTTGACCACCGCGTCGATCCCCCCGAAGCGTTCGACGGTCTGCGCCACGGCGCCAAGTACGTCCTCGTCGTTGCGCACGTCGCCCACGATGGCCAGCGCCGAACCCCCGGCCGCCTCGATCTGCGCGGCGGCGGTGTGCACCGTTCCCTCAAGGGAGGCGTGGGCCGTGCCGGTCTTGGCCATGATCGCCACGTTGGCCCCCTCGGCCGCCGCGCGCAGGGCGATGGCCAGGCCGATTCCGCGGCTGCCCCCGCTCATCAGGATGGTCTTGCCGTTCAGTGGTCGCGCATTGGCGGCGATGGTGTCGCGTCGTGGTTCACTCATGTGACACACGTTACGGCACCCCGCGTCCATAAGCTACCCGTCAGTAACTTGTTTTATGGCCAACCCGGCGCCCAACACGGAGCGACTTTGTAGGGTTCCTACACACAAATCGATCCAAACCCTCACTAGACTGGCCGAGGTGGCATAGTTATTGTGCCTTTCCTACTACGCAACTACCCCAAGGGAGCCCCGGGATGACCCAGAGCCGCATCGAAGACCTCACGGAATCGATCGACCTGTCGACCACGGCCGGCAAGATCGCCGAGTTCCGCCGCCGTGAGGCCCTTGCGCAGGCCCCCTCCGGGCAGGACGCCATCGAGAAGCAGCATGCACGCGGCAAGCACACGGCCCGCGAGCGCATCGACATGCTGCTCGACGAGGGCTCGTTCATCGAGTTCGACGCCCTGGCCGTGCACCGCTCCAACGCCTTCGGCATGGAAAAGAAGCGGCCACTGGGTGACGGCGTGGTCTCCGGCTACGGCACCGTCGACGGCCGCCAGGTCGCCGTCTACTCGCAGGACTTCACCGTCTACGGCGGCTCGCTCTCCCAGGTCAACGGCGAGAAGATCGTCAAGGTGCAGGAATTCGCGCTGCGCAACGGCTGCCCCGTCATCGGCATCAACGACGGCGGCGGCGCACGCATCCAGGAGGGCGTGGCCTCGCTTGCCATGTTCGCGGACATCTTCCGCAACAACGTGCACGCCTCGGGCGTCGTCCCGCAGATCTCCCTGATCATGGGCCCCTGCGCCGGCGGCGCCGCGTACTCCCCCGCACTGACCGACTACGTGATCATGGTCGACAAGACCAGCCACATGTTCATCACCGGCCCCGACGTGATCAAGACCGTCACCGGCGAGGAGGTGGACATGGAGACCCTGGGCGGTGCGCGCCAGCACAATGCGACAACCGGCACCGCCACCTACCTGGCCACCGACGAGCAGGACGCCATCGAGTTCTGCAAGGAACTGCTGGAGTTCCTGCCCTCGAACAACATCTCCGAGGCCCCGTCCATGGAGTTCGACGAGGAACACGAGCTCACCGCCGAGGACCTCGAACTCGACACGCTGATCCCGGACTCGGCCAACCAGCCGTACGACATGCGCAAGGTCATCGAGCACATCGTCGACGACGGCATCTTCCTGGAGATGCAGTCGCTGTACGCGCCGAACGTGATGATCGGCTACGCCCGCGTCGAGGGCTCGACGATCGGCATCGTCGCCAACCAGCCGATGCAGTTCGCCGGCACGCTGGACATCGCCGCCTCGGAGAAGGCCGCGCGCTTCGTGCGCCACTGCGACGCCTTCAACATCCCGATCCTCACCCTGGTGGACGTCCCGGGCTTCCTGCCGGGCAAGGACCAGGAGTTCCAGGGCATCATCCGCCGCGGAGCCAAGCTGCTCTACGCGTACGCCGAGGCCACGGTGCCCAAGCTGACCGTGATCACCCGCAAGGCCTACGGCGGAGCCTACATCGTGATGGGCTCCAAGAAGCTCGGCGCGGACATCAACCTGGCCTGGCCGACGGCGCAGATCGGCGTCATGGGCGCCCAGGGCGCCGTGAACATCCTCTACCGCCGCGACCTTGCCGCCGTGGCGGCGGAGGGCGGCGACGTGGAGGCACGCCGCACCGCCATCATCGAAGGCTACGAGGCCGAGCTGCTCAACCCGTACCAGGCCGCCGAGCTCGGCTACGTCGACGCGGTCATCGCACCGAGCGACACCCGCCTGCAGATCGTGCGCGGACTGCGCGCCACCCGCGACAAGCACGCGGCGCTGCCGGCCAAGAAGCACGGGAACATCCCGCTGTGACCGGCCACCAGGACCCGGCGGCCGAACCTGCCGGCACCACGCTGAGCTTCACGCACGGCGCCCCGAACGCGGAGGAAATCGCCGCAGTCACCGCGGTTGTCGCAGCCATGCAGGCAGCATCCTCGACGCCGGAACCCGAGACCCGCACCGGCAACGCGCGCCGCAACCGCATGCAGCGCCGGCGCCTGCTTGCCGCGGCTCCGCAACCCTGGCGTTCGGGCCGACGCTGACCCACTGCCGCTCCCGCAAGGCGCAACATCCTTACGGCGGCGGGCCGAGGTAGAACGCCCCGCGCGCTTCACCTCGGCCCGCCGCCGTTTTCGTGCCCGCCGCCCCTCCGGAGAACCCGAACCGGGGAACCCGCAGGAAATAATCTTCAACAACAACTTCACATGCCCTTAGGCTGTAGGTATGACGAACACCACAGCCACTCGCGCAGCCAGCGCCATCGACGCCGTAGCCACCGACTACTTCAAGAAGCTCCTCGAGCTCTCCCCCGAGTTCGCCACTTCCCTTGGCCTGCCCGGCAGCGAGGCTGCGTACTCCGACTACTCACCCGCGGGAACCGAGGCACAGGTCCAGGCCGCACGTGCGGCCCTCGACGCCCTCGAATCCCTGGAGCCCCAGGACGCCGTCGACGAGATCACCCTCGACGCCATGCGCGAGCGCCTCGGACTGGAGATCGAGATCGCCCAGACCCACCGCACCGAGCTGAACAACATCGCCTCGCCCGCCCAGGACATCCGCGCCATCTTCGATTTGATGCCGCAGGAAACCACCGTCGACTTCGCATTCATCGCCGAACGCATGCACAACCTGCCGGCCGCCGTGGACGGCTACATCGCCTCGCTGCGCGATTCGGCTGCCCGCGGACTGGTTTCGGCCGTGCGCCAGGTCAAGATCGTCACCACCCAGGCCCGAGACTACGCAAAGTCCGGCGGCTTCTTCGACACCCTGGCCGCTGCCGGGACCGCCGCCGCCCCCGATCTCGGCGAGCGCCTGGCTTCCGGCGCGCAGCGGGCCAACGCCGCCTACCTTGCCCTGGCCGACGTGCTGGAAACCGAGCTGCTGCCGCTGGCCCCCGAGAAGGACGCCGTTGGCAGGGAATACTACTCGCTGATGTCCCGGCGCTTCCTGGGTGCCACGGTCGACCTGGAAGAAACCTACGCCTGGGGCGTGCAGGAACTCGCGAACATCATCGCCGAGCAGGAACGCGTGGCCCGACTGGTCTCCCCCGGGGCCTCCATCGCGGAGGCCAAAGCGATCCTCAACGAGGACCCGACCCGCCAGCTCAACGGGACCGACGCCTTGCAGGCCTGGATGCAGGAGAAGTCGGATGCCGCCATCAAGGCACTCGCCGGCACCCACTTCGACATCCCCGCACCGATGGACCAGATCCAGTGCATGATCGCCCCCACCCAGGAGGGCGGCATCTACTACACCGGCCCCTCAGAGGACTTCTCGCGCCCGGGCCGCATGTGGTGGTCCGTTCCGGTTGGTGAGGACAAGTTCACCACGTGGGCCGAGCTGACCACCGTCTATCACGAGGGCGTTCCCGGCCACCACCTGCAGGTCGCCACCGCGGTGCTGGCACGCGAGACACTCAACGACTGGCGCCGCCACGCGTGCTGGGTTTCCGGGCACGGCGAAGGCTGGGCCCTGTACGCCGAACGCCTCATGTTCGATCTCGGTTTCCTCTCGGACCCGGGAGACTACATGGGCATGCTCGATGCCCAGCGCATGCGTGCGGCCCGCGTCGTCTTCGACATCGGCGTGCACCTCGAGCTGGAGATCCCGGAGGCCTGGGGCAACGGCATCTGGGATTCGGAGAGCGGCTTCGCCTTCCTTGAAAAGAACCTGGACATCTCCGCGGGCCAGCTCCAGTTCGAATTCACCCGCTACCTCGGCTGGCCCGGGCAAGCCCCTGCCTACAAGGTCGGCCAGCGCCTGTGGGAGCAGATCCGCGATGAGCGCTCCGCGCGTGCGGGCGCCGACTTCGACTTGAAGGCGTTCCACTCCCAAGCGCTCAACGTCGGCTCCGTCGGGCTGGACACCCTGCGCCGCGCGCTGCTGGGCTAGCGGGCACCGCCCTTCCGCGAACGAGGCCCGCTTTCTCCCTTCGATAGATAAGGGGGAACGCGGGCCTCTCCCGTGCCTGAATGCACCCGGCCCGGTTCGCACCCCACGGCCGCGCCCCGGCCTTCCCGAACGATTGCCGAGCATCGCACATGAATGCCCAATGACATGGCAAAAGAGCGCCTTCGCCACACGCCGCGCATGGCCATCCGCGATGCCGGCGGCCACCGGGCCACCGGCTCATCCCGGGCCGGCGGCACCGGGTGACGGGCCGCAAAAAGCGTTCCGTGGCGGGGATTTCGGGGTCCGCGCAACGGAAATTCGGAATGAGTCGGCATGAGGGTGAACGACAGGGTGAATAGTCCGTCAAACGCTTCTAGTGCCGTGGATCTCTTGAGATAGTTATATCTATCACTGCGAAATAACCTGAAGTGACCACGGCCCGGGTCTCCGGGAAACTCCACTTCAGGCAATAAAGCGAAAGCCGTTTGGGGAAACGATCGCAGTGGTGCGCTAGTGCAAGCTTGGGGGCTGCACCGGCAGTTGGGGAAAGATTCCGGGTTAGATCATGGTGGAATCGACTCCTCGCATTCGAGGCACCATGGCAGTGCCCGGTCCGGGCACGACTACGTGAGGCTATCCCTCGTCGTAGTGTTCCTGGAGCACCAAGAGTCCCTGGACCCGCGCAACTTCGATGGCGGCGGCGCGCTCGGATACGCCCAGCTTGCGGTACACGCTCCGGAGCTGGCTCTTGACGGTGTTGACCGAGACGAACTGCCTCTCGGCGATTTCGGCGACGCTCCCTGTGGTGGCAAGCTCGGCAAGGACCGCAAGCTCGCGCTCGCTCAGCACCACACGGCCGAGCCCGCCCGGGATGTTCGAGACAACATTTTCATCGACCACAAGTTGCACACCCATGCTTCGCGCCTGGCCGAGTACCCGTTCGAGATCCGGTGCCGGCAACAGGTTCAAGGCAAGGCCCAACCCGCATTCCTCGCTCAGCGCCGCGACAAGGCGCATGGCGCCGCCGATGGCCTGTTGGTTTTTTTGTTGCAACGTCGCGGCAAGCACCAGGACCGCTTGCTCAAAGCGCGGCCTCGGCGAGACCGGGGTACCGATGATTGCACACAACCTCAGCACTTCGGCCGCATCCCCTTCGGCCAAGCGGATGCGCGCCTGAAGCAGACGCTTTGCCACGGGGTTCGTGGACTTGGCGGTCATCCGATGTGCCGCGCCCGCATCGCCGGCGGCCAGGTTCAAGAGGCTCGAGGCCTCGGCAAGCATTTGCCGTCCGAACTTCTGGGCGATGGGTTGCTCGCGTTCCCTCATGAGGTAGTTCTGCATCCGGACGAAGGATGCCGTGCTCTCGCCGTTGACTATCGCGAGGACGGATTCAGCCAACCGGATCGCCGGCCAGAACTCGTTCCCGCCCAAGTCGATGCCGAGCAGTTCCATCCATTCCGCGGCCTGGTCGAAGCGCTGCTCCTCGAGGGCGCAAATGAACGACGCAAGCCTGAAAGGGGAGGCAAAATACGCATTGGCAGCAGGGTTTGACCAATGTTCGGGGCGGGAATCCAGCAGTTCCGCCTGGGCCAGTCGGATGTCCCCCCTGAGCGCATACAGGTAGGCACGGACCGTTCCGGCGTACTTGTCGCTTTCGCTCCGGTCGTGCCGGCGGTCCACCGCCACAGCGAGCTCAACGACCTCCAGGGCCTCGTGGTGCAGCAGGACACTATGGAATGCCAGGGCGAACTGCACCAGGATCGCTCCCTCGAAGGGCCCAATTTCGTCTCGATCAGCGGGGCCCATCTCCCGGTAAAGTGCGATTCCGGCCCTCGCCGCGCGTGCCGCCCGGTCGCCGAATCCACTCAGCCGCATGGCGACGGACTCGATCATCAGCATGACCAGCTTGTCCGCGGCCGGCCCCTTCCTGGCCACCGTGCGTGCGCCCGTGGCGGCCAGGGCCAACAGCTCAAGGGTCTTGAACTTGAATTTGCCCGTGGCGCTGTAGGCGATGGCAAGGCACGCCGAGAGCATCGGGTATTTGGCGAGCACCGTCATGGGAAGTTTGTCCAGCAGCAGGCATCCGCGCCGGCCCAGCTCCCCATCGACGTACTCGTCGGCACGAGTGCGCAGGATTTCCGATGCCAGCGCGTAATTGGCCGCTTCGAGCGAGTGGCGCAAGGCCCGGTACGACGACCCGTTGGCAATTTCAAAGCGCGCGCAACGCTCATTCAGGTCACGGAGCCGCTCGGGATCCGGAGCAAGGTAGGTGTCCTGGAGGACCCTGCGGAAGACGGGATTGATTCGAAGTTCCCGCTCCGGATTTCTGGAAGTCCGGTAGGCCAGTCCCCTCGATTCCAGGTCGCTGATCCACGCGGTCTGCGCCTCGGGATACAGCTCGGATGCGATGGATTCGTCCACGAGCGAGGGAACTGACATCGCAGCAAAGAATTCCAGCCGTTCCGGTTCCAGGTCCTCGCTTTGGATCAAAAGCAACACATCTCGGCGGATCGCGGCCAAAACAGTGTCCACGACGGCGCGGGTCTCCGGATCAAACTTTCCATGGTCGGGACGCAGCGGCGAACCATGGTTGCTGTGCCGGTCAGGCGGGAATGTGCCGCCAAAGGACCTGGGTGCGTCGAGGCTGTCCGCCCGAAGCTTCGCCAACCGAAGCAGCGCTACGGACCCGCAAGTCTCCTCAGCAAGCTCCGCCGCGAACTCCGCCAACCGCGTCCCTTCGAGATACAAAGCGGTTTCCTCGATGGTGAAGGCGAATTCGTGCGGAGGAAGCACGGAGACGTCGAAATCTGCCAGGGTCCTGCGGCGTTCGACCACCAGGAACTCGTGGGTGATGATAAGCACGCGACGACCCGGATGCCGTTCGGCATTCACTTCCAGCCAGGCCATGAGCCCCGCCTCGTGGCGCGTGGAAAACGCGTCAAGCACCAGCAGGTGGGACTCGGGTGTGGCGGCTTGGTCGAACATCCGGCGGACGCGTGCGAGGCGCAGATGATCCAGGTCCTCGGCGTCAGGCGGCATCGACGCGACACCGCCCGCTCCCTGCCCCGAGGATTCGAGGGACAATTCCTTGTCGAGCTTGGGAAGGTTGATCCAGCTCCAGGTTGTCGCCTGCGGATCACGGCGCTCCAGCCAGTCCCGAACCGCCGTGCTTTTGCCCGAACCGCGTGGCCCCCTGGCAATCGCGATGGGCGACCTCACGGTTTTTTCCAGCAGGGCATCAAGTCGGCTGCGGGTGACACTGCTCTGCGCGCGGCCCCAAACCATGTGCGTCCCACCCCGATCCTTGCGAATGCCCAACGAACCAGGCTCCCCCAAACCACTTGATCACAAGGCACGACAAGTAGCGTTCCAACCTCGTGGCCGGAAATTAAAGCTTAACACCGCGACATGATGTTGTGTAAAGAATCACAAAACCAACGCAATGTTCGGGAACAAATCCGCGTTTCGTAATACTTCTCAATACTGGCTTTCTTTGGTAAATTGCACGACCTACCTTCGAGGGGTGCCTACATCAACTTCCGCGCCAAAGCGCCGTCTGCCCTCTTGGGCCACCGCGTTTGGCCCACAAATCATCATTGCCCTGGTCTTGGGTCTCGGCCTCGGCTTGCTCGCAAAGTACACCGGCCACACCGAGGAAACCCCCACCGGACTGGGCGCCACGCTGGCCGTCATCGGCTCCAGCTACGTCTCCCTGCTGAAGTCCGCAGTCATTCCGCTCGTCTTCTTTGCGGTGGTGGCGTCCATCGCAAACCTCGCCAAGGTCACCAACGCGGCGCGCCTGGCCTGGCAGACCATCCTGTGGTTCGGGATCACCTCGCTGGTTTCCGTGGTCATCGGCATCGTGCTGGGCGTCGTCCTCCGCCCGGGTGCCGGCACCGGCCAGCCCGCGCCGGCGGAATACACCGGGCGCACCGGTGACTGGTGGTCCTTCCTCATCGGGCTCATCCCGTCGAACTACCTGGGACTGGGTGCCACCTCGAAGATCTCCGAGGCCGGGGCCGTGACCACCGCACTGAACTTCAACGTGCTGCAGGTCCTCGTCATCGCCGTCACCGTGGGTATCGCCGCGCTGAAGGTCGGCGACGCCGCCCGGCCGTTCCTCGACTTCTCCACCGCAACCCTTGCCGTCATCCAGAAAATCCTCTGGTGGATCATCCGCCTGGCACCGCTGGGCACCGTCGGCCTGATCGGCAACGCCGTCGCCACCTACGGCTGGGACACCATCGGCGCCCTGGGCAAGTTCTCCGTGGCCATCTACATCGGCCTGGCCCTGGTGCTCTTCGCCTTCTACCCGGTGCTTGTCCGCGCACACGGCCTGAGCGTCAAGCAGTACTTCTCCGGCGTCTGGCCGGCCGTACAGCTGGCCTTCGTCTCGCGTTCCTCGATCGGTACCCTGCCGCTGACCCAGCGCGTGACCGAGCGCAACCTCGGCGTGCCCTCCGGCTACGCGTCCTTCGCCGTGCCGCTGGGCGCCACCACCAAGATGGACGGCTGCGCCGCGATCTACCCGGCGATCTCCGCCATCTTCGTCGCCCAGTTCTTCGGCATCGACCTGGGCCTGACCGACTACCTGCTGATCGCCCTGGTCTCGGTGCTCGGCTCGGCCGCAACCGCCGGCACCACCGGCGCCGTGGTCATGCTGACCCTGACGCTCTCCACCGTGGGCCTGCCGCTGGCCGGCGTCGGACTGCTCCTGGCCGTCGACCCGATCCTCGACATGGGCCGCACCGCCGTCAACGTCGCCGGCCAGGCACTGGTTCCGACCATCGTCGCCAAGCGCGAGGGAATCCTGGACGAGGAGCTGTACAACGCACCGCGCCACGGCGATCCGTTCAGCGACGATTTCGCCACGGCCTCGAAGTCCGAGCCGGCACAGGAAGCCTCCACCGAAAAGGTGCAGGTGGGCTGACACCCCCGCGGATGTAGTTGCCGCACGGAAGACCGCATCGTGTCCCTCGTTTCCCCTCCCGGGAACGCGGGACACGGTGCGGTCTTCCTGCTTTAAGGGAGCCCTCCCGGCCACCGGCAGGGGCCGGCGTGCATAAACCCGGAACGGTTCCCGATCGGGAAGCAACCTTCAAATTGCACGGCATGCAAGTTTGCACGTAGTGTAGAAATGTGAGTTCCCCCGACACCACTGCGCCCTCGAGGCGTGAACTGAACAAGACCGCCACCCGCGACGCGATAGTCCATGCGGCATTCGAGCTGTTGAACACCGGCGGCTTCGCCTCGCTGACCGCCGAATCCGTCGCCGAAGCGGCAGGGGTCTCCCGCCGCACCTTCTTCAACTACTTCACCTCGCTCGAGGCGGCGCTCAACGAGCCGACCCGGCAACTGCTTGACCGCGCCGTCGCCGCCCTCGACGGACTGGACCCGGACGTGGAACTCCTCGACGCCGCAGTGGTATCCATCGAACACCTCGTCGAACCGGCCTACCTGGAGCCCGTGGCGATGCTCTACCTGCACGCCGCCGCACACCCGCAGGTGGGGCGCATGCACCTCGAGGCGTGGAACACCTGCGCCGAACAGCTCACCGGAATCATCACCGCCCGGGCCCCGCAGGGCACCGAGCTGGCCGCGACGGTCCTGGCGCACTCGATCGTCGGGGCGGGCCAGGCGGCCTTCGCCCAGTGGTCGCGGCACCTCGACGGGCCCGTGGACGCGCACAGCACGCAATTGCTGCGCACGTTCCTTGCCGACGCCATCGCCCAGTTGCGCGACGGCTTCCCTTCCCTCCGGCAACGCGCCATCCAACCCCGAAAGGCCTAAGGACATGGCTTCCTTCCTCTACCGACTCGGCGCACTGGCCTACCGCCGGCGCTGGGCCGTGCTCGGCATCTGGGCCGTGGTCCTGTTGCTCATCGGCGTCAGTGCCGGCGCCTTCATGGGTAAGCTCTCCAACACCTTCTCCATCCCGGGGACCGAAACCCAGCGCACGCTGGACCGGCTCAAGGTCGAGATGCCGGAGCTCGCCGGCGGCACCGGGTCGATCGTCTTCCGCACCACCGACGGCACGGCCCTGACCCAGGCACAGCACCGCGCCATCGCCGGATCCCTCGACGACCTGGCCGGGCAGTCCGAGGTCACCGAGGTCAGGCAGCCCTTCGAGCTCCAGCAGCAGCTCGATGACGCCCAGCCACAGCTCGAGGAAGGCCGCGCCAAGCTCGAGGACGCCGCCAAGCAGCTGGCCGTCGGGAAGCAGCAGCTCGCCGACGGCAAGGTGGCCCTGGAAAAGGGCCAGGAGGAGCTGGACTCCGGCAAGGTCAAGCTCGGTGAGGCCAAGGCGCAGGTCGCCGACGGCCGCCGGCAGCTTGCCGCAGGGCAGGCCAAGCTGGATGCCGCGCGGACCGAACTCAATGCCGGCGCGGCACAGCTTGCCGACGGGCAGGCCAAGCTGGCCGCCGGGCAAAAGCAGTGGGACGAGGGCAACCGCCAGTACCGCGCCGGCGCCGCAAAGGTCGCCGACGGCCGCAAGGAAATCGCCAAGGCGCAGGCAAAGATCGACGCCGGGGAAAAGGACATCGCCGCCGGCCGGGCCAAGTACGACGCGGGAATGCAGCACATTCTGCAGGAGCAGTCCCGCACCGAATTCGAGGCGGGGTTGGCCCAGGGCAAGGCGCAGGCCGAGGCCGGACTGGCCAGCGCCCAGGCAGGGCTCGCCCAGCTCGCCACGCTCATCGAACAGGCCAAGGCCGGCATCACCCAGGCGCAGCAGGTGCTCGACGACGACGCCGCCACGGAGGAGGCCAAGGCGGCGGCCCGGCAGCAGCAGGACGTGCTCACCGGACAGTTGACCGCCCTCGAGGCCGAGCAGAAGAAGGCCGAAATCGGCGTCACCGAGGCCAACGGCGCGCTGGACGGCATTGCTGCAGCCACCGCCGGGCTCCAGCAGCTCGACGCCGCAAAGAAGCAGCTGGATGCAGGCAGCAAGGAACTTGCCGCGGGCCAGAAGATCCTCGACGCCAAGAAGAAGGAGCTGGAGGCCGGCGCCGCGAAGCTGCCGGCCGCCAAGAAGAAGCTCGACGCCGGGGCCAAGGAACTTGCCTCAAGCCGGGCCACGCTGGATGCCGCCGCGGCCAAGGTCGCCGACGGCCGGGCCCAGCTGCGCGCTGGACAGGCGGAGATCGACGCCAACGCCGCAAAGCTCGCCGCCGGGCAGCGGGCCATCGACGAGAACCAAGCGAAGCTCGTCGAGGGCCAGAAGACCCTCGACGAGAAGGCAGCGCAGATCCCCGAGGCCGAGGCCAAGCTGGAGCAGGGCGCCAAGGACCTCGCCACCGGCGAGGCCGAGCTCGCCTTCGCCGCGCGCCAGGCCGGCGCCTCCGAGGGCATGCGTTTCATCTCCCTGGACGGGTCGACGGCCGTCGCCCACGTGACTTTCAAGGGCCAGACCGATTCGCTGACCACCGACCAGCGCGAGGACATCAAGTCCATCGCGGCCGGGCCGGAGGCCGCCGGCGTCGAGGTGCTCTTCTCCAAGGAGATCCTGCAGGACCTTTCCTCGCTCTTCGGCGCCGCGGAGGTCGTCGGCCTGGCCGTGGCGGCCACGGTGCTGTTGATCATGCTCGGAACCCTGGTTGCCGCCGGGCTGCCGCTGCTGATGGCCGTGCTCGGCGTCGGGGCGGGCGTCGGCGGGACGCTGGCGCTGTCCTCGGTGATCGAGATGGCCTCCATCACCCCCGCCCTGGCCCTGATGCTGGGGCTCGCGGTGGGCATCGACTACTCGCTGTTCATCGTGCACCGGCACCGCCGGCAGCTGCTGGAGGGCATCCCGGTGGGCGAGTCGATCGCCCGGGCCACCGGCACCAGCGGCAACGCCGTGGTGTTCGCGGGCCTCACCGTGGTCATCGCGCTCTCCGCGCTTGCCGTCCCGGGCCTGCCGTTCCTGGCCATCCTGGGCTTCTCCGCCGCGTTCACCGTGGCGATGGCCGTGCTGATCGCCATCACCCTGACCCCGGCGCTGCTGGGCTTCATCGGCACCAGGCTTGTCTCCAAGCGCGCCTGGGCGCGCCACGAGGCTGCGGGCGCCGCCCAGGCGGCGCCGGCGAACGACGCGGGCAACCGCGGCTGGGGTGCCGTCGTCACCCGCCGCCCCTGGATCGCCACGATTGCGTCCATCGCGGTCCTCGCGATCGTCGCCCTGCCCGCGCTGCAGCTGCGCACGGCACTGCCCGACGGCAGCGCCGAACCCGTCGACTCTGCCGCATACAAGGCGTACGAGCAGATGAGCGACAAGTTCGGCGCAGGCTACAACGGCCCGCTGCTGGTGCTCGCGGACCTGCCGGCCGGGCTCGACGAGCGCGGGGCGGAAACCGCGAACCTGGACATCGCCGACGAGCTGCGCCAGGTCCCCGGCGTTGTCGCGGCGATCCCCGTGCAGACCAACGAGGAGCTGACGCTCGGGGCCATCCAGGTCATCCCGGTCGCCGGCCCCTCCAGCGCCGAGACCGAGGCGCTGGTGCACACGCTGCGCGATTCCGCCGGCGCCATCAAGGACGCGACGGGCGCGCAGATCGCCGTGACGGGGCAGGTTGCCGCGCAGGTGGACGTCTCCGAGAAGCTGGCCGAGGCGCTGCCGCTGTACATCGGCATCGTCGTGGGCCTCTCGCTGATCCTGCTGCTGCTGGTCTTCCGCTCCGTCGTGGTGCCGCTGCTGGCCACCGCCGGCTTCCTGCTCTCGTTGGTTGCCGCGTTCGGCGCGACCGTCGCCGTCTACCAGTTCGGTTGGCTGGGCGAGGTGTTCGACGTGAACGTGCCCGGCCCGATCATGAGCTTCCTGCCGATCCTGCTCACCGGCATCCTCTTCGGGCTGGCCATGGACTACCAGGTGTTCCTGGTGGCCGGCATGCGCGAGTCGTTCGCGCACGGGCAGCCGGCCCGCGCCGCTGTCCGCTCGGGCTTCGCCCACTCGGCCCCCGTGGTCACCGCCGCCGCACTGATCATGACCTCGGTGTTTGCCGGGTTCGTGTTCTCGCACCTGAGCATGATCCGGGCGATCGGCTTCTCGCTGGCCATCGGCGTGCTCTTCGACGCATTCATCGTCCGCATGACGCTGACCCCCGCGCTCATGCACCTGCTGGGCCACCGCGCCTGGTACATCCCGCGCTGGCTGGACCGCATCCTGCCCGACGTCGACGTGGAGGGCTCGAAGATCGCCGCGCTCGCGGAGGCCGACGCCGCCGGAGGGCAGGCCGGGGACGAAGGCTACGGCCACCCGCAGGATCCCCAGGGACCCGCGGCCCGGGATACGGTGGATGCATGAGCGAGATGACAAGCAACATGGCCAACCCGTCCGACGCGCCGCACGGGGAAGGCGCCGGCCCGGAAGAACTCCCCCTGCTGGTGCTGGCCTCGGCCTCCCCCGGGCGCGCGAAGATCCTGAAGGACGCGGGCATCGACTTCGACGTGCAGGTTTCCACTGTCGACGAGGACGCCGCGCTTGCGGCGGCCACGGAGCGGTTCGGTGCGCTGGGCCCGGCCGACACGGCCCTGCTGCTGGCCAAGGCCAAGGCCGAGGACGTGGCGGGCCTGGAGGACACCGACGGCGCCGTGGTGCTGGGCTGCGATTCGGTCTTCGAGTTCGAGGGCGTTGCCTACGGCAAGCCGTACACCGCGCAGGTCGCCACCGAACGCTGGGAGGCCATGAGCGGGAAGTCGGGCATCCTGCACACCGGCCACTGGCTTGTCGACAACCGCTCCGAGGACGACGGGGACGGCGGGTCGGGTGCCACCATCGGCGCCGTCTCCTCGACGGTTGTCAACTTCGAGAAGGTCTCCGCGGAGGAGATCGCCGCCTACGTCGCCACCGGCGAGCCGCTGCCGTGCGCCGGCGCGTTCACCATCGACGGCCGCGGGGCCGCGTTCATCCGCGGCATCGAGGGCAACCCGCACACCGTCATCGGCCTGAACGTCTCCACGCTGCGCGAGCTGCTGCACGAGGCCGGGCTGTCCATCACCGATGTCTGGGCCTGACCGGCCCCGGGAGACTGCCAAAACAGGCCTGGTTCAAGGCGGCGTGTGCCACGATTTTCGTCGTGGTGCACGCCGCCTTCGCGTTGGACCGCCACGCATCGGGTCCGGGCATCCTGGAGCGATATCCGGAAAGTACTTGCTATTTTGGAAAGTACTTTCTAGGCTGAGTCCATCAACGACCCAGGAGGCAGCAGTGAACGAGAAAAGCAGGAATTCCCGGACCGGGACACGCTACGCATGGATCGGCTTCGCCATGGGCATCGCCTGCATGGCGGGGCTGTTCATCTTCGGGCTTGCCATCCGGCAGCCCGGGATGGTGGCCATCAGTTCCTCGCTCGCGGCCGTCCTGGGCGCCACCTGGAGCGCGACCCATGTTGCAGCCACGAAGCGGGCAGCGCAATGAATCCGGACCCCACGGCCCCCTCGGCGCAGGCGGCCCGCGAGATGCTGGAGCAAGCAGGGCGGCTCGGCGCTGCCTCCCGCGCAGGTGCCAGCTGGCCGCACATCGCCATGCTGCTCGGCCTCGGGGCGATCAGCTCGCTGAGCCTGCTGTCCTTCTGGATGGTCGGGCAGTTCGACGAATCCCTCATCACCCTCCCCCTGCTCGCCATGCTGCTGTGGCTCGGAATTTTCATGGGATTCATGCTCGCAAACGGGCGCACCACCAAGTTCGGTTTCACCCGCCGCTGGATGGCCTTCATGGGGATCTGGGCCGGCTTGTGGACCCTGGGGACCGTCGTAGGACTGGTCTTCTTCCCGGGTTCGCTGTGGTTCTTCGTTGCGGTTTCAGCGGCCATCACCGCGAATTCGGTCATCGGCGCCTGGCGCGAGGTGCGGGCATGAGCCAGCCGGAACATGCCCGCCACCAGCTCTGCAACGAGCTCGCCCACCCCGTCCGGTTCTCGCTGGTGGCCGCCATCGCGCGAACCGAGGAAAGCGAGTTCGCCGCGGTGCGCGAGCACCTGCAGGTATCAGACTCCGTGCTCAGCCGCCAAGCCTCCGCGCTGGAGTCTGCGGGAATCGTCCGGATCCGCAAGGGCTTTGTCGGGAAGCGTCCACGCACCTGGCTTTCCCTCACGGCAGAGGGCCGCGAGAAGTGGGCGCGGCACCTGGCCGCACTCAACGCCATCGCGGGCGGCAACCCGTAGCCGGGCGCACCGATCGGGCCGGACCTGCAACGACGCACGCAACTGACACAACTTGTAGGGTTCCTACAACAAAATCGCGACTTCCGTCCGACACAAGGTGGTTTGTGGGTGTATTTCCCACAACGGCAGGTAGGCTCCACAAGAGCACATTTAAGGAGAAAACCCTGCCATGAGTCAGTTGACCAAGGTCCTCATCGCCAACCGCGGAGAAATCGCAGTACGCATCATTCGTGCAGCCCGTGACGAGGGCATCGGTTCGGTTGCCGTCTACGCCGAACCCGACCGCGACGCACTGCACTCGCGCCTGGCCGATGAAGCCTACTCGCTGGGCGGCTCCACCGCGGCAGAGTCCTACCTGGACATCGAGAAGATCATCGCCGTGGCCCGGCGCTCCGGCGCAGACGCCGTCCACCCCGGCTACGGCTTCCTGGCCGAGAACGCCATGTTCGCCCAGGCCGTCATCGACGCCGGGTTGACCTGGATCGGCCCCTCCCCCGCCGCCATCGACCAGCTGGGCGACAAGGTGCAGGCGCGCCACCTGGCGGAAAAGGTCGGCGCCCCGCTTGTTCCCGGCACCAAGGACCCCGTCGAGTCCACCGAGGAAGTGCTGGCCTTCGCCGACGCGCACGGCCTGCCGCTGGCCATCAAGGCCGCCTACGGCGGCGGCGGACGCGGCATCAAGGTGGTCCGCAGCCGCGAGGAAATCCCCGAACTCTACGAATCCGCAGTGCGCGAGGCCATCGCCGCCTTCGGCCGCGGCGAGTGCTTCGTCGAACGCTTCCTGGATGCCCCGCGCCACGTGGAGACCCAGTGCCTTGCCGACGCGCACGGCAACGTCGTGGTGGTTTCCACCCGCGACTGTTCGCTGCAGCGCCGCAACCAGAAGCTCGTCGAGGAGGCCCCCGCCCCGTTCCTGAGCGACGCGCAGAACGCACGCCTCTACGAGGCTTCCAAGGCGATCATGCTCGAGGCAGGCTACGTCGGCGCCGGCACCTGCGAGTTCCTCGTGGGCCAGGACGGCGTGATCTCCTTCCTCGAGGTCAACACCCGCCTGCAGGTCGAGCACACCGTCTCCGAGGAGGTCACCGGGATCGACTTGGTCCGCGAGCAGTTCCGGTTGGCCCGCGGCGAGGAGCTCGGCTACGGCGACCCGGAAATCCGCGGCCACTCCTTCGAGTTCCGCATCAACGGCGAGGACGCCGGACGCGGCTTCATGCCGGCACCGGGCACCATCACCGCCATGAAGCTGCCGACCGGCCCCGGTGTCCGCCTTGACTCCGGCGTCGAGGAGGGGGAAACCGTCTCCGGCAACTTCGACTCGATGATCGCCAAGCTCGTGATCACCGGTTCCACCCGTACCCAGGCCGCCCAGCGCGCCCGCCGTGCCCTGGAGGAATTCCAGATCGAGGGCATGCCGACCGTGCTGCCGTTCCACCGCGCGGTCATGGCGGACCCGGCATTCACCCCGGAGGAGGGCCCGTTCACGGTCCACACCCGCTGGATCGAAACCGAGTTCTCCAACGACATCCCTGCCTGGGACCCCTCCACGGCAGGCACCGCTGCCGAGGATTCGGCACGCAACGCCATCACCGTCGAGGTCGGCGGCAAGCGCCTCGAAGTGGTCCTTCCGGCATCGCTGGGTTCGTTCTCCGCGGCCGGCAACGGCTCGAAGTCCAAGAAGAAGAAGCGCGAGGCCCGCGGCGGCGCCACCACCGCCACCTCCGGCGCCGACCTCGTCTCCCCCATGCAGGGCACCATCGTGAAGGTTGCCGTCGCCAACGGCGACACCGTGTCCGAAGGAGACCTGATTGTGGTCCTCGAGGCCATGAAGATGGAACAGCCGCTGACCGCGCACTGCTCCGGCGTCGTCTCCGGGCTCGAAGCAGTGGCCGGCGACACCGTCTCGGCCGGGACCGTGCTGGCCTCGATCGGCGAGTAGCACGCCCTTCCGTGCCCCCGGGCACGGAGCGCAAAGGGATGGACGGGTTTCCCCCACAGGGAGCCCGCCCGTCCCTTTGCGCGTTAACCAGCATCCCGCCGCGGGACCGTTGCACGGGCAGGCCGTCGTGTGCCTAAGCTATGGCCCATGAGCACACCCATGTTTGCCTCCGCCGAACAGGATCCCCGCACGGATCCCCCGGCATGCGGCAGCGAACGCGAGACGCTCCTGGGGTTCCTGGCCTACCAGCGGCAAACACTCGAGGCCAAGTGCGCGGGGCTTGGCCACACGGCGCTGGCCGCGCGCTCCGTGCCGCCCTCGACGCTCTCGCTACTGGGGCTGGTGCGGCACCTGACGGACGTCGAGCGCTTCTGGGTCAGGACCAACCTGCTGGGCCAGCCGGATGCACCGCTGTACTGGCGCGAGGACGGCCGCGACACGGACTTCGATCACCCGGAGGCGACCGAGGCCCTGGTGCACCGTTCGTGGGAGGCCTGGCGCACGGAGACCGCGTTCAGCGACGCCGCGCTGGTCCAGGAACCGCTGGAGCTGCGTGTGGACGTCGGGCGCCACGGGGAGGTCTCGGTGCGCTGGATCATCACCCACCTCATCGAGGAGTACTCCCGGCACAACGGCCATGCGGACCTGCTGCGCGAGTGCATCGACGGGGTCGTCGGCGAGTAGCGGCCGGCCCCCGGCTCCGGCCCTCCCGCGCCCGGCGCAGGGTCCCGCCTTAAGCACCGCGGCGCCCGCTCCCCCTGTGGGGTGCGGGCGCCGCGGTGCCCAACCGGCCACGTCGGCCGGCCCAGGTCCCAAAGGACCGGGAAGGGCTAGGAGACGTTGTTCTCGAAGTCGACGTTCGTGGTGTCCTTGGTCAGGAACAGTGCGACAAGCGTCAGCACCGCGCCCAGGGCCAGGTACGCGCCAACCCACACGGTGTTTCCGCCGCCGAACTGCCACAGGGCGATGGCCACGAACGAGGCGGGGGCCGCGCCGATCACCGAGGACATGTTGTAGGCGACGGCCGAGCCGGTGTAGCGCACGTTCGACGGGAAGAGCTCGGGCAGGTAGGCGGCCATCGGGCCGAAGGTCAGGCCCATCAGCGTGAAGCCGATGACCAGGCCGGCCATGGCCGCGCCCTTGCCCGGGCCGAACATCAGGGTCCAGGCCAGGCCGAAGACCAGGATGCCGGCGGTCACCCAGATCAGGAACTTGCGGCGGCCGAACTTCTCGGCCAGCGGGCCGGAGACCACGGTGAAGATGCCGAAGAAGACGACGCCGATGATGAGCATGGTGAGGAACTCGGGACGCGCAATGCCCAGGCCCGGCACGAAGCTGGCGGCGTCGAACGATTTGCCCTTGGCCTCGGCCGCGGCACGCGCGGCCTCGACGGTGGCCGGGGCCGTGCCGTAGGCCAGCGTGAACGAGGTCATCAGGTAGAAGAGCACGTACGTGGCGAGCATGATGAACGTGCCGGCAACCACCGGGCGCCAGTGGTGCTGCATTGTCACCTTGAACGGGGACTTTGCGACCTTCTTCTGGTCGAGCACCTTCTGGAAGGAGACGGACTCGACGAGCTTCAGCCGGACCCACAGGCCCACGGCCACCATGACGGCCGAGAGCAGGAACGGCACGCGCCAGCCCCAGGCCATGAACTGCTCCTCGGTCAGCGTGGTCTGCAGGACCACGAAGATCAGGTTCGCGACGATGAAGCCGATCGGGGCACCCAGCTGCGGGAAGGTGCCGTAGATGGCGCGCTTGTTGGCCGGGGCGTTCTCGGTGGCCAGCAGCGCCGCGCCCGACCATTCGCCGCCCAGCGCCAGGCCCTGCGCGAAACGCAGCAGCACCAGCATCAGCGGGGCAAGCACCACGAAGTGGCCCTGCGCCGCCGGCAGGAAGCCGATCAGGAAGGTGGAGATGCCCATGAGCAGCAGCGAGGCGACAAGGGTGCCCTTGCGGCCAATTCTGTCGCCGAAGTGCCCGAAGAGGATCGAGCCGACCGGGCGGGCCACGAAGGCGACACCGAAGATCGCGAACGACGAAAGGATGGCGTTCACGTTCGACGCGTTCGGGAAGAAGAGCGCGGGGAAGACCAGCACCGACGCCGTGGCGTAGGCGTAGAAATCGAAGAACTCGATGGTGGTGCCGATGAGGCTGGCGAACAGCACGCGTCCTCGCGTGTTCTCCTTCGGTGCGGTGACCGCTGACTTGGTAGACATGGCTCAAGATTCTCTTGGTGGAATAAAGCAGACAACAACTCTATGCCGATTGTTCACCAGATGGACGATGGTGTCCAGCATTTGGACATTCGGTGGTGGGAGGCGTTTTCGGCGGTAGTAGCCACGGCCCGCGGAACGGTCCGCGGGAACCCGGTGCCGCAGGGGGAACGTTTCCCCACGAACGGACAACGCCGCACAAAGCGAAGGCGGGCCGGGGGCCAAAAACGGGGGGTTGGGGGCGGCCCCCCCGGGGGGGGGGGGGGGGGGGGGGGGGGCGGGCGGGGGGGGGGGGGGCGGGGGGGGGGGGGGGCGGGGGGGGGCGGGGGGGGGGGGGGCGGCGGGGGGCGGGCGGGGGGGGGGGGGGGGGCCCCCGCCCCCGGGGGGGGGGGGGGGGGGGGGGCGCCG